>NZ_JBIVAB010000002.1:0-558110 GCF_044745345.1 Pseudomonas sp. NPDC087029 | reverse complement strand
AGCAGTGAAACGATGCATCGCCGATGGTAGTGTGGGGTTTCCCCATGTGAGAGTAGGTCATCGTCAAGATTCATTTCGCAAAACCCCTATCTGCGTGAGCAGGTAGGGGTTTTGTCTTTAAGTAGAAGCCATAGAGATTCGCAGGCACGTCCCGAGGGACGGGCCAGCACACAGAATTTCTTGACGACCATAGAGCATTGGAACCACCTGATCCCATCCCGAACTCAGCAGTGAAACGATGCATCGCCGATGGTAGTGTGGGGTTTCCCCATGTGAGAGTAGGTCATCGTCAAGATTCAAAACCAAAGCCCCTGTCTGCACTGCAGACAGGGGCTTTGTCTTTTCCGGGTGGTCAGAACTGATAGCTGACCGTCGCGCTGACATTGCGCTCTTCACCCATGTAGCAGTAGTTCAGGCTGGCGCATGAGGTGATGTAGGTTTCGTTGGTGAGGTTGTTGGCGTTCAGGCGCACGTCCACACCCTTGAGCCCGACCTTGCCCAGGTCATAGCCCACCGAAGCGTCGAACAACGTGTAGGAGGGCACCTTCATGCTGTTTTCCGCATCCACCCAGCTGTACCCCACATAACGCACTCCGCCGCCCAGGCGCAGGCCATCCAGCGGGCCCTGGCGGAAGTTGTAATCGGCCCACAACGAGAACATCTGCTTGGGCGCCTGGGTCGGCGAATGGCCCTTGTTGTCGAGATTGCCGGCGACCAGGCTCGGCATCGACTTGGCATACTCGATATCGGTAAAGGTGTAGCCACCCAGCAGCTTCAGGTTGTCGGTCACCTGTACATGGGCCTCCAGCTCCAGGCCTTGCGAGCGCACTTCACCCACAGGCCGATAGAAGTTCTCGTCCGGCTGCTTGGATGCCAGGTTCTCCTGCTCGATGTGGAAGACCGAGGCGGTGAACAAGTTGTCGCTGCCCGGTGGCTGGTACTTGATACCCGCCTCCCACTGGGTGCCTTCGGTCGGTGCCAGCGGTCGGCCGTCCTGATCGGAAACGGTGTTGGGGTTGAACGACTCGGAGTAGCTGACATAGGGCGCGATGCCGTTCTCGAACAGATAGAGCACGCCCGCCCGGGTCGTGAACTTGCTGCGCTCGTCGCTGACCTTGGTATCGCTGTCACGGTTCTCTTCCGAAACCCTCACCCAGTCCTGGCGCAGGCCCAGCGAGAAGCGCCACTGGTCCAGCTCGACCAGGTCCTGCAGGTATACCCCAGTCTGTTGCAGGCGGCGCTGATAGCGGTTTTCGCCCAGCACCTGCAGGTTGCCATTGCCGTACTGTGGGTGACTGGCGTCCAGCGGATCGACCGTGCCATAGCGCCAGGCCACGTCGGCCTTGCGCCGCTGATAGTCGGTGCCCAGCAGCAGCGTGTGCTTGGCTGGGCCTGTGAAGAATTCGGCCTGCAGCATGTTGTCGATGATGTAGGAATGCAGCCGCTCGTCCCCGCCGGTATAGGCGCGGTTGAGGATATTGCTGTCGGCATCGGCCCACCCGGCCGAGTAGACCTGGTCCATCGTCACGTCGGAATCCTGGTAGCGGAAGTTCTGCCGCGCAGTGAACACGTCGTTGAAGCGGTGCTCGAACTGGTAGCTGAACGACTGCTGGGTGCGCTCGTAGTTGTCGATGCCCGGCTCGCCTTCGAAGAAGTGATCCGACAGGCGCTGGCCATTGCGCTTGTGCAGCATGCCATCCGCCGGGTTGCCGCCATGGTAGCCACCGTTGGGGTCGTGCTGCAGATAGGCCTGCAGGGTCAGCGAAGTGTCTTCGCTGAAGTCGATGCTGATTGCCGGTGCGATGGCGTAGCGTTCTTCCTTGTTATGGTCGAACTGCGTGTCGGATGCGTCCGCCAGCCCGGTCAGGCGATAGGCAATGCGCCTGTCGTCATCCAGCGGGCCGCTGAAGTCGAAGCCCATGCCTCGCTGCCCCTGGGTGCCCACGGTCGCCTGCACCTGGTGATAGGCCTCGAACAGCGGCTTCTTGGTGGTAAGGGCCACCAGCCCGCCCGGCGAGCTGCGGCCATAAAGCACCGAGGAGGGCCCCTTGAGTATGTCGATGCGCTCGAGGAAGTAAGGGTCCACCTGCATGGTGCTGTAGGTGCCGTTGTCGCCCATCGACTTGAGGCCATCGACGTAGATGTTGTCCACCGAGCCGTCATTGAAGCCGCGCATGGCCACGTAGTCATAACGGTGGGTGGCGCCATAGGGGTTGGTCAGCACCCCAGGGGTGTAGCGCATGGCCTGGGCGACGGTTTGCGAGCCTTGGTCATCGATCTGCTGGCGGGTCACCACCGATACCGATTGCGAGGTTTCCACCAGCGGCATGCTGGTCTTGGTCGCCACCTGGCTATGGGTGGCGTTGTAGCCCTCCATGCTGCCCAGCGCATTGCCGAGGCTGAAACTGCGCACATCGGTGTCCGGCAGTGACAGCGCGGCATCCTCAGGCTGTGCACGCAGCACGTAGCTGTGGCCGCCCTGGCCGACGGCTTCCAGGCCGGTACCGTTGAGCAGCTGGCGTAGCGCCTGGTCAGTCGAGTAATGGCCCTGCAGGCCGCTGGAGCGCAGCTCGCCGGTCATTTGCGGGGTACTCGACAGGGTGATGCCTGCCTGCCGCGCAAATTGATTGAGCACGTCATCCAGCGGCCCTGGCGGGATTGCATAGGGCTGGCTTACCTGCGCAGGCTCGGCGGCGGATGCAATGACCGGCAGGCCTGCCAGGCCCAGTGCCGTGCCGAAGAGGGCGGCGCGTATCGCCTTGCGCAACAGGGGTGAATCTAAAGAAGGTCGAAAATCATTCTTGTGAAGAGGGTGAGCAGAAGGTGAGGCGATGGGCATCGTGAGGTCCGTCGAGGGGTCAAGGGCAGAAAGGTTGGTTTACTGTCCTTGCCGGACGGTGAAGCAAAACCCGCCAGTTATTTACCGTAGCTAGCGTCAGCTCAAGCGCTCGAGGCGTATCCACCAGCGGGTACGTTGGCGCAGTTGCACCGGCAGCGTCTGCGGGAGCAGTTGCAGCAGCTGCTCCGGGTCTTCCAGGCGGAACACCCCCGACAGGCGCAGGTCGGCGATATCTTCATCGCAGGCCAGGTAGCCATGGCGATAGCGGCTCACCTGGGTCAGGAAATCTGCCAGGCGCATGTCCCGGGTGACGATCAGCCCCTCGCTCCAGGCTGCAGCGTCCATGGCAACCTGCTCCAGGCGCCGGGCGCCCGAGGCATCCACCCGCCAGTCCTGGCCGTTACCGATCCACTGCAGCTCGCCACCTGGTTGATGCACAGCCACCTTGCCAGCGGTGACGCTGACCCGCGTGCAGTCCTCGTCCTGGCGCACCACGAAGCGCCCGGCAAAACCCTCCACCAGCGCATCGCGCGATTGCACCAGCAGCGGGCGCCCCGGGTCTGCGGTTTCGCTGCAGCTGAGCATCAACTCGCCCTGCTTCAGGCGGACCAGCCGCTGCTGCTCGGTGAAGGCCAGGTCCACGGCGCTGCGTGTGTTGAGCTGCAGCAGCGAGCCATCGGGCAAGCGCAGGCTGCGGCGTTCTCCGGTTGCGGTGGCGTAGTCCGAGGCCCAGGCGCTGACGCTCTGCAGGTCCCTGGCCAGCCAGCTCGCCGAGCCTACCAGGGCCACCCCGCCGAGCAGCTTGAGCGCCTGGCGCCGATGCAGCCGGCGCTGGCTGGTCTCCAGTGTCTGCAAGGCGACGCCGGCGCCGGGTATGGCGCGCAGGTCGAGATCCTGGTGCAGGCGCATCACCCGTTGCCAGGCCAGCTCATGTTCAGGCGCGGCGTTGCGCCAGCGCTCGCACTGCTGCGCCAATGACGGGTCGTTGCCCCGTTCACGCAGGCTGAGCATCCAGTGGATGGCCTGTTTCACGGCCGCAGGGGAGGGCGCCACGTTACGGCTCGTCTGCGTAGCGAAGCAGGTAACAGTGATACAGCGCATCGGCCACATAGCGCTCCACAGAACGCAGCGACACGCCCAACCGCTCGGCCACGGCCTGGTGGCTCAACCCTTCGCACTGGGCCAGCAGGAACGCCTGGCGCACCTTTGGCTTGAGCCCGTCGAGCATGCGCGCGATGCGTTCGAGCAGCTCCAGCAGCAGCTCGCGGGTTTCGGCCGAGGGTGCCTGGGCCTCGGGTAGCTGAGCCAGGGCTTCGAGGTAGGCGCGGTGCAGTTCCTCGCGCCGCCAGTGGTCGATCACCAAGCCGCGCGCCACGGTGCGCAGGAAGGCACGCGGGGTGTGCAGTTGCAGTTGATCCCGGCGTTGCAGCAAGCGCACGAAGGTATCCTGGGCCAGGTCCGCAGCATCGGCGGCATTGCCCAGCTGGCTGCGCAGCCAGGTGTTCAGCCAGCTGTGGTGGTCACTGTAGAGCGCGTGCACGGAGTCGTTGGAGGGCATGACGAGCCATCGGCATAAATGATAATTAGTCTCATTGTTTGCCGCGGCGGGGTTGGTTTGCAACCGTCATTTGCCGGCCGGGCCGTCAGCGGGCTGCCTGCTTGTCCAGATAAGTGCGGATCACCCGGGCGCCATGGTTCAGATGCTGCTCCAGCACGCTCACGGCAAGCTCCACCTGCTTGTCGCTGGCGGCATCGACCAAGGCGTTGTGGTCGTCCTGGGTCAGCTTGCCCAGCCCCATCGATGACAGGTGAAAACGCAGGAAGCGCTCTTCCTCGTTGAGCTCGTTCTCGATCAGGCGCAAAAGCTTCTGGTTCGACGCCTTGCTGTACAAGGCCATGTGCAGCAGCCGGTTGAGGCGGCCGATCTCGGCATGGCGGGTTTCGTTTTCCAATTGCTCGATGTAGCCGCGGGCGCTGGCGATGTCCTCGGGCTCGAGCAGCGGGATGGACTGGCGCAGGGCTTCACTTTCCAGCAGCACCCGCAGCTCATAGGTATCGACCGCGTCCTCGCCGATCAGCGGCGCCACCACCGCGCCCTTGTGCATCTCCACGGTCAGCAGCGATTGCGCCTCCAGCTGGCGCAGGGCTTCGCGCACAGGCATGCGGCTGACGCCGTACAAGGTGGCCAGTTCCTGTTGACGCACGGCGGTGCCGGGCGGCAGGCGCCCATCGAGGATGGCGCTGCGCAGGCGCTCTTCGATCACGCCACGGGCCAGGTGCGCCGGTACCTGTTCGCTTACCAGCACATTACTGAGTTTGATTTTCTCGGCCACGCGGAGTCTGCCTCGACGAAGAAAGTTGGATCCAATGACACTAGTGATTGGCAAGGGGGCTTGTCAAACCAACGCACGGGGGCGTGCGAAGCAAGACCACGGATATGGTGGATGAAGTCGGCCGGCAAAGGAAGCGACACCTACTAAAGCGCTAGCAAGAAAGTGATGGCCGGCCGACTGCCGGTGCCATGATTGCAGGGTGCCATTGTCTTTTGCGCTGGCACACCGCACCATCGCTGCTTTCGATCGGTCAGAACAGGTCTTCGCAGTGGCGATACCCTGGGTGCTCAAAACCGCCATGCGACGTCTCGGCCTTGCCGTGCTGCTCGGCAGCTTGCTGCTGGGCGGTTTGCATGCGGATTGGGATTTTGCCCAGATCAGCCGCAAGGCCCAGGCCCTGTATGGCCCGCTGGGCGCCGGCAAGGGCCGGATCGACGCCTGGCAGCAGCTGATGGCCACGCAAGGCCAGGGCACCGAACTGCAGCGCCTGCAGGCGGTCAACCTGTTCTTCAACCAGCAATTGCGTTATGTCGAAGACATCGACCTGTGGCACGAAGTCGATTACTGGGCGACGCCGATCCAGGCACTGATCAAAGGTGCCGGGGACTGCGAAGACTACGCCATTGCCAAGTACTTCAGCCTGCGCCGCATGGGCGTGCCCAGCGAAAAACTGCGCATCACCTACGTCAAGGCCCTGCGCCAGAACCGGGCGCACATGGTGCTGACCTATTATTCAAGCCCACAGGCCCAGCCCCTGGTGCTCGACAGCCTGATGGACGCGATCAAGCCGGCCAGCCAGCGTACCGACCTGTTGCCGGTGTATGCCTTCAACGGCGAGGGCCTGTGGCTGACGGGGGCCGCGGGCAACAAGAAAGTCGGCGACACCAAGCGCCTGTCACGCTGGCAGGACGTGCTGAAGAAAATGCAGGCCGAAGGGTTCCCGGCCGAACCGGTTTACTGAAGGAGCACAGATGTCACTGTTCAAACAATTGCTGTTGGCCATTTGCCTGTTCCTGGTAGTCGCGTTCAGCGGCAGCTTCATGGTCAGCCTGGAGAGTTCGCGCAGCCAGTACGTCAACCAATTGCGCTCGCATGCCCAGGATGCAGCCACCGCGCTGGCGTTGTCGCTGACGCCGAACATCGACGACCCGGCCATGGTCGAGCTGATGGTCAGCTCGATCTTCGACAGTGGCTACTACGCGAGCATCAAGGTCATCGACATGGGCTCCAACGCCGTGCTGGTCGAGCGCCATGCCGAACCAGACCCAGGTGGCGTGCCGGCCTGGTTCATCCACCTGATCGGCCTGGAGCCGGCTGGCGGCGATGCCATCGTCAGCCGCGGCTGGCAGCAGGCGGCGCGGGTGGAGGTGATCAGCCATCCGATGTTCGCCATCGGCAAGCTTTGGCAGAGCGCACTGGGCAGCCTTGGCTGGCTGCTGCTGTGCGGGGCGGCGAGCGCTGTGCTCGGTGCCTTGCTGCTGCGCCGCCAGCTGCGCCCGCTGGACTACATGGTCGAGCAATCCCACGCCATTGCCCGTCGCGAGTTCCTCAGCCTGCCAGAGCTGCCGCGCACGCCAGAACTGCGGCGCGTGGTGCAGGCGATGAACCAGATGGTCGAGAAGCTCAAGGCGCTGTTTACCGAACAGGCCGAACGCAGTGAGCGGCTGCGTAGCGAGTCGTACCAGGACAGCCTCACCGGGCTGTCCAACCGCCGCTACTTCGAGATGCAGCTCAACACCCGGGTCAGCAACCTGGAAGATGCACGCGCCGGCTACCTGTTGCTGCTGCGCGTGCAGGACCTTGCCGGGCTCAATGCTCGCCTCGGTGGCCAGCGCACCGACCAGCTGCTGCAGGCGGTGGGCGAACAGCTGCGGCGCACCTGTGCCACCTTCCCCGAGACCAACGACCTGATTTCCCGCAGCCGCGGCGGTGAATTCGCGGTGCTGGCGCCCGGCATGGTGCACGAAGAGGCCGTGCAGCTCGCCCAGGCCCTCGAAGCCACCTTGCAGAGCCTGCACGAGACCGGCGCCACCGACGTCGACCCGGTCGCCTGCATCGGCCTTGCCCCCTTCAGCCCGGGCGACGCCCCGCAAGCGCTGCTCAAGCTCGCCGACGAGGCCCTGGCGCGTGCCGAAAACCAGCCGACGCCAGGCTGGGTGTGCCTGGAGCAGGGTGCGGCAGCGGTTGCCGGTGACAGCCATCACGACTGGCACACGCGGCTCGACCAGGCCTTCGTCAAAGGCCAGTTCGAGCTGTTCTTCCAGCCGGTGGTCGATTGCCGGGCGGTTGAGCGCGTGCTGCACCACAAAGTCATTTCACGGCTGCACGATGACCAGGGCGAGGCGCTGCCGGCCGGCCGCTTCCTGCCCTGGCTGGAGCGCTTCGGCTGGATGCCGCGGCTGGACCTGTTGGTGCTGGAAAAGGTGCTGGCGCACCTGCGCAGCCATGACCAGGTGCTGGCGCTGAACCTCTCCGCCGCGACGCTCGCCGACCCCAAGGCTCTGCAGCGGGTGTACGAACTGCTCGGCCAGCACAGCGCCCTGGGGCCGCGCCTGGTGCTGGAAATCGGCGAAGAGCAGTTGCCTGTCCAGGCCGTGCTCGAGCAACTGACCCGGCGCCTGCACAGCCTAGGTTTCGGCCTGGCGCTACAGCGTTTTGGCGGGCGTTTCAGCATGATCGGCAACCTGGCGCACCTGGGCCTGGCCTACCTGAAGATCGACGGCAGCTACATTCGCGACATCGACCACGAACAGCACAAGCGCCTGTTCATCGAGGCGATCCAGCGCGCGGCGCACAGTATCGACCTGCCGCTGATCGCCGAGCGGGTCGAGACCGAAGGCGAGCGGCAGGTGCTGCTGGAGATGGGTGTGGAAGGCATTCAAGGCCAGCTGGTGGGCGAGCCGGCGCCCTGGCGCTGAAAGCTCAAAGAAGCCTGAGGGTGGTTGCATCACACCCTCAGGCTGGCCGCCTCAGCGCTCGCGCAGGGCCTCGGAGCGGGCCTTCATGATCGGCTTGAGCAGGTAGCTCATGATGGTCTTCTTGCCGGTCATGATATCCACCGTGGCCACCATCCCGGGGATGATCAGCAACGGTTTGTCCTTGGTGCCCAGGTGGCTCTTCTCGGTGCGCAGCTTGATCAGGTAGTAGGTGGTCTTCTTGTCTTCATCGGTGATGGTGTCGGCACCGATCTGCTCCAGCTTCGCCTTCAACCCGCCGTAGATGGTGTAGTCATACGCCGTGAACTTGACCGTGGCTTCCTGCCCCGGGTGCAGGAAGGCGATGTCCTTGGGCAGGATCTTCGCCTCCACCACCAGGGTGTCATCCAGCGGCACGATCTCGATGATGTCGCTGCCCGGCTGGATCACACCGCCGACGGTGTTCACCAGCAGCTGCTTGACGATACCCCGTACCGGCGAGGTCACCATGGTGCGGTGCACCCGGTCGTCCAGGGCCTTGCCAGTGGCCGTGGCCTTGTTCAGCTCGGTACGGGCCTCGTTCAGCTGGGTCAGGGCTTCGCTGCGGAACTTGCCGCGGGTCTCTTCGATCTTGCTCTGGACTTCCTTGATCGCCGCTTCGGCACGCGGGATGGCCAGTGCGGTCGAGTCCATCTGGCCGCGGTTTTCCACCTCGGCGCGGCGCAGGCGCAGCACTTCCACCTGGGAGATCGCGCCCTGGGCCACCAGGGGCTCGGACATGGCGATTTCCTGGCGCAGCAGCTGCAGGCTGTTGGCGTACTGGGCGCGCTTGGAGGTGAACTCGCGCAGCTCCTGCTGCTTCTGCACCAGTTGCTGTTCCAGGCCGCTGATTTCGTCCTGCAGCTGCTGGCGCCGGCTCTGGTACAGCGACTGCTCGCTGGCCGCCTGGCTCGGCGCGGCCTTGCGCAGTTCTTCGTCGATCTGCAGGGGCTTGTCGTCCACCTCGGCGCTCAGGCGTTGCACGCGCAGGGCCATGGCCAGGCGCGAGGCCTCGGTTTCGTCGACGTTGGAGGCAAAGCGGGTTTCATCCAGGCGCAGCAGCGGCTGGCCGACCTCGACGATTTCCCCTTCCTTGGCATAGATCTGCGCGACGATGCCGCCTTCCAGGTTCTGGATCTTCTGCACCTTGGAGGAGGGAATGGCCTTGCCTTCGCCGCGGGTCACCTCGTCGATCGGCGCCACGCTGGCCCAGATGATCATCACCACGAAGAACGCGATGATGCCCCAGATGGTCAGGCGCACGATGCGCGGCGCGTCTTCGATCAGCGCCTTGTTGACCTCGGGCAGCGGCTGCCCGGCAAGTGACTCGGAGCCCTTGAAGTAGCGGCGCAGGCTGTCCTTGAAACGCCCCATATCCAGCTTATGCAACACTGATCTGCCCCTTCTTCAGCGCATCCATGACGGCGGCTTTCGGGCCGTCCGCGACGATCTGTCCACGGTCGATGACGATCAACCGGTCCACCAGCGACAGCAACGAAGCCCGGTGGGTCACCAGCAACACGGTCTTGCCTTCGATCACCGCGCCCAGGCGTTGCTTGAGGCGTTCTTCACCGGTGTTGTCCATGGCACTGGTGGGCTCGTCGAGCAGCAGGATCTGCGGGTTGAGCAGCAGCGCCCGGGCCAGGGCGACGTTCTGCCGCTGGCCGCCGGAAAGGTTCTGGCCGCGTTCGCCGACCTGCAGCTCGTAACCGTCGGGGTGCAGGCGGGCGAATTCGTGCACGCCGGCCAGCTCGGCGGCCTGCAGGATCAGCTCGTCCTCGATGTAGCGGGCGCCGCTGACCAGGTTGTCGCGCAAGGTCCCGGCCAGCAGCTGGATGTCCTGGGGGACGTAGCCGATGTTGTGGCGCAGTTCACTGACGTCGATCTGGCGAATGTCCACGCCATCGACCAGCAACGAGCCATTGTCCGCCTCGTAGAGGCCGACGATGAGCTTGGCCAGCGAGCTCTTGCCCGAACCGCTGCGGCCGATGATGCCGACCTTCTCGCCCGGGCGGATGTTCAGGTTGATGCCCCTGAGCGCCTGGTTCTGCTGGTTGGGGTAGGTGAAGTCGACGCCGCGGAACTCGATCGCGCCCTGCAGCACCTGGCGGCTCAGTGGGCGCTCCTCGAAGTTGCGCTCTTGCGGCAGCTCCATCATCTGGTCGGTCGAGACCATGGTCACCTTGGCCTGCTGGTAACGCGCCAGCAAGCCGTTGAGCGAACCCAGCGGGCCGAGCGCACGGCCGCTGAGCATGTAGCAGGCCACCAGGCCGCCCATGCTGAGCTTGCCGTCGATGATCAGGTACACGCCCACGCAGATCATCGCCACACCCGCCAGCTGCTGGATGAGCATGGTGATGTTCATGGCCAGGCTCGACAGCACCTTGACCCGCAACTCCAGGCGGCTGAGGGTGCCGAGGGTCTGCTCCCACATGTACTGGCGTTCGCTCTCGGCGTTGTTGACCTTGACCGCATCCAGGCCCGCCAGGGTTTCGATCAGGCTCGACTGGCGCTCCGAGGCCAGGGCCATGGTCCGTTCCATGGTCGCCATCAACGGTTTTTGCAACGCATAGCCGATGCCCAGGGCCAGCGGGAAGGCGAGGATCGGGATCCACACCAGGTGCCCGCCGATGATCGCGATCACCAGCAGGATCAGCAGCGTGAAGGGCAAATCGATCAGCGTGGTCAGCGTGAGCGAGGCGAGGAAGTCGCGCAGGCCCTGGAACTCGTGGATGTTCTGGGCAAAGCTGCCGACCCGCGCCGGGCGATACTTCATCGACATGCCGACGATGCGCTCGAACAGCGTGGCCGAAATGATCAGGTCGGTCTTCTTCCCGGCAAGGTCCAGGCACAACCCGCGCAGCCCTTTGAGAATCAGGTCGAAGACGTAGGCAAAGCCGATGCCCGCAGCCAGTACCCACAGCGTCGCGGTGGCCTGGTTGGGCACCACGCGGTCGTACACGTTCATCACGAACAGCGGCGCGGCCAGGGCGATCAGGTTGATCACCAGGCTGGCGGCGATGGCATCGATGTACAGCCACTTGCTGCGCAGCAACGTGTCGCGGAACCAGGAGCGCGCCCGCGGGATGAGGTTGCCGTGGTTGACGTCGAACTTGTGCTGCGGCTGGGCGAAGAACACCTTGCCGCTGTAGTCGTCCTGCAGCGCCTCGCGGCTGACCAGCACCTCGCCACCGTCGCTTTCGCTGAGCAGCAGGCGCGCGGTGTCGGTGTTTTCCCAGCCCACCAGGATGGCGCTGCGGCCCTCCTTGAGCAGCAACATGGCCGGCATGGCGATGCTCGGGATCTGCTCCAGCTTGCGCTGCAGCAGGCGGCCCTGCAGCCCCGCGCGCGCCGCTGCACGGGGCAGCAGCTCGGCGTTCAGGCGCTGGGCCGGCAAGGGCAGGCCGGTGGTCAGCATCGCCCGGCTGGCGGGCTTCTGATGCAGGACACACAGGGTCAGCAGACTATCCAGCAAGGGGTCGTCATGCTGACTGCGTGGATCGTGGCTGAGTTGAACTCGACTGACTTCGGATTCCACGCGGCGCTCTCTTCATCCTTGTGGTAGATGGATCGGGTGCGCCTCAGTTCATGCCTGGCAGGTTCACCCGCGGTTTCAAATCGTTCTGCACAACGGTGGCCATCGGCGCTACGACGCCCTGGCTCTTGAGCAGCTGGCCAATGGTCGCCTTGATTCGGTACTGAGTAAACAATTGTATGTTCTTCACCTCTACCAGACGGCGCTGTGCGGTGAAGGTTTCATTCTCGCTGTCGAGCAGGTCGAGCAGGGTCCGTTCGCCGAGGCTGAACTGCTGCTGGTAGGCGCTGCGCACCCGGTTGCTGTGGTCCACGTACTGCTGGGCGATCGGCACCTGGGCGTTGGCGTTCTCTTGAGCATTCCAGGCCAGGCCCAGTTCTTCATTGAGCTGGCGCAGGGCATTGTTGCGAATGTCCAGCGCCTGGTTGGCCAGGTACGACTTCGATTCGAGGTCGGCCTTGTTGCTGCCGCCGGCATACAGGTTGAAGTTCATGCGCAGCATGGCCTGCCACTCGTTGTTGTGGCCAACCGTGCCATCGATGTTGTTATCGGCCGTTCGTCCGAGTTCTGCATCGAAGCGTGGATAGAAGCTCGACTTCGCAGCGTCGTACTGCTTTTCTGCCGCGGCGATATCCGACTCGGCGGAGCGCAGCACGGGGCTGCTTTCTACCATTTGCGCGCGTGCCTCTTCCAGCGTGGCCGGGAGCATGTCGATGAAAGGTGCGGGTGCGCTCAGTTCTTCCGGCATCCGGCCAACGACGCTGAGGTAGTTGGTGTTGGCATCGGCCAGGTTGGTCTGCTCGGTGATCAGGTTGTTGCGGGCCTGTGCCAGGCGCGCCTCGGCCTGGTCGAGGTCGGCCAGGCGGCCGACGCCGCGGCTGGTGCGCAGCTTGATCTGGTCGAGGATGCGTTCGTGGTTGCGCAGGTTCTCTTCGGCCAGGCGCACCATTTCGCGGCGCGAGAGGACATCGAGGTAAACCTGGGCGACATCCAGTGCGGTGCGCTCGGAAGTGCCCATCAGCGAGTAGGCGCGGGCATTGGCGGTGGCTTGTTGGCGGCCCACTTCGCTCGAGGTGGCAAAACCGTCAAAAACCATTTGGCGAAGACGGATTGCTGACTCGCCTCGGTTGAGGCTTTCCCAGCGATTGCCGGTGCTGGGGCTGTCGGTGCGCTCACGGCCATAGCCTGCGGTCACATCGACCCGCGGCAAATAGCCGCCCTTGGCGGCACGTACCTGGTAGTCGGCAGCCACGCGCGCGTTGACCCCGGCCTGGATCTCCGGGTGCACGTCGAGGGCGTTCTGCATGGCTTCGGGCAGGGTTTGTGCTTGTACCAAAGAGGCGGCAAAGGCTAGTGGTAGAGCGGTAAACAGTGACGCACGCATTGTTGCTGATCCCCCGGGGGCGCTGTTGTCCTGAATCACGGCCGAAGCTGTTCAGGTCTGAAAAAATGGCAACCTGATTTGACCGCTGAGCAGACTTCCGAGGGGGCACTGGTATTAGTACTAAAGGAAGGGATGGCAAACGTTCAAATATCAATGTGACATTACATAGCCGATTGTTTAGGATGGCGGAGATAAGGTCAATAGTTTGGCATAAAGTTAATCGCCAAGAGTTATAGACAGAATTTTGACGTCAAATACGTCGAAAACATTATTGAAACAATTCCCCCGACAGCGGCCCCTGCGCGCCGCTCGGAGCTTGGAATCAGATCACATCGGGTCAGCCGGAGAGTCCAATGAGCAGCGTTGTAGCCATCGTTAAAAGTATTGTTGGCCAAGTCATCGCAGTATCCCCAGAAGGCATCCGGCGCGTATTGATCGAAGGTGATCGCCTGCTGGCCGGTGAAGAGGTTCTTACCGGCCCGGGCGGCGCCGTTACCCTGGAGCTGGCCGATGGCCGCCTGCTCGATCTGGGCCGTGATACCCAGTGGAGCGCCGATGCGCCCGACAGCAGCACCGACCTGAGCCAGGCTACCGCTCAGGCCGCGCCGTCGGTGGAAGAGCTGCAGCAGGCAATTGCTGCTGGCGCCGACCCGACCACCGAGCTCGAAGCGACCGCAGCCGGCCCAGCGGCGGCTGGCGGTGGCGCCGTGGGTGGCGGCCACAGTTTCGTCATGCTGCAGGAGACCGCCGGGGCGGTAGACCCGACCATCGGCTTCCCCACCGGCCCACTTGCCTTCAATGCCGGGCTGACCACCCAGGAGGTGGGCGGCCTCGAGCAGAACACCTCGACCACCGATACACCGTTTGCGACCGGCGTGGCCCTCAGCGCCACCCCTTCGATCACCGAAGCGGGTGGCGTCATCGTCTATACCGCCACCGTTGGCCGTGCGCCCCTGAGCGACCTGACCATCACGCTGTCCAACGGCAGCGTCATCGTCATTCCCGCCGGCCAGACCAGCGGCGCCGTCAACGTCGTGATCGCGCCCAATGACACGCCTTACATCGACGCTGGCCAGATCGCCACCACCATCACCGGCACCAGCGGCGGCAATGGCCTGGTGGTGACCCCGAGCACTACGCCGGCGGTGACCCAGGTCACGGACACCATCGACACCACTACCGTGGTGGTCACGGCGGATCCGGCGAAAGAAGGCGATGCGAACGTCACCTTCCACTTCCAGCTGAGCAACCCGCCGCAGGCTGGCAGCACCACGACGTTGACCGTGAACGTGGGGGGTACCAGCTACACCGTCAATGTCGATGCCTCGGGTAAAGGCACGCTGAGTGTTCCCAACGCCAATGGTGACGATGTCTACAAAGATGGCTCTACCGTCACTGCCGAGGTGACTGCCGTCAATGGCGGCAACTTCGAAGCGGTCGACTTGAGCAAGTCGAACGTCACGGCTGAGGTCAAGGACACTATCGATACCACCACTGTGGTGGTTACCGCTGACCCTGCGAAAGAGGGCGATGCGAACGTTACCTTCCACTTCCAGCTGAGCAACCCGCCACAAGCGGGCAGCGCCACGACGCTGACCGTGAACGTGGGGGGGACCAACTACACCGTTAACGTCGATGCTTCGGGCAAAGGCACTTTGAGTGTCCCGAACGCCAACGGTGAAGATGCTTACAAAGATGGCAGCACCGTGACTGCCGAAGTGACGGCCGTAAATGGCGGCAACTTCGAAGCCGTTGACCTGAGCAAGTCGAGCGTCACTGCTGAGGTCAAAGACACCATCGACACCACCACTGTGGTGGTCACCGCTGATCCTGCGAAAGAAGGCGACGCGAATGTCACCTTCCACTTCCAGCTGAGCAACCCGCCGCAGGCTGGCAGCGCAACCACCCTGACGGTGAACGTGGGTGGTACTAATTACACCGTCAACGTCGATGCCTCGGGCAAAGGCAGTTTGAGTGTCCCGAACGCCAACGGTGAAGACGTTTACAAAGATGGCAGCACCGTGACTGCCGAGGTCACTGCCGTAAACGGTGGTAACTTCGAAGCTGTGGACCTGAGCAAGGCCACCGCAACGGCCGACGTCAAAGACACCATCGATACCACCACTGTGGTGGTGACGGCAGATCCTGCGAAAGAAGGCGACGCCAACGTCACTTTCCACTTCCAGCTGAGCAATCCGCCGCAAGCGGGCAGCACCACGACTCTGACCGTGAACGTCGGCGGGACCGACTACACCGTCAAAGTCGATGCGACGGGCAAAGGTGTCCTGGAAGTTCCAAACACCAACCTGGAAGACGTCTACAAGGATGCAAGTACCGTTACTGCAGAAGTGACTGCAGTGAACGGCGGCAACTTCGAAGCCGTTAACCTCGATAACGCCACGCATACCGTTACGGTCGAAGACACCATTACACCGGAAGGCACCACTACCGTTGTGGTGACGGCAGATCCTGCGAAAGAAGGCGATGCGAACGTCACTTTCCACTTCCAGCTGAGCAACCCGCCACAAGCGGGCAGCACCACGACGCTGACCGTCAACGTCGGCGGTACCGACTACACCGTTAAAGTCGATGCGACTGGTAAAGGCGTTCTGGAAGTCCCGAACACCAACGGCGAAGACGTCTATAAAGACGGCACCACCGTGACTGCCGAAGTAACGGCTGTAAATGGCGGTAACTTCGAAGCCGTGGACCTGAGCAAGTCGAGCGTGACTGCTGAAGTCAAAGACACCATCGATAGCACTACTGTGGTGGTTACCGCTGATCCTGCGAAAGAAGGCGATGCGAACGTCACCTTCCACTTCCAGCTGAGCAACCCACCGCAGGCTGGCAGCACCACCACGCTGACTGTCAACGTCGGTGGCACCGACTACACCGTCAAAGTCGATGCGACCGGTAAAGGCGTCCTGGAAGTCCCGAACACCAACGGTGAAGACGTCTATAAAGACGGCACCACCGTGACTGCCGAAGTCACTGCCGTAAATGGCGGCAACTTCGAAGCCGTGGACCTGAGCAAGTCGAGTGTCACTGCTGAAGTCAAAGACACCATCGATACGACTACTGTTGTGGTCACCGCCGATCCAGCGAAAGAAGGCGACGCGAACGTCACCTTCCACTTCCAGCTGAGCAACCCGCCGCAGGCTGGCAGCGCAACCACGCTGACCGTGAACGTCGGGGGTACCGACTACACCGTTAAAGTCGATGCGACCGGTAAAGGTGTCCTGGAAGTCCCGAACACCAACGGCGAAGACGTCTACAAAGACGGCACTACCGTGACTGCCGAAGTGACGGCCGTAAATGGCGGCAACTTCGAAGCCGTGGACCTGAGCAAGTCGAGCGTCACTGCTGAAGTCAAAGATACGATCGACACCACCACGGTCACCGTGACGGCCGATCCTGCGAAAGAAGGCGATGCGAACGTCACTTTCCACTTCCAGCTGAGCAACCCGCCACAAGCGGGCAGCACCACGACGCTGACCGTGAACGTCGGTGGTACTGACTACACCGTCAAAGTCGATGCGACTGGTAAAGGCGTTCTGGAAGTCCCGAACACCAACGGCGAAGACGTCTATAAAGACGGCACCACCGTGACTGCCGAGGTCACTGCCGTAAACGGTGGTAACTTCGAAGCCGTGGACCTGAGCAAGTCGAGCGTGACTGCTGAAGTCAAAGACACCATCGATAGCACTACTGTTGTGGTCACCGCCGATCCAGCGAAAGAAGGCGACGCGAACGTCACCTTCCACTTCCAGCTGAGCAATCCGCCGCAAGCGGGCAGCGCCACGACCCTGACCGTTAATGTCGGTGGTACCGACTACACCGTCAAAGTCGATGCGACCGGTAAAGGTGTCCTGGAAGTCCCGAACACCAACGGCGAAGACGTCTACAAAGACGGCACTACCGTGACTGCCGAAGTGACGGCCGTAAATGGCGGCAACTTCGAAGCCGTGGACCTGAGCAAGTCGAGCGTCACTGCTGAAGTCAAAGATACGATCGACACCACCACGGTCACCGTGACGGCCGATCCTGCGAAAGAAGGCGATGCCAACGTCACCTTCCACTTCCAGCTGAGCAACCCGCCGCAGGCTGGCAGTGCCACGACGCTGACCGTTAATGTCGGTGGTACCGACTACACCGTCAAAGTCGATGCGACCGGTAAAGGCGTCCTGGAAGTTCCGAACACCAACGGTGAAGACGTCTACAAAGACGGCACCACCGTGACTGCGGAAGTGACGGCCGTAAATGGCGGCAACTTCGAAGCCGTGGACCTGAGCAAGTCGAGCGTCACTGCTGAAGTCAAAGATACGATCGACACCACCACGGTCACCGTGACGGCCGATCCTGCGAAAGAAGGCGACGCGAATGTCACCTTCCACTTCCAGCTGAGCAACCCGCCGCAAGCGGGCAGCACCACGACCCTGACCGTGAACGTCGGTGGCACTGACTACACCGTCAAAGTCGATGCAACCGGCAAAGGCGTCCTGGAAGTTCCGAACACCAACGGTGAAGACGTCTACAAGGACGGCACCACCGTCACCGCAGAGGTGACTGCAGTCAACGGCGGCAACTTCGAAGACGTTGACCTGAGCAAGGCCACTGCGACGGCCGACGTTAAAGACACCATTGACACCACCACTGTGGTGGTCACCGCTGATCCAGCAAAAGAAGGCGACGCGAACGTCACCTTCCACTTCCAGCTGAGCAATCCGCCGCAAGCGGGCAGCACCACCACGCTGACTGTGAATGTCGGCGGTACTGACTACACCGTCAAAGTCGATGCGGCCGGTAAAGGTGTTCTGGAAGTTCCGAACACCAACCTGGAAGATGTCTACAAAGACGCCAGCACCGTTACTGCAGAAGTCACAGCAGTGAACGGCGGTAACTTCGAGGCCGTTAACCTCGATAACGCCACGCATACCGTTACAGTCGAAGACACCATTACACCGGAAGGCACCACTACCGTTGTGGTCACCGCAGATCCTGCGAAAGAAGGCGACGCGAACGTCACCTTCCACTTCCAACTGAGCAATCCGCCGCAGGCGGGCACCACGACGCTGACCGTGAACGTCGGCGGCACCGACTACACCGTCAAAGTCGATGCCACTGGCAAGGGTGTCCTGGAAGTCCCGAATACTAACGGCGAAGACGTCTACAAAGACGGCACGACCGTGACTGCCGAAGTGACTGCCGTAAACGGCGGCAACTTCGAAGCCGTGGACCTTAGCAAGTCGAGCGTCACTGCTGAAGTCAAAGACACGATCGACACCACCACCGTGGCAGTCACGGCTGATCCTGCGAAAGAAGGCGATGCGAACGTCACCTTCCACTTCCAACTGAGCAATCCGCCGCAAGCGGGCAGCACCACGACGCTGACCGTCAACGTCGGCGGCACTGACTACACCGTCAAAGTCGATGCAACTGGCAAAGGCGTCCTGGAAGTTCCGAACACCAACGGCGAAGACGTCTACAAAGACGGCACGACCGTCACCGCCGAGGTGACTGCGGTCAACGGTGGCAACTTCGAAGAAGTTGACCTCAGCAAGGCCACCGCGACGGCCGACGTCAAAGACACCATCGATACGACTACTGTTGTGGTCACCGCTGATCCAGCGAAAGAGGGCGACGCGAACGTTACCTTCCACTTCCAGCTGAGCAATCCGCCGCAAGCGGGCAGCACCACCACGCTGACCGTGAACGTCGGCGGGACCGACTACACCGTCAAAGTCGACGCGACTGGCAAAGGTGTCCTGGAAGTCCCGAACACCAACGGTGAAGACGCCTACAAAGACGGCACTACTGTGACCGCCGAAGTCACTGCCGTGAACGGTGGTAACTTCGAAGACGTTGACCTGAGCAAGGCCACTGCGACGGCCGACGTCAAAGACACTATCGACACCACCATTGTGGTGGTCACCGCTGATCCAGCGAAAGAAGGCGATGCGAACGTTACCTTCCACTTCCAGCTGAGCAATCCGCCGCAAGCGGGCAGCACCACCACGCTGACCGTGAACGTCGGCGGGACCGACTACACCGTCAAAGTCGACGCGACTGGCAAAGGCGTTCTGGAAGTCCCGAACACCAACGGCGAAGACGTCTACAAAGACGGCACCACCGTCACCGCCGAGGTGACTGCGGTCAACGGTGGCAACTTCGAAGAAGTTGACCTGAGCAAGGCCACCGCGACTGCCGACGTCAAAGACACCATCGACACCACCACGGTCACCGTGACGGCCGATCCTGCGAAAGAGGGCGACGCGAATGTCACCTTCCACTTCCAGCTGAGCAACCCGCCGCAGGCTGGTAGCGCTACGACCCTGACCGTGAACGTCGGCGGGACCGACTACACCGTCAAAGTCGATGCGACTGGCAAAGGTGTGCTGGAAGTTCCGAACACCAACGGCGAAGACGTCTACAAAGACGGCACCACCGTGACGGCGGAAGTCACTGCCGTAAACGGTGGCAACTTCGAAGAAGTTGACCTGAGCAAGGCCACTGCAACGGCCGACGTTAAAGACACTATCGACACTACCACTGTGGTGGTCACGGCCGATCCTGCGAAAGAAGGCGACGCGAACGTCACCTTCCACTTCCAGTTGAGCAACCCGCCGCAGGCTGGCAGCGCTACCACCCTGACTGTGAACGTCGGTGGTACCGACTACACCGTCAAAGTCGACGCGACTGGCAAAGGCGTCCTGGAAGTCCCGAATACCAACGGCGAAGACGTCTACAAAGACGGCACCACCGTGACTGCCGAGGTAACGGCCGTAAACGGTGGCAACTTCGAAGACGTTGACCTGAGCAAGGCCACTGCCACTGCCGACGTTAAAGACACGATCGACACCACCACGGTGACCGTGATGGCCGATCCTGCGAAAGAAGGCGATGCCAACGTCACCTTCCACTTCCAGTTGAGCAATCCGCCGCAAGCCGGCAGCACCACCACGCTGACTGTGAACGTCGGTGGTACCGACTACACCGTCAAAGTCGATGCGACCGGCAAAGGTGTCCTGGAAGTCCCGAATACCAACGGTGAAGACGTCTACAAAGACGGCAGCACCGTGACTGCGGAAGTCACTGCCGTGAACGGTGGCAACTTCGAAGAAGTTGACCTGAGCAAGGCCACCGCAACGGCCGACGTCAAGGACACGATCGATACCACCACGGTCACCGTGACGGCCGATCCGGCGAAAGAAGGCGATGCCAACGTCACCTTCCACTTCCAACTGAGCAATCCGCCGCAAGCGGGCAGCACCACCACGCTGACCGTGAATGTCGGCGGTACCGACTACACCGTCAAAGTCGATGCGGCCGGAAAAGGCGTCCTGGAAGTCCCGAACACCAACGGCGAAGACGTCTACAAAGACGGCAGCACCGTGACTGCCGAGGTGACTGCGGTCAACGGTGGTAACTTCGAAGAAGTTGACCTGAGCAAAGCCACCGCGACTGCCGACGTCAAAGACACCATCGACACCACCACGGTCACCGTGACGGCCGATCCTGCGAAAGAAGGCGACGCGAATGTCACCTTCCACTTCCAGCTGAGCAACCCGCCGCAGGCTGGCAGCACCACGACGCTGACCGTCAACGTCGGTGGCACCGACTACACCGTCAAGGTCGATGCAACCGGTAAAGGTGTCCTGGAAGTTCCAAACACTAACGGTGAAGACGTCTACAAAGACGGCAGCACCGTGACTGCCGAGGTGACTGCGGTCAACGGTGGTAACTTCGAAGAAGTTGATCTGAGCAAGGCCACTGCAACGGCCGACGTTAAAGACACGATCGACACCACGACTGTGGTGGTCACCGCTGATCCAGCGAAAGAAGGCGACGCGAACGTCACCTTCCACTTCCAGCTGAGCAACCCACCGCAGGCTGGTAACACCACGACGCTGACCGTCAACGTCGGCGGGACTGACTATACCGTCAAGGTCGATGCGACCGGCAAAGGTGTCCTGGAAGTCCCGAATACCAACGGTGAAGACGTCTACAAAGACGGCACCACCGTGACTGCCGAAGTGACTGCCGTAAATGGCGGCAACTTCGAAGCCGTGGACCTGAGCAAGTCGAGCGTCACTGCTGAAGTCAAAGACACGATCGACACCACCACCGTGGTGGTCACCGCTGATCCAGCGAAAGAAGGTGATGCCAACGTCACCTTCCACTTCCAGCTGAGCAATCCACCACAAGCGGGCAGCACCACGACTCTGACCGTCAACGTCGGCGGTACCGATTACACCGTCAAAGTCGATGCAACCGGTAAAGGTGTTCTGGAGGTTCCAAACACCAACCTGGAAGATGTCTACAAAGACGCCAGCACCGTAACTGCGGAAGTCACTGCCGTGAATGGCGGCAACTTCGAGGCCGTTAACCTCGATAACGCCACGCATACCGTTACGGTCGAAGACACCATTACGCCAGAAGGCACCACCACCGTTGTGGTGACGGCCGATCCAGCGAAAGAAGGCGATGCGAACGTCACCTTCCATTTCCAGCTGAGCAATCCACCGCAGGCTGGCAGCACCACGACCCTGACCGTCAACGTCGGTGGCACCGACTACACCGTCAAAGTCGATGCCACTGGTAAAGGGGTCCTGGAAGTTCCGAATACCAACGGTGAAGACGTCTACAAGGACGGCACGACCGTGACTGCCGAAGTGACTGCCGTAAATGGCGGCAACTTCGAAGCCGTGGACCTGAGCAAGTCGAGCGTCACTGCTGAAGTCAAAGACACGATCGACGCCACCACCGTGGCAGTCACGGCTGATCCTGCGAAAGAAGGCGATGCGAATGTCACCTTCCACTTCCAGCTGAGCAATCCACCGCAAGCTGGCAGCACTACGACTCTGACCGTGAACGTCGGTGGGACCGACTACACCGTCAAAGTCGATGCGACTGGCAAAGGCGTCCTGGAAGTCCCGAATACCAACGGTGAAGACGTCTATAAAGACGGCACCACCGTCACCGCCGAGGTGACTGCGGTCAACGGTGGCAACTTCGAAGAAGTTGACCTGAGCAAGGCCATTGCGACGGCCGACGTCAAAGACACCATCGACACCACCACTGTGGTGGTCACCGCTGATCCAGCGAAAGAAGGCGACGCGAACGTTACCTTCCACTTCCAGCTGAGCAATCCACCGCAGGCTGGCAGCCCCACGACCCTGACCGTGAACGTCGGCGGTACCGACTACACCGTCAAAGTCGACGCGACCGGTAAAGGTGTCCTGGAAGTCCCGAATACTAACGGTGAAGACGTCTATAAAGACGGCACCACCGTCACCGCCGAGGTGACTGCAGTTAACGGCGGGAACTTCGAAGAAGTTGACCTGAGCAAGGCCACCGCGACGGCCGACGTCAAAGACACGATCGACACCACCACGGTCACCGTAACAGCCGATCCTGCGAAAGAAGGCGACGCGAATGTCACCTTCCACTTCCAGCTGAGCAACCCGCCGCAGGCTGGTAGCGCCACGACCCTGACCGTCAACGTCGGCGGCACCGACTACACCGTCAAAGTCGACGCGACTGGTAAAGGCGTCTTGGAAGTCCCGAACACCAACGGCGAAGACGTCTACAAAGATGGTTCGACGCTGACCGCGACCGTCACCAAAGTTGATGGCGGTAACTTCGAAGCGGTCGACCTGAGCAAGTCGAGCGTGACCGCCGACATCAAGGACACCCTCGACACCACCACCGTGGCAGTCACGGCTGATCCTGCAAAAGAAGGCGACGCCAACGTCACCTTCCACTTCCAGCTGAGCAACCCGCCGCAGGCTGGTAGCGCCACTACTCTGACCGTGAACGTCGGCGGTACCGACTACACCGTCAAAGTGGATGCAACTGGCAAAGGCGTCCTGGCAGTTCCGAACACCAACGGCGAAGACGTCTACAAAGATGGTTCGACGCTGACCGCGACCGTCACCAAAGTCGATGGCGGCAACTTCGAAGCGGTGGACCTGAGCAAGTCGAGCGTCACCGCCGAGATCAAGGACACCACCGACACCACCACCGTGGCGGTCACGGCTGACCCTGCGAAAGAAGGCGATGCCAACGTCACCTTCCACTTCCAGCTGAGCAACCCGCCGCAGGCTGGCAGCGCCACCACGCTGACTGTCAACGTCGGCGGTACCGACTACACCGTCAAAGTCGATGCGACCGGTAAAGGTGTCTTGGAAGTCCCGAACACTAACGGTGAAGACGTCTACAAAGACGGTACTACCGTGACTGCGGAAGTGACGGCCGTAAATGGCGGCAACTTCGAAGAAGTTGATCTGAGCAAGGCGACTGCGACGGCCGACGTCAAAGACACGATCGACACCACCACGGTCACTGTGACGGCCGATCCTGCGAAAGAAGGCGACGCGAATGTCACCTTCCACTTCCAGCTGAGCAATCCGCCGCAAGCGGGCAGCACCACCACGCTGACCGTGAACGTCGGTGGGACTGACTACACCGTCAAAGTCGATGCGACCGGCAAAGGCGTCCTGGAAGTCCCGAATACCAACGGTGAAGACGTCTATAAAGACGGCACCACCGTCACCGCCGAGGTGACTGCAGTTAACGGCGGGAACTTCGAAGAAGTTGACCTGAGCAAGGCCACCGCGACGGCCGACGTCAAAGACACGATCGACACCACCACGGTCACCGTGACGGCCGATCCAGCAAAAGAAGGCGACGCGAATGTCACCTTCCACTTCCAGCTGAGCAATCCACCGCAGGCCGGCAGTGCCACGACGCTGACCGTGAACGTCGGTGGCACCGACTACACCGTCAAAGTCGACGCGACTGGTAAAGGCGTCTTGGAAGTCCCGAACACCAACGGCGAAGACGTCTACAAAGATGGTTCGACGCTGACCGCGACCGTCACCAAAGTTGATGGCGGTAACTTCGAAGCGGTCGACCTGAGCAAGTCGAGCGTGACCGCCGACATCAAGGACACCCTCGACACCACCACCGTGGCAGTCACGGCTGATCCTGCAAAAGAAGGCGACGCCAACGTCACCTTCCACTTCCAGCTGAGCAACCCGCCGCAGGCTGGTAGCGCCACCACTCTGACCGTGAACGTCGGCGGTACCGACTACACCGTCAAAGTGGATGCAACTGGCAAAGGCGTCCTGGCAGTCCCGAACACCAACGGCGAAGACGTCTACAAAGATGGCTCGACGCTGACCGCGACCGTTACCAAGGTCGATGGTGGCAACTTCGAAGCGGTCGACCTGAGCAAGTCGAGCGTGACCGCCGACATCAAGGACACCCTCGACACCACCACCGTGGCGGTCACGGCTGATCCAGCAAAAGAAGGCGATGCCAACATCACCTTCCACTTCCAGCTGAGCAACCCACCACAGGCTGGTAGCGCCACGACCCTGACCGTGAACGTCGGCGGTACCGACTACACCGTCAAAGTCGACGCGACCGGTAAAGGTGTCCTGGAAGTCCCGAACACCAACGGCGAAGACGTCTACAAAGACGGCACGACCGTGACTGCCGAAGTAACAGCGGTCAACGGCGGTAACTTCGAAGAAGTTGATCTGAGCAAGGCCACTGCAACGGCCGACGTCAAAGACACGACCGACACCACCACGGTCGCCGTGACGGCAGATCCAGCGAAAGAAGGCGACGCGAACGTCACCTTCCACTTCCAGCTCAGCAATCCACCGCAGGCCGGCAGTGCCACGACGCTGACCGTGAACGTCGGCGGCACCGACTACACCGTCAAAGTCGATGCGACCGGTAAAGGTGTCCTGGAAGTCCCGAACACTAACGGTGAAGACGTCTACAAAGACGGTACTACCGTGACTGCGCAAGTGACGGCCGTAAATGGCGGCAACTTCGAAGAAGTTGATCTGAGCAAGGCGACTGTGACGGCCGACGTCAAAGACACGATCGACACCACCACGGTCACCGTAACAGCCGATCCTGCGAAAGAAGGCGACGCGAATGTCACCTTCCACTTCCAGCTGAGCAACCCGCCGCAGGCTGGTAGCGCCACGACCCTGACCGTGAACGTCGGCGGCACCGACTACACCGTCAAAGTCGACGCGACTGGTAAAGGCGTCTTGGAAGTCCCGAACACCAACGGCGAAGACGTCTACAAAGATGGTTCGACGCTGACCGCGACCGTCACCAAAGTTGATGGCGGTAACTTCGAAGCGGTCGACCTGAGCAAGTCGAGCGTGACCGCCGACATCAAGGACACCATCGACACCACCACCGTGGCAGTCACGGCTGATCCTGCAAAAGAAGGCGACGCCAACGTCACCTTCCACTTCCAGCTGAGCAACCCGCCGCAGGCTGGTAGCGCCACGACTCTGACCGTGAACGTCGGCGGTACCGACTACACCGTCAAAGTGGATGCAACTGGCAAAGGCGTCCTGGCAGTTCCGAACACCAACGGCGAAGACGTCTACAAAGATGGTTCGACGCTGACCGCGACCGTCACCAAAGTCGATGGCGGCAACTTCGAAGCGGTCGACCTGAGCAAGTCGAGCGTCACCGCCGACATCA
Source organism: Pseudomonas sp. NPDC087029 (assembly GCF_044745345.1). Taxonomy (NCBI): domain Bacteria; kingdom Pseudomonadati; phylum Pseudomonadota; class Gammaproteobacteria; order Pseudomonadales; family Pseudomonadaceae; genus Pseudomonas; species Pseudomonas sp. NPDC087029. The sequence continues at coordinate 532,543 of NZ_JBIVAB010000002.1, read as the reverse complement.
AGGACACCCTCGACACCACTACCGTGGCGGTTACGGCTGACCCAGCAAAAGAAGGCGATGCCAACATCACCTTCCACTTCCAGCTGAGCAACCCGCCGCAAACCGGCAGCACCACCACGCTCACCGTCGATGTCGGCGGCGTCAGCCGCACCGTGAACATCGATGCGACCGGCAAAGGCACCCTGGTCATCGCCAACACCAACGGCGAAGACGTGTACCTGGACGCCAGCAGCGTCACTGCCAAGGTCACTGCCGTGAACGGCGGCAACTTCGAGAACGTGAGCCTGACCGGCGCCACTGCGACTGCCGAGATCAAGGACACCATCGACACCACGACGGTCAATGTGACCGCCGACCCAGCGAAAGAAGGCGACGCCAACGTCACCTTCAACTTCCAGCTGAGCAACCCGCCACAAGCCGGCAGCGCCACCACGCTGACCGTCAACGTCGCGGGCACCAACTACACGGTCAAGGTCGACGCGACTGGCAAGGGCACCCTGTCGGTACCGAACCCCAACGGTGAAGACGTCTACAACGACGCCAGCACCCTCAAGGCCACGGTCACCGCAGTCAACGGCGGCAACTTCGAGAACGTCAGCCTGACCGGCGCCACTGCGACCGCGAACATCGCCGACACAATCGATACCACCACCGTGGCGGTCACGGCCAACCCGGCGAAAGAAGGCGATGCCACCGTCATCTTCAACTTCCAGCTGAGCAACCCACCGCAAGCCGGCAGCACTACCACGCTGACCGTCAACGTCGCGGGCACCAACTACACGGTCAAGGTCGACGCGAGCGGCAAGGGCACCCTGGCGGTACCGAACCCCAATGGTGAAGACGTCTACAACGACGCCAGCACCCTCAAGGCCACGGTCACTGCCGTGAACGGCGGCAACTTCGAGAACGTGAGCCTGACCGGCGCCACCGCGACCGCTGAAATCAAGGACACCATCGACACCACCACCGTGGCGGTGACGGCTGACCCAGCAAAAGAAGGCGATGCCAACATCACCTTCCACTTCCAGCTGAGCAACCCGCCGCAAACCGGTAGCACCACCACGCTCACCGTCGATGTCGGCGGCGTCAGCCGCAGCTTGAACATCGATGCGACCGGCAAAGGCACCCTGGTCATCGCCAACACCAACGGCGAAGACGTGTACCTGGACGCCAGCAGCGTCACTGCCAAGGTCACTGCCGTGAACGGCGGCAACTTCGAGAACGTGAGCCTGACCGGCGCCACTGCGACTGCCGAGATCAAGGACACCATCGACACCACCACCGTGGCGGTCACAGCCAACCCGGCAAAAGAAGGCGACGCCACCGTCACCTTCAACTTCCAGCTGAGCAACCCGCCACAAGCCGGCAGCGCCACCACGCTGACCGTCAACGTCGCGGGCACCAACTACACGGTCAAGGTCGACGCGAGCGGCAAGGGCACCCTGGCGGTACCGAACCCCAATGGTGAAGACGTCTACAACGACGCCAGCACCCTCAAGGCCACGGTCACTGCCGTGAACGGCGGCAACTTCGAGAACGTCAGCCTGACCGGCGCCAACGCCACCGCGAACATCGCCGACACCCTCGACACCACCACCGTGGCGGTCACGGCCAACCCGGCAAAAGAAGGCGACGCCAACGTCATCTTCAACTTCCAGCTGAGCAACCCGCCACAGAGCGGCAGCCCGGCAACCCTGACCGTCAACGTTGCCGGCACCAACTACACGGTCAACCTCGACGCCACCGGCAAAGGCACCCTGGCGGTACCGAACCCCAATGGCGAGGACGTGTACAACGACGCCAGCACGATGACCGCGACCGTCACCGCGATCAACGGCGGCAACTTCGAAGCCACCAGCGTGGCCGGCGCCACCGCGGTCGCCAACATCGCCGATACCCTCGACACCACGACCCTGTCGATCACCGGCACCACGGCCGTCGCCGAGGGCGGCAACGCCACCTACACGCTGACCCTGACCAGCCCGGCGAAGACCGATGTCACGGTCAAGCTGAGCTACACCGGCACCGCTACCAACGGCGCGGACTACACCGGCGTGACCACGGTGACCATCAAGGCTGGCAGCTCCACCGCCAACTTCACCATCCCGACCCTCAAGGACAACGTCACCGAAGGCACCGAGCAGTTCACCGTCAAGGTCGACTCGGCCACCGGCGGCAACTTCGAGAAGCTGGAAGTCAGCGGTACCGCCGGCAGCGTCACCACGCAGATCTTCGAGCCCGCCCCGGTGCTGGACCTGGACGCCAACGATTCCAGCGGCAAGACCGGCGCCGACTACCAGACCACCTTCACCGAGAACCAGCCGGGCAGCGGCGTGTCGATCGGTGATGTGGACGTGTCGATCACCGACTTCGACAGCTCGATGCTCACCGGCGCCACCGTGATCCTGACCAACCGCCAGCCAGGCGATGCCCTGAACCTGGGCAACAGCGTCGGCGGCATCACCATCAACGCCAACAGCACCGACGGCAAGGTGGTGCTGACCCTGAGCGGCAACGCATCGCTGGCCGACTACATCCAGGCCATCAAGAACATCACCTTCATCAACACCAGTGAAGACCCGAGCACCACGCCGCGGATCATCACGGTGACCGTGACCGATGGCGTCAACACCTCGAACACCGCCACCACCACGGTCAACGTCATCGCGGTCAACGACGCGCCGGTCAGCACCGGCGGCGCCGTCACCGGCCAGGAAGATACCGACCTGGTGCTGGGCTGGAACGACTTCAATGTCCGCGACGTCGACTCGCCGACCAGCAGCCTGGGCATCACCATCACCAAGCTGCCGGACGCCGGCACGCTGAAACTGTTCAACGGCACCAGCTGGGTCGACGTCAAGGCCGGCCAGACCATCAGCCAGGCCGACATCGACGCAGGCAAGCTCAAGTTCGTGCCGTTGGCCAACCAGTCGGGCATCGACGGCTACGGCGGCAGCGGCGTGGGCAACAAGCAGGCCGACTACGCGCAGATCAAGTACAAGCCAACCGATGGCAAGGACGCGGGCAGCGAGGCGACCTTGAAGGTCGACATCGCCCCGGTTGCCGACAAGCCGGACCTGAGCATTGGCAGCAACAACGTCAACTCGCTCGGCCTGACCAAGGAAACCTGGACCAGCCTCACCGGCCTGGGCACCAACGGCAATGGCATCACCGGCGATGCGCTGAAGAACGTGTTCGCCAACTCCGGCAACGCCAGCAAAAGTGAGCTGGTGAACACGGTCGATACCTCGGCCACCGTCACCCCGGGCACCGGTTCGAAGACCTCCGGCCTGATCTACCTGGAAGCCGGCAAGACTTACACCTTCAGCGGCACCGCCGACGACAGCCTGCAGATCGTCATCGGTGGCAAGAACGTCGCCGGCGCCACCTGGGGCTCGGGCAGCGGCAGCATTTCCGGCAGCTTCACGCCGACCACCAGCGGCTACTACACCCTGGAAATCTACAACGCCAACCAGGCAGGCCCAGGCAGCCTCGACGTCAACATCAAGGTGGGCAACGGCGCGGTCACCGACCTCAACAGTGCCAACATCCCGATGTACCCGAACGTCGGTGCGCTGGCTGGCGCCGGGGTCACGGTGTCCGACCTGCATGGCAGCAACGGCCAGGGCTACTACGACGGCTACAAGCTCAACGAAGGTGGCGAGAACGGCGCGCCGGTCAAGCTGGTGGGCATCAGCACCGGGCTGACCGACACCGACGGCTCCGAGAGCCTGAACGTCAAGCTCAGCGGCATCCCGGCAGGCTCGGTGGTCGCCGACAACGCAGGCCACACCTTCACCGTCGGCTCGAGCCCGGTGGATGTCACCGGCTGGAACCTCGGCAGTCTGACCATCAAGCCGCCGGCCTACTACGCCGGCCAGTTCGACGTGAAGGTCACCTCGACCTCCACCGAGAGCGTTGGCGGCAGCACCGCCACCAGCGAAGGCAGCATCAAGGTCACGGTCTACCCGCAGGCGTACACCACCAGCAACCTGTCCTCCGACAGCGACAACATCACCGGCACCGATGGCAACGACATCATCGTCGCCGATGTCAGCGGCCTGCACGTGGTGCCGGGCCAGGACTACAACATCGCCTTCATCGTCGACACCTCGGGCAGCATGGGCTCCTCGGGCGTGAACGCGGCGAAGAGTTCGCTGGAGTCGGTGTTCAAGACCCTGGCTGCCAGCGTCAAGGGCTCGCAGTCGGGTACCGTGAACATCCTGCTGGTCGACTTCGCCACCCAGGTCAAGAGCACCGTTTCGGTGACCCTCAACGACGCCGGCCTGCAGACGCTGCTCAATGCCCTGAACGGCCTGAAGTCCAACGGCGGCACCAACTACGAAGACGCCTTCAAGACCACTGCCAACTGGTTCCAGAACCTCAAGGACGCCGGCAGCACGGGCAGCAACCAGACGTTCTTCATTACCGATGGCCAGCCGACCTACTACCAGACCAACGAGCAGGGCAACCCGAAACTGGGTTACAGCAACGTCAACCTGGATACCTACCTGTCGTCGATCAACTACAAGATGGGCGACACGGTCTACCGTGGCAGCGTGGACAGCAGCACCCGGGTGAACATCGATTCCGATGGCTCCATGACCGTCCAGTACAAGTACGGCAGCAGCTGGTACAACTACAGCTCGTACTCGATCCACGCCCAGGGCGATGGCACCTACGAGCTGTCGACCTTGGCCGGTACTGGCAACAGCACCGACAAAGCCACCACCACCAACTCCACCGACAGCTTCAAGATCCTGGCGGGGCTTTCGGACGTGGAGGCCATCGGCCTCAACAACGACGTCAAGACCAGCGATCTCAAGCCTTACGACACTGATGGCAAGCCGCAGACCAACATCGACCCGAGCAAGCTGGCCGATGCGATCCTCGGCCACACCGAAGTCACCCAGCCGGGCAACGACACGGTCAACGGCGGTGATGGCAACGACATCATCTTCGGCGACCTGCTGACCTTCCCGTCGATCGCCGGTACCGGTGTCGAGGCGATCCAGGGGTATGTCGCCAGCAAGCTGGGCGTCGATGCCGGTGATGTGGACGCGCGGGCGATGCACAAGTACGTCAGCGAGCACTACACCGAATTCGATGTCTCCGGCGCCAACGACGGTGCCGACACCCTGATGGGTGGCGCGGGCAATGACATCATCTTCGGCCAGGGTGGCAACGACCTGCTCGATGGCGGCAAGGGCAATGACATCCTGCTGGGCGGTTCGGGCAACGACACCCTGATCGGCGGCCAGGGCAACGACATCCTGATCGGTGGCAGCGGTGCCGACACCTTCGTGTGGAAGGCCGGCGACCTGGGCAACGATGTGATCAAGGACTTCAAGTCCAGCGAGGGCGACCGCCTCGACCTGCGCGACCTGCTGCAGGGCGAGAAGGCCAGCACCATCGACAACTTCCTGAAGATCACCACCGTCGATGGCTCCTCGACCCTGCAGGTGAGCACCGAGGGCAAGCTCAACGCGGCCGGCGGCCTGGCCAATGCCGACGTGACGATCAAGCTCGAAGGGGTGAACTGGTCCAATACCACGATCAACTCGTTGATCAGCGGTGCCGACCCGACCATCAAGATCGACAACAACTGACCCCACTGCCGCGGTGGCCGTACCTGGCCACCGCGGCAGCGGTCTTTTCTCCCACCCTCGCGCAGCGCATACTCATGCGCCGGGCTGACGCGCCCGGAGAACTTTGCCTATGCTGCTGTCTACCAACAAGGAATCATCGTGACGAGGGACGACGCCATGTTCTACGTGCAACGCGACGCCGATGGCCAGTTGCTGCGGGTAGAAGCCGCACCCTATGCCGAATACACGGAAATCCTCCCGGCCGACCACGCCGAAATCCAGGAATGGTTTGCCGACGACGTGGTGGAGAACAGCCTCAAGCAGCTCAAGCAGAGCGACCTGGACATGATCCGGGTGCTCGAGGACTTGATCGAAGTGCTGACCGCCAAAGGCGTGTTCAGCATCACCGACCTGCCGCCCGGTGCCCAGGCCAAGCTGCTCAACCGCTCAACGGCGCGCAAGGCGCTCGGCAGCCTGAACAACCTGATCGAGGAAGAAGAGGAGGGCGGGTTGATCTGACCCCCCTTCAGCACCAGAAGCGCGCACTGCCCCCTTCATATCGTTATTCATTAACGGTATTTAAATTATTTTTCTTATGACTTTATAGTCACCCCCACTGCGTACCCGTCGACCAATCGATGCGCCGCACGACTCGAACCCACACGGGTAAACCCCGTGCGTTTCTGATCGTTGCGCGCCATGAAGTCGCGCACTGCGTGGGAGTGAACAATGTCCGCCGCCTCGAACGCCTTGTCGTCCATCGACAGCGCCCAGCCGCAAAGCTTCGAAATCCGCCCGTTCTCCGGTGCCGTGGGCGCCGAAATCATCGGCCTGGACCTGGCCAAACCGGTCAATGGCGAAGATTTCAGCCGTATCCACCGCGCCCATCTCGACCACCACGTGCTGGTGTTTCGTGACCAGCGCATCAGCCCGCAACAGCAAATCGCCTTCAGCCGCCGCTTCGGCGAGCTGCAGATCCACGTGCTCAAGCAGTTCCTGCTGGCGGGCCACCCCGAGATCCTGATCGTTTCCAACATCATCGAGAACGGCCAGAACATCGGCCTGGGCGATGCCGGCAAGTTCTGGCACTCGGACCTCTCCTACAAGGAGCTGCCAAGCCTGGGCTCCATGCTCCACGCCCAGGAGCTGCCCAGCGAAGGCGGCGACACCCTGTTCGCCGACATGCACAAAGCCTGGGACGCGGTGCCGCCGGCGCTGCGCAAGGTGGTCGAAGGCCGCGCTGCCGCGCATTCCTACACCGCCCGCTATGCCGAGACCAAGTTCGAGGGCAACTGGCGCCCGACCCTGACCGCCGAACAGCTGGCCCAGGTGCAGGAAGTGATCCACCCGGTGGTGCGTACCCACCCGGAAAACGGCCGCAAGGCGCTGTTCGTCAGCGAAGGCTTCACCACCCGCATCGTCGGCCTGCCCGCCGATGAGAGCCGCGACGTGCTGCAGCAGCTGTATGCCCTGAGCGTGCTCGAGCAGAACATCTACCGCCACCAATGGCAGCCCCACGACCTGGTGTTCTGGGACAACCGCTCGCTCATCCACCTGGCCACCGGTTGCCCCGCGCACCTGCGGCGCAAGTTGTTCCGCACCACCATCCAGGGCGATGCCCCGTTCTGACGACTGAGGAAAATCCATATGCGCAACTCCATCAGCCGCCTGGCGGCAAGCATCGGCCTGGGCGCCAGCCTCGTTCTAGGCAGCCTTGCCGCGCCGACCCTGGCCCATGCCGAAGGCAAGATCCGCATCGCCGAGCAGTTCGGCATCGTCTACCTGCTGCTCAACGTGGTGCGTGACCAGCACCTGATCGAAAAACATGGCAAGGAGCAGGGCCTGGACATCGAAGTCGACTGGGCCCAGCTTTCCGGCGGCGCGGCGATCAACGATGCGCTGTTGTCCGGCTCGGTCGACATCGCCGGTGCTGGCGTCGGCCCGCTGCTGACCGTGTGGGACCGCACCAAGGGCCGGCAGAACGTCAAGGCCGTGGCTTCGCTGGGCAACTTCCCGTACTACCTGGTCAGCAGCAACCCGAACGTGAAGACCATCGCCGACATCTCCGACAAGGACCGCATCGCCGTGCCTGCAGTGGGCGTCTCGGTGCAGTCGCGCTTCCTGCAGTACGCCGCCGCCCAGCAGTGGGGCGACAAGGAATACAACCGCCTCGACAAGTACACCCTGGCCGTCCCGCACCCGGATGCCACCGCCGCCTTGCTGGCCGGCGGCACCGAGCTCAACGGGCACTTCTCCAACCCGCCGTTCCAGGACCAGGCGCTGGCCAACAAGAATGTGCACGTGGTGCTCAACAGCTATGACCTGCTCGGCCCCAACTCGCCGACGCTGCTGTTTGCCACCGAGAAATTCCGCAACGACAACCCCAAGACCTACAAGGCCTTCGTCGATGCCCTGGCCGAGGCCGCCGACTTCGCCCAGAAGGACAAAGCCGCCGCCGCCGACACCTACATCCGCGTGACCAAGGCCAAGATCGACCGCGAGGCGCTGATCAAGTTGATCGACAACCCGCAGTACGAATTCACCGTCACGCCGAAGAACACCTACAAACTGGCCGACTTCCTGTACCGGGTCGGCGCCATCAAGCACAAGCCGGAGTCGTGGAAGGACTACTTCTTCCAGGACGAACGCCCGCTGCAGGGGAGCTGAGCGCCGATGACCGCCCCATTGCCAGGCCACACGGCCAGCAACCTGAGCCGTGTCGCTACACCCGCGTTGCTCAAGGTGGACAACCTGAGCCTCGAATACCGCACCGCCCAGCGCGTGGTGCGGGCCACCCACCAGGTCAGCTTCGAAGTCGACCGCGCCGACCGCTTCGTGCTGCTCGGCCCGTCCGGTTGCGGCAAGTCGACCTTGCTCAAGGCCGTGGCCGGCTTCATCAGCCCCCAGGAAGGGCAGATTCTGCTGCAGGGCCAACCGGTCAGCGGCCCTGGCCCCGATCGCATCGTGGTGTTCCAGGAGTTCGACCAGCTGCCGCCCTGGAAGACGGTGAAGCAGAACGTGATGTTCCCGTTGCTGGTGTCTGGCCAGCTCAAGCGCGCCGAGGCCGAGGAGCGGGCGCTGCACTACCTGGACAAGGTTGGCCTGGCGGCATTTGCCGATGCCTACCCGCACACGCTGTCGGGCGGCATGAAGGCGCGCGTGGCGATTGCCCGGGCGCTGGCCACCCAGCCGAAGGTCCTGCTGATGGACGAACCGTTCGCCGCCCTCGATGCGCTGACCCGGCGCAAGATGCAGGAGGAGCTGTTGCTGCTGTGGGAGGAGGTGCGCTTCACCTTGCTGTTCGTCACCCACTCCATCGAAGAAGCGCTGGTGGTCGGCAACCGCATCCTGCTGCTGTCGCCGCACCCCGGGCGCGTGCGGGCCGAGGTGCACAGCCACCAGTACGACCTGGGCAGCCTCGGCGCCAGTGACTTCCAGGCCAGCGCCAGGCGCATCCATCGGCTGCTGTTCGACGAGGCCGATGCCCCCGAACAGGCCCAGGACCTGGGCTTCAACGACATTCGTATCGCTTACTGACAGGAGCTCGAGCCATGACCACTACCCCTGTTCGGCAGGAATACGAAGTGCAGCTGGAGCCGCTGCTGAGTGTGCCGCTGGAGCGCAACCTGCCACTGGCCCAGCGCCTGTGGCAGCACGGCTGGCTGCGCAAGGCGGTGATCCTCGTGGTGATCGCCGCATTGTGGGAGGCCATTGCCCGTTACCAGGGCAACGACCTGCTGTTGCCAACCTTCCTGCACACCGCGGCAGCCCTGTGGGACGGCCTTTTGAGCGGGGAGCTGCCCGCCAAGGTCGGCGTGTCGCTGGTGATTCTGCTCAAGGGCTACGTGCTGGGTATCGTCCTGGCCTTCGGCCTGACCAGCCTGGCCGTATCGACCCAGCTGGGCCGTGATCTGCTGGGCACGCTGACCTCGATGTTCAACCCGCTGCCGGCGATCGCCCTGCTGCCGCTGGCCCTGCTGTGGTTCGGGCTGGGCGACAACAGCCTGATCTTCGTGCTGGTGCATTCGGTGCTGTGGGCGCTGGCGCTCAATACCTATGCCGGCTTTCTCGGCGTCTCGGAAACCTTGCGCATGGCCGGGCGCAACTATGGCCTCAAAGGGCTGCGCCTGGTGCTGCACATCCTGGTGCCGGCGGCGCTGCCGTCGATTCTGTCGGGGCTGAAGATCGGCTGGGCCTTTGCCTGGCGCACCTTGATCGCCGCCGAGCTGGTGTTCGGCGCCAGCAGTGGCAAGGGCGGGCTGGGGTGGTACATCTTCCAGAACCGCAACGAGCTGTATACCGACAAGGTGTTTGCCGGGTTGGCGGTGGTGATCCTGATCGGGTTGCTGGTGGAAGGGTTGGTGTTCAATACCCTGGAGCGGCTGACCGTGCGGCGCTGGGGGATGCAGCGCTGATCTGCTGCGGCCCTATCGCCGGCAAGCCGGCTCCCACAGGTACACCGCAGACCTCGAAAGCGCTGCAATTTCTGTGGGAGCCGGCTTGCCGGCGATAGGGCCAGGACAGGCCACTACGCCTGATACTGCGCAGCCGCGTTGTTCAAGGTCCGGGCAATCTCATCGCGCAGCTCATCAGGCTGCTCCACCCTCACCCCATCCCCCTGGCTCAACACCCACCAGCGCACCCCCCAGCCATCCTCCAGGGTGACCTGCAGCCGGTGCCCCTGCTCAAGCGCTGTAAGCTGCATGCCCGCACTCAACGGCATCTCCCGCAACTGCCGCGCCACCTGGTCGCTGACCCAGGCCTGCAGCTGCATGCCCTCTTCCTGCGCCGGCTGCAAGGCCTCACCACGCAGATAGCCCAGCAGGTCGAAGTTGCCACGCAGCTCCGCGCCGGCATTCACTGACCAATGCCAGCCAAACGGAATGCTCTTGTCATTACGCTCCAGCGGAAAGATCAGCGACAGCTCGTTGAGGTCGCGCTCCACCGTGCGTTTGCTGACATTGAACCCCACATCGCGCAGGCGCCACACCAGCTCCGCACTGGTAATGCCCGGAGAGCGGCTGGGCAACTGGCGCAGCATTGCCCATTGACGGCTGAGGGTGGCGCGGGTGGTGGCGAACGGCAAAAGGGAACGTCCTTGTCTAGGCTTGCCGCATTAGCATGGCGGCATGATCGGGTCATGGCAATTAGCCATTAATCGATCAGATCAACGAATACGCAATTGGTTGCCCCCGCCGAATCGTTCGCGACAGGTTTTGACGTGACGTCACGCAGAATCACGCCTCATCACAGCCGCGGTCGGGCCTGTGGGTCGTTCAATGAGGATGAACATGTCTGCTGTCAGCAATATCCATTCGCTGCTCGCCCGTCTTCTGCCGGAGCAGGTCATTTGCGCACCCACCCCTGCCGGCAGGCGGCAGCGGCTGTTCGCAGGCGTCGGGTTGCCCAGCCAGCGGGCGTTGCTGGTCAGCCGGCTGGATGAAGCCGCCGACCTGCAGGCGGTGTATGCCGACCTGCGCCAGCAGGCGCTGGCTGGCAATGTGGCGGCGCTCAACGACCTGGGCTGGGTCTGGCTCAATGGCAAGTACTGGCGCGCCGACACCGTGCTGGCCGGGCACCTGCTGCGCATGGCGGCGTTGCAGGGCAATGCGCCGGCCTGGTTCAACCTGGGGCAGCAGCATTATTTCGGCAAGGGCGTCGAGGCGTCCTACGTGCAGGCGGCGGAATGTTACCGGCAGGCCTTTGAGCGGGGCATGCTGCACGCTGCGGCGGCGCTGGGCGATCTGTACGAGGAAGAAGTGTGCGATGCCGCGTTGGGCTGGCAGGTCGACCTGGTGCAGGCCTATCAGTGGTTCTTCCGTGGCGCGGAGCGCGGGGACGCACGTTGCCGCTTCGAGGTGGGCTATCGTCTGTTGCATGGCCTGTGTGTGGAGGCTGATCTCAAGGCGGCGCTTTACTGGCTGGAGCTGGCGGCGGCGGCCGGGGTGATGCAGGCGGCCGAGGAGTTGGCGGTGCATTTCAGCCGGTGCGATGCGGCGCGGTACCTGGATTGGCGGGATCGGGCGGTGCAGATGGGCAGCACCTTGGCCTTGGCGATGAAGCTTGAAGATCAGGTACAGCCTTGAGCGCCAGCACAAACACCTTCAACCTCCCAGAATGAACAACTATTCATCCATTCCCCTCGTCGCCCCCGGTTGACGACAGGGGGAGGGCAAGGCGTATATTGATAGTTAGCAAACTATGAATATCCTTGGTTCTTCTACATGACCCTTGACTCCCTGCGCCTGCAAGTCAGCACCGGCATGGTGGTTGCTGCCCGCCATTGGCGGCGGATCTGCCACGCGGCCCTGACCAGCTACGGTATTTCCGAGGCCTGCGCGGCGCCGTTGCTGATGATCGTGCGCCTGGGCGATGGCGTGCATCAGGTGGCCGTGGCCCAGGCCGCCGGCCTGGAAAGCCCGTCGCTGGTGCGCCTGCTCGACCAGCTGTGCAAGGCCGGCCTGGTGTGCCGCAGCGAAGACCCGCTGGACCGCCGCGCCAAGGCCCTGAGCCTGACAGCCGAAGGCCGGCGCCTGGCCGAGGCCATCGAAGCGGAGCTGGTGCGGGTGCGCCACGAGGTGCTGCAAGGTATCGATGACGCCGACCTGCAGGCCACCCTGCGCGTGCTGCGCGCCTTCGAAGCCGCGGGCCTGGGCACGGCAGGCGGGGTGGCATGAACGGTTTCTTCAGCTCGGTGCCGCCTGCCCGCGACTGGTTCTACGGCGTGCGCACCTTCGCCGCGTCGATGATCGCCCTGTACATCGCCCTGCTCATGCAGCTGCCGCGCCCGTACTGGGCCATGGCGACCGTGTACATCGTCTCCAGCCCGTTCGTCGGGCCCACCAGCTCCAAGGCCCTGTATCGCGCCCTGGGTACGTTGCTGGGTGCTGGCGGGGCGATCTTCCTGGTACCGCCGCTGGTGCAGTCGCCGTTGCTGCTGACGGTGGCCATCGCCCTGTGGACCGGCACCTTGCTGTACCTGTCGCTGAACCTGCGCACCGCCAACAACTACGTGCTGATGCTGGCCGGCTACACCTTGCCGATGATTGCCCTGGCGGTCGTCGACAACCCCTTGGCGGTGTTCGACGTGGCCTCTTCGCGTGCCCAGGAAATTTGCCTGGGCATCGTCTGCGCGGCAGTGGTCGGCGCGATTTTCTGGCCTCGGCGCCTGGCCCCCGTGGTGGTCGGCGCCACCGGCAACTGGTTCCAGGAGGCGATCCGCTACAGCGATACCTACCTGGCCCGTGACGTGGCTGCCGACAAGGTCGGCGGCATGCGTGGCGCAATGGTCGCCACCTTCAACTCCCTGGAACTGATGATCGGCCAGCTCGGCCATGAAGGCGCCGGCCCGCACACCCTGAAAAACGCCCGCGAACTGCGCGGCCGGATGATCCACCTGCTGCCGGTGATCGATGCCCTGGATGATGCCCTGGTCGCCCTCGAAGGCCGTGCCCCGGCGCATTTTGCCCAGTTGCAGCCGGTGCTCGAGGTTGCGCGCCAATGGCTCGAAGGCACCGCCCAGAGCGCCTCGGTAGCGCGCTGGACGGCGCTGCACGAACAGATCGACCGCCTGCAGCCAGGCGCTGCCGCCCTTGACCAGAAAGCCGAGCTGCTGCTGTCCAACGCCCTGTACCGCCTGACCGAATGGGCCGACCTCTGGCAGGACTGCTGCACCCTGCAACACGCCCTGCGCACCGACGACGCCACGCCCTGGCGCGCCGTCTACCGGCACTGGCGCCTGGGCCGCCTGACGGCGTTCTTCGACCGTGGCCTGATGCTCTATTCGGTGTTGTCCACAGTGCTGGCGATCATCGTCGCCTGTGGCCTGTGGATAGGCCTGGGCTGGAACGACGGCGCCAGCGCGGTGATTCTCGCCGCCGTGTCGTGCAGCTTCTTCGCCGCCATGGACGACCCGGCGCCGCAGATCTACCGGTTCTTCTTCTGGACGTTGATGTCGGTGATCTTCTCCAGCCTGTACCTGTTCCTGGTGCTGCCCAACCTGCACGACTTCCCGATGCTGGTGCTGGCTTTTGCCGTGCCGTTCATCTGCATCGGCACCTTGACCGTGCAGCCGCGCTTCTACCTGGGCACCTTGCTGACCATCGTCAACACCTCCACCTTCATCAGCATCCAGGGCGCCTACGACGCCGACTTCTTCACCTTCCTCAACTCCAACCTGGCCGGCCCGGTCGGGCTGCTGTTCGCCTTCATCTGGACCCTGGTGATGCGCCCGTTCGGCGTGGAACTGGCGGCCAAGCGCATGACCCGCTTCCTCTGGCGCGACATCGTCGAAATGACCGAGCCGGCCAGCCTGGCCGAGCATCGCCAGGTCGGCGTGCAGATGCTCGACCGCCTGATGCAGCACCTGCCGCGCCTGTCGCAGACCGGCCAGGACAGCGGCGTGGCCCTGCGCGACGTGCGCGTTGGCCTGAACCTGCTCGACCTGCTGGCCTACCTGCCGCGTGCCGGCACCCAGGCCCGTGAACGCCTGCAAACGGTGATCGAGGAAGTGGGCAGCCACTACGCGGCCTGCCTGCGCGCCGGCGAACGCCTGCATGCGCCGGCCGCACTGCTGCGCAACATGGAGCGTGCGCGCCAGGCGCTGAACCTGGATGAACTGTACGAACGCGGCGATGCCCGCACCCACCTGCTGCATGCCCTGAGCGGCCTGCGCCTGGCGCTGTTGCCGGGTGTGGAGGTGATGCTCGAGCCTGCCGAACAACCGCAACTGCCCCCCGGGCTCGACGGAGCGCCCCTGTGATCGGTGAAGTGGATATCAGCGGGGTGTTCCTGCCCACGCTGCTGGTGATGATGTTCTGCACCTACCTGCTGTTTCTGGGGGTGCACGCCGTGCTGGTGCGCCTGCACTTCTACCGCCTGGTCTGGCACCGGGCGCTGTTCAACGTTGCTTTGTATGCCGTGCTGCTTGGCGCGGTGGACCACTTTTGCCGAAGCCTGATGCTGCCATGAAAAAACCTTTGCTGACCTTGGGCCGTGTGGTCCTGACCTTGCTGGTAGTGACCTTCGCCGCCGTGCTCGTGTGGCAGATGGTGGTGTACTACATGTTCGCCCCCTGGACCCGCGACGGCCACATCCGCGCCGACGTGATCCAGATTGCCCCGGACGTCTCTGGCTTGATCCAGAAGGTGGAGGTGCGCGACAACCAGACCGTCAAGCGCGGCGACGTGCTGTTCACCATCGACCAGGACCGCTTCAGCCTGGCCCTGCGCCAGGCCAAGGCCACCCTGGGCGAGCGCCAGGAAACCCTGGCCCAGGCCTCCCGCGAGGCGCAGCGCAACCGCAAGCTGGGCAACCTGGTGGCGGCCGAGCAGCTGGAAGAGAGCCAGTCCCGCGAGGCGCGTGCCCGCTCGGCGGTGAGCGAGGCGCAGGTGGCGGTGGATACCGCCCAGCTCAACCTCGACCGTTCGGTGGTGCGCAGCCCGGTGGATGGCTACCTCAACGACCGCGCCCCGCGTAACCACGAGTTCGTCACCGCCGGCCACCCGGTGCTGTCGGTGGTCGACAGCGCGTCCTACCATGTCGATGGCTACTTCGAAGAGACCAAGCTGGGCGGCATCCACATCGGCGATGCCGTGGACATCCGCGTGATGGGCGACAACACCCGCCTGCGCGGCCGGGTGCAGAGCTTTGCCGCCGGCATCGAAGACCGCGACCGCAGCAGCGGCGCCAACCTGCTGCCCAACGTCAACCCGGCGTTCAGCTGGGTGCGCCTGGCCCAGCGGATCCCGGTGCGCATCGCCTTCGATGAAGTGCCGCAAGACTTTCGCATGATCGCCGGGCGTACTGCCACGGTGTCGATCATCGAGGGGCAGAACCCATGAAACAGCTGATCCTGGCGGGTTTCTGCCTGTCGCTGGGGGCCTGCATGATGGTCGGCCCGGACTATGAAGTGCCCAAGGACGCCGCCGTGCAGCGCAGCGACCTCAACGGCCCGCTGCGCCAGGATGCCGATAGCGTGGTGTCGGCGCCGGTGCCGGAGGACTGGTGGCAGCTGTATCAGGACCAGCGCCTGAACGAACTGGTGCGCCAGGCGCTCAGTGCCAATACCGAGCTGCGCGTGGCGGCGGCCAACATCGCCAAGGCTCGCGCCCAGGTCGAAGTGGCCGAGTCGCAGGGCGGCTTCAACGGCGGCATCAAGGCCGGCGCCCAGCGCTTGCAGGAGTCGGGCGAAGCCTTCCTGCTGCCCGAGAAGGTGCCGGTGGCCAACATCGGCGAGGCAATCATCAGCGCCTCCTACCAGTTCGACCTGTGGGGCACGTTCAAGCGCGGTACCGAAGCGGCCAAGGCCAATGCCGACGCCGTGCAGGCCGCCGCCGACACGGCGCGCATCACCTTGGTGGCGGACGTGGTCAAGGCCTACACCCAGGTGTGCTCGGCCAACGAGGAATACCACATCGCCCGCGAATCGCTCGATTTGCAGGAACAGAGCGTGCAGCTCAACCAGCGCCTGCGTGATGCCGGCCGTGGCGATGAAACCCAGGTCACCCGCTCGCAGACCCAGTTCAAATCCCTGCGCGCCGAACTGCCGCGCTTCAAGGCCGAGCGCGAGACCGGCATGTACACCCTGGCAGCGCTGCTGGCCAAGCCGGTGGAGCAACTGCCCGCCGGCACCGCCGATTGCGCCGAGCTGCCACACCTGAACCAGCTGGTGCCGGTTGGCGACGGCGCCGCACTGCTCAAGCGCCGCCCCGACGTGCGCCAGGCCGAACGCCAGCTGGCGGCCGCCACCGCGACCATCGGCGTGGCCACCGGCGCGCTGTACCCCGACATCAGCTTCGGCGCCCAGGTGGGCACCATCGGTATCCTCGAGAACCTCGGCGAGCCCTCGACCAACCGCTGGGGCTTTGGCCCGCAGATCAGCTGGACCATCCCCACCAACGGCACCCGCGCGCGTATTCGCATGGCCGAGGCCTCGACCCAGGCGGCGTTGGCGAACTTCGACGGTGTGGTGCTGAACGCCATTCGCGAAACCCAGACCCGCCTGGCGCAGTACAGCGCCTTGCTGGATCGCCGTGATGCGCTGGCCGAGGCGGAAAAATCGGCGAAGGAAGCGGCGGACCAGACGCACCGCTACTACCAGGCGGGGCGCGAGTCGTTCCTGGCGGACCTGCAGGCGACGCGTACCTACACCGACATGCGTGCGCAGTTGGCGGCGGCCAATAGCCAGGTGGCCATGGGGCAGATTGGGGTGTTCCTGGCGTTGGGCGGTGGCTGGAAGGATGCCGCCAAGCATTGAGGCCCAATCGCCGGCAAACCGGCTCCCACAGGTAAGGCGCTGGCATTTGTGGGAGCCGGCTTGCCGGCGATTCGAGGGCGCAGCCCTCGCCAAGCATTTGTCTCAAGATTTTTCATGAAATCCGTCCGTAAACCTTGAGGGAAGCTGAGTGGAAGTGAACAATGTTCTCTTTCGTATTCCCTTCGAGATTGGCCATGAATTCCCGTTCCCGTCTGCTTGCCTGGTTGCTGTGGCCCATGCTGGCGCTGTGCAGCACCGTGGTGCTGGCCGAATCCCCTGCCGAGGCCGGCAAGGCCCTGCACTTGCTCGACTACATTGGTGCCGACTACCCGCCGACCGTGCGTGGCGGCAAGGTGATCGACGACGGTGAATACCGTGAGCAGCAGGAATTCAGCGCGGTATTGGCCGACCTGGTCAAAGGCTTGCCGGCGAATGCCGAGCAAAACGCCCTGGAGCAGGGCGTCCAGGCGCTGCGCCAGGCCATCGACCAGCGCCAGGAGGGCGCCGCAGTCGCCAAGCAGGCACGCCAGCTGGGTGCACGCCTGGCGGTGGCCTACGAGGTCAGCCAGGCGCCGGTGATTACCCCGGACCCGGCCCGCGGCGCTTCGTTGTATGCGCAGAACTGCTCGATCTGCCATGGCGACACGGGGGCGGGCGATGGCCCGGCCGGCGTGGGCCTGGAGCCGGCACCGGCCGATCTGCGCAATGCCGAACGCCTCGACCAGCTCAGCCTGTACGACCTGTACAACACCCTGGGCCTGGGCATCGACGGCACCGAAATGCCCTCATTCGCCGACCAGCTCGACGAGCGTCAGCGCTGGGACGTGGCAGCCTATATCGCCAGCTTCTCGGCCAACCCGCAGGCGGCCAAGGGCGACAAGACCTGGAACCTCGCCGACCTGGCCCGCCAGACCCCGGCCGAAGTCGCCGCCAACGAAGGCGCCGCGTCGGTCCAGGCCTTCCGTGCCCAGCGCGCGCAGCCGCCGCAGGCCAAGCGTGGTCCGGCGCAGCTGCTCGAATACACCGCCAGCACCCTGGACAAGAGCCTGGCCGCCTATCGCGCAGGTGACCACGACCAGGCCTACGACCTGTCGGTAGCCGCCTACCTGGAAGGCTTCGAGCTGGTGGAAAGCTCGCTGGACAACATCGACACGCAAACCCGCAAGGACACCGAAAAGTCCCTGATGGCCTACCGCCAATCGCTGCAGGACGGCTTGCCGGTCGCCCAGGCAGAACAGCGCCTGGCCGAAGCCAAGGTCAAGCTCGACCAGGCGTCCAAGCTGTTGGGCAGCGATGGCCTGAGCTGGTCGCTGAGCTACATTTCCGGCTTGCTGATCCTGCTGCGCGAGGGCCTGGAAGCCATTCTGGTGCTGGCCGCGATCCTGGCCTTCCTGCGCAATACCGGGCAGCAGTCGGCGGTGCGCAGCGTCAACATCGGCTGGGGCCTGGCGCTGGTCGCCGGTTTCGCCACCTGGGCGGTGGCGGCCTACGTGATCGACGTCGGCGGCGCCCAGCGTGAACTGCTCGAAGGCTGCACGGCGCTGTTCGCCTCGGTGATGGTGCTGTGGCTGGGTGTGTGGATGCACGACCGCCGCCACGCCGCGGCCTGGCAGGACTACATCAAGAGCAGCCTGGTCAGCGGCGGCGGGCGCTTCGGCTTTGCCGTGCTGGCGTTCTTCTCGGTGTACCGCGAGCTGTTCGAAGTGATCCTGTTCTACGAAACCCTGTGGCTGCAGGCAGGCCCGGCTGGCCACCAGGCGGTGCTGGCCGGTGGTGCCACGGCGCTGGTGCTGCTGGTGGGCCTGGCTTGGGTGATCCTGCGCGGTTCGGCGAAGCTGCCGCTGGCGCTGTTCTTCAGCATCAACGCGGCGTTGCTGTGTGCCTTGTCGGTGGTGTTCGCCGGGCATGGCGTGAAGGCGCTGCAGGAGGCCGGCGTGCTGGGCACGCGGCCGGTGGCGTTCTTCGAGTTCGACTGGCTGGGGATTCATGCCGATGCCTACTCGCTGGCCGCCCAGGCGGTGGCGTTGCTGGCGATTGTGGTGTTGTATGGGCGCAGTCGCCTGGCCGAGAAGCGCCGGGCTACGGCACACTGAGGCCGCCATGCGGCCTATCGCCGGCAAGCCGGCTCCCACAGGTTCGGCGCAGGCCTTCGGGGCAACGCGCCTCCTGTGGGAGCCGGCTTGCCGGCGATAGGCCAGTGCCGATCAAGAAGAGAATAGCGACATGCGCATATGGATCGACGCCGACGCCTGCCCCAAGCCGGCCAAGGACCTGATCGTCAAGTTCGCCCTCAAGCGCAAGCTGGAGGTGATCATGGTGGCCGGCCAGGCCGTGGCCAAGCCGGCCTTCGCCGTGGTGCGGCTGATTGTGGTACCCAGCGGCATGGACGCCGCCGACGATTACCTGGTGGAGCACGCCATGCCTGGCGAGCTGGTGATCTGCAGCGACGTGCCGCTGGCCGATCGCCTGATCAAGAAGGGCGTGGCGGCGCTGGACCCACGCGGCCGCGAGTTCGACGAGCGCAACATGGGCGAGCGCCTGGCGGTGCGCAACCTGTTCACCGAGCTGCGCGAGCAAGGCCAGGTCGGCGGCGGGCAGGCACCCTATGGCGAACGCGAGAAGCAGGCGTTCGCCAATGCGCTGGACCGTATCCTCACCCGCCTGGCCAAGGGCTGATCACTCACCCTCGTGGGTCAGCTCCAGCACGCGGTCCACCAGCTTGTAGATGCCACCCGCCGCTTCACTGATCGACTTGGCCACCATGTAGGCGGGGGTGGTCACGAGCTTGCGCTGGGTGTCTTCGACGATGTCATGCACATCGCACTCTTGATGGGTGGCGCCCATCTTCACCATCGCACCGGCGGTGCCGGCATCGTTGCCAATGGTGCAGACCACGCCCGGGCCATAGATCTTCGCCGCCAGCGCCGGCGAAATGCAGATCAGGCCGACCGGCTTGCAGGCCTCGGCAAAGGCTTCGGCCAGGGCCAGCACGTCCGGGTTCACGCTGCACTCGGGGCCATCGACGGCAAAGCTGGACAGGTTCTTGGCCGCGCCAAAACCGCCCGGCACGATCAACGCATCGAAGTCCTCGGCCTTGGCTTCGCGGATGTCCTTCACCTCGCCCCGGGCAATGCGCGCCGATTCCACCAGCACGTTGCGCGATTCGGGCATTTCTTCGCCGGTCAGATGGTCGATCACATGCATCTGCGCGATGTTCGGCGCAAAGCACTGCACCTGCGCGCCGCGCTGGTCGAGGCGCAGCAGGGTGATCACGCTTTCGTGGATTTCGGCACCGTCATACACGCCACAGCCGGACAGAATCACCGCTACCTTTTTTGTCATGCTCATTACTCCAGTTTCGAGGCGCTAAATGTCCTCTAGTTTGGCAGATGTGGCCATAGGGGTTGGCGCGGGCGCATCCTAATCTCTGTGGATAACCTTCGAGGCGAGCTCCATGGACCTTATTCTGCTGGCCGTGCCGTTTTTCTTCGTGCTGATTGCGGTGGAGCTGATTGCCGACCGCGTGCGCGGCCAGCGCAATTTCACCGTGGCCGACTCGATCAACAGCCTGAGCACCGGGGCGTTGTCCACCAGCACCGGGTTGCTGACCAAGGGCGTAGGGCTGCTTACCTATGCGCTGGCCTGGGAGCACCTGGCGCTGCTGCATTTGCCGCAGCAGGCCTGGTGGGTGTGGCTGCTGGCGTTCGTGCTGTATGACCTGTGCTACTACTGGCTGCACCGCCTGGGGCACGAACGCAACGTGCTGTGGGCCGCGCATTCGGTGCACCACCAGAGCGAGGAGTACAACCTCACCACCGCCCTGCGCCAGACCAGCAGCGGCTTCATCTTCTCCTGGATCTTCTACCTGCCGCTGGCGCTGATCGGTGTGCCGCCGCTGGTGTTCATCACCGTGGCGTCGTTGAACCTGCTGTACCAGTTCTGGGTGCACACCCGGCACATCCCCAAGCTGGGCTGCCTCGAGTGGGTACTGATCACACCGTCCAACCATCGCGTCCACCATGCGCAGAATCCTGTCTACTTGGATCGTAACTATGGCGGGGTGTTCATTCTCTGGGACCGCCTGTTCGGCACCTTCAAGGAAGAAGACCCGGCCGAGCCGGTGGTGTTTGGCGTGACCACGCCGCTGGCGAGCTGGAACCCGCTGTGGGCCAACCTGCAGTTCTACGCTCAGCTCTGGGACGACGCCCGGCGTACCCGCAGCTGGCGTGACAAGCTGCGCATCTGGTTCATGCCGACCGGCTGGCGCCCCGCGGATGTCGCGGCGCGTTATCCACAGGCCAAACAGAACCTGGCGCTGTTTCGCAAGTTCGAGGTCGCCCTGGGGCGTGCGCAGCAGGTGTATGTGGCCGTGCAGTTCGTGGCCTACATCGCCCTGGGCAGTTACTTGATGGATGTAGCCGAAAAGGTGCCGGGCGCCGCCCTGGTGCTGGGCTGGGCGGTCATGGCGTTTGGCTTGTTCGTGCTGGGTGCGGCCCTGGAAAACCGGCCGTGGGCGGCGCGCCTGGAGCTGGCGCGGCTGCTGGCGAATGCGCCGGCGCTGTACCTGGCCGGCGTGTCTGGCCTAGTGCTGGTCACGCCCCTGGCGTGGTTCCTGCTCGCTGCGTACAGCCTCTGCAGCTTCTGGGCTCTGGGCGTCTGCCGCCGCCTTGCGCTCCGCGCGCAGGGTGCGAAAGCGCCGGCGCAGCCACAGCAGGACACCCAGCAGCAGCAGGCCGCCGAGCACCCATAGTTCGTACTTCTTGACGTTGCCCAGCATGCCTTCGAGGATCGCCCCGAAGTGATAGGCGGCGGCGCCCAGGGCCAGGGCCCAGATCGCCGCGCCGATACCGTTGAGCAGCAGGTAGCGCCGCGGCGGGTAGCCGGACAGGCCGATGGCCACCGGCATCACCGTGCGCAGGCCGTAGACGAAGCGGAAGCTCAGCACCCAGATATCGGGGTGGCGACGAATGTGCTCGAGTGCACGGTCGCCCATCGCCTGCCAGCGCGGCTTGCGCGCAAGGATCTTGCGGCCGTGGCGGCGCCCCATGAAGTACCACAGCTGGTCGCCGGCATAGCTGCCGAAGAATGCCACGATCACCACCAGGCTGATGTCCATGTACCCGCGGAACGCGAGGAATCCTGCAAGCACCAGGATGGTCTCGCCTTCGAAGAAGGTGCCTAGAAAAAGGGCAAAGTAGCCGAAATCCTGCAGGAATTGTTGAAGCATTTTCTGAGGTGCTGGCGAAATGAACGCGCAGCCTACCCCTTCGCGCGCTTTCGTGAAAGTGTCCAAATGTGTCTCGACGTGAACAATTCCTACACGGACAATGCCTTCGGCCACAAGTCGCAGGGTTGCCTACAGGTGTAACACAGGCGTCATAATGGCCGCTTATCGTCCCGCTCAATTGATGATAGGGCGTTAACGTCCTCAGGAACGTCCAGATGAATAATGAAGTGCTCACCCCTGTCGCGATCAAGGATGCTCAGGCCGTCCCCGAAGAGCTGGTGCAAACCCCGCCAGACCTGCCCGAGCCCCCGGAACCGGTGGTCGAGGCCGCCGTGCCTGCACCGGCGCCGACGCCGGCCATCAACATTCCGAGCCTTGACGACAGCAGCCTGTACATTCATCGCGAACTGTCGCAGCTGCAGTTCAACATTCGCGTGTTGGAGCAGGCCTTGGATGAGTCCTATCCGCTGCTCGAGCGCCTGAAATTCCTGCTGATCTTCTCCAGCAACCTCGACGAGTTCTTCGAGATCCGCGTGGCGGGCCTGAAGAAGCAGATCAACTTCGCCCGTGAACAGGCCGGTGCCGATGGCCTGCAGCCGCACCAGGCGCTGGCGCGCATCAGCGAGCTGGTGCACATCGAAGTGGAGCGCCAGTACGCGATCCTCAACGACGTGCTGCTGCCGGAGCTGGAAAAGCACGCGATCCGCTTCATCCGCCGCCGCCACTGGACGCCCAAGCTCAAGACCTGGGTGCGGCGCTTCTTCCGCGACGAGATCGCGCCGATCATCACCCCGATCGGCCTCGACCCGACCCACCCGTTCCCGTTGCTGGTGAACAAGAGCCTCAACTTCATCGTCGAGCTCGAAGGCGTCGACGCCTTCGGCCGCGACTCGGGCCTGGCGATCATCCCGGCGCCACGCCTGCTGCCGCGGGTCATCCGCGTGCCGGAAGAGGTGGGCGGTGCGGGCGACAACTACGTGTTCCTGTCGTCGATGATCCACGCCCACGCCGATGACCTGTTCCAGGGCATGAAGGTCAAGGGCTGCTATCAGTTCCGCCTGACCCGCAACGCCGACTTGGCGCTGGACTCCGAAGAGGTCGACGACCTTGCCCGCGCCCTGCGCGGCGAGCTGTTCTCGCGCCGCTACGGCGATGCCGTGCGCCTGGAAGTGGCCGACACCTGCCCGAAACACCTGTCCGACTACCTGCTCAAGCAGTTCAGCCTGAGCGAGAGCGAGCTGTACCAGGTCAATGGCCCGGTCAACCTGACCCGCCTGTTCAGCATCACCGGCCTGGACAGCCACCCGGAGCTGCAGTACACCCCGTTCACCCCGGCGATCCCCAAGCTGCTGGTGAACGCCGAAAACATCTTCAGCGTGATCGGCAAGCAGGACATCCTGCTGATGCACCCCTTCGAGTCGTTCACCCCGGTGGTCGACCTGCTGCGCCAGGCCGCCAAGGACCCGCACGTGCTCGCGGTGCGCCAGACCCTGTACCGCTCAGGCGCCAACTCGGAGATCGTCGATGCCCTGGTGGATGCGGCGCGTAACGGCAAGGAAGTCACCGCGGTGATCGAGCTGCGGGCGCGCTTCGACGAAGAGTCCAACCTGCAGATGGCCAGCCGCCTGCAAGCGGCGGGCGCCGTGGTGATCTACGGTGTGGTCGGCTTCAAGACCCACGCCAAGATGATGCTGATCCTGCGCCGTGAGCAGGGCGAGATCGTGCGCTATGCGCACCTGGGCACCGGCAACTACCACGCCGGCAACGCCCGCCTGTACACCGACTACAGCCTGCTGACCTCCGACGACGCCCTCACCGAGGACGTCGGCAAACTGTTCAGCCAGCTGATCGGCATGGGCAAGACGCTGCGCATGAAAAAACTGCTGCATGCGCCGTTCACCCTGAAGAAGGGCATGCTCGACATGATCGCCCGGGAGACCCAGTTCGCCCTGGAAGGCAAGCCTGCGCACATCATCGCCAAGTTCAACTCGCTGACCGATGCCAAGGTCATCAAGGCGCTGTACAAGGCCAGCCAGTCGGGCGTGAAGATCGACCTGGTGGTGCGTGGCATGTGCTGCCTGCGCCCAGGTATTCCGGGGGTCTCGCACAACATCCAGGTGCGCTCGATCATCGGCCGCTTCCTGGAGCACACGCGGGTGTTCTACTTCCTCAATGGCGGGGAAGAGCAGATCTACCTGTCCAGTGCCGACTGGATGGAGCGCAACCTCGACAAGCGTGTGGAGACGTGCTTCCCGGTAGAGGGCAAGAAGCTCTTGCTGCGGGTGAAGAAGGAGCTGGAAAGCTACCTGACCGACAACACCCACGCCTGGACCCTGCAGCCTGACGGGCGCTACGTGCGCAGCAGCCCGACCGGCAACCAGAACCCGCGCAGTGCCCAGGCGACCCTGCTGGAGCGCCTGAGCAACCCGGTACTCAACGTACGCTGAGGACGAAATTGACCCGGGCCAGCCACTCCGCCTCGTTGGCGAAGTCGGCCTGGGTCAGTTGGTTCTGCTCCAGCCAGCCTTGCGGGAATACCACTTCCAGGCTGTTGTCGCCCGCTTGCAACTGCACCTTGGGCATCTGCTGAGTGCCACGGATGTGGTGGAACAGGATGGCGAAGCGCAGCAGCACGCACAGGCGCAGCAGTTTCACGCCTTCATCGCCCAGTTCGGCGAACTTGTCCTTGGGAATGTTGCGGCGGTGGCCACGCACCAGCAGGGCCATCATCTGCTGGTCTTCGCGGGAAAAGCCCGACAGGTCGGAGTGCTCGATCAGGTAGGCGCCGTGCTTGTGGTAGTGGTAGTGGGCGATATCCAGGCCGATTTCGTGGATTTTTGCCGCCCAACCCAGCAGATCGCGCCAGTTTCCATCCTCCAGGCCCCACGCTTTCGCCACTTGGTCAAAGGCATGCAGCGCCTTGCGCTCGACGCGGGCGGCCTGGCCCTGGTCGACGTGGTAGCGCTCCATCAGCGAGTTGAGGGTGCGTTCGCGCACGTCTTCATGGTGGTGGCGGCCGAGCAGGTCGAACAGCACGCCTTCGCGCAGGGCACCGTCGCAGTGGTCCATGCGCTGCAGCTCCAGGGCGTCGAAGATGGCTTCGAGAATCGCCATGCCGGCCGGGAAAATGGCGCGGCGGTCGGGTTTGACCCCGTCGAAATCGATCTTGTCGACTTCACCCAGCTTGAACATCTTGCGCTTGACCCAGGCCAGGCCCTCGGCGTTGACCTCGCCATTGCCAAGGCCGCCGGCCTTGATCGCGGCGCCGATGGCGCGGATGGTGCCGGACGAGCCGATGGCTTCGTCCCAGGTCAGGCGGTGCAGGGCGTTTTCGATGCTCATCAGTTCCAGGCGCGCGGCGGTGTAGGCCTGGGCGTAGCGTGCCGGGGTGATCTTGCCGTCACGGAAATAGCGCTGGGTGAAGCTGACGCAGCCCATCTGCAGGCTTTCGCGCAGCAGCGGCTCGAAGCGCTGGCCAATGATGAACTCGGTGCTGCCGCCGCCGATGTCGGCGACCAGGCGCTTGCCCGGGGTGTCGGCCAGGGTGTGGGACACGCCCAGGTAGATCAGGCGCGCTTCCTCACGGCCGGAAATCACTTCCACCGGGTGGCCGAGGATGGCTTCGGCGCGCTGGATGAATTCGTTGCGGTTGCGCGCTTCGCGCAGGGCGTTGGTGCCGACGATGCGCACGGCGCCTGCCGGCATGCCGTTGATCAGCTGGGCAAAACGCTTGAGGCACTCAAGGCCCCGTTCCATGGCTTCTTCGCTGAGCATGCGCGATTCGTCGATGCCGGCGGCCAGCTGAACCTTTTCGCCGAGGCGCTCGAGAATGCGGATCTCGGTGTGGTGAGCCTTGGCCACGACCATGTGAAAACTGTTGGAGCCAAGGTCGATGGCGGCGATCAGAGACAGGTTCTTCGCGGTTGTATGCGGCATGGTCTGAGTGTTCTCGGTCGTTAACCCGGCAATCCTGCCACGATACTTGGCTGTCGCCAACGCGCGGCACGCCAAGGGTTGATGCAAGGCAATGTGCCATTCGATGCTATGACACTTGTGTGACGGTTTCGATTCGCGGCGTCTTGCACAACTATAGTTACAGTCAATCGTCCGTGACTTCCTGTTGCGTCAGGGTCCGGCTATGATGGGCCACGTTTTTTGCTTACGACCCTGGAGATATCCATGAGCAGCGATCTGATCAAACACGTCACCGACGCCACCTTCGAGGCCGAAGTCCTGCAAGCCCAAGGCCCGGTGCTGGTTGATTACTGGGCTGAATGGTGCGGCCCATGCAAGATGATCGCGCCAGTCCTGGACGACATCGCTTCCACCTACGAGGGCAAACTGACCGTCGCCAAGCTGAACATCGACGACAACCAGGAAACCCCGGCCAAGCACGGTGTGCGTGGCATCCCGACGCTGATGCTGTTCAAGAACGGCAACGTCGAAGCCACCAAGGTCGGTGCGCTGTCGAAGTCGCAGCTGGCCGCGTTCCTCGACGCCCACCTGTGATGTGAATAAGCCCCGCAAATGCGGGGCTTTTCTTTTTCAACCCACTAGACGTCGAAAAAAGCAAGTGTTACATTCGGCCTCGCACTGCTTCTCCAGTGCCCCCTGCACGCCGTCGCCGACGCACTCCTAATTAGAATCTGTGCGCGATCCTATCGCCTTCTAGCGGCGCGGCTTCATTAAGCCATTAGCTTAATCCTCCCTTCATACATGATTACGTCACTCCCCTTATGAACCTGACTGAACTCAAGCAAAAGCCGATTACCGATCTGCTGGAAATGGCCGAACAGATGGGCATCGAAAACATGGCCCGTTCGCGCAAACAGGACGTGATTTTCGCCCTGCTGAAGAAGCACGCGAAAAGCGGCGAAGAGATCTCGGGTGACGGCGTGCTGGAGATTCTCCAGGATGGTTTCGGTTTCCTGCGTTCGGCTGATGCGTCCTACCTGGCCGGCCCCGACGATATCTACGTCTCGCCAAGCCAGATCCGCCGTTTCAACCTGCGTACCGGCGACACCATCGTCGGCAAGATCCGCCCGCCAAAGGAAGGGGAGCGTTACTTCGCCCTGCTGAAGGTCGACACGATCAACTTCGATCGCCCGGAAAACGCGAAGAACAAGATCCTGTTCGAAAACCTGACGCCGCTGTTCCCGAACAAGCGCCTGAAGATGGAAGCCGGCAACGGTTCCACCGAAGACCTGACCGGCCGCGTCATCGACCTGTGCGCCCCGATCGGCAAAGGCCAGCGCGGCCTGATCGTCGCCCCGCCAAAAGCGGGCAAGACCATCATGCTGCAGAACATCGCGGCGAACATCACCCGTAACAACCCCGAGTGCCACCTGATCGTCCTGCTGATCGACGAGCGCCCGGAAGAAGTGACCGAAATGCAGCGCACCGTGCGCGGTGAAGTGGTTGCCTCCACCTTCGACGAGCCGCCGACCCGCCACGTGCAGGTTGCCGAGATGGTCATCGAGAAGGCCAAGCGCCTGGTCGAGCACAAGAAGGACGTGGTCATCCTGCTCGACTCGATCACCCGCCTGGCACGTGCCTACAACACCGTGATCCCGAGCTCCGGCAAGGTGCTGACCGGTGGTGTCGACGCCCACGCCCTGGAGAAGCCGAAGCGCTTCTTCGGCGCCGCGCGTAACATCGAGGAAGGCGGTTCGCTGACCATCATCGCCACCGCGCTGGTCGAAACCGGCTCGAAGATGGACGAAGTGATCTACGAAGAGTTCAAGGGTACCGGCAACATGGAGCTGCCCCTGGACCGTCGCATCGCCGAGAAGCGCGTGTTCCCGGCCATCAACATCAACCGCTCCGGCACCCGCCGCGAAGAGTTGCTGACGGCCGACGACGAACTGCAGCGCATGTGGATCCTGCGCAAGCTGCTGCACCCGATGGACGAAATCGCCGCCATCGAGTTCCTGGTCGACAAGCTCAAGCAGACCAAGACCAACGACGAGTTCTTCCTGTCGATGAAGCGCAAGTAAGATCGTCGAACCACGCAAAAGGCCGGGGAAACCCGGCTTTCTGCTATCTGTACTTTGGCTATTGCGGCCCGTTCGGCGCTACACTCTGCAGCCCGACCGATACGGCCAACACGAGGCACATGCATGCAGTATCGCGATTTGCGCGACTTCATCCGTGGCCTGGAGCAGCGCGGCGAACTCAAGCGCATCCAGGTTCCGATTTCCCCCGTTCTGGAAATGACCGAGGTCTGCGACCGCACCCTGCGCGCCAAAGGCCCGGCATTGCTGTTCGAAAAGCCCACGGGCTTCGACATTCCAGTGCTGGGCAACCTGTTTGGCACCCCGGAGCGGGTGGCCATGGGCATGGGCGCCGAGTCGGTCGATGAATTGCGCGAGATCGGCAAGCTGCTGGCCTTCCTGAAAGAGCCCGAGCCGCCGAAAGGCCTCAAGGACGCCTGGTCCAAGCTGCCGATCTTCAAGAAAGTCGTGTCGATGGCGCCCAAGGTGGTCAAGGATGCGGTGTGTCAGGAGGTCGTGGTCGAAGGCGATGACGTCGACCTTGGCCAGTTGCCGATCCAGCACTGCTGGCCGGGCGACGTGGCGCCGTTGATCACCTGGGGCCTGACCGTCACCCGCGGGCCGAACAAGGACCGCCAGAACCTGGGCATCTACCGCCAGCAGGTGATCGGCCGCAACAAGGTCATCATGCGTTGGCTCAGCCACCGTGGCGGCGCGCTGGATTACCGCGAGTGGTGCGAGAAGCACCCGGGCCAGCCGTTCCCGGTCGCCGTGGCCCTGGGCGCTGACCCTGCCACCATCCTCGGCGCCGTGACGCCGGTGCCCGATACCCTGTCCGAATACGCCTTCGCCGGCTTGTTGCGCGGCAACCGCACCGAGCTGGTCAAGTGCCGCGGCAGCAATCTGCAGGTGCCTGCTACCGCTGAAATCATCCTCGAAGGCGTGATCCACCCGGGCGAGATGGCACCGGAAGGCCCTTACGGCGACCACACCGGTTACTACAACGAAGTGGACAGCTTCCCGGTGTTCACCGTCGAGCGCATCACCCATCGGCAGAAACCGATCTACCACAGCACCTACACCGGCCGCCCGCCTGATGAGCCGGCGATTCTCGGCGTGGCGCTGAACGAAGTGTTCGTGCCGATCCTGCAGAAGCAGTTCCCGGAAATCGTCGACTTCTACCTGCCGCCGGAAGGCTGCTCCTACCGCATGGCGGTGGTGACCATGAAAAAGCAGTACCCGGGCCACGCCAAGCGCGTGATGCTGGGTGTGTGGTCGTTCCTGCGACAGTTCATGTACACCAAGTTCGTTATCGTGACCGACGACGACATCAACGCCCGCGACTGGAACGATGTGATCTGGGCCATCACCACGCGCATGGACCCCAAGCGTGATACGGTGATGATCGACAACACGCCGATCGACTACCTGGACTTCGCGTCGCCGGTGTCGGGGCTGGGGTCGAAGATGGGCCTGGACGCCACGCACAAGTGGCCGGGCGAGACTACACGCGAATGGGGCCGGGTCATCGTCAAGGACGAGGCCGTCACCCGCCGTATCGATGAGCTGTGGGATCAGTTGGGAATAGATTGATGCAGGTAACGTTGCAGCCGTCCGGGGCGGTGCTGGCGCTCGAGCCCGGGGAACGGATCCTGGAAGGTGCGCGGCGGCTGGGCTATGAATGCCCGAGCAGCTGTCGCAATGGCAACTGCCATGTCTGCGCCGCGTTGTTGGTCGAAGGCCGGGTTCGTCAGGACGGTGAAGTGCGCGATCATGGCGAGCTGTTTACCTGTATTGCCGAACCGCTGGAGGACTGCGTCTTGCTCTGGGATGGTGTGCTGGCCCTGGGCGAGCTGCCGGTGCGCAAGCTCGCTTGCACGGTGACCGAGTGCGTCGAGGTCGGTGGCGATGTCTGGCGCGTGCGCTTGCGCGCGCCTGCCGGCAAACCGCCGCGCTACCATGCCGGGCAGTACCTGATGATCGAGCGCGAGGGCGGCAAGCCGGCCGCCTTCTCCCTGGCCTCGGCGCCCCATGGCGGGCGAGACCTGGAGCTGCATGTGCTGGGCCGTGAAGACAGTGCCCAGCAACTGCTGGCTCAGTTGCAGCGCAACGGCATGGCCCGCATCGAAATGCCGTTTGGTGACGCGCACCTGGCCGAATTGCCCGATGGGCCGCTGGTGTTGATCGCCGCCGGCACGGGCATGGGGCAGATGCACAGCCTAGTCGAGCACTGCCGCGCCCAGGGCTTCAAGCACCCGGTGCACCTGTACTGGGGCGTGCGCCGCCCCGAGGACTTCTACACCATCGAGCACTGGGACCAGTGGCAGCGCCTGCCGAACCTGTTCCTGCACAAGGTGGTCAGCGACTTGTGTGGCTGGGAAGGCCGTTGCGGGCTGCTTCACGAGGCGGTGTGCGAGGACGTCGAAGACCTCAATGCCGTTCATGTCTATGCCAGTGGCTCGCCGAACATGGTCTACGCCACCCTCGATGCGCTGGTGGAAGCAGGCATGGATGCGCACCGCATGCGCGCCGATGTGTTTGCCTACGCGCCACGCGGTTAATAACCTAAGTTCTGCTTAGTGGGTATAAGGCGGTAATTGTTACCGCCTTGGCCCATAACTATCGCGTAACTTGCAACACTGCGTTCCAATCGTCGGAAGTCTGCGTGAAACATTGCCCGCAGGGCTTGAGTGCTGGCGTGTTTGTATCCTATGGTAATTGCATGTACCCCGCAGTGACGGCGCAAGCCCCGCCACGCGGCGGTTCTCCGCACCATAGGTAGTTCACAGGGAATAATGGCGGCAGCTTATGTCGGCACTTGAAAGTTCATCCTGGAAAGTTTCATACCCTCCCACGCTCGACTTCGGCCAACAACTGACTCACGAGCAACTGTTCACTTCCATGCAGTCGACCATGTCGCGGCATCAGGGCGGCCCCGTGTGGCTGTTTGCCTATGGATCGCTGATCTGGCGCCCGGAATGCAATTCGGTGGAGCGTCAGCGGGCGCGGGTGCATGGTTACCACCGTGGGCTTTACTTGTGGTCGCACGAACACCGCGGCACGCCGGAAACACCAGGGCTGGTGTTCGGGCTGGACCGTGGCGGCTCCTGCAGCGGGTTTGCCTACCGCCTCGATGAAAGCAACCTCAACGACTCGCTGATGGCGCTGTGGCAGCGGGAGATGCCGTACCCGGCCTATCGGCCGCATTGGCTCAGCTGTCGCCTGGATGATGGCAGCCGCGTGCAGGCCCTGGGCTTCGTGCTGGAGCGGCATTTGCCATGCTATGCCGGCAACCTGCCGGATACCTTGCTCAGCCAGATCCTGGCCAGTGCCAAGGGGCGCTATGGCACCACGCGTGATTACGTCGAGCAGACGCTGAACGCCTTGCGCACGCACCAGATGCCAGACCGCAACCTCGAAGCGCGGTTTCGGCGTTGCCATAACTTGCGCGAGGTTTGACCCAGCCTGTGGCAGCCCCATCGCCGGCCCTGTGGGAGCCGGCTTGCCGGCGATAGGGCCTGCCTGAAAACCCTCGGCCAGTAGCCTTACCTGGCCAGCACCACCAACTTACCCACAGCCTTGCGCTGCCCCAGCTGTTCGATTGCTGCCCCCGCCTCAGCCAGTGGATAAGTCTTCGATACCAGCGGCTTGAGCTTGCCCTCGGCATGCCAGGCGAACAGCTGCTTGAAGTTGTCCGCGTTATCCTGCGGCTGGCGTTGGGCAAAGGCGCCCCAGAACACCCCGAGCACCGCAGCGCCCTTGAGCAGCACCAGGTTTGCCGCCATCTGCGGGATCGTTCCGCTGGCGAACCCCACCACCAGCAACCGCCCGTTCCAGGCCAGCCCGCGCACGGCCTGGTCGAACAGCTCGCCACCCACCGGGTCGTAGATCACGTCCACACCCTGGCCGCCGGTCAGGCGCTTGATTTCGTCCTTGAGGCTGGCCTGGCTGTAGTCGATCAGTTCATCGGCGCCTGCGGCCTTGGCCACGGCAAGCTTTTCTGCGCTGCTGGCGGCAGCGATCACCTTGGCGCCCATGGCCTTGCCGATTTCCACCGCCGCCAGGCCAACACCGCCGGATGCGCCCAGCACCAGCAGGGTTTCACCGGGCTGCAGCTGGCCGCGCTGCTTGAGTGCGTGCATCGAGGTGCCGTAGGTCATGCCGAACGCGGCGGCGGTGGTGAAATCCATGCTTTGGGGGATTGGCAGCACGTTGTAGTGCGGCACCGCCACCTGTTCGGCAAACGCCCCCCAGCCGGTCAGGGCCATTACCCGGTCACCGACCTTGAACGCGCCGGCCTTTTCCCCGACCGCAGCGATGACCCCGGCAGCCTCGCCGCCTGGGGAAAACGGCAGCGGTGGCTGGAATTGGTATTTGCCTTCGATGATCAAGGTGTCGGGGAAGTTGACCCCGGCCGCCTGCACATCGAGCAGGATCTCGTTCTTTTTCGGCACCGGGCTGGCCACCTCTTCCAGTACCAGGTCGCGGGCCGGACCCAGGGTTTTGCACAGCACAGCTTTCATCGGCCTATTCCTTTGCGGGTAGTGGCCGATAAGTGTAGGAGGGCCGCCTGCCCGGTCAACGAGCATGCCCGGCCCTGATGGGCCGGCATAAGCCTGGGCTTGGGTTTCAGTGGTGTGCTGGGTAAGCTGGCGCCAATCGTGTTGAGGAGCAAATTCGTGAAAGCGTGGATCTTGATGGTGCTGGCCCTGATGCTGCCAGCGGCGGCCATGGCCGAAGAAGCCAGCGAGGGAGCCCCCAAGGTTTCCTACATCAGCCTGAGCCCGCCCTTCGTTGGCAACTACGCCCTCGATGGCGGCCCCAAGCTGCGCGTGTACAAGGCAGACGTGGCCCTGCGCGTGACCGGCGATGCCGCGGCGGCGGCGGTGAAACACCACGAGCCGCTGATCCGCAACCAGCTGGTGGCGCTGTTTGCCCAGCAGAGTGTGGATAACCTGAGCAACGTCGATGCCAAGGAAAAGCTGCGCCAGGAAGCGTTGAAGCAGGTGCAGCAGGTGCTTGAGTCGGAGGAGGGCAAGCCGATCGTCGAGGATTTGCTGTTCAATAACCTGATTGTGCAGTGATATTGGCCAGTTTGAGGCGGTTTCAGCGTAGGAGCTTTCTATCTCTTCGGTAGGCTTGCCAGATTCCAAGTTTCGACGCGGCTTGCACGCTAGATTGTGGGCGAGAGTATCTCGTACCTACCCTGCAGTTGGAGCATTTCGCCGCTGTTCAAGCTGCTGTTTGCTTCGCACTTGGACTCACACATTCAGCAATAGAGCGGGCCGTTGCCACTGGTGCAGTTGATGCACCATACTGGGTGGGTTCCTGAAAAGGGCTTGTGAGACTCTGCGGATCCTGGCCATGCCAGCAATTACAGAGCCGGGCAGGTGCAAGGCGATGACAAGCCAACCTGTCTGTGAGTAGGGCGCCGCAAGGCGCCCTTTGTCTTTTCAGTCCACGTGAGTGCTGAGGTATGGATCACCGCGTTAAAGCAATGATCGCCGCCCACTGCTCTTCAGTCACCGGCATCACCGACAAGCGCGTGCCTTTCTGCACCAGCGGCAGTTCCGCCAACGCACTCTGCTGCTTGAGCAGGCCCAGCCCCAGCACCTGCCTGAACGTCTTCACGTGCGCCACGTCCACCGCGCTCCAGGGGTTTTTTTCGGCGCTGGCCTTGGCGTCGTGGTAGTGGCTTTCCGGGTCCAGCGCGGTTGGGTCGGGGTAAGCCGCCGTGGTGATGCGGGCAATACCGGCAATGCCAGGTTGTGGGCAACTGGAGTGGTAGAAAAAGAACTCGTCGCCTACGCTCATGGCCCGTAGGAAATTGCGTGCCTGGTAGTTGCGCACGCCATCCCAGCGCGCTTCGCCCAGGCGGCCCAGCCCCTCGATCGACAGTTCGTCGGGCTCGGATTTCATCAGCCAATAGGCCATGGATGCTGCTCCTGAAAAGGTTTGAAATAACCTGTTGCACGAAACCGACAGCCGGTTGGCGTCAACGTTTGCGTGTCGACTCAGGTTGTCGGAAAATGCGCCGATTTTAAAGCTAGACGCTCCGGCGACACCAAGAAGGTCGCCGAGCCTGAACAGTGCCTAGGGGGGCATTATTCGATGAACCAACGCAAACCGGATCTGCTGTGGATCCTGGTCTTCATTTTTGGTCTGGGTGTGGTCACCACCGGTTATGCCCAAGGCATCTGGGAGCGCAAGCTCGACACTGCCTACCAGGCGCCGGTCGACGCCGGCCAGGCCCAAGCCAAACGCTAGCCCCCGTGGGCGCCGCTCAGTTCGGCGCCAGGTACCAGCCACGGTCCGAGACCGTGCCCTGCAACGGTACATCCCAACTGGCCTGAGCCAGCCGTTCGACCTTCTGGCATTCATGCGCCAGCCCCAGCAGCAACGGTTTCTTCCACGCCTTGCGGCGCGCCTGGTAAGCCAGGCTGCGGTCGTAGAAGCCACCGCCCATGCCCAGCCGCCCGCCCACTTCATCGAAGCCGACCAACGGCAGCAGGATCAGGTCCAGTGACCAGACTGGGCGCTGGCGCTTGCGGTCAGTGAAAGGTTCGGGGATGCGAAAGCGGTTGCGCTTGAGCTTTTCGCCCTGTTCGAAGCGCTGGAACACCATGCGTGTGCGCGGCCAGGCATGCAGCACTGGCAGGTAGGTGCGCTTGCCCCGGCGCTGGGCTTCGCGCAGCAGCCATTGCGGGTCGATTTCACCGTCGTTGGGCAGGTACAGGGCGATGTGGCGGGCGCGGCGGAACAGCGGGTGCTGGGCCAGCTGGCGATACAGGCCCGCGGCAGCCTGCTGCTGTTGGGCAGGCGTGAGCGCGCGGCGGGCATTGCGAAGCAGACGACGAAGCTGGGGGCGGGTGAGCGGCGCAGTTTCGGTCATGGCACTGGCTGTCCCAGGTGTCGGGTTGCCTGCAGAGCCTGCAGGCAAAGGAATCAGGCTCCCCGATAAGACCGCTATCGGTGTAGCCCTTGAACCCGAAAGTTCAAGGTGGAGATTGCAGGGGGCGTTAAGGCTTTCCGTCGGGCGGACATGCACACCGGCCCCAGCGTGCAACCCCCGTGGTTGTGCGTATCGGCTCAGGGACATAACCGACTGGCGCATCCCCCAGGGAGTCGCGCCAGTATACCAATCTCAGCCGATTTTGGTATCCGCATCGTCGGACAAAGCCTTGTCGACGCGATCGAGCAGGTCGCGGACCTGTTCGCGGTTGGTGCTGCCCACCGGCGCATCGTTGCGATCTTCCTGGCGGTGCAGCATCTCGTGGGTGATGTTCAGCGCGGCCATCACGGCGATGCGGTCGGCGCCGATCACCTTGCCGCTGCTGCGGATCTCGCGCATCTTGCCGTCCAGATAGCGTGCGGCGCTGACCAGGTTGTTGCGCTCTTCCGGTGGACAGATGATCGAGTATTCCTTGTCGAGGATCTGCACGGTGACGCTATTGCTTGAACTCATGAGTCTTGCTCCAGGGCCTTCAGGCGTAAAATCATCGACTCGACCTTGCGCTTGGCGATTTCGTTCTTTTCGATGAGGTGGGCGCGTTCCTCGCGCCAGGATTTTTCCTGAGCTACTAGGAGTGCATTTTGCCGTTTTAGTTGCTCGACACGTGCGATCAGCAACTCGAACCGGCTCATCAGCGCTTGCAGGTCGTTCTCTTGCGTGGGTTGCACTCGATTCGCTCCGTCATTGAATCACCCGGCGATGATGCCTCTCCCTGTACGGCGACGGCCAGTGCCGATGGTCTTGGCGCGCCTGCCGATGCTAGGATACAAGGTCTTCATTCTAGTCAAATGCGCCGTCTGGCGCCTAGCCGACCATGCCTAATACCCAATCGCCCTACACCGCATTCGCCGCGCTGCTCTCGAGCAACGGCCACCCTGTTTCCCCTGCCGAGCTGCATGGCCTGCTGATTGGCCGTAGCTGCGCCGGCGCCGGCTTCGATGCCGACGCCTGGCTGGCCGACGCCGCCGGCGTGCTGGAGAACGAGCCCGAAGACTCCGTGCGCGCCGCCCTGATCGGCCTGCAGGAGATGGTCAAGGCCGAGCTCACCGGCGAAGACATCGCCATCGTCCTGCTGCTGCCAGGCGACGAAACCTCGCTCACCGAGCGCGCCACCGCGCTGGGCCAGTGGTGCCAGGGCTTCATCGCCGGCTTCGGGCTGAACGCCGGCGGCAAGGACCTGTCCACCGATGCCAAGGAAGTGCTCCAGGACCTGGTGGCCATTTCCCAAGTCCAGGAAGCGCTGGAAGAGTCCGAAGACGGCGAGAGCGACTACATGGAAGTCATGGAGTACCTGCGCGTCGCGCCGCTGCTGCTGTACACGGAACTGGCCGCACCTGCCGCGCCTGCGCCAAAACCATCGCTGCACTGATCAACCGGGGGTAGTTCTGCCCATGAGCCACATACCCAAGGCCGAGTATGCCCGTCGGCGCAAGGCGCTGATGGCGCAGATGGTCCCCAACAGCATTGCCATCCTGCCGGCTGCCGCGGTCGCCATCCGCAACCGCGATGTCGAGCACGTGTACCGCCAGGACAGCGACTTCCAGTACCTCAGCGGCTTCCCCGAGCCTGAGGCTGTGATTGCGCTGATCCCGGGCCGTGAGCATGGCGAGTACGTGCTGTTCTGCCGCGAGCGCAACCCCGAGCGCGAGCAATGGGACGGCCTGCGTGCCGGGCAGGAAGGCGCGATCCGTGACTTTGGCGCGGACGATGCCTTCCCGATCACCGACATCGACGAAATCCTGCCCGGCCTGATCGAGGGCCGCGAGCGGGTCTACAGCGCCATGGGCAGCAACGCCGAGTTCGACCGCCGGCTGATGGACTGGATCAACGTGATCCGCTCCAAGGCCCGCCTCGGCGCCCAGCCGCCGAACGAGTTCGTTGCGCTGGATCACCTGCTGCACGACATGCGCCTGTATAAATCGGCGGCGGAAGTGAAGGTGATGCGCGCTGCCGCGGCGATTTCCGCGCGGGCCCATGTGCGGGCCATGCAGGCATGCCGGGCCGGGCTGCACGAGTACAGCCTGGAAGCCGAGCTGGACTACGAGTTCCGCAAGGGCGGGGCGAAGATGCCGGCCTATGGCTCCATCGTGGCCGCCGGGCGTAATGGCTGCATCCTGCATTACCAGGAAAACGACGCCCCGCTCAAGGATGGCGACCTGGTGCTGATCGATGCCGGCTGCGAGATCGACTGCTATGCCAGCGACATCACCCGCACCTTCCCGGTCAGCGGGCGTTTTTCGCCAGAGCAGAAGGCCATCTACGAGCTGGTGCTCAAGGCCCAGCACGCCGCCTTCGCCGAGATCGCCCCGGGCAAGCACTGGAACCACGCCCACGAGGCGACCGTGCGGGTCATCACCGCCGGCCTGGTAGAACTGGGGCTGCTCAAGGGCGAGGTGCAGGCACTGATCGACAACGAGGCCTACCGGGCCTTCTACATGCACCGTGCCGGACACTGGCTGGGCATGGACGTGCACGATGTCGGCGAATACAAGGTCGGCGGCCAGTGGCGCGTGCTGGAACCGGGCATGGCATTGACCGTCGAGCCAGGCATCTACATTGCCGCCGACAACCAGAATGTCGCGAAGAAATGGCGCGGCATCGGCATCAGGATCGAGGACGACGTGGTGGTCACCAGGCAAGGTTGTGAAATTCTGACATCGGGCGTGCCCAGCACGGTCGCCGAGATCGAGGCGCTGATGCAGGCTGCGCGCAAGGACGCGGCATGAGTCGGGTCAACCTGGCGATCATTGGCGGCGGCCTGGTGGGCGCGAGCCTGGCCCTGGCGCTGCAGGCAGGGGCCAAGGCGCGGGGCTGGAAGATCGTGCTGATCGAGCCCTTCGCGCCCGGCGACAGCTTCCAGCCGAGCTACGACGCGCGTTCCTCAGCGCTGTCGTTCGGCACCCGGCAGATCTACCAGCAGCTTGGCCTGTGGCAGGCCATCAGCCCACGGGCCGAGCCGATCCAGCAGATTCATGTGTCCGACCGTGGCCGCTTTGGCGCCACGCGGCTGGATGCCCAGGAAGAGGGCGTGCCCGCGCTCGGCTATGTGGTCGAGAATGCCTGGCTCGGCCAGTGCCTGTGGCAAGGCCTGGACCGCGAAGTGGTGAGCTGGCGTTGCCCGGCCGAAGTCAGGGCGATGCAGGCCATCGACGGTGGCTACCGGTTGCAGCTGGAAGACGACACCCTGCTCGAATGCGACCTGGCGGTGCTGGCCGATGGCGGTCGCTCTGGCCTGCGCGAGCAACTGGGCATCCATGTGCGCCGCACGCCCTATGAGCAGAGCGCGCTGATCGCCAACATCACCCCGGGCGAAGCCCATCGCGGCCAAGCCTTCGAACGCTTCACCGAGCAAGGCCCGATGGCCCTGCTGCCGCTGCCGGAAAACCGCTGCGCGCTGGTCTGGACCCGGCAGGGGATGGACGCCAGGCGCCTGGCGGAAATCGACGAACGCAGCTTCCTGCGCGAGCTGCAGGATGCCTTCGGCTACCGCCTTGGCGCGCTGCGCCAGGTGGGTGCCCGGCATCTCTATCCGCTGGCGCTGGTCGAGGCGCAGGAGCAGGTGCGCCCGCACCTGGTGGTGCTCGGCAATGCCGCGCACAGCCTGCACCCGATTGCCGGGCAGGGCTTCAACCTGTCGCTGCGCGATGTGCAGTCGCTGGCCGATGCGCTGCTGGCCGGCCCGCAGCAGCCGGGCGACTTGGCCACCTTGCAGGTCTACCACCAGCGCCAGCGCCTCGACCAGGCCATGACCATCGGCTTCTCCGACCAGGTCACCCGCCTGTTCGGCAGCAACCAGCCGTTGCTGGCCGCCGGGCGCAACATCGGCCTGCTCGGGCTCGACCTGCTGCCCCCGGCAAAAAGCTGGTTCGCCCGCCAGGCCATGGGCCTGGGCACCCGCCCCGATCCGCGAGGCCAGGCATGAGCAACCCGCGCAAGCTGGCGCGCCGGGCGCGCATGTTGCGCTGGCTGCTGAACCTTTACCCGCCCTACCTCGGCGCCGGCATCCGCATCCAGCACATCAGCCCGGACATGCGCAGCGTCAAGGTGTGCATGAAGCTCACGCGCTGGAACCGCAACTACGTCGGCACCCAGTTCGGCGGCAGCCTGTACTCAATGGTCGACCCGTTCTACATGCTGTTGCTGATCGAGCAACTGGGCCGCGAGTACATCGTCTGGGACAAGGCCGCCAGCATCGATTTCATCGCCCCGGGCAAGGGCCCGGTGTATGCCGAATTCCACGTCGATGACGCGCTGCTGGACGAGATCCGCCAGCAGACCGCCAGCGGCAAGAAGTACCTGCCCCGTCTGCAGGTCGATATCCGCGACGCTGCCGGCGAGCTGGTGGCGCGGGTCGATAAAACCCTATACGTGCGGCTCAAGCCGCAAGCGAGGCTGGCGTAAGGCATGGAAATGCGCGCAGATGTGTTGATTGTCGGTGCCGGTATGGTCGGCAGCGCCCTGGCCCTGGCGTTGCGCCACAGCGGCCTGGAAATTCTCCTGCTCGACGGCGGCCCGCTCTCGGTCAAGCCGTTCGATGAACAGGCGCCGTTCGAGCCGCGGGTCAGTGCCCTGTCGGCCGCCAGCCAGCGCATCCTCGAGCGCCTGGGCGCCTGGGAAGGCATCGTCAAGCGCCGCGCCGCGCCGTACACCGACATGCATGTGTGGGACGGCAGCGGCACCGGGCAGATTCATTTCTCGGCTGCCAGCGTACACGCCCAGGTGCTCGGCCACATCGTCGAGAACCGCGTGGTGCAGGACGGCCTGCTGGAGCGCCTGCACGACAGCGACATCGGCCTGCTGGCCAATGCCCGGCTGGAGCAGTTGCGCCGCTCGGGCGACGAGTGGCTACTGACCCTGGCCGACGGCCGCCGCCTGCGCGCGCCGCTGGTGGTGGCTGCCGACGGCGCCAATTCCGCCGTGCGCCGCCTGGCCGGCTGCGAAACCCGCGAGTGGGATTACCTGCACCACGCCATCGTCACCAGCGTGCGCTGCAGCGCCGCGCACCAGGCCACGGCCTGGCAGCGTTTCACGGACGAAGGGCCGCTGGCATTCCTGCCGCTGTTGCGTGATGGCCGGCAGGACTGGTGCTCGATCGTCTGGTCGACCACCCCGGAGCAGGCCGAGCAGCTCATGGCGCTGCCTGACGAGGCCTTCCGCAAGGCCCTGGAGCGCGCCTTCGAAGGGCGCCTGGGCGAAGTGCTGGAGGCTGACCCGAGGGTGTGCGTGCCGCTGCGCCAGCGCCACGCCAAGCGCTACGTGGATGAGGGGCTGGCGCTGATCGGCGATGCCGCGCACACCATCCACCCGCTGGCGGGCCAGGGCGTCAATCTGGGCTTTCTCGATGCCGCTGTGCTGGCCGAGGTGCTGGTCAATGCCTGCGAGCGCGGCGAGCGCCTGGCGGATGTGAAGGTGCTCAGCCGTTACGAGCGCCGGCGCATGCCGCACAACCTGGCGCTGATGGCCGCGATGGAAGGCTTCGAGCGGTTGTTCCAGGCTAATCCGCTGCCGTTGCGCTGGTTGCGCAACAGCGGGTTGAAGCTGGTGGAGCAGATGCCCGAGGCAAAGGCGCTGTTCGTGCGGCAGGCGCTGGGGCTTTCAGGGGATCTGCCAGATCTGGCCAAGGCTTGAGGTTGTCGGGCCTGTGGGAGCCGGCTTGCCGGCGATTGGGCTGCAAGGCAGTCCCTTGCAACATCCGGTAACTGCTAGGTAGGTGAGCAGGAAAATGGGATTCACTACCATTTGCGCCTCTCATACGATCCGAGGAGTGCTTTCCATGTTGCCACGCAAGCCCCTACTGGCCGCCCTGGCCCTGACTTTGTTCGGCGGCACCGCCCAGGCAGCGGATGAAGTGGTGGTGTACTCCTCGCGCATCGACGAGCTGATCAAGCCCGTGTTCGACGCCTACACCAAGGAAACCGGGGTCAAGGTCAAGTTCATCACCGACAAGGAAGCCCCGCTGATGCAGCGCATCAAGGCCGAGGGCGAGAACGGGGTGGCCGACCTGTTGCTCACCGTCGATGCCGGCAACCTCTGGCAGGCCGAGCAGATGGGCATCCTGCAGCCGATCAAGTCGGACATCATCGACCAGAACATCCCCCCGCAGTACCGCGCCTCCTCCCATGACTGGACCGGCCTGAGCCTGCGTGCGCGCACCATCATCTACTCCACCGAGCGGGTCAAACCCGAAGAGCTGACCACCTACGAAGCCCTGGCCGACAAGCAGTGGGAAGGCCGCCTGTGCCTGCGCACGGCGAAGAAGGTCTACAACCAGTCGCTGACCGCCACGCTGATCGAGAACCACGGCGAGGCCAAGGCCGAGCAGATCGTCAAGGGCTGGGTCAACAACCTGTCCACCGATGTGTTCTCCGACGACAACGCCGTGATCAAGGCGATCGAGGCGGGCCAGTGTGACGTGGGGGTGGTCAACACCTACTACTACGGCCGCCTGCACAACCAGAACCCCAACCTGCCGGTGAAGATCTTCTGGCCCAACCAGGGCGACCGTGGCGTGCACGTCAACCTCTCGGGCATCGGCCTGACCAAGCATGCACCGCACCCGGAAGCGGCCAAGCAGCTGGTGGAATGGATGACTGGCGAGAAGGCGCAGAAGCTGTTTGCCGACATCAACCAGGAGTTCCCGGCCAACCCGAAGGTCAAGCCTTCGGAAGAAGTGGCGGCCTGGGGTAGCTTCAAGGCCGACAGCATTCCGGTCGAAGTGGCTGGCAAGCGCCAGGCCGAGGCCATTCGCCTGATGGATCGGGCTGGCTGGAACTAAGCGCCAGGCTTTATCCTTGCGGGGCCTGCAAGGGCCCTATCGCGGGCAAGCCCGCTCCCTGTAGGAGCGGGCTTGCCCGCGATCGACCGCAAAGCGGTCGCCATCATCACCGAGATTCGAGCCTTGCCCCACACCCCCCAACGCCGCTGGTACCTCCCGGTCTCCTTGATCGCCGCGCTGGTGCTGCTGCCCCTGAGCGTCCTGCTGCTGGCCTGGCAATCGGTCGACCTGCAGATCTGGTCGCACCTGCTCGACACCCAGATGAGCCGCCTGCTCGGCAACACCCTGACCCTGGTGGTGGGCGTGGGCGTGGGCGTAACGGTGCTCGGCGTGAGCCTGGCCTGGCTCACCAGCCTCTGCGAGTTCCCCGGAAGGCGCTGGCTGGACTGGGCGTTGATGCTGCCGTTCGCGATCCCCGCCTACGTGCTGGCCTTCGTCTTCGTCGGCCTGCTCGACTTCTCCGGCCCCGTGCAAAGCGCCCTGCGCGAAGTGTTCGGGCCCATGCGCCTGCCGCGGGTGCGCTCCACCGGTGGCGTGATCACGGTGCTGGTGCTGGTGTTCTACCCCTACGTCTACCTACTCGCACGCACGGCGTTCCTGGCCCAGGGCAAGGGCCTGATGGAAGCGGCGCGGGTGCTGGGGCTGTCGCCGTTGCAGGCATTCTGGCGAGTGGCCTTGCCCATGGCGCGGCCGGCCATCGGCGCAGGCATTGCCCTGGCCCTGATGGAAACCCTGGCCGATTTCGGCGCGGTGGCGGTGTTCAACTTCGACACCTTCACCACCGCCATCTACAAGACTTGGTACGGCTTCTTCAGCCTGTCCAGCGCTGCCCAGCTCGCCAGCCTGCTGCTGTTGGCGGTGATGCTGGTGCTGTATGGCGAGCGCCGTGCACGCGGCGCGGCCCGCAGTGGCAACGAGCGGCCTCGCGGGCAGGCGCTGTACCACCTGCGCGGGGTCAAGGCGCTGCTTGCCAGCGGCTGGTGCCTGCTGGTGTTCGCCTGCGCCTTCGTCATCCCGTTGCTGCAGTTGCTGGCGTGGTTCTGGCAGCGCGGGCGGCACGACCTGGACGAACGCTACATCGGCCTGGTGTTGCACACGCTGTACCTGGGCGCCATGGCCGCGCTGATCACCGTGTGCGTGGCCTTGCTGCTAGCCTTCGCCCGGCGCCAGGCGCCGACTGGCGCCATACGTGCCGGCGTTGGCCTGGCCAACCTCGGCTACGCCTTGCCGGGCTCGGTGCTGGCGGTGTCGATCATGCTGGCCTTCAGCTACCTCGACAATCACCTGGTGATCCCCCTTTCCACCTGGCTGGGCGGGGCCGGCAAACCGCTGCTGCTGGGGAGCCTGGCAGCCCTGTTGCTGGCCTATCTGGTGCGTTTCATCGCGGTCGCCTACGGGCCGCTGGAAAGCAGCCTGGAGCGCATCCGCCCGTCGCTGCCCGAGGCCTCG
The DNA here is from genome assembly GCF_044745345.1 of Pseudomonas sp. NPDC087029. NCBI lineage: Bacteria > Pseudomonadati > Pseudomonadota > Gammaproteobacteria > Pseudomonadales > Pseudomonadaceae > Pseudomonas > Pseudomonas sp. NPDC087029. Next base: position 489,242 of record NZ_JBIVAB010000002.1, on the reverse strand, counting down.
CGCAGCCTGGGCGTCGGTGGCGCGAGATTGTTTTTCAAGGTGTATCTGCCGCTGCTGGTGCCGGGTGCCTTGAGCGCAGCGCTGCTGGTGTTCGTGGACGTGCTCAAGGAGATGCCCGCCACCCTGCTGATGCGGCCGTTCGGCTGGGATACCTTGGCGGTCAGAGTCTTCGAGATGACCAGCGAAGGCGAGTGGGCGCGGGCCTCGCTGCCCGCGCTGACGCTGGTGCTGGTGGGCCTGTTGCCAGTCATCGGGCTGATTCGCCGTTCCGCTCGTCGCCCCGGTCACAGTCACTGAGGATGCCAGCCCGCGCCCTTGCGGCTACAATGCGCGGCATTCGCGCGGCGGGTCCTACAAGAAGAGCTGACGATTAAACGTCATCGACCGCTGCCGCTTCGCCACGCCCGGAAGGAGAAACCCATGGGACAGCGCACGCTCTTGTACGACTTGCACCTGGCGCTTGGCGCCAAGACGGTCGATTTCGGTGGCTGGGACATGCCCCTGCACTATGGCTCGCAGGTCGAGGAGCACCATCAGGTGCGCAGCGACTGCGGGATCTTCGATGTTTCCCACATGACCGTGATCGACGTCGGTGGCCCTGATGCCACCGCTTGGCTGCAGCGATTGCTGGCCAACGATGTCGCGCGGCTCGACGCTGTCGGCAAGGCGCTGTACAGCCCGCTGCTCAATGAAGAGGGCGGGGTCATCGACGACCTGATCGCCTACCGCACCGAAGCCGGCTATCGCCTGGTCACCAACGCCGCTACCCGCGCCAAGGTGCTGGCCTGGCTCAAGGCCCAGCAGGGCGGGTTCTCGGTCGAGTTCGAGGTGCGCCCGGACCTGGCCATCCTGGCCATCCAGGGCCCGCAGGCACGTGAGAAGGTCGCCGCGTTGCTCAGCGCCTCGCGCGCCGCGCTGATTCGTGAGCTGCGCCCGTTCGAAGGCATCGCCGACGGCGAGTGGTTCATTGCCCGCACCGGCTATACCGGCGAAGACGGCCTGGAAATCATCCTGCCCGGCCAGGAAGCCGTCACCTTCTACAACGACCTGGTCGGCGCCGGTATCGCCCCCAGCGGCCTCGGCGCCCGCGACACCCTGCGCCTGGAGGCCGGCATGAACCTGTACGGCCAGGACATCGACGAAAGCCACACCCCGCTCACCTCCAACCTGGGCTGGAGCATCGCCTGGGAACCTGCCGAGCGCGACTTCATCGGGCGTGCCGGACTGCTGGCGGAAATCGAGCGTGGCGTGCAGGACAAACTGGTTGGCCTGGTGCTGGAAGAGCGCGGTGTTCTGCGTGCCCATCAGGTGGTTCGCGTTGCCGGCATTGGCGAAGGGGAGATCACCAGTGGTAGTTTCTCTCCTACGCTGAGCAAGTCCATTGCCCTGGCACGCGTGCCCATGGCCACCGGTGACCGTGCCGAGGTGGAAATTCGCGGCAAGTGGTACCCGGTGCGGGTGGTCAAGCCCACCTTCGTGCGCCACGGCAAGATTCTGATCTGACAATTAACGGCGGGCCGAACCGCTGACCCAAACGAGGAATTCAAGACATGAGCAATATCCCCGCCGATCTGCGTTTTGCCGAAAGCCACGAGTGGGCGCGCCTGGAGTCTGACGGCAGCGTCACCGTGGGCATCAGCGACCATGCCCAGGAAGCCCTGGGTGACGTGGTGTTCGTCGAACTGGCCGAGGTCGGCAAGGTGTTCGCAGCTGGCGAAGCGGCTGGTGTGGTCGAGTCGGTCAAGGCGGCTTCCGATATCTATGCCCCGGTCGGTGGCGAAGTGATCGCGGTCAACGAGGCGCTGGCCGACAGCCCTGAGCTGCTCAACGAAGAGCCTTACAGCGCGTGGATCTTCAAGCTGAAGCCGAGCGACAAGGCCCAGCTGGACAAGCTGCTGGATGCGGCGGGTTACAAAGCCGCAATCGGCGAGTAAGACCGCAGCGCCCCCCATCGCGGCTGAAGCCGCTCCTACAAGCCGGTCGATTACCTGTAGGAGCGGCTTCAGCCGCGATGAGGCCAGTACTACCCAAGCAAGTTTTCCCGCACGCTCGGCAATCCTTCCTAGACTTATAAGTCTCCATGAGACTTGGTCTAGGAAGAGAGCGTCGTCATGTCCCAGTCGCCATCCCTGCATCAACTGCAAGAGCTCAACCCTTTCCTGCGCCGCCACCTGGGGCCCGATGCCTCGGAGCAGCAGGCCATGCTTGCGGCCCTCGGCCTCGACAGCCGCAACGCGTTGATCGAGCAGACCGTGCCACCGGGCATCCGCTTCAACCGCGCCCTCGACCTGCCGCCCGCCCTGGACGAACAGGCCGCGCTGGCCAAGCTCGCCAGCTACGCCGCGCAGAACCAGGTCTGGACCAGCCTGATCGGCATGGGTTACCACGGCACCGTCACCCCCACCGTCATCTTGCGCAACGTGCTGGAAAACCCCGGCTGGTACACCGCCTACACGCCCTATCAACCAGAAATCGCCCAAGGCCGGCTGGAGGCGCTGCTGAACTTCCAGCAGATGGTCATCGACCTCACCGGCCTGCCCCTGGCCAACGCCTCGTTGCTCGATGAAGCCACCGCTGCCGCCGAAGCCATGGCCCTGGCCAAGCGCGTGGCACGCAACAAGAGCAATGCATTCTTCGCCGATGAACATTGCCACCCGCAGACCCTGTCGGTGCTGCGCACCCGTGCGGAAGGGTTCGGCTTCGAGCTGATCGTCGATGCTGTGGATAACCTCGCCCAGCACCAGGTGTTCGGCGCCTTGCTGCAATACCCCGACACCCATGGCGAGGTGCGCGACCTGCGACCGCTGATCGACCAGCTGCATGGCCAGCACGCGGTAGCCTGCGTGGCCGCCGACCTGCTGAGCCTGGTGGTGCTGACGCCCCCCGGGGAGCTCGGCGCCGATGTGGTGCTGGGCTCGACCCAGCGCTTTGGCGTGCCGATGGGCTACGGAGGCCCGCATGCGGCCTATTTCGCCTGCCGCGACGACTACAAGCGGGCCATGCCCGGGCGCATCATCGGCGTGTCGCGCGATGCCCGTGGCAACACCGCGCTGCGCATGGCGCTGCAGACCCGCGAGCAGCATATCCGCCGCGAAAAGGCCAACTCCAACATCTGCACGGCCCAGGTCCTGCTGGCCAATATGGCCGGCTTCTACGCCGTGTACCACGGCCCCGAGGGCCTGCAGCGCATCGCCCAGCGCGTGCACCGGCTGACCTTCGTGCTGGCCGCGGGCCTCGAGGCCAAGGGCCTCAAGCGCCTCAACCAGCACTTCTTCGACACCCTGACCCTGGACGTCGGCGGCGCCCAGGCGGCGATCATCGAAAGCGCGGAAGCGGCGCACATCAACTTGCGCATCCTGGGCCGCGGCCACCTGGGCGTCAGCCTCGACGAAACCTGCACCGAGCACACGGTACTGAAGCTGCTCGACATCTTCCTGGGCGTCGACCATGGCCTGGACATCGCCACGCTCGACCAGCAGGCACTGCCCGAGGGCATCCCTGCCGCACTGGTGCGGCGCACGCCGTTCCTGGCGCACCCGGTGTTCAACCTGCACCACAGCGAAACCGAGATGCTGCGCTACCTCAAGCAACTGGAGAACAAGGACCTGGCGCTGAACCAGTCGATGATCCCGCTGGGCTCCTGCACCATGAAACTCAATGCCAGCAGCGAGATGATCCCCATTACCTGGCCGGCCTTCGCCCAGCTTCACCCCTTCGCGCCCGCAGCCCAGGCCACCGGCTACAAGGCGATGATCGACGAGCTGGAAAGCTGGTTGTGCGCCATTACCGGTTTCGACGCCATCTGCATGCAGCCCAATTCCGGTGCCCAGGGCGAATACGCCGGGCTGATGGCGATCACCCGTTATCACCGCAGCCGCCACCAGCCCCAGCGCACCTTGTGCCTGATCCCGTCATCGGCCCACGGCACCAACCCCGCGTCGGCGCAGATGGCTGGCATGGAGGTGGTGATCGTCGAATGCGACGATGACGGCAATGTCGACCTCGGCGACCTCAAGGCCAAGGCGCAGGCCGCGGGGGACAGGTTGTCCTGCCTGATGGTCACCTACCCCTCGACCCATGGCGTGTACGAGGAGGGCATCCGGGAAATCTGCGACGTCGTGCACCAGCATGGCGGCCAGGTGTACATGGACGGCGCCAACCTCAACGCCCAGGTCGGGCTGGCGCGGCCAGCCGATATCGGCGCCGACGTTTCCCACATGAACCTGCACAAGACCTTCTGCATCCCCCACGGCGGTGGCGGCCCCGGCATGGGCCCGATCGGCATCCGTGCCCACCTGAAACCCTTCGTGGCCAGCCACCCGGTGGTGCCGGTACCCGGCCTTGACCCGAACAACAGCGCGGTCAGTGCCGCGCCCTGGGGCAGCGCGAGCATCTTGCCGATCAGCTGGATGTACATCGCCATGATGGGCCCGCAACTGGCCGATGCCAGCGAGGTGGCGATCCTCTCGGCCAACTACCTGGCCAGCCAGCTCGGCGGCGCCTTCCCGGTGTTGTACCGCGGCCGCAACCAGCGCGTGGCACACGAATGCATTCTCGACCTGAGGCCGCTCAAGGCGCAGACCGGTATCACCGAGGAGGATGTTGCCAAGCGCCTGATGGACTACGGCTTCCATGCCCCGACCATGTCGTTCCCGGTGCCGGGCACGCTGATGGTCGAGCCCACTGAAAGCGAGTCGAAGGCGGAACTGGATCGCTTCATCGAGGCGATGCTGGCGATCCGTGCGGAGATCGACCAGGTGCAGGACGGCAGCTGGCCGGCAGAGGACAACCCGCTCAAGCACGCCCCGCATACCCTGGCCGACGTGCTGGCGCCGTGGAGTCGGCCCTACAGCCTGGAGCAGGCGGTAGCGCCCAGCGCTCACGTGCGCCAGCACAAGTACTGGCCGGCGGTGAACCGGGTGGATAACGTGTATGGCGACAGGAACCTGTTCTGCGCGTGCGTGCCGGTGGAGGCTTATCGCTGAACGGGGTTACTCGGCGACAGCGTTCTTGGCCAGGATGGCGTTGGCCAGTTCCATGTCGGAGGCCTGCATGCCAGGGTTCTCGGCCCGCACCTGGCGGATGGCCGACTCCAGGAACGGCCCGCGAATCGCACCTTCACTGGCGACGAAGCTGCCTGCATCGTCCTGCGCGGCGAGCACCAGCTTGTGATCGCGCGAGGTCAGGTAGGTCGATGCAGTGGTAGCGCCGGAGGAGAGCACGTTACGCCAGAAGGTATCGGCCATTGCGCTGCTCACAGGCAACGAAAGCAGAGCAACGGCTGCGATGGCGGTTTTGAGACGCATGTTGAAACACCTCGGAGGGTGAGGGTAGAAGTTGCCGGTTTGATCCTTTGAGACAGGCGCAAGTTCCTTGAATACAAGGGTTTTTTGCTCAGGAACAGACCCGCAGAACCTCCTCGAAGCGGGTCAGCCCACGGGCCACTTTCGCCTCCCCGCAGCGTTGCAGGTCCTGCAACCCTTCATCCAGCGCTATCCGTCGCAGGCTGAGCAGATCGGCGCCTATCCGTGCACGCAGGTTGTCGCTGGGTACCAGCAACTCGTACAACCCCGTGCGGCCATGGAAGCCGGTGCCTCGGCACAGCTGGCACGCCTGGCCGTTGCCGCTCGATGCGCCGCCCTGGCATTGGCGACACAGCACCCGCACCAGGCGCTGGGCCATGACGCCTGCGAGGGTGGCCCTTATCAGGTAGTCGGCCACACCAAGCTCTTGCAGGCGGGTAATGGCGCTGCAGCTGTCGTTGGTGTGCAGCGTCGACAGCACCAGGTGCCCGGTCAGCGCTGCCTGCACCGCTACCAGGGCGGTATCGCGGTCGCGGATTTCGCCGATCATGATGATGTCCGGATCCTGGCGCAGCAGCGCCCGCGCACCCTCGGCAAAGCCCAGGCCCAGGGCCGGTTGTACCTGCAGCTGGTTGAAGGCGGGCTCAAGGCGTTCGATCGGGTCTTCGATGGTGCACAGGTTGACTTCGGGCGTGGCCAGTTGCTTGAGGCTGGCGTACAGCGTGCTGGTCTTGCCGGAGCCGGTGGGGCCAGTGACCAGCAGGATGCCCTGGCGCCGCTGCAACAGCGCCTGCCAGCGGGCCAGCTGTTCACCTTCCAGGCCGAGTTGGGCGAAGTCTTCCTGCACCTGTTGTGGGTCGTACAGGCGCAACACCAGCTTTTCGCCGAACGCGGTCGGCAGGCTCGACAGGCGTATTTCCACCTCGGCCCCGCCGGGCAGGCTGCGCTTGGCCCGGCCATCCTGCGGGCGGCGCTTTTCTGCCACGTCCATGCACCCAAGGTGCTTGAGCCGGCTGACCAGCGCCAGGGTGACGCTTGCCGGGAATGCGTAGACGGTATGCAGCAAGCCATCGATGCGGTAGCGCAAGTGGCCCTGGTCGCGCCGGGGTTCGAGGTGAATGTCGCTGGCGCGCTGGGTGATCGCGTACTGCAACAGCCAGTCGACGATGTGCACGATATGGGCGTCGTCAGCACCGGTTTCGGCCTGGCGCTTGCCCGCCTCCAGCCACTGTTCCAGCTCGCCGACGCTGGCCGACTGCTGCAGCTGCGCCCCTTGTACCGAATGGGCCAGGCGCGACATCGACTGGCCCAGCTGGCGTAGCTGCAACGGGCTGGCCAACACCCGCACGATCGGCTTGCCGAGGCTGCGGGCAAGGTCGGCCTGCCAGTGGTTCTGGTAGGGCTGCGCGCTGGCCACGGTGATGCTGTGGGCGTCGCTGGCAACGATGAAGATGCCATGGCGCCGCGCGAAGGCTGGGGATATCAACCCGTTGGCCTGGGCCAGGTCGAGCTGCAGCGGGTCGATGTTCAGGAAGGGCTGGCCGACCTTGCCGGCGAGCCATTGGCACAGGCTGTCCAGGTGCAGGCAGCGGGCGGGATTGCGCATATCCCGCAGCTGCAGCGCGGCGATGGTTTCCAGCGGGTGCTGGCCTGGATGGCTGGTGGCGGCTTCGAGTACCCGGCGGGCGTCGCTTGCCGCCAAGTGCTGGTCAGCCTGCAGGGCTCCGAGCAGTTGTGCCAGGTCGAGGGCGTGATCGTCGCAGGTGTGCATGGTGGCGTCCGTGCCAGGTGATGAATGCCTGGGCAAGACTAGCCGGGGAGTGTGGTTGCAGGGCGAGCAATAGGTTTCGAAGGTTTGCTGGGCCCGTTCAGACCACCGCCATCTCCATGCGCACCTGATTCTCCAGGGTCACGTCCCCGACACACACCAGGTTGCGCAGTTTCTGCGCGATGACCTCGGCCCGATGCCAGCTCAGCCCGCCGATGCCGATTTCGATGTCGAGCAGGTCATCCTGCTGGCTGACCTGCACGCTGTGCGGGGTCAGGAACTGCAGGGCGAACAGGTTGAGCACGCGGCACAGGCTGTCCGGCTCGGCTTCGGCCTGCAGGCAGTAGCGCACGGTGCTGTGGCTGGCGTGCGCGGCCCAGACATCGCTGCGCGGTTGGGGGCGTTCGAGTGCGTTCATGCTGGTCTCCGCTGAGGTGGGAGAAATTGTTGCAGGTTGTGCCCGGCATTTTTTCGCTATGATTCGACGAGTTTGCCAAGTTCACGAATAGATCTATTCGTAAATTGCAATTTTAGAGGATTGATCATGCTGAGCGAATTGGACGCCTACGACCGGCGTATTCTCGAGCTGCTGCAGGAGGACGCCTCGCTGTCCAGCGCCCAGATCGCCGAGCGGGTGGGGCTGTCGCAATCGCCTTGCTGGCGCCGTATTCAACGGCTGAAGGAGGAGGGGATCATTCGCGGCCAGGTGACCTTGCTCGATCGCAAGAAGGTGGGCCTGAACACGCAGATTTTCGCCGAGGTGAAGCTCAACGCCCATGGCCGCTCCAACTTCACCGAATTCACCGAGGCGATTCGCGGTTTTCCGGAAGTGCTGGAGTGTTACGTGCTGATGGGGTCGGTGGATTTTCTGCTGCGCATCGTCACCTCGGACATCGAGGCATATGAGCGGTTCTTCTTCGAAAAGCTGTCGAACGTGCCGGGGATTCAGGAGGTCAATTCGATCGTGGCGCTGTCGGAAATCAAGTCCACTACCAGCCTGCCACTGATGCGTTGAAGCCATCGCCGGCAAGCCGGCTCCCACAGGGTTCAGTGGTGTACCTGTGGGAGCCGGCTTGCCGGCGATGAGGCCGCTGCGCAATCAAGCCTTGAGCAGATGCTTCCAGCCACGGCTCTGGTCGATCGCCCGAGCCTGTTCGATGCGCGCTTCAAGCAGCTCGCCAGGCTCTTCGCCCAGTGGCTGTTCGGCCAGCTCATGCAGCTTCTTCAGGTCGCCATACAGGCGGTCCATCTGCGGTGCTTCGAGCACTTGGCGTGCATGGTGCAGCCAGGCCAGCAACTGCTCGATGCGCGGCAGCTGTTCGGCCAGGTCTTCCGGGCGCTGGGTGTACAGCGGCAGTTTCAGCGCACGGCCTTCTTCGCCCAGCAGGTGCCCCAGCCAGCTGGCCAGTTGCGCCTTGCCCTGGCGCTCGCCACGGCCCTTGCGCTCCACGGTCCAGGTGCGGGCCAGCAGCCAGCGCGAGGTTTCCAGGGAGAACTGGCCCCAGCGTACGTCTTCGAGCTCGTCGACGAACTGCTCGGGCGCTGCGCGGCGGATGTCTTCGTCATCGTTGCCGGCCTGTACCAGCGGGCGCCAGTCTTCCAGCAGCGCGTCGAGGCTGGCGCGCAGGTCGCGGGTGGTGGCACGTGGCGCGGCCTGGCCCAGGCTGCTGACCAGTGCGCGCAGCTCGGCCAAGCACTGTACCCAGTCTTGCAGCAGGCGCCAGTGGCCATTGTGGCGGTATTGCTCGGCCAGGCGCTGGCTGCTGCCCAGCAGTTGCCAGGCGAGGGCGGTGAAGGCATCGTCCAGGGCCATTTCGGCGTCCAGCTCGGTGCTTGGCAGGCTCAGCTCGTAGCTGTCCGGCTCCAGCAGGCGGTAGCCGCGCTCGGCCTTGCTGATGTCGCACGGCATCAGCGGCAGGCTGGCGGCCAGCTCGGCGGCCAGCTCCAGCAGGGCTTCCGGTGCGCCTTCACGCAGCTCCAGCTCCAGCTCGCAGATCTCTTCCTTTTGCTTGCCGGCGATCACGAAGCCCTGGTCCAGCGCGGCCTCGATCACCACCTTGCTCTTGCCACGGCCCCAGGCGATTTCGGCGAACTCGCGGGTGAAATCGGTGGTGAACAGCGGCTTGATGGTTTTCTTGTCCAGGTCGGCCAGCTGCTCAGGCCAGCACGTGGCGTCGAGCTTTTTCAGGTCGAGCTTGACCTTGTCCAGGTGCCACTCGTACTCGTTGCGCTCGGACAGGCCGGCCACGCTCTGGCCACGGCACTTCAGGGTCTGGATCACTTCCTCGCCGTCACGGCGCAGGCGCAGGGCGACACGGGCGGCGGCAAGGTCACGCTCGGGGGTGTCGAAGTACTGGTTGAGCAGTTCGCGGGTCTGCCAGCCGGACTTGTTGCGCTTTTTCAGCAGAGGGTGCTCGCGCAGGGCGGCGAGGGTATCGCGGCTGGCGCGGAGCTTGAGTTCGGTTTCTTTGTGCATCGCAGGCTCGAAGGGAAGGCGTGATTGCCGTGCAGTCTACAGGACTGGGCTGGCAACGGTTTATTCCTTACGGCGGATAGCCCTATGATGGGCAACGCTTCCGAGGAGTACGCGCATGCCGTTGCCCACGCTCAAAGACCAGTTTGCCGCGCTGATCGCCGCGCCCTCGGTCAGTTGCACCCAGCCTGCGCTGGACCAGTCGAACCGCCAGGTCATCGACCTGCTGGCGGGCTGGCTGGGCGACCTGGGTTTTCGCTGCGATATCCAGCAGGTCAGCCCGGGCAAGTTCAACCTGCTGGCCAGCCGCGGCACTGGCCCAGGCGGCCTGGTGCTGGCCGGGCACAGCGACACGGTGCCCTTCGATGAGCAGCTGTGGGCCAGCGACCCGCTCAAGCTGAGCGAGGTCGATGGCCGTTGGGTGGGCCTTGGCAGCTGCGACATGAAGGGCTTCTTCGCCTTGATCATCGAGGCGGTCATCCCTTTGCTCGAACATGACTTCAAGCAGCCGCTGCTGATTCTCGCCACCTGTGACGAAGAAAGCTCGATGTCCGGCGCCCGCGCCCTGGCCGAGGCCGGGCAGCCGCTCGGCCGGGCCGCGGTGATCGGCGAGCCCACGGGCCTGAAGCCGATCCGCATGCACAAGGGCATCCTGATGGAGCGCATCGACATCCTCGGGCGCAGCGGCCATTCGTCGGACCCAAGCCTGGGGCACAGCGCCCTGGAGGCCATGCATGCGGTGATGGGCGAGCTGATGGGCCTGCGCCGGCAATGGCAGGACACTTACCGCAACCCGCAATTCAGCGTGCCCACGCCGACCCTGAACTTCGGCTGCATCCATGGCGGTGACAACCCCAACCGCATCTGTGGCCAGTGTGCCCTGGAGTTCGACCTGCGCCCGCTGCCAGGCATGGATGTGGAGCAGCTGCGCGCGGCCATTGGCGCAAAACTGCGGCCGCTGGCCGAGCGCTTTGAAGTCCGCATCGACTACGCGCCGCTGTTTCCGGCCGTGCCGCCGTTCGAACAGGCGGCCGATGCCGAGCTGGTGCAGGTGGCCGAGCGCCTCACCGGGCATCGCGCCGAAGCGGTGGCGTTCGGCACCGAGGCGCCTTATCTTCAGCAGCTGGGCTGCCAGACCATCGTGCTCGGCCCTGGCGACATCGCCTGCGCCCACCAGCCCGGCGAATACCTGGAAATGTCACGAATCGAGCCTACCGTGCGTCTATTGCGTGACCTGATCCGGCACTATTGCCTCCAGTAAACGTCCACCCTGCTGATTCGTTCTTGCCTAGAGGAGACCGCGCGTGACCGCAAGCCTGTTCCGACGATGATCCTGAACGCCGTGTCATCCAACGTTCTCCGTCCACTTTATCCACAGGCCCTGTCATGCCCGATTACGTCAACTGGCTGCGTCATGCCTCCCCGTACATCAATGCCCATCGCGACTGCACCTTCGTGGTCATGCTCCCCGGCGATGGGGTGGAACACCCGAATTTCGGCAACATCGTCCACGACCTGGTGCTGCTGCACAGCCTGGGCGTGCGCCTGGTGCTGGTGCACGGTTCGCGCCCGCAGATCGAAAGCCGCCTGGCGGCGCGCGGCCTGACCCCGCACTACCACCGCGGCATGCGCATCACCGATGCGGCCACCCTGGACTGCGTGATCGATGCGGTCGGCGCCCTGCGCCTGGCCATCGAGGCGCGCCTGTCGATGGACATCGCCGCATCGCCGATGCAGGGCTCGCGCCTGCGCGTGGCCTGCGGCAACCTGGTGACCGCGCGCCCGATCGGCGTGCTCGAAGGGGTGGACTACCACCACACCGGTGAAGTGCGCCGCATCGACCGCAAGGGCATCAGCCGCCTGCTCGACGAGCGCTCCATCGTGCTGCTGTCGCCATTGGGCTACTCGCCCACCGGTGAAATCTTCAACCTGGCCTGCGAAGACGTGGCCACCCGCGCCGCCATCGAGCTGGGTGCCGACAAGCTGCTGCTGTTCGGCGCCGAACCTGGCCTGCTCGACGAGCACGGCAAGCTGGTGCGCGAGCTGCGCCCACAGCAGATCGCGCCGCACCTGGCGCGCCTGGGCAGCGATTACCAGGCCGAGCTGCTGGATGCGGCCGCCGAGGCGTGCAAGGGCGGTGTGGCGCGCAGCCATATCGTCAGTTATGCCGAGGACGGTGCGCTGCTGACCGAGCTGTTCACCCGTGGCGGTGGCGGTACGCTGGTGTCGCAGGAGCAGTTCGAAGTGGTGCGCGAGGCCACCATCGAGGATGTCGGTGGCTTGCTGGAGCTGATCAGCCCGCTGGAAGAGCAGGGCATCCTGGTGCGCCGCTCGCGTGAGGTGCTGGAGCGGGAGATCGAGCAGTTCAGCGTGGTCGAGCGTGAAGGGATGATCATCGCCTGTGCGGCGTTGTACCCGATTGCCGATTCGCAGGCCGGGGAGTTGGCGTGCCTGGCGGTGAGCCCGGAGTATCGCCATGGGCGGCGTGGCGATGAGCTGCTCGAGCGCATCGAGGAGCGCGCGCGGGCGTTGGGCTTGAATACCTTGTTCGTGCTTACCACGCGCACCGCGCACTGGTTCCGCGAGCGGGGGTTTACCCCCAGTGGCGTGGAGCGGCTGCCGGCGGCGCGGGCTTCGCTGTACAACTACCAGCGCAATTCGAAGATCTTTGAGAAGCCGTTGTGATATTTGGGGGCGCGTTGCGCCCCTTTCGCGACACAAGGCCGCTCCTACAGGTGATTGCGGGGTTTTGTAGGAGCGGCCTTGTGTCGCGAAAGGGCTGCAAGGCAGCCCCAAGATCACAATGAAAAACGCCGCCCTGATGGGCGGCGTTTTCGTTTACACAGTGTGCAGGTACCAGTTGTACTCGAGGTCGGAGATCGAATGCTCGAACTCCTCCAGCTCGCTCTCCTTGCACGCGACGAAGATGTCGATGTACTTCGGATCGATGTACTTGTTGAGGATCTCGCTGTCGTCCAGCTCGCGCAGGGCATCGCGCAGGTTGTTCGGCAGGCTCTGCTCAAGCTGCTCGTACGAGTTGCCTTCGATCGGCTCGCCCGGCTCGATCTTGTTGGTCAGGCCATGGTGCACGCCAGCCAGCACGGCAGCCATCATCAAGTACGGGTTGGCGTCGGCACCTGCCACGCGGTGCTCGATGCGCACGGCATCGGGCGAACCGGTCGGCACGCGCAGGGCCACGGTGCGGTTGTCCAGGCCCCAGCTCGGCGCGTTCGGTACGTAGAACTGCGCGCCGAAACGGCGGTACGAGTTGACGTTCGGGCAGAGGAACGCCATGGACGCGGGCAGGGTCTCGAGCACACCGCCGACAGCGTGACGTAGCGCGGCGTTCTGCTCGGGATCCTCGCTGGTGAAGATGTTGTTGCCATCTTTGTCCAGCACGGAGATGTGTACGTGCAGGCCGTTGCCTGCCTGGCCCGGGTAGGGCTTGGCCATGAAGGTGGTGTCCATTTCATGGTCGTAGGCGATGTTCTTGATCAACCGCTTGAGCAGTACCGCGTAGTCACAGGCCTTGAGCGGGTCGGGAACGTGGTGCAGGTTGACTTCGAACTGCGCCGGGGCGCTTTCCTTGACGATGGCGTCGGCCGGGATGCCTTGCTCCTTGGCACCTTCGAGGATGTCCTGGAGGCAGTCGGCGTATTCGTCGAGGTCGTCGATCAGGTAGACCTGGGTCGACTGCGGGCGCTTGCCCGAGATTGGCGAGCGTGGCGGCTGCGGGCGGCCATTCACGTTCTCCTGGTCGATCAGGTAGAACTCCAGCTCGAATGCCGCGCAAATGGTCAGGCCCATGTCGGTGAACTTGCTCACCACCTGGCGCAACACTTCGCGTGGGTCGGCGAAGAACGGCTCGCCTTCGATTTCGTGCATGGTCATCAGCAGCTGCGCGGTCGGGCGCTTCTGCCAAGGTTCGTTGGAGAGGGTGCCAGGGATCGGGTAGCAGATGCGGTCGGCATCGCCGATGTCCAGGCCGAGCCCGGTGCTTTCGACGGTGGAACCGTTGATGTCCAGGGCGAAGAGGGAGGCCGGCAGGTTGATGCCTTTCTCGTAAACCTTGTGGAGGCTGGTGCGCTCTATGCGCTTGCCGCGCACCACACCATTCATATCTGCAATCAGAAGGTCAACGTAGAGAACCTCAGGATGTTCCTTAAGGAACGCGTTCGCTTCGTTAAGCTGAACGGCACGCGGGGGTACCGACATGATGCAACACCTTTGTTGTTAAAAATATCAATCAAGGGGGGCTTGCAGGACCAGTCAATCGAAAAGCCCTACTGATGTCAAGCCAACCCCATGATGCCCTGAAATGGCACATCGACGGCAGATTTGCTGCATATCGGGGCGTGCCATTATCCGCTATTTACGCCGCCCAGGGCTATCTCCGACATGCCGTGTTTTATTTTTTACGGAGGTGTTGTGTAAAAAAATGAACAAGGCTAAGCTCGGGTCCAACCCAGAACACAATAATACGAGGGTCACATGGTCCGCTTGTCGCGACCTGAAAGCGCTGCCTGTGCAGTGCGCTCGGGTATACCTGCCGTTCCTGCAAGCATCAATCGCGCTGTGGCCGCCCTGGCCGCAATAATTGACGCTGTGCGCGCCCGGACCTGGCCTCAAAGCGTCATTTCGCTGCGCTTCTTGTCTTCCTGCCTTTCGAACTCATTACGGACTCGCTGGTTTCCAGTGTATCCACTGTGCTCCTGCGTGGGTGTTTTTGCTTTAGCAATCCACTCCATCCAGAATCAACGCGCGGACCACATTACCTCCTGAGGTATCTATGAGTAACAACCTCGACCAGCTCACCGATTGGTTGAAAGAGCACAAGATCACCGAAGTCGAATGCCTGATCAGCGACCTGACCGGCATCACCCGCGGCAAGATCTCGCCAACCAACAAATTCATCGCCGAAAAAGGCATGCGCCTGCCCGAGAGCGTGCTGCTGCAGACCGTGACCGGCGATTACGTCGACGACGATATCTATTACGAACTGCTCGACCCGGCCGACATCGACATGATCTGCCGCCCCGACGAAGATGCCGTGTTCCTCGTGCCCTGGGCCATCGAGCCGACCGCGCAGGTCATCCACGACACCTACGACAAGAAGGGCAACCCGGTCGAGCTGTCGCCGCGCAACGTCCTCAAGAAAGTGCTCAAGCTCTACGCCGACAAAGGCTGGCAGCCGATCGTCGCGCCGGAGATGGAGTTCTACCTGACCAAGCGCAGCGAAGACCCGGACTTCCCCCTGCAGCCGCCGGTTGGCCGTTCGGGCCGTCCGGAAACCGGCCGCCAGTCGTTCTCGATCGAGGCCGCCAACGAATTCGACCCGCTGTTCGAGGACGTCTACGACTGGTGCGAACTGCAGCAGCTGGACCTCGACACGCTGATCCACGAAGACGGCACGGCGCAGATGGAGATCAACTTCCGTCACGGCAACGCCCTGCACCTGGCCGACCAGATCCTGGTGTTCAAGCGCACCATGCGCGAGGCGGCGCTCAAGCACAACGTGGCCGCCACCTTCATGGCCAAGCCGATGACCGGTGAGCCGGGCAGTGCCATGCACCTGCACCAGAGCGTGGTCGACGCCACCACCGGCAAGAACATCTTCAGCAACGAAGACGGCAGCATGAGCGAGCTGTTCCTGCACCACATCGGTGGCCTGCAGAAGTTCATCCCCGAAGCGCTGCCGCTGTTTGCCCCCAACGTCAACTCGTTCCGCCGCTTCCTGCCGGACACCTCGGCACCGGTGAACGTCGAATGGGGCGAAGAAAACCGCACCGTCGGCCTGCGCGTACCGGATGCCGGCCCGCAGAACCGCCGCGTCGAGAACCGCCTGCCGGGCGCCGACGCCAACCCTTACCTGGCCATCGCCGCCAGCCTGCTGTGCGGCTACATCGGCATGGTCGAAGGCATCGCGGCCAGTGCCCCGGTCGTTGGCCGTGGCTACGAGCGGCGCAACCTGCGCCTGCCGCTGACCATCGAGGACGCCCTGGAACGCATGGAAGTCAGCCGCGCGCTGACCCAGTACCTGGGCAAGAAATTCATCACCGGCTACGTGGCGACCAAGCGCGCCGAGCACGAGAACTTCAAGCGCGTCATCAGCTCCTGGGAGCGAGAGTTCCTGCTGTTTGCTGTGTGATCAACCCCTGAGGCCGCCCACCGGCGGCCTGTGGACCCTGGAGAAGCACATGAGCGTCAAAAACCCGCAAACCCGTGAATGGCAAAACCTGAGCGGCGAGCACCACCTTGCACCTTTCTCTGACTACAAGCAGCTGAAGGAGAAGGGGCCGCGCATCATCACCAAGGCGCAGGGCGTGCATTTGTGGGACAGCGAAGGGCACAAGATCCTCGATGGCATGGCCGGCCTGTGGTGCGTGGCGGTCGGCTACGGCCGTGAAGAGCTGGTGCAGGCTGCCGAGAAGCAGATGCGCGAGCTGCCGTACTACAACCTGTTCTTCCAGACCGCCCACCCGCCGGCGCTGGAGCTGGCCAAGGCAATCACCGACGTCGCGCCCGAAGGCATGACCCACGTGTTCTTCACCGGCTCCGGCTCCGAAGGCAACGACACCGTGCTGCGCATGGTTCGCCACTACTGGGCGCTCAAGGGCAAGCCTCACAAGCAGACCATCATCGGCCGCATCAACGGCTACCACGGTTCCACCGTGGCCGGCGCGAGCCTGGGCGGCATGAGCGGCATGCACGAACAAGGCGGCCTGCCGATCCCGGGCATCGTGCACATCGCGCAGCCGTACTGGTTCGGCGAAGGCGGCGACATGAGCCCGGATGAATTCGGCGTGTGGGCTGCCGAACAGCTGGAGAAGAAGATCCTGGAAGTCGGCGAGGACAACGTCGCCGCCTTCATCGCCGAGCCGATCCAGGGCGCCGGCGGGGTCATCATCCCGCCGGACAGCTACTGGCCGAAGGTCAAGGAGATCCTCGCCAAGTACGACATCCTGTTCGTCGCCGACGAAGTGATCTGCGGCTTCGGCCGCACCGGCGAGTGGTTCGGCTCCGACTACTACGGCCTCAAGCCCGACCTGATGACCATCGCCAAGGGCCTTACCTCCGGTTACATCCCCATGGGCGGTGTGATCGTGCGTGACACCGTGGCCAAGGTGCTCAGCGAAGGCGGTGACTTCAACCACGGCTTCACCTACTCCGGCCACCCGGTGGCGGCCGCGGTGGGCCTGGAAAACCTGCGCATCCTGCGCGACGAGAAGATCGTCGAGAAGGCGCGCACGGATGTGGCACCGTACTTGCAAAAACGACTGCGGGAACTGCAGGACCACCCACTGGTGGGCGAGGTTCGCGGCCTGGGCCTGCTCGGCGCGATCGAGCTGGTCAAGGACAAGGCCACCCGCAGCCGCTACGAAGGCAAAGGCGTGGGCATGGTGTGCCGCAACTTCTGCTTCGAAAACGGCCTGATCATGCGTGCCGTAGGCGACACCATGATCATTGCACCACCCCTGGTAATCAGCCACGCAGAGGTCGACGAACTGGTGGAAAAGGCGCGCAAGTGCCTGGACCTGACCCTCGAAGCGATCCAGTGAGCCTTTGCTAGGCTAGCGTTGTGACATTAGTTGGTTACAAGGGGCTGCTTTCCTTGAAACAGCGCCTTGTAACTTGCCAGACTAGCGACTGTTTCAGTCGCCCAACGCGTGTACTGCGGGACCTGGCAGCTGAACGGATGGCTAATCAAAAAAATCTGGAGCATGACGCATGAATAAAATGGGCAAGACGTTGCTGGCCGCCGCCCTGATGGGTGCCATGGCGACCGCGGTTCAGGCTGAAGACAAGGTATTGAACGTCTACAACTGGTCGGACTACATCGCTCCGGACACCATCGCCAAGTTCGAGAAGCAGACCGGCATCAAGGTCAAGTACGACGTCTTCGACAGCAACGAAACCCTGGAAGCCAAGCTGCTGGCGGGCAAGTCGGGTTATGACATCGTCGTGCCGTCCAACAACTTCCTGGCCAAGCAGATCAAGGCTGGCGTGTACGAGGAGCTCGACCGCTCCAAGCTGCCGAACTGGAAGAACCTCGACCCAGACCTGCTCAAGGCCGTTGGCGATGCCAGCGACAAGGACAACAAGCACGCCTTCCCGTACATGTGGGGCTCGATCGGCATCGGCTACAACCCGGAGAAGGTCAAGGCCGCGCTGGGCGTGGACAAGATCGACTCGTGGGATGCCGTGTTCAAGCCTGAGAACATCGCCAAGCTCAAGAGCTGCGGCGTGAGCTTCCTGGATGCGCCAACCGAAATGCTGCCGGCCGCGCTGCACTACCTGGGCAAGCCGACCACCAGCACCAGCAAGGAAGACCTGAAGGCGGCCGAGGACCTGTTCCTGAGCATCCGTCCTTCGATCACCTACTTCCACTCGTCCAAGTACATCGGCGACCTGGCCAACGGCAACATCTGCGTGGCCGTCGGTTACTCGGGTGACGTCGAGCAGGCCAAGGCCCGCGCCCACGAGGCCGGCGACAAGGTCAAGGTGGACTACATCATTCCGAAAGAAGGCGCCGGTACCTTCTACGACATGGTCGCCATCCCCAAAGATGCCGAACACAAGGACGCGGCCTACAAGTTCATGGACTTCCTGATGCAGCCGGAAGTCATGGCCGAAATCACCAACGCCGTGCGCTTCCCGAACGGCAACGAGGCCGCTACCCCGTTGGTCGACAAGGCCATCACCAGCGACCCGAGCATCTACCCGCCGGCTGACGTGAAGAAACAGCTGTACGCGATCGCAGCCCCCGAAGCTGCCGCCCAGCGCGCCATCACCCGCAGCTGGACCAAGATCAAGTCGGGCAAGTAAGCCCGATGCAACACCTCCAGGCCGGGGTTTTCCGGCCTGGAGCCAGTGAATGGCAATTGATGATTGCGGCATCGAAGCTGCGAAGGTAAGTTGCGCGCCGGTTTTGCCTGCGCAGCAGCACTGCGCCGTTACCAAGGCACTGATTGTGAGGACCACCCACTTGTCTATTTCTGTATTGCGCAAGGCCTTGATGGCCGGTGCGGGCCTGACGCTGGCATGCAGCGTCCAAGCGGCGCCTACGGTGCATTTCTACAACTGGTCGGACTACATCGGCCCGAACACACTCGCGGACTTCGAAAAAGCCACCGGCATCAAGCCTGTGCAAGATGTTTTCGATTCCAACGAAACCCTGGAAGGCAAACTGCTGGCCGGCAACACCGGCTATGACGTGGTGGTGCCGTCCAACCATTTCCTCGGCAAGCAGATCAAGGCGGGCGCCTTCCAGAAGCTCGACAAGAACCTGCTGCCCAATTATTCCAACCTCGACCCGTCGCTGATGAAGCGCCTGGAAAAGAACGACCCCGGCAACCAGTACGCCGTGCCTTACCTGTGGGGCACCAACGGCATCGGTTACAACGTCGACAAGGTCAAGGCCGCGCTGGGCGTGGACACCATCGACTCCTGGGCCGTGCTGTTCGAGCCCGAGAACATGAAGAAGCTCTCCAAGTGCGGTGTGGCCTTCCTCGACTCGGCTGACGAAATGCTCCCGGCGGTGCTCAACTACATGGGCCTGAACCCCAACAGCACCGACCCCAAGGACTATGAAAAGGCCGAGAAGAAGCTGCTGGCGGTACGCCCGTACGTGACCTACTTCCACTCGTCCAAGTACATCACCGACCTGGCCAACGGCGACATCTGCGTCGCGGCAGGTTTCTCCGGCGATGTATTCCAGGCCAAGGCCCGCGCCGAAGAGGCGAAGAAGGGCGTGAACCTGGCCTACGCGATTCCCAAGGAAGGCGGCAACCTCTGGTTCGATGTGCTGGCGATCCCCAAGGATGCCAAGAACGTCAAAGAGGCCCACGCCTTCATCAACTATTTGCTGAAACCTGAGGTTATCGCCCAGGTCAGTGATTACGTCGGTTACGCCAACCCGAACCCCAAGGCTGGCGACCTGATGGACCAGGCCGTGAGGACTGACGCCGCGGTATACCCACCGCAGGAAGTGCTGGACAAGATGTTCGTCAACAGTGAGTTGCCACCCAAGGTGCAACGTTTGATGACCCGTAGCTGGACCAAGGTCAAGTCGGGCAAGTAACAATCCAGGCCCGCCACTGACGCAGCGGCGGGCAACAAAATCTTGTTGGGAGTTTCACTCATGGCAGTTGCCTCCGGTGCCTATAAGAAAGCCCTCGAGGGTGGCCAGCAACCCAAGCAGGTGCTGGTCAAGATCGACCGGGTCACAAAAAAATTCGACGAAACGGTAGCCGTGGACGATGTGTCCCTGGAAATCCGCAAAGGCGAGATCTTCGCCCTGCTGGGTGGCTCCGGTTCTGGCAAATCGACCTTGCTGCGTATGCTCGCTGGCTTCGAGCGCCCGACTGAAGGGCGGATTTTCCTCGATGGCGTCGACATCACCGACATGCCGCCCTACGAGCGGCCGATCAACATGATGTTCCAGTCCTACGCGCTGTTCCCGCACATGACCGTGGCGCAGAACATCGCCTTCGGCCTGCAGCAGGACCGCATGGCCAAGTCCGAGATCGACGCCCGCGTGGCCGAGATGCTCAAGCTGGTGCACATGACCCAGTACGCCAAGCGCAAGCCGCACCAGCTCTCCGGTGGCCAGCGCCAGCGTGTGGCCCTGGCCCGTTCGCTGGCCAAGCGCCCGAAACTGCTGCTGCTCGACGAGCCGATGGGCGCCCTGGACAAGAAGCTGCGTTCGCAGATGCAGCTGGAACTGGTGGAAATCATCGAGCGCGTGGGCGTGACCTGCGTGATGGTGACCCACGACCAGGAAGAGGCCATGACCATGGCCCAGCGCATCGCCATCATGCACCTGGGCTGGATCGCCCAGATCGGCTCGCCAGTGGACATCTACGAGACCCCCACCAGCCGCCTGGTGTGCGAGTTCATCGGCAACGTCAACCTGTTCGAGGGTGAAGTGGTCGACGACGCCGAAGGCCACGCGATCATTGCCAGCCCGGAACTGGAGCGCAAGATCTACGTCGGCCACGGCATCACCACCTCGGTGGAAGACAAGCACATCACCTACGCCCTGCGCCCGGAAAAGCTGCTGGTCACCACCACGCAGCCGGACTTCGAGCACAACTGGTCGCGCGGCAAGGTCCACGACATCGCCTACCTGGGCGGCCACTCGGTGTTCTACGTCGAGCTGCCGAGCGGCAAGGTGGTGCAGTCGTTCGTCGCCAACGCCGAGCGCCAGGGCACCCGGCCGACCTGGGGCGATGAAGTGTACGTGTGGTGGGAAGACGACAGCGGCGTGGTACTGCGGTCATGAAACTTCGCAAGCTCAAGCGAGCCTTCCAGCGCCTTACCCCGGAGGGGCGGCATGTGGTGATCGGCGTGCCGTTCATCTGGCTGTTCCTGTTCTTCATGCTGCCGTTCTTCATCGTCCTGAAGATCAGCTTCGCCGAAGCCGACGTGGCGATCCCGCCTTACACCGAGATCTACACCTACGTCGAAAGCAAGGTCCAGCTGGTGCTGAACCTGGCCAACTACGGGCTGCTGACCGAGGATGAGCTGTACATCTCGGCCTACCTCGGCTCGTTGAAGATGGCGTTCTTCAGTACCATTCTCTGCCTGCTGATCGGCTACCCGATGGCCTACGCCATCGCCAACGCCAAGAAGGAAACCCAGACGGTCCTGCTGCTGCTGATCATGATGCCGACCTGGACCGCGATCCTGATCCGTGTCTACGCCTGGATGGGGATCCTCAGCAACAACGGCCTGCTCAACGCCTTCCTGATGTGGATCGGCCTGATCGACCAGCCGCTGCAGATCCTCAACACCAACCTTGCGGTGTACATCGGCGTGGTCTATTCGTACCTGCCGTTCATGATCCTGCCGCTGTTCGCCAACCTGGTGAAGCACGACCCGAGCCTGCTCGAAGCTGCATCGGACCTGGGTTCGAGCACCTTCAACAGCTTCTGGAAGATCACCGTGCCGCTGTCGAAGAACGGCATCATCGCTGGCTGCATGCTGGTGTTCATCCCGGTGGTGGGCGAGTTCGTGATTCCTGAACTGCTCGGCGGCCCGGAAACCCTGATGATCGGCAAGGTGCTGTGGCAAGAGTTCTTCAACAACCGTGACTGGCCGGTGGCATCCGCCCTGGCAGTGGTGATGCTGGCAATCCTGATCGTGCCGATCCTGCTGTTCAACCGCAGCCAGGCCAAAGAAATGGAGGGCAGAGCATGAAGCGCTTCGGTTTCTCCAAGCTGATGCTGGTGCTCGGCTTGCTGTTCATCTACCTGCCGATGCTGATCCTGGTGATCTACTCGTTCAACGCCTCGAAGCTGGTGACGGTGTGGGGCGGCTGGTCGGTGAAGTGGTACGTCGGCCTGCTCGACAACACCCAGCTGATGGGTTCGGTGATGCGCTCGCTGGAAATCGCCTGCTACACGGCGGTGGCGGCGGTGGCGCTGGGTACCTTGGCCGCCTTCGTGCTGACCCGGGTCACCCGCTTCAAGGGCCGCACGCTGTTCGGTGGCCTGGTCACCGCGCCGCTGGTAATGCCCGAGGTGATCACCGGCCTGTCGCTGTTGCTGCTGTTCGTGGCCATGGCGCAGATGATCGGCTGGCCGCAGGAGCGTGGCATCGTCACCATCTGGATCGCCCACACCACGTTCTGCGCCGCCTATGTGGCGGTGGTGGTGTCGGCGCGCCTGCGCGAGCTGGACCTGTCGATCGAGGAAGCGGCGATGGACCTGGGTGCCAAGCCGTGGAAGGTGTTCTTCCTGATCACCATCCCGATGATCGCGCCGTCGCTGGCGGCGGGCGGCATGATGTCGTTCGCCCTGTCGCTGGATGACCTGGTTCTGGCCAGCTTCGTGTCCGGGCCGGGTTCGACCACCTTGCCGATGGAAGTGTTCTCTGCGGTGCGCCTTGGCGTGAAGCCGGAGATCAACGCGGTGGCCAGCCTGATCCTGCTGTCGGTGTCGCTGGTGACCTTCTTCGTCTGGTACTTCAGCCGCCGGGCCGAGGAGCGTCGTCGCAAGGCGATCCAGCAAGCCATCGAGGAAGGCGCTGCGGCCAACGTGTCGTCGCCGCAGGTCAAGCGCCCGATGCCTGCTGCGGCATCGGTCTGATCGATCGCAAAGGGCCGCACTGCGGCCCTTTGTGTATCTGAAGCGTTCCGGTCGTTCGTGAAATCGAGCGCCACATCCCCTCCAACACCCAACTGATCCCCATCAGTGCCGTTTATCGAACCCTGAACTACGCTGACAGTCGCATCTCACAAATCATTTGTGCGCAAGCTAGGAGCCTGCATGAGGGTGACGCGTCCACTGTTACTGGCAGGCCTGGGCCTGCTGTACCTGCTAACAGGCTGTAGCAAGGAACAACCCCCGGAGCCCAAGCCTCGGGTCGGGGTGCTGCAGGTTCAACCCACCGATTTTGCAGCCAGGGTGACCCTCACCGGCGATGTCCAGGCGCGGGTACAGACCGACCTCTCCTTCCGCGTGGGCGGCAAGATCATTTCGCGCAGCGTCGATGTGGGCGATCACGTCAAGGCCAACCAGGTGCTGGCGCGGCTCGACCCCAAGGACCTGCAGAACAACGTCGACTCGGCCAAGGCCGAGGTGTTCGCCGCCCAGGCGCGGGTGACGCAGACCAGCGCAGCGTTCGTGCGCCAGCAAAAGCTGCTGCCCAAGGGCTACACCAGCCAGAGCGAATACGATTCCGCCGAGGCCGCGCTGCGCAGCAACCAGAGTGCGCTGAAGGCGGCCCAGGCCCAGCTGGCCAACGCCAACGAGCAATTGAGCTACACCGCCCTGATGTCCGAAGCCGATGGCGTGATCACCGAACGCCAGGCCGAGGTCGGCCAGGTGGTGCAGGCGACCATGCCGATCTTCAGCCTGGCCCGCGATGGCGACCGGGATGCCGTGTTCAACGTCTACGAATCACTGCTGGTGGCGCCACCCAGCGAAGCCGGGGTCATCGTCAGCCTGCTGGACGACCCCAAGGTCCAGGCCCAGGGTTTCGTGCGTGAAATCACCCCGACGGTTTCGGCGCAAAGCGGCACGGTGCAGGTCAAGGTAGGCCTGCGCAACGTGCCAGCGGGCATGCAGCTGGGCTCGCCGGTGACCGCCACGGCCAATACCCAGGGGCGGCCGAGCATCGAGCTGCCTTGGGCGGCCCTGACCAAGGCCGTGCATGAGCCGGCCGTGTGGGTGGTGGGCGAGGGCGACAAGGTCGAACTGCGCAAGGTCCAGGTCACCCGCTACCTCACCGGCAAGGTGGTCATCGCCCAAGGCATCAAGGGTGGCGAAACCGTGGTGGTCAGCGGCGGCCAGCTGCTTCATCCGGGCATGGAAGTGGAAAAGGTCGATGCCAAGGACGGGGGGGCTGCACCATGAAGCGGATGATGTGTGTACTCGCCACCGGCTTGCTGCTGACGGCCTGTGGCAAGCAAGAGGCGCCACCCGAGGCGGTGCGGCCGGTGCTTTCGACCCTGGTCGAGGCCCAGGCCCAGGCGCAGCTGGGGCGCTTCGCCGGGACCATCCAGGCGCGCTTCGAAAGCACCCTGGGCTTTCGCGTATCGGGGCGCATCGCCCGGCGCTGGCTCGACGTGGGCGCCTCGGTCAAGCCCGGCGACATCCTCGCCACCCTCGATCCCACCGACCAACAGAACCAGCTGCGCGCGGCCGAAGGCGACCTGGCCAAGATCCAGGCGCAGTGGATCAACGCCCAGGCCAATGCCCGCCGGCAACAGCAGCTGTATGACCGTGGCGTCGGCGCCCAGGCCCAGCTGGACATCGCCCAGACCGACCTGAAAACCACCGGCGCCAGCCTGGAGCAGGCCCGCTCGGCAGTCAGCCAGGCCCGCGACCAGCTCGACTACAGCACCTTGCGCAGCGACCATGCGGCAGTCATCACCGCCTGGCAGGCCGAAGCCGGGCAGACCGTCACGGCCGGCCAGGCGGTGGTCACCCTGGCCCGCCCAGACGTCAAGGAAGCGGTGATCGACCTGCCCATCGGCATTGCCGAGGCCTTGACCAAGAACCTCACTTTCACCGTCGCCTCGCAGCTCGACAGCAGCATCAACACCACCGCCACCCTGCGTGAGCTGGAGCCCCAGGCCGACGCCGCCACCCGCACCCGGCGCGCCCGCCTGACCCTGGCCAACACCCCTGACGCCTTCCACCTGGGCACCGCCATCAGCGTCACCCTGACCTCGGCGATTTCCCCGCGCAGCGAGCTGCCGCTGAGCGCGCTGCTCGAGCACGACGGCAAGACCCAGGTGTGGGTGATCGACCCGCAGCAGAAAACGGTCGCCACCCGTGACGTGGCCCTGATCGAGCGCACGGCCGACAGCATCGTGCTGGCGTCCGGCGTCCAACCCGGCGAGCGTGTGGTCACCGCTGGCGTCAACAGCCTCAAGCCTGGCCAGAAGGTCACATTCGACGAGGATGCACAATGAAAGGAAGCTTCAACCTCTCCGAATGGGCGCTGCGCCATCAGTCGTTCGTCTGGTACCTGATGTTCGTCGGCCTGCTGATGGGCATTTTTTCCTACTTCAACCTGGGGCGCGAGGAAGACCCCTCGTTCACCATCAAGACCATGGTCATCCAGACCCGCTGGCCGGGCGCGACCCAGGACGAAACCCTGTACCAGGTCACCGACCGCATCGAGAAGAAGCTCGAGGAGCTCGATTCGCTCGACTACACCAAGAGCTACACCCGCCCCGGCGAATCGACGGTCTACGTCTACCTGCGCGACACCACCAAGGCCGCCGACATCCCGGAAATCTGGTACCAGGTGCGCAAGAAGATCCAGGACATCCGCGGCCAGTTCCCGCAAGGCATCCAGGGCCCGGCGTTCAACGACGAGTTCGGTGACGTGTATGGCTCGATCTACGCCTTCACCGCCGACGGCATGACCCTGCGGCAACTGCGCGACTACGTGGAACAGGCCCGCGCCGAAGTGCGCGAGGTGCCCAACATCGGCAAGATCGAGCTGATCGGCACCCAGGACGAAGTGCTCTACCTGAAGTTCTCCACGCGCAAACTGGCGGCCCTGGGCATCGACCAGCGCCAGGTCATGCAGGCCCTGCAACAGCAGAACGCGGTGACCCCGGCCGGGGTGATCGAAGCCGGCCCCGAGCGCATCTCGGTGCGCACCACCGGGCAGTTCGCCTCGGAAAAAGACCTGCAGACGGTCAACCTGCGCATCAACGACCGCTTCTTCCGCCTGAGCGATATCGCCGATATCGAGCGCGGCTACGTCGACCCACCATCGCCGATGTTCCGCTACAACGGCCAGACCGCCATTGGCCTGGCCATCGGCATGAAGGCCGGCGGCAACATCCAGGTGTTCGGCGCGGCGCTGAAGAAGAAGATGGACAGCGTGGTCAACGACCTGCCGGTGGGCATTGGCGTGCACACCGTCTCTGACCAGGCGGTGGTGGTGAAGGAGGCGGTTGGTGGCTTCACCAGCGCCCTGTTCGAAGCGGTGGTGATCGTGCTGGCGGTGAGCTTCGTCAGCCTTGGCGTGCGCGCCGGGCTGGTGGTGGCCTGCTCGATCCCGCTGGTGCTGGCCATGGTCTTCGTGTTCATGGAGTACAGCGGCATCACCATGCAGCGGATTTCCCTGGGGGCGCTGATCATCGCCCTGGGCCTGCTGGTGGACGATGCGATGATCACCGTGGAGGTGATGGTCACACGCCTGGAAATGGGCGAGAGCAAGGAGCAGGCGGCGACCTTTGCCTACACCTCCACGGCCTTCCCCATGCTTACCGGCACCCTGGTGACGGTGGCCGGCTTCGTGCCGATCGGCCTCAACGCCAGCTCGGCCGGTGAATACACCTACACCCTGTTCGCGGTGATCGCCGTGGCGCTGATCGTGTCGTGGGTGGTCGCGGTGTTCTTCGCCCCGGTGCTGGGCGTGCATATCCTCAAGGCCGACAAGCTCAAGGCCCATGAGGCCGAGCCGGGCCGGGTAGGGCGGGCGTTCGAGGGCGGGCTGCTGTGGTGCATGCGCAACCGCTGGCTGACCATCATCGGCACCATCGTGCTGTTCGTGCTCTCGCTGGTGTGCATGCGCTTCGTGCAGAACCAGTTCTTCCCGTCTTCGGACCGCCCGGAAATCCTCGTCGACCTCAACCTGCCGCAGAACGCCTCGATCGAGGAAACGCGCAAGGTGGTCGACCGCCTCGAGGCGCGCATCAAGGACGACCCGGACCTGGTGCGCTGGAGTACCTACATCGGCCAGGGCGCGATCCGCTTCTACCTGCCCCTGGACCAGCAGCTGCAGAACCCCTACTACGCCCAGCTGGTGATCGTCAGCAAGGGCTTCGAGGAACGCGCGGGCATGATGGCGCGCCTGCAGAAGCTGCTGCACGAGGAGTTCGTCGGCATCGGCACCAACGTCCAGTCGCTGGAAATGGGCCCGCCGGTAGGGCGGCCGATCCAGTACCGGGTCAGTGGCAAGGACATCGACCAGGTGCGCAAGCACGCCATCGACCTGGCCACGCTGCTCAACAGCGACGAGCACATCGGCGAGATGATCTACGACTGGAACGAGCCAGGCAAAGTGCTGCGCATCGAGATTGCCCAGGACAAGGCGCGCCAGCTGGGCCTGTCGTCCGAGGACGTGGCCAACGTGATGAACAGCATCGTCAGTGGCGCGCCGGTGACCGAGGTCAACGACAACATCTACCTGATCGATGTGGTCGCCCGGGCCGTGGACAGCGAGCGGGGCTCGCCCGATACCCTGCAGAACCTGCAGATCGTCACCCCGAGCGGCACCTCGATACCGCTGCTGGCCTTCGCCACCGTGCGCTACGAGCTCGAGCAGCCGCTGGTGTGGCGCCGCGATCGCAAGCCGACCATCACCATCAAGGCGTCGGTCAACGGCGACATCCAGCCCACCGACCTGGTGGCGCTGCTGAAGCCGAAGATCGACGACTTCGCCAGCAAGCTGCCGGTCGGCTACGAGGTGCAGACCGGCGGTACCGTGGAGGAGAGCGCCAAGGCCCAGGGCCCGATCCGCAAGGTCATCCCGCTGATGCTGTTCCTCATGGCGACGTTCCTGATGATCCAGCTGCACAGCACGCAGAAGCTGTTCCTGGTGGTCAGCGTGGCGCCGCTGGGGTTGATCGGCGTGGTGCTGGCGCTGGTGCCGACGGGCACGCCGATGGGCTTCGTGGCGATCCTCGGGATTCTGGCCCTGGCGGGCATCATCATCCGCAACTCGGTGATCCTGGTGACCCAGATCGATGAGTTCGAGGCCCAGGGCTATTCGCCCTGGGACGCGGTGGTCGAAGCCACCAACCACCGCCGTCGGCCGATCCTGCTGACGGCGGCGGCGGCGAGCCTGGGCATGATCCCGATTGCCCGCGAGGTGTTCTGGGGGCCGATGGCCTACGCCATGATCGGCGGCATCATCAGTGCAACGCTGCTGACGCTGTTGTTCCTGCCGGCGCTGTATGTAGCCTGGTACAAGATCCGCGAGCCGAACAAGGCCGATTGACAGGTGGCTGACAGGGCCCCATCGCCGGCAAGCCGGCTCCCACAGGTACAGCACAAGCATCAAGATCAGTGCTCTATCTGTGGGAGCCGGCTTGCCGGCGATGGGGCCTTTTCGGCCAAACAAAAAAAGTTATATAAACATTCTTAAACAGTATTTTTAAGAATATCCGCGCCTCACTACTATTGCCCTCAAGCCAGGCGCAAATCCCCTTCAAACCTCTGCCCGGCACCCTTGTTCAACAGGAGAACGAGCATGAGCGCATCGCTGCGAAGCATCGACGGTCAGGACGAAGCCACCATTCTGCGTGAAATTCAGAGCGCCCTGCGCGACCTGCGTTTCGGTGCGGTGGAAATCACCGTGCACAACGCCCAGGTCGTGCAGATCGAGCGCAAGGAGAAGTTCCGCCTGCAGCAGCCCGGCAACAAGCCCGGCTGATACCGCCCCACCTTCACAACTAGAAAAATGCCAATCGGGAGCTTCACCATGTCCATCCGCCGTTATGCGCTCGCCGCCCTGGCCAGTGCCGTTTTTGCCGGTTCCGCAATCGCCAAGGACTACGAACTGCTGAACGTGTCCTACGACCCGACCCGTGAGCTGTACCAGCAGTACAACGCTGAATTCATCAAGCACTGGCAACAGGCTCACCCGGACGACAAGGTGAAGATCCAGCAGTCCCACGGTGGCTCGGGCAAGCAGGGCCGTGCGGTGATCGACGGCCTGCGCGCCGACGTGGTGACCCTGGCCCTGGCCGGCGACATCGACGAAATCGCCAAGCTCGGCAAGACCCTGCCCGAGGACTGGCAGAAGCGCCTGCCGGACGCCAGCACCCCGTACACCTCGACCATCGTGTTCCTGGTGCGCAAGGGCAACCCGAAAGGCATCAAGGACTGGGGCGACCTGATCAAGAAAGACGTCTCGGTCATCACCCCCAACCCGAAAACCTCCGGCGGCGCCCGCTGGAACTTCCTCGCCGCCTGGGCCTATGGCCTGAAGGCCGGTGGCAGCGAAGACAAGGCCAAGGCCTACGTGCAGGAGCTGTTCAAGCACGTACCGGTGCTGGACACCGGCGCCCGTGGCTCGACCATCACCTTCGTCAACAACGGCCAGGGCGATGTGCTGCTGGCGTGGGAAAACGAAGCCTTCCTGGCGCTGAAGGAAGACGGCGGCAGCGACAAGTTCGAAATCGTCGTGCCTTCGCTGTCGATCCTCGCCGAGCCGCCGGTGGCCGTGGTCGACAAGAACGCCGAGAAAAAGGGCAACGAGCAGATCGCCGAGGCGTACCTGAAGTACCTTTACAGCCCGGCCGGCCAGAAGATCGCCGCCGAGAACTTCTACCGCCCGCGTGACGAGAAAGTCGCTGCCGAATTCGGCAAGCAATTCCCGAAACTGGACCTGGTCACCATCGACAAGGACTTCGGTGGCTGGAAGACTGCACAGCCCAAGTTCTTCAATGACGGCGGTGTGTTCGACCAGATTTATCAGGCACAGTAACCGGCCATGGAAAAGCGGGGCCGCGTGGCGGCCCATCGCCGGCAAGCCGGCTCCCACAAGGTTCACCGCTGACCTTCTGTGGGAGCCGGCTTGCCGGCGATGGGCTGCACGGCAGCTCCGGGATTCAGTAGCTAGCACCGGCCCGGGATTCGTCCCGGGCTTCGTGCGTTCAACCAGGGATATTTATGTCACGTCGCATTTCCCCCGTCATACCCGGCTTCGGGCTGACGCTGGGCTACACCTTGGTGTACCTCAGCCTGATCGTGCTGATACCGCTGGCGGCCATGTTCATTCATGCCTCGCAGCTCACCTGGGAGCAGTTCTGGAACATCATCAGTGCGCCGCGGGTACTCGCCGCGCTCAAGCTGAGTTTCGGCACCGCCCTGTTCGCCGCCATCATCAACGGTGTGATCGGCACCCTGCTGGCCTGGGTGCTGGTGCGCTACACCTTCCCCGGGCGCAAGGTCATCGACGCCATGATCGACCTGCCGTTCGCCCTGCCCACGGCGGTTGCGGGCATCGCCCTGACAGCCCTGTACGCGCCGGCAGGCTGGGTGGGCCAGTTCGCCACCGACCTGGGCTTCAAGATTGCCTACACACCGCTGGGCATCACCCTGGCGCTGACCTTCGTCACCTTGCCGTTCGTGGTGCGCACGGTGCAGCCGGTGCTTGCCGACATCCCCCGTGAAGTCGAGGAGGCGGCAGCCTGCCTGGGCGCCAAGCCGCTGCAGGTGTTCCGCCACGTACTGGCGCCGGCCCTGCTGCCGGCCTGGCTCACCGGCTTTGCGCTGGCCTTCGCCCGCGGCGTCGGCGAGTATGGCTCGGTGATCTTCATCGCCGGCAACATGCCGATGAAGACCGAGATCCTGCCGCTGCTGATCATGGTCAAGCTGGACCAGTACGACTACACCGGCGCCACCGCCATCGGCGTGCTGATGCTGGTGGTTTCCTTCATCCTGCTGCTGCTGATCAACCTGCTGCAGCGCCGCATCGAAACCCCTTGAAGGAGGCCCGGCTATGTCCAGTTCATCCCTGAGCGCCAGTGCCGCCGCCAATGCCGCGCGGCGTGGCAGTTCCACCTCGCGGCGCATCCTGATCGGCCTTGGCTGGCTGGTGTTTGCGCTGTTCTTGCTGCTGCCGCTGGTGATCGTGGTGTCGCAGGCGCTGAAGAACGGCTTCGGCACCTTCTTCGAGGCGATCTTCGAACCCGACGCCTTGTCGGCCCTGCGCCTGACCCTGCTGGCGGTGGCGATTTCGGTGCCACTGAACCTGGTGTTCGGCGTCAGCGCCGCCTGGTGCGTGAGCAAGTACACCTTCCGCGGCAAGAGCGTGCTGGTCACCCTCATCGACTTGCCGTTCTCGGTGTCGCCGGTGATCGCCGGCCTGGTCTACGTGCTGATGTTCGGCGCCCAGGGCCTGTTCGGGCCCTGGTTGCAGGACCATGACATCCAGATCGTGTTCGCCTTGCCCGGCATCGTGCTGGCGACCATCTTCGTCACCGTGCCCTTCGTTGCCCGCGAGCTGATCCCGCTGATGCAGGAGCAAGGCACGCAAGAGGAGGAGGCCGCGCGCCTGCTGGGCGCCAACGGCTGGCAGATGTTCTGGCACGTGACCTTGCCCAACATCAAGTGGGGCCTGATCTACGGCGTGGTGCTGTGCACCGCGCGGGCCATGGGCGAGTTCGGCGCGGTGTCGGTGGTGTCCGGCCACATTCGCGGCGTGACCAACACCTTGCCGCTGCACGTGGAGATCCTCTACAACGAGTACAACCATGTCGCGGCCTTCAGCGTGGCCAGCCTGCTGCTGATCCTGGCGCTCTTCATCCTGCTGCTCAAGCAGTGGAGCGAGAACCGTATTAACCGCCTGCGCCATAGCGCCGCGGAGGAATGATTCATGTCGATCGAAGTTCGTAACGTCAGCAAGCGCTTCAACAGCTTCCAGGCCCTGGACAACATCAACCTGGATATCCACAGCGGCGAGCTGGTGGCCCTGCTCGGCCCTTCCGGCTGTGGCAAGACCACCCTGCTGCGCATCATCGCCGGCCTGGAAACCCCGGACGACGGCAGCATCGTGTTCCATGGCGAGGACGTGTCCGGCCATGACGTGCGCGATCGCAACGTCGGTTTCGTGTTCCAGCACTACGCGCTGTTCCGCCACATGAGCGTGTTCGACAACGTCGCCTTCGGCCTGCGCATGAAGCCCAAGGGCGAGCGCCCGAGCGAGAGCAAGATTGCCGAAAAGGTGCATGAGCTGCTGAACATGGTGCAGCTGGACTGGCTGTCCGACCGCTACCCCGAGCAGCTTTCCGGCGGCCAGCGTCAGCGTATCGCCCTGGCCCGCGCCCTGGCGGTGGAGCCCAAGGTGCTGCTGCTCGACGAGCCGTTCGGCGCCCTCGATGCCAAGGTGCGCAAGGAGCTGCGCCGCTGGCTGGCGCGCCTGCACGAGGATATCAACCTGACCTCGGTGTTCGTTACCCACGACCAGGAAGAGGCCATGGAAGTGGCAGACCGCATCGTGGTGATGAACAAGGGCGTGATCGAGCAGATCGGCTCGCCCGGCGAGGTGTACGAGAAGCCGGCCAACGACTTCGTCTACCACTTCCTCGGCGACTCCAACCGCCTGGCCTTGAGCGAAGGGCAGCACGTGCTGTTCCGCCCGCACGAGGTGTCGCTGTCGCGTCATGAAACCGAGGGCCACCATGCTGCCGAGGTGCGTGATATTCGCCCGCTCGGGGCTACCACGCGGGTGACCTTGAAGGTGGAAGGGCAAAGCGAGCTGATCGAGGCCGAGGTGGTCAAGGACCACGACAGCCTGACCGGGCTGGCGCGTGGCGAGACGCTGTTCTTCAGGCCGAAGGTTTGGCAGAAGGTGGCGGATATCTGAGCCAGCTGTGAGTGAAGAACCCGGGCATGGTCCCGGGTTTTTTATTGCCTGTGCGTTTGTTGGGGCTGCCTTGCAGCCCATCGCCGGCAAGCCGGCTCCCACAGCTGCAGCGCCGGTCCCTGTGGGAGCCGGCTTGCCGGCGATCGAGGGCAGAGCCCTCGCAGCAATCCCATGCCTTGCACGAATATTTCAAATGCCTCGAATGCATGCTGTTCTGGCCATTCGCTCCAACCCCACGAACGGCGCGGCTTTGCAACATCTTGCAAAATCCTATATGCGCAAATGATCTAGCTTTAATTTTAAACATTACTTTAAGAGATAAGCCCCTGACCCCGATGATTCAGCCACACACCTGAATCAAGAACCCCCAGGAGTTTGATCAAATGGGTAATGTCCAAACGGCCGTGAGGGCCTACGACCAGCCATGGCGCCCGGCCCCGGGTGACCTGGTCGAGCTCGGACGGACGCTACGCCAGCCATTGGGCCAGCTGCGCCTGCAACGCACGCCGGTCAGTGGCCTCAAGCGCCGCGACAAGCTGGCGCTGGCTCTGCTGGTGCTGGCCCTGCATGGCGCCGCCGCCTACTGGGTCAGCCAGGCGCCGACGCCCGCGCTGCCGGTGGTGCCGCCACAGGTTCCACCGATGACCATCGAGTTCGCCGCCCCAGCGCCGCCTGTGGTCGAGCCGCCGCCACCTGCCCCGGCACCGCCGGTGGTAGAGCCGCCACCGCCGGTGGTCGACGAGCTGGCCGCCAAGCCCAAACCCAAGCCAAAACCGCTGCCCAAGCCTGTGGCCAAGCAGCCACCCAAACCACAGCCCAAGCCGGTCGAAGCACCGCCCCCGGCACCGGTAGCGGCCCCGGCACCGCCCGCGCCACCGGCGCCTGCGCCGGTCACGCCAGCTTCGGCCAACGCCGCCTACTTGAAGAACCCGGCGCCGGAATACCCGCAGATGGCCCAGCGCCGTGGCTGGGAAGGCACCGTGCTGCTGCGCGTGGAGGTGTTGCCCAGCGGCAAGCCGGGGCAGATCCAGATCCAGAAAAGCAGCGGCCGCGACGCCCTCGACGCCGCCGCCCTGGCCGCGGTCAAGCGCTGGAGCTTCGTGCCCGCCAAGCAGGGCGACGTGGCCCAGGCCGGCTGGGTCAGCGTGCCGATCGATTTCAAGCTTCGTTAACTTTTTCGCAGAACACAGGAAGACATCATCATGAGCCTGCTGGCATCCCCCCTCGAATCCGTTGAAAGCGCAGTCATCTGGCTGCTGGTCGGTTTTTCCGTCGTCACCTGGGGCCTGGCCCTGGTCAAGGTCGTGCAGTTCGTGCGGCTCAAGCGCCAGGACAAACGCTTCCACCAGCAGTTCTGGGCGGCGTCGAGCCTGGACTCGGCTGCCGAAATCAGCCACGAGTCACCGGGCCCGGCAGCCCGCGTGGCGCAGTCCGGTTATGCCGCGATCGCCGTCGGTGATACCCAGGCCAGCGACCTGAGCCAGGCCATCAACCACCAGGACCGCCTCGAGCGCGCCCTGCGCCAGCAGATCGTGCGCGAGCGCCGTTCGCTGGAAACCGGCCTGGCCGTGGTCGCCAGTATCGGCAGCACCTCGCCCTTCATCGGCCTGTTCGGCACGGTGTGGGGCATCATGGAGGCGCTCAAGGGCATCAGCGCGGCCGGCTCGGCCAGCCTGGAAACCGTGGCCGGGCCGATCGGCGCGGCGCTGGTGGCGACCGGTGTCGGTATCGCCGTCGCGGTGCCTGCGGTGCTGGTCTACAACTACTTCCTGCGCCGCCTCAAGCTGACCGCCGCCGACCTCGATGACTTCGCCCACGACTTCTACAGCCTGGCCCAGAAGAGTGCCTTTCGCGTGCTGGTGCACCCGGCGGTGCACAAGGCCCAGGCCGGCTTCACCCAGCCTGTGAAGGAGGCGTCCTGACATGGCCTTTTCTACCCAGGACAGCGACGAAGTCCTCAGTGAAATCAACGTGACACCGCTGGTCGACGTGATGCTGGTGCTGCTGGTGGTGTTCATCGTCACCGCGCCGCTGCTGACCAACGCCATCCCCATCAACCTGCCCAAGACCGAGGCCGTGGCCCCGGTGGAGCAGAAGGACCCGCTGGTGGTGAGCATCGACGGCGACGGCAAGCTGTTCATCAACAAGGACGAGATCCAGCCCCAGTCGCTGGAAGCCAACCTCAAGGCGGCCAAGGACAAGGACGCGCAAGTGCGCGTGCAGCTCCAGGCCGACGACGGCGTGAACTATGGCGAAGTGGCGCGCGCCATGGCGGCCATCGAACGTGCCGGCATCAGCAAGCTGGCGGTGATCACCGCGCGCTGACCGGGCAACCCTCTTCAGGCAAGTGCTTAGGGCCATATCTCTTGGCAGGGGATGGCCCTTTTTTTATTGATGCGGGTCAGTACTTTTGATGTTTTGGTTATTAATAAATAGCTTCTTATTCCTTTACTGATATAACTGCCGCCCTATACTGGACCGCAAGCACGCAAACTTACTGGAGGCGTCCCCATGCGCAATGAGTCGATTCGTTACCTGATTGTGCCGGGCTGGCAAGGATCGCCAGACAATCATTGGCAAAGCCACTGGCAGCGCAGCCTGCCCAACAGCGCCCGGGTCGAGCAGCACGACTGGCTGACCCCGCAGCGCCACGACTGGGTGCAGGCACTGGAGCAGGCCATCGCCGCCGAACCTTCGCCGGTGATCCTCATCGCCCACAGCCTGGGCTGCATCACCGTTGCCCATTGGGCGGCGCAGGCCAGCCCGGCATTGCTGCGCCGCGTTCGCGGTGCGTTGCTGGTGGCGCCGGCGGATGTCGAGCGCCCGACCTGCGCACCGGCCTTGCGCAACTTTGCGCCGATCCCGCAGCAGGCCTTGCCGTTCCCAAGCCAGGTGGTCAGTTCGGACAACGACCCCGCCGTCAGCGTGCCGCGCGCGCTGTACCTGGCCCAGGCCTGGGGCGCGGAAGCCGGGCTGCTGAGCAATGCCGGGCACATCAACGTCAAGTCCGGGCATGAGCGCTGGGAGCAGGGCTTCGCCTACCTGTATCGCCTGCAGAGCCGGGTCGAACAGCGTGCGCTGCGTCGCGCCTGATCCACCCCTACCGATCACCTTTGCCTGACGCCCGGCCACCTACAGCCCGGGGCGGGAGTTACGCATGACTTTTCAAAACCCCTTCGGCCAGCCGTTGCTGACCTTCCCCGAACTGGACAAAAGCCCGCTGAGCATCCGCGCCAAGGCCCTGGTGTTCATCGACCCCCGCTCGCAGCAACTGCGCCAGGCGCTGGAGCGGCTGGCGCCGCAAGCATTGCCGGTGTTGATCCGCGGCGAGACCGGCACCGGCAAGGAATTGCTGGCGCGGCAGATCCACCGCGCCAGCGACCGCGCCGGGCTGTTCGTGTCGGTCAACTGCGCCGCCATCAGCCCGACCTACGCCGATGCCGAGCTGTTCGGCTACAGCGCCGGGGCCCAGGGTGGCACCGCCAGCAGCCGTGCCGGCTGGTTCGGTTCGGCCAACGGCGGCACCTTGTACCTGGATGAAATCGCCGACCTGCCGCTGGAGATCCAGGGCAAGTTGCTGGCAGCGCTGGAAAACCGCGAAGTCACCCGGGTGGGCGCGCAGCAGCCGCAGGCAGTGGATGTGCGCCTGGTGGCCGCCACCAGCATCGACCTGGCGCGGGTAGTGCGTGCCGGGCGCTTCAACGAGCGTCTGTACCAGTACCTGCTCGAAGGCGCCCTGGAGTTGCCGCCGCTGCGCGAGCGGCGCGGCGATATCCTGCCGCTGGCCGAGTACTTCGTGGGCATCTACTGCGTGCGCCTGCAGCGCTCGCTGCCGCTGATCAGCGAAGCCGCGCAACAGCTGCTGGAGGCCCATGCCTGGCCGGGCAACACCCGCGAACTGGAGAACGTCATCCACTTCGCCTTGCTGGTCAATGACAGCGAAGAGATCCAGCCCGAAGACCTCGACCTGCCGGACCTGGCGCGCTAGACATCGGTATAAGCGAATGCCGTGATGGCTATTTGTTTTCGGAATAAGCAGCGAATTAAAAGATATTGTTCCGGAATAAAAAATCTCGGTATTGTCCGCCTCACGCTCCCGGGTGAACCGGTTGGGCAACCGACTTTTTGCCATCGCCGATGGCCAGAAACAGAACAAGGACCACCATGAACAAGACCCTGCTGACCACGGCCCTGGCCGCTGCCCTGTCGTTCTCCGGCCTGGCCGCCGCTGCCGAGAAACTGGTGGTTGCCGCCACCCCGGTGCCCCACGCCGAGATCCTCGAGCTGATCAAGCCAACCCTGGCCAAGGAAGGCGTGGACCTGGAAATCAAGGTCTTCACCGACTACGTGCAGCCTAACGTGCAGGTCGACCAGAAGCGCCTGGACGCCAACTACTTCCAGACCCTGCCGTACCTCAAGAGCTTCAACGAAGGCAAGGGCACTCACCTGGAAACCGTGGTAGGCGTGCACGTCGAGCCGTTTGGTGGCTACTCGAAGAAGATCAAGAGCCTCTCCGAGCTCAAGGATGGCGCCACCGTTGCCATTCCCAACGAAGGCAGCAACAGCGGCCGCGCGCTGATCCTGCTGCAGAAGGCTGGCCTGATCACTCTGAAAGACCCGAAAAACGCCCTGGCCACGCCGAAAGACATCGCCGAGAACCCGAAGAAGCTGAAGTTCCGCGAGCTGGAATCGGCCATGCTGCCGCGTGTGCTGGACCAGGTCGACCTGGACATGATCAACACCAACTACGCACTGGAAGCGGGCCTGAACCCGGCCAAGGATGCGCTGGTGATCGAAGGCAGCGACTCGCCTTACGTGAACTTCCTGGTGGCGCGCCCGGACAACAAGGACAGCGATGCGATCCAGAAGCTGGCCAAGGCCCTGACCAGCCCTGAAGTGAAGGCATTCATCGCCAAGAAGTACAGCGGCGCGGTGCTGCCGGCGTTCTGATTCGCCTGGCTGACCCTGCAATCGAAAACGCCGGCGCATTTTGCGTCGGCGTTTTTGTTTGTGGCGAGTGGATGCTGCCGTGTGGGAGCCGGCTTGCCGGCGATAGGGCCAGCCCAGGTAAATCAATGTTCAGCTGCCAAGCGCCCGGCGCAACGCCATCAGCCACAGAATCTGTTCATTGCTATCGGTTGAGCAGGGGCAATTCATCGTTATCGTCCTTGTTGGTTTGATGGCCTTGCAAGCCGCGTTCTAAAGCTGTTTGAGGCATCCCTGGCAGTAAAGTTTCAGTGATATCAATATGCAATAAAGGTATTTATTAAAAGTTTTTTATACCTTTAGAGTCTACTGATCGTGCACTGCGCACCCGGTAGAACTTGCCCATGCCGTACTCCCCAAACACGCTGTCGAGGCCCGTTCCATGACCTTCGACACCGCCTTCATTCTTAGTACACTTCCGGCATTCTTCAAGGCCGTGGGCGTGACCTTGCAGGTCGGCCTGATCGCCATTGCCACTTCGCTGCTGGTCGCTCTGGTCAATGCCACCCTCCTGGTCCTGCGCACGCCCTACCTGTGGCGCCTGGTGCAGGGCTACGTGGAGCTGGCGCGCAACACGCCGCTGCTGATCCAGCTGTTCTTCGTCTACTTCGCCTTGCCCAGCCTGGGCCTGAACATCTCCGGCTTCGCTGCGGCGATCATCACCATGACCTTCATGGGCGGCGCCTACCTCACCGAAGTGCTGCGCGCTGGTGTCGAGGCGGTGCCGCGTGCGCAACTGGAGTCCGGGCGCGCCATCGGCCTTTCCGAAGGCCAGCTGCTGCGCCATGTGATCCTGCCCCAGGCGGGCCTTCTGAGCCTGCCGGCGCTGTTCGCCAACTTCATCTTCCTGCTCAAGGAAACCACGGTGGTGTCGGCCGTGGCCGTGCCCGAGATTCTCTACACCACCAAGAACTACATCGCCCTCTACTACAAGACCTACGAAATGCTCGCCGTGCTGACGCTGCTCTGCGTGCTGCTGTTCCTGCCCCTGTCGCTGCTGCTGCGCTACCTGGAAAGGAGGCTGCAACATGGCCAGTTCGGCGTTTGACCTGCTGCTGGTGTCGCTGCCGCAGCTTGGCCGTGGCGCGGCGCAAACCCTGGCCATCTCGGCCCTGGGCATCGTCTTCGCGACCCTCGGTGGCGTGCTCTACGGCGTGCTGGCAACCCTCGGCAATCGCCTGCTGAACATCGCCTTGCAGGTCTACCTCGAATTGTTCCGGGCGATCCCGGTGCTGGTGTGGTTGTACCTGGTGTTCTTCGGCCTGCCGATCTTCTTCGCCTTGAGCATCCCCAGTTTCTGGTGCGCGGTGCTGGTGCTCGGGCTGTGGGGCGCCAGCGAGGTCGGCGAGGTGGTGCGCGGCGCCTTGCAGTCGCTGCCGCGCGGGCAGCGTGAGGCGGGGCTGTCGATCGGCCTGTCCGGCGCCCAGCTCTACGGCCATGTGCTGCTGCCCCAGGCGCTCAAGCGCATGACCCCGCCGACCATCAACATCTACACGCGGATCATCAAGACCAGCTCGCTGGCGGTGCTGATCGGTGTGGTCGATGTCATCAAGGTGGGCCAGCAGATCATCGAGCGCACCTACGAATCGGTGCTGATCTACGGCGCGCTGTTCCTGTTCTTCTTCATCGTCTGTTACCCGCTGTCCGCCGCCTCGCGCGTGCTGGAGCGGCGCTGGGCCCACTCATGAGCGCACTGATCGAATTCCAGGGTTTCAACAAGTATTTCGGCGAGCACCAGGTGCTCAAGGATGTCGACCTCAAGGTAGAGGCCGGCGAAGTGGTGGTGATCCTCGGCCCCAGCGGCTGCGGCAAGAGCACCTTGCTGCGCTGCCTCAATGGACTGGAAGACGCGCACAGCGGCCAGCTGCGCCTGGCCGGCGAAGCGCTACTGGCACCTGACACCGACTGGCGCCAGGTGCGCCAGCGGGTGGGCATGGTGTTTCAGAGCTATCACCTGTTCGGCCACATGCGGGTGATCGACAACCTGCTGCTGGGCCCGCTCAAGGTGCAGAAGCGCGAGCGCGCCGAAGCCCAGGCCCAGGCCGAAGCCCTGCTGGCCCGCGTCGGCCTGCTGGACAAGCGCGACGCCTACCCGCGCCAGCTGTCCGGCGGCCAGCAGCAGCGCATCGCCATCGTCCGCGCGCTGTGCATGAACCCGCAGGTGATGCTGTTCGACGAGGTGACTGCCGCCCTCGACCCGGAGATGGTCAAGGAGGTGCTGCAGGTGATCCAGGGCCTGGCCCGCGACGGCATGACCTTGCTTATCGTTACCCACGAAATGGCCTTCGCCCGCGCGGTGGCCGACCGAATCGTGTTCATGGAGGCCGGCAGGATCCTTGAACAGAGCGACCCCGAGAGCTTCTTCAGCCAGCCGCGGACCGCACGAGCGCAGCAGTTCCTGGACAAATTCTCCTTCGTCGAAAGCCTGCCCAAGACACTGCATAAGGAACTGTCATGAAAACTGCCCCCCTCACCAAACTGCTGGCGCCGCTGTTCGGCCTGGCCCTGCTGGCCGGCTGCAACAAGGCCGAGGAACCCGCCAAGCCTGCCGCGGCATCGCCTGCGACCAGCTACCTGGAAACCATCAAGGCGCGTGACAAGCTGATCGTCGGCGTGTTCACCGACAAGCCGCCGTTCGGCTTCGTCGATGAAAGCGGCCGCTATGTCGGCTTTGACACCGACATCGGCCGGCGCCTGGCCAAGGACCTGCTCGGCGACGAGAACAAGGTGGAGTTCGTCGCCGTCGAGCCGGCCAGCCGCATCCCGTTCCTGCAAAGCGACAAGGTCGACCTGATCCTCGCCAACATGACCGTGACACCGGAGCGCAAGGAAGCGGTGGACTTCACCAACCCCAACCTGCGCGTGGCCGTGCAGGCCATCGTCGCCGACGGCAGCGCGGTGCAGAAGCTCGATGACCTGGCCGGCAAGACCACCATCGTCACCACCGGCACCACGGCAGACATCTGGCTGAGCAAGCACCACCCGGACTGGAAGCTGCTGAAGTTCGAGAAGAACAGCGAATCGCTGCAAGCGCTGGCCGCCGGCCGTGGCGACGCCTACGCCCAGGACAACCTGATCCTGTTCAGCTGGGCCAAGCAGAACCCGGGTTACCGCGTGCTGCCGCAGCTGCTGGGCGAAGAGGCGCCGATTGCGCCGGCGGTGAAGAAGGGCAACACCGAGCTGCGTGACTGGGTGAATGCCGAGCTGGCCAAGCTGGGCGAGGAGAAGTTCCTGCTAAAGCTGTATGACCAGTATGTGCGCAAGGAACTGAGCGATGACACCAAGCCTGAGAGCGTAATCGTCGAAGGGGGCAAGTGGCAGGGTTGAAATGCGGGGCCGCTTTGCGGCCCATCGCCGGCAAGCCGGCTCCCACAGTGAGGGCGCCGCTGCTCCTGTAGGAGCCGGCTTGCCGGCGATGGGCTGCGAAGCAGCCCTTTACCGACCAGGCAGCAACCGTAACGTGCTCTGCGCCGGAATCACCCCCATCTGCGCCCGCTGATACCGCCCCTCGATATACCCCTGTGCCTGATCCGAATAGTGCCTGTCGAACGGCACCCCACTCTGCCCGACCGGGTTGCTGGTCAGCGCCTGCCCGGCGTCGGCAAAGTCGATCAGCCGCCGTGTCGAAGGCCCGTAGTTCACTGGCCATGGCGCTGGCCCCAGCTTCGCCGACAGGTTGTTGGGCACCTCGTGCGTGCCCGGCGCGGCAAACGGCCCGACGTTGAACAGCAGGTTCAGCGGCTTCTTCACCCCCAGCGGATGGTTGTGCGTCAGGGTATGGGCCTTGCCCCACTGCCAGCTTGCCGGGTCGTTGCCGAAGGTTTCGCGCAAATGCTTGAGGCTTTGCTGCCAGGCCAGGCGTACCACGCTGGTGCGGTCGCTGCGCTGGTTGGCGCCCTTGGTGTTCCACCACGGCGACCCGGCGTCGGCGGCCAGGCGCGGCAGCGCGGCATCGATGGCGCGGGTACTGATCAGCACCGGGAACCAGGTGTCGCCCAGTTCGTCATGCAGCGCCGCGTATGCCAGGTCGAAGAGGAACTGGTTGAACAGCGTGGCGCTGGTGGAGTCCAGCGGGTAATCGCCGCGCCAGGCCGCCAGTTGCTCGACCAGCTCCTTTTCCTCGTCGCCCTGGGCGACCTTGCGCATGGTCGCCAGCAGCGGCGCCAAGGTGCGCGGGCCGTAGTCGCTGGCAGTATCGAGTTGCAGCGCCTGGCTGTTGCTGGTGTCCCACTTCACCTGCGGGTCGGCCAGGTGGCGATCGAGCTGGCGGCCCCGGTCCGGCAGGTTGTAGTAACCCGGAATGCTCACCACGGCGGGTGGTTGGAAGTTGGCCGAGACGATGTAGCCACTGGCCGGGTTTTCCTGTTGCGGGTTGACGCTGAACGGGTAGAAACCCAGCTTGTCGGCCTGGGCGCTGGCGCCATCAAGGATGAACGCCGGGTTGGCCCCGTCCGGGCGAATCGGCAGCTGCGCGGCGGCCCACCAGCCGATATCGCCGCG
The DNA here is from genome assembly GCF_044745345.1 of Pseudomonas sp. NPDC087029. Taxonomy (NCBI): domain Bacteria; kingdom Pseudomonadati; phylum Pseudomonadota; class Gammaproteobacteria; order Pseudomonadales; family Pseudomonadaceae; genus Pseudomonas; species Pseudomonas sp. NPDC087029. Next base: position 447,364 of record NZ_JBIVAB010000002.1, on the reverse strand, counting down.
GGCGTTGGCCCAGACGAAGTTGAGCCCCGGTGCCTGCACCTTGGCCGCCGCTTCGCGCATCTTGGCCAGGGTATCGGCGCGGTTGAGCTGGTAGAAGCCGTCGAGGATCGGGTTTTCGGTTTCCAGAAACGCCCACCACATGGCAATCGGCGTTGTGCCGGCCGTGGCGCCGAGCACGTCGTTGACGATCGGCCCGTGGGGCGAGCGGCGCAGGTCGATGGTGACAGGCTGCTCGCCCTTGACCGCGATCTGCTGTTGGGTCTTTTCCAGCGTGCGCCACTGGCCATCGACCAGCACTTGCTCGCTGTTGGCGGGGTTGGTCTTTTCTGCGATCAGGTCGACGTCGTCGTTCTGGAACATGGTCAGGCTCCAGCCGAAGTCGCGGTTGTGCCCGAGCAGCGCGAACGGGTTGAGCGCCTGGAAGTAGCCATACAGGTTGAAGCCCGGCGCCGACAGCTCGGCCTCGTACCACACCGCCGGTACCGCGAAGCTGATGTGCGGGTCGCCGGCCAGCAAGGGCTTGCCGCTGCGGGTGCGGCTGCCGGAAACGGCCCAGGCGTTGCTGCCTTCGAACTGCGGGATGCCGGCGTCGCTGAGGGCCTCGTGGCTGAGGCGGGCCAGTGCTTCCAGGCTCTGCCAGTCGGCTGCCGCCAGTGGGGTGGCCAGTGCGCCGTCGGGCTGCCAGTCGAGGTCGAAGATCTTCAGGTACTGCGGGCCGAGCTGGTCGCGGATGTAGGTCAGTGCAGGTTCTGTGCGAAATGCGGCGGCGAAGCTGTAGGCCAGGTAGCCGGCGATGCTCAGGGTGTCTTCAGCGGTGAACGGCCGCGGCGTGATGCCGATCAGGTCGAACTCCATCGGCTTGCGGTGGCTGGCCTGCCAGGCATTGATGCCATCGAGGTAGGCTTGCAGCGCTTGCCAGGCGGGGGACTGGTGGTCCTGGCGCTGCACCATCAGCGCCGCCTGCTCGCGGATGCGCAGGCTGCGAAACAACGTGTCGGTAGGCAGCAGCTTGTCGCCCAGCACCTCGGCCAGCTCGCCACGGGCCAGGCGGCGCATGATTTCCATCTGGAACAAGCGGTCCTGGGCGTACACGTAGCCCAGGGCGCGGTACAGGTCCTGCTCGTTCTGCGCTTGCAGGTGCGGCACGCCGCGGGCGTCGTAGCGCACGGTGACCTGCGCCTGCAACCCGCTGATCGCCACCTCGCCCTCGCGTTGCGGCAGCTTGCTCTGCACGTACCAGTAACCGGCGCCGGCGGCCACTGCCACCACCGCCACGGCCAACAGGGTGAGGCTGCGCTTCATCGAAACTCCTTGTGCATTCGAGCGGAAACTGTGGTCCGATCATCGACGGATTCCGGACAGAGCATAGCCCCCACAGGAGATCCCATGTCCCTCAGCGAAAAACAGAAAATGCTCAGCGGCCAGCTCTACCACGCCGGCTGCCCCGAGCTGCAAGCCGAGCAGATTGCCAACAAGCACTGGATGCACCGTTACAACAACAGCGTCGAACTGCTCAACGACGCCCGCAACGGCCTGCTCGCCGAACACTTCGGCCATGTCGGCGAAGGCACGGTGATCCGCCCGCCGTTCTATTGCGACTACGGCTACAACATCCGCGTGGGGCGCAACTGCTTCATGAACTTCAACTGCGTGATCCTCGACGTGCTGCCAGTGCACATCGGTGACGACTGCCAGATTGGCCCGGCCGTGCAGATCTACACCGCGGACCACCCGCTGGACCCCGAAGTGCGGCGCACCGGCCTGGAAAGCGGGCGGCCGGTGAGCATCGGCAATAACGTGTGGATCGGTGGCGCGGCGATCATCCTGCCTGGCGTGAGCATCGGCGACAACGCCGTGGTGGGCGCCGGCAGCGTGGTGACCCGCGATGTGCCGGCCGGCGCCGTGGTGATGGGCAACCCGGCGCGGGTGCGTCAGCCGGCCCAGGGGCAATAGCAGCCCACCGCCAAGGTGTTGGACGCGCTGACCTGGCGGCCGTCGAGCAATGCCTTGAGGATCGGTTCGATGAAGCTGTTGCTGGCGTTGCAAACGGCGCCTTCGCTGTAGGGGCCGAAATAGGCGAGGTGGCCCTGGCGGTCCCAGATGGCCACGGCGGGCGATGCCGGCAGGTGCTCGCTGCCGGGCAGCTGGGCGATGGGCTCGAGGCTGGCGAGGTTGGCGGGCAACTGGCCGTGGGTGCCCGGCTTCTGCACGACGTTGAAGGCCACGCCTTGGCTGGCGAACTGGCTGACCAGGTCGCCCAGGTGCTGCTGGTTGCCGACGTTGCACGGGCAGGTCGGGTCCCAGAAATGCACCACGCGGATCGGGCCGGGGCCGGCGAGCTCGGCGGGCAGGCGCAGTTGGCTGCCGTCGAAGAGGGTGGCCTGGTTGTCGAAGGGGCGCAGGTAGCGGGACTGGAAGCTGGAGTACGCCTGCCAGAGGATTGCGGCGCCAAGCAGCAATGCGAGCGCGGTGAGGATTGGTTTGGCTAGGCGGGTCTGCATGGGGTGCGCTGGGGCCTTGAGGTGGATTCACTGGCCCTGTCGCCGGCAAGCCGGCTCCCACAGGTTGCGCTTCGCCGCGAACATTGTGGGAGCCGGCTTGCCGGCGACAGGGCCGGTGCAGGTCTCCCAAGCTTGCCATGATGCAGCTCAGAGCTGAATATCCCAGGTCAATACTCGCTTCGCTGTGGATGTACCCATGCCTGCTGCTTTTCACCCCGACCGCCTGCGCGTCAGCCTTGCGCCCCTTGGCGCGCGTCAGCTGTTGTCTGCCGAGGCGCAGCACTACCAGCGCTTCTATGGCCTGGACCTGCCGCTGCAAAGCTGGCTGGGGGGCTTCCAGGCGGCGGGCTTCGAGCTGGTCGGCCAGGTGTGGGTGCCGCAGCAGCCCGTCGCGACCTTGTTCCTGCTGCACGGCTACTACGACCACATGGGCCTGTATCGGCACGTGATCGAGTGGGCGTTGAAGCTGGGTTACGCGGTCATCAGCTGCGACCTGCCAGGCCACGGCCTGTCCAGCGGCGAGCGAGCCAGCATCAGCGATTTCGCGATCTACCAGCAGGTGCTCGATGCCTTGTTCGAACAGGCTCGGCAGCTCGAGCTACCAAGCCCTTGGCATCTGTGCGGGCAGAGCACGGGCGGTGCCATCGCCGTTGACCATCTGCTGCACAAGGGCGCGCAGAGCCCCATCGATGGGCAGACGATCCTGCTCGCGCCGCTGGTGCGGCCGCGTGCCTGGCGCTGGTCGAAGTTCAGTTACCGGGTGCTGCGTCACTTCGTCAACGGCATCGAGCGGCGCTTCAGCGAAAACACCAACGACCCGAACTTCCTGCCGTTCCTGGAGGCCGACCCGCTGCAACCGCGGCGCCTGCCAACAGCGTGGGTGGGGGCGTTGATGGCCTGGGTGAAGCGCATCGAGGCGGCGCCGGCCAGCAGCCGGCGGCCGTTGATCGTGCAGGGCGAGGCGGACGGCACGGTGGACTGGCCCTACAACCTCAAGGTGCTCAAGGCCAAGTTCGACCAGCCGCAGATTCTGCTGCTGCCCGAGGCCCGCCACCACCTGGCCAACGAGCTGCCGGGCATCCGCCAGCGCTATTTCGACTTCATCGACCAGCGCCTGGGCTGACTACTTCAGGTCTGCGCCGTTCTGCCCCACCGCCAGGCCCGCGCGCACGGCCGCCATGGCGGCCTGGTAGTAGGCCTTGCCTTGCGGCGACTCGGCGAAGGTGGCGAACTCTTCGAGTTCGGCGTCCGACAGGTCGCGGTAGACGTACAGCAGCGTGTTGTTGAGGTCGGCGCCGATCTGGTTCATCAGCCGCTGGCGTTGGCCGTCGAGCAGGCCTTGCGCCTGGCCGCCGCCGAACAGGCCGGGGATCATCGAGCTCAAGCTGTCGGCGGCTACCCCGGCAATCGCCAGGCTGACCTCGGCACCCGCTTCGCGGGCAGGCAGCGCCTGGGCCAGGTGGCCGATGATGAGGAGGCGGTTGTCGCTGGCCTGCATCTTCGGCAGGCCCTTGGCGTTCTTGGCCAGTTGGTCCTTGCGCGTGGCCAGCAGTTCGGCGGCGACGATCTTGCGCCCCAGTGGCGACTGGAAGAACGCCAGCGCCGGCGCCGGGTCGGGCAGGGTCGCGCGCAGCTGCGCCTGGGCCCGCCGGTCCATGGCCTGGGCCTGGAAGCGCTGGTTGCTGTTGTCGACCAGTGCCTGGTAGACCGCCGGCGGCAGGCTGTTGCGGTAGCGCTGCTGGGCGGCGCCCAGGGCGTCGTTGAAGTGGGCGCGCTGGTCGGGCCAGCCGGCCGCCTTGTACAGCTGATCGAGGCTGTCTGCCCAGACAGGCATGGTGCAGATCATCAGCAAGAACAGGGAAAACAGACGGTGCATTAAGGACTCCTGTCGGCAGGTGGCTATTGTCCGTGGCAAAACGCCGGTTTGTCGAGATAGGCGCGTGTTTCTCGGCCAAGTGGCGCTGTGCGAGTGCAGGGCTTATGGATATGATGCGCGCCATGCACATATCCCCTGAACACCCGATGCTTGCGGCCGTCGTCGACGATCTGGCCACCCATGGCTGGTCCCAGCAGGCACTGTTCCTGCCCGCCGACCTGGTGCGCGCGCTCGCAGCCGAATGCCGGCGCCGCGATGCCGAAGGCGAACTCAACCCGGCCGGGGTGGGGCGCGGTGTTGCCCAGGAAGTGCGTGAGGCCATCCGCGGTGATCAGATCCAGTGGATCGACCCCGGCCAGGCCGACGCCTGCGATCAGTACCTGGCGGCCATGGACCAGTTGCGCCTGGCCATCAACCAGGGCCTGTTCCTCGGCCTTGAAGACTTCGAATGCCACTTTGCCCTGTACCCGCCCGGGGCCTTCTACCGCCGGCACCTGGACCGCTTTCGCGACGATGACCGGCGCATGGTTTCGGCGGTGCTGTACCTCAACGAAAACTGGCAGGCGCAGGATGGCGGGCAGTTGCGCATGTTCCTGAAGGGCGGCGTGGAGCACGATGTGGCGCCCCAGGCCGGCAGCCTGGTGGTGTTTCTGTCGGGTGAAGTCCCCCATGAAGTGCTGCCCGCCCTGCGGGATCGGCTGTCGTTGACCGGCTGGTTCAGGCGCCGTGGCAATGACCTGTTCTGACCTGCCCAAGGTGCTGGTCAGCGCCTGCCTGCTGGGCCAGCCGGTGCGCTACGACGGGCGAGCCAGCGGGCACCCGGGCCTGTTGCAGCGGTGGCAGGCCGAAGGCCGGGTCGTGCCGTTGTGCCCGGAGGTGGCCGGTGGGCTGCCGACGCCACGGCCGCCAGCGGAAATTCCGGGCGGGCAGGGCGCGGCGGTGCTCGACGGCGGCGCGCAGGTGCTGACGGTGGCGGGCGAGGATGTCAGTGCGGCCTTTCTGGCCGGGGCGCAGCAGGCGCTGCGGCTGGTGCGCCGGCATGGCATCCGCGTGGCGGTGCTCAAGGCGGGCAGCCCGTCTTGTGGTAACCGGTTGACCTACGATGGCACGTTCAGTGGGGTGAAGGTGCCGGGAGAGGGGGTGACCACGGCGTTGCTGCGGCGTGAAGGGGTGCTGGTGTTCAGCGAGCTGGAGCTGGACGAGGCGCAGCGGGCGTTGGCTGAAGTTTGAGGTTGAAGCTGCGGGCCCCATCGCCGGCAAGCCGGCTCCCACATGGGCAACCTCGAACCCTGTGGGAGCCGGCTTGCCGGCGATGAGGCCAGTGGTGGCTACTGCCCGGCAGCGGTCTCCTGCACACCCTTGAACCACTTCTGCTCGAGCTCGGCAGTACGCCCGCTGTCCTTGAGCCGTTGCAGCGCGTTGTTCACGGCGCTCTCGAAGGCCGGGTTGTCCTTCTGGAACGGGATCACCAGTTTCTTCTCGCCGAACGGCAGGCTCACATCAAGCGGGCCGTCACCCTTGGGCGTTTCGCTCGACGGGGTCAGCGCCACGTCGTACTTGCCGCTTTCCACCCCTGGCAGCACCTCCGCCGCGGGGGTTTCGATGAACTCGGCGCGCAGGTCCAGCTGCTTGGCCAGCGCCTGGCCGAACTCGATGTCGAAACCGGTGAGGTGGTCGTTTTCCTTGAACGCATACGGTGAATTGTCGGCCTGCACGGCAATGCGCAGTTCGCCCCGGTCGGCGATGTCGTCAATCAGCTCGGCTTGAGCCAATGGCGTGATCAGTACTGCAAGCAGTACGCCTATGGTCGAACGCATGTAGTGCCCCTTTTTCTTTGGCAGATAAATAACGAGCGCCGCAACTTTGTTCCTTCGTTGCGGTCGAGCGCAGCCTATGACCTTGAAGCCTTGGCGAGGTTTAACCCTAACTGAAATATTTCTCTTTGTGGGCTATGGTGAACTTCCGCCGCCACAGGTTTTTAGTGGCGGCGGTCTTTAAGTGAATCACAGGAGAAGTGAATGAACAGCCTATTTTCGCGTGCTGCGGTTGCCGGTCTGCTGATGGGGGCCGCAGTGGTGGCCAGCGCCGCGGATGCGCTCAAGAGCCAGGAGCCGCCCAAGGATGCCAAGGTCTTCATCGTTTCCCCCGCCGATGGCGCCACGGTCGACAAGACCTTCACCGTCAAGTTCGGCATCGAGGGCATGGGCCTCAAGCCGGCAGGCGACCAGACGCCGCACACGGGCCATCATCACTTGCTGGTAGACGTCGACAAGGAACCTGTCGCCGACCAGCCACTGCCGACCAGCCTGATGCCCGAGAGCGGCGTAGCGCTGCCGGCCGGCCCGCAAGTGCTGCATTTTGGCAAGGCGCAGACCGAGGCCACCATCACCCTGGCCCCAGGCAAGCACACGCTGCAACTGGTGTTGGGCGACCAGTACCACGTGCCGTTCAAACCCAGTGTCGAGTCGAAGAAGATCACCGTCGAGGTGAAGTAAGTACAAAAAAAGGGAGGCCACCAGGGCCTCCCTTTTTCATCCAGCGCTTACGCTCAGAACAGGACGCGCGAGCGGATGGTGCCCTTGACCTGTTGCAGTTTCTCTTGCGCCAGGTCGGAGTACTCGGCGTCGACGTCGATTACCACGTAACCCACTTTCTCGTTGGTCTGCAGGAACTGACCGGAGATGTTGATGCCGTTCTCGGCGAAGACCTTGTTGATCTCGCTGAGCACGCCCGGGATGTTTTCGTGGATGTGCAGCAGGCGGTGCTTGCCTGGGTGGGCCGGCAGCGCCACTTCCGGGAAGTTGACCGACGATACGGAGGTACCGTTGTCACTGTACTTGACCAGCTTCTCGGCCACTTCCAGGCCGATGTTGGCCTGGGCTTCGGCGGTGGAGCCACCGATGTGCGGGGTCAGGATCACGTTGTCCAGGCCACGCAGCGGGCTTTCGAACTCTTCGTCGTTGGAGCGCGGCTCGACCGGGAACACGTCGATGGCGGCGCCGATCAGGTGCTTGTCCTTGATCGCGGCGGCCAGGTGGTCCAGCTCGACCACGGTACCGCGGGCGGCGTTGATCAGGATCGAGCCCTTCTTCATCGCGCGGATTTCCTTCTCGCCGATCATCCACTGGGTGGATGGCAGCTCAGGCACGTGCAGCGACACGATGTCGGCCAGGCCCAGCAGCTCGTGCAGGCTGGTGACTTGCACGGCGTTGCCCAGCGGCAGCTTGGTCAGCGGGTCGTAGAAGTAGACCTGCATGCCCAGGCTCTCGGCCAGTACCGACAGTTGCGTGCCGATCGAGCCGTAACCGACGATACCCAGCTTCTTGCCACGGATTTCGAAGGAGTTGGCCGCGCTCTTGATCCAGCCGCCACGGTGGCAGGAGGCGTTTTTCTCGGGAATGCCGCGCAGCAGCAGGATGGCTTCGGCCAGCACCAGTTCGGCGACCGAACGGGTGTTGGAGTACGGCGCGTTGAACACGGCGATACCGCGGGCGCGAGCAGCTTCCAGGTCGACCTGGTTGGTGCCGATGCAGAAGCAGCCGACGGCGACCAGTTTCTTGGCGCAGTCGAAGATCTCTTCAGTCAGCTGGGTGCGCGAGCGGATGCCGATGAAGTGGGCATCGGCGATCTTTTCCTTCAGCTCGGCTTCCGGCAACGAACCAGTGAGGTATTCGATGTTGGTGTAGCCGGCAGCCTTGAGGGTATCGACCGCGTTCTGGTGCACACCTTCAAGAAGAAGGAACCTGATCTTGCTCTTGTCGAGAGAAGTCTTGCTCATCTGCGTAAACCTGTATCCCGGAGAAAAAATGGCGAGGGGTGATGCTAGGCGCAGCGGCGGCCTTAGCATGAACAGCGGGAGGGCTATGCTAGCATACGCGACACAATCTGAGCTTATCCCGACAGGTGAAGAGTGCTCAGGGTGACTATGAATAAGTCGAGAGTTCCAGCGATGACTCACCCGGCGGTAATTGATGAACTGATGACCCTTGTCGACCCGGGCAAGGTCCTCACCGACCCGGCTTCCCTGGAGGCCTACGGCAAGGACTGGACCAAGCATTATCCGCCCGCGCCCTCGGCCATCGTGTTCCCCAGGACCGTGGAGCAGGTGCAGGCGATCGTCGGCTGGGCCAATCGCCATCATATTGCCCTGGTGCCGTCGGGCGGCCGCACCGGGCTGTCGGCCGGGGCCGTGGCGGCCAATGGCGAGGTGGTGGTCTCGTTCGACTACATGAACCAGGTTCTCGACTTCAACGCCTTCGACCGCACCGTGGTCTGCCAGCCAGGGGTCATTACCCGCCAGCTGCAGGCGTTTGCCGAGGAGCAGGGCCTTTATTACCCGGTGGATTTCGCCTCCAGCGGCTCCAGCCAGGTTGGCGGCAACATCGGCACCAACGCCGGCGGCATCAAGGTGATCCGCTACGGCATGACCCGCAACTGGGTGGCGGGGCTGAAGGTGGTCACCGGCAAGGGCGAGCTGCTCGAGCTGAACAAGGACCTGATCAAGAACGCCACCGGCTACGACCTGCGCCAGTTGTTCATCGGCGCCGAAGGCACGCTGGGCTTCGTGGTCGAGGCGACCATGCGCCTGGACCGCGCCCCGCGCAACCTTACCGCGATGGTGCTGGGCACACCGGATTTCGACTCGATCATGCCGGTGCTGCATGCCTTCCAGGGCAAGCTCGACCTTACCGCGTTCGAGTTCTTTTCCGACAAGGGCCTGGCCAAGATCCTGGCGCGGGGCGATGTGCCAGCGCCGTTCGCCACCGACTGCCCGTTCTATGCCCTGCTGGAGTTCGAGGCCAGCACCGAATCGGTGGCCGACGAGGCGCTGGCTACTTTCGAGCACTGCGTGGAACAAGGCTGGGTGCTGGACGGCGTGATGAGCCAGAGCGAAACCCAGCTCAAGAACCTGTGGAAGCTGCGCGAATACCTGTCGGAAACCATCTCCCACTGGACACCCTAAAAGAACGACATTTCCGTCACCGTTTCCAAGGTGCCGGCGTTCCTGCGCGACATCGATGCCATCGTCAGCGAGCACTACCCGCACTACGAAGTGGTCTGGTACGGCCATATCGGCGACGGCAACCTGCACCTGAACATCCTCAAGCCCGAGCACATGAGCAAGGATGACTTCTTTGCCTCGTGCACCAAGGTCAACAAATGGGTGTTCGAGATCGTCCAGCGCTACAACGGCTCGATCTCCGCCGAGCATGGCGTGGGCATGACCAAACGCGACTACCTGGGGTACAGCCGTTCGCCTGAAGAAATTGCCTGCATGAAGGCAATAAAGGCCGTGTTCGACCCTAACGGCATCATGAATCCGGGTAAGATCTTCGCTCCCGAATAAAAAGCAGCAGCCTAGGAGTCGGCCATGAGTTATCAGCACCAGTACGTAGACGGCACGCGCATCCACTTCCCGCTGGGCAAGGTGGTGTGCATCGGCCGCAACTACGCCGAGCACGCCAAGGAACTGGACAACCCCATCCCCAGCGAGCCGCTGCTGTTCATCAAGCCGGGTAGCTGCGTGGTGCCGCTGGAAGGTGGCTTCAAGATCCCGACCGAGCGTGGCTCGGTGCACTACGAGGCGGAAATTGCCGTGCTGCTGGGCAAGTCGCTGTCCACCCATGCCTCCGAGGAAGAGGTGCTGGACGCCATTTCCGGTTATGCCCCGGCGCTGGACCTGACCCTGCGCGACGTGCAGGCCAAGCTCAAGGAGAAGGGCCTGCCCTGGGAACTGGCCAAGAGCTTCGACGGCGCCTGCGTGCTGCCGCCGTTCGTTTCCGCCGCGGCCTTTGAAGATGTAACCGATATCCCGGTGCGCCTGACCGTCAACGGCGAAGTGCGCCAGGATGGCAACAGCGCCATGATGCTCAACCCGATCGTGCCGATGATCCAGTACATGGCCCGGCATTTCTCCCTGCAGGCGGGGGATGTGATCCTCACCGGCACGCCGGCTGGCGTTGGCCCGTTCAATGTGGGCGATGAGCTGGTGCTGGAGCTGCCGGGTGTGAGCCGCTTCGAGAGCCGGGTGCTCTGAGCCTTTACTGAGCACCTTCTCTTATATGTGGGAGCCGGCTTGCCGGCGATAAGGTCCTGCAAACCATTCAGGGCCTCATCGCCGGCAAGCCGGCTCCCACAGTGAGCGCGCAAGCAACGCGGTTTACCGTTTTTTCACAACCCATCCGGATAATGCGCGAATCTTCGCCCATTTCACCAGGAACCCCTGCATGGCCTCTTCTTCCAGCGCATCCTCGACCCCCAAGCCAAAACGCCGCTTCTACCGGCGCTGGCCATTCGCCCTGGCCGTGGCTGCGGTGATCGGCTATGGCCTGTCGGTGGCCATGCACTGGGATGACCGCGGGCTGCTGTGGGTCAAGGAAGGCTTCGAAAGCAGCGCCGAGCGCAGCGAAAGCGTGTGGCTGCCGGACTACCAGGTCGATATCGATGCCAAGCCGCTGCCGGGCATGGACGATGACGAAGCCTCGGACGTGGCGTTCAACCCCCAGACCCGCACCTTGTTTGCCGTGATGGGCAAGAACCCGTTCCTGGTCGAGCTCAGCCTGGAAGGCGATGTGCTGCGCCAGATCCCCCTGGTGGGCTGGAACAACCCCGAAGGCGTCGCCGTGCTCGAAGATGGCCAGCTGGCCATTACCGATGAACGCCTGCATGACCTGACCGTGGTCAAGGTGGATGGGCAAACCAAATCGCTCAACCATGCCGATTTCCAGAGCCACGACCTGGGCCCCTCGCCCAAGAGCAACAAGGGTTACGAAGGCATCGCCTGGGACCCGATGCGCCAGCGCCTGGTGATCGGCCAGGAACGGCCGCCGAAGCTGTACACCTGGGCGACCGACGGGCGCACCCCGCTCAAGGGTGAAAAACAGGCCCTGGAAAGCGACGAGCTCGACCTGCGCAACCTCTCGGCGCTTTCCGTCGACCCGCGCACGGGGCATCTGCTGGTGCTGTCGGCCGACTCCAACATGCTGCTGGAGCTCGACGAGCAAGGCCAGCAGGTCAGCTTCATGACCCTGCTCGGTGGCTTCAACGGCCTCAAGGGCACCATCCCGCGGGCCGAAGGAGTGACCATGGACGACCAGGGCAACCTGTACATGGTCAGCGAACCGGCACTCTTCTATCGCTTCAAAAAGAACCCACAATAGCTTCAGATCATTCCGACGCCGGGATTAAGCTTTACTTCAGACACCCATGGTTAGATTCGCCACCCCCTGAGCCGAGTCTGCCCTTATGCGCCGTTATGTTCGTCTGCCATTGCTTCTTGTCATTGCCGGGTTGCTGCTACTGGGCCTGGCCGGGCAGGAGTTTCGCCTGTTCGAGCGCACCTGGTTCAACCTCAAGACCTGGTGGCAGCCGGCTGAGCAAAGCATGGGCCTGGACCGCTACCGGGTGGTGGTCGAGGCGCAGCCTGTCGAGGGGCTTGATGATGACCTTTCGGCGCTGACCTACGACCCCGACCGCAAGACCCTGTTCACGGTGACCAACGCCCGCTCCGAGCTGATCGAGCTGTCCCTCGATGGCCGCATCCTGCGGCGCATTCCATTGACCGGCTTCGGCGACCCGGAAGCCGTGGAGTACATCGGCCCCAACAGCTACGTGATTACCGATGAGCGCCAGCAGCGCTTGATCCGCGTGCGCGTCGAAGACGACACGCCGTTTCTCGATGCCGGCGATGCCGAGCAGCTGTCCCTGGGCATTGGCCTGAACGGTAACAAGGGCTTCGAGGGCCTGGCCTACGACTCTGCAGGCAAGCGCCTGTTCGTGGCCAAGGAGCGTGACCCGATGCTGATCTACGAGGTGCTGGGCTTCCCCCACGAGAACCTCGAGCAGCCTTACGCGGTGCACGTGGTGCAGGACCGCAAGCGCGATTCGCGGTTGTTCGTGCGTGATCTTTCCAGCCTGCAGTTCGATGAGCGCAGTGGGCACTTGCTGGCGCTGTCGGATGAGTCGCGGCTGGTGCTGGAGCTGGATGTTCAGGGCAGGCCGCTGAGTACCTTGTCGTTGCGCAAGGGGTTCCAGGGGCTGAAGGAGACGGTGCCGCAGGCGGAAGGGATTGCGATGGACGAGGCGGGGACCATCTACCTGGTCAGTGAGCCGAACCTGTTCTATGTGTTCAAGCAGCCGGCGGATTGACTGGGCTTTGCGGCCCTATCGCCGGCAAGCCGGCTCCCACAGGGTTGTGCGCTGTAGGAGCCGGCTTGCCGGTGATGGCATCACTCGGCCTTGAGGCTCTTCACGCCTTCGCAGGTGCCCAGCAGCAGCAGGTCGGCCGGGCGCGCCGCGAACAGGCCGTTGGTCACCACGCCGACGATGGCGTTGATCTGCGCTTCCAGCTCCACCGGGTTGGTGATCTGCAGGTTGTGCACGTCGAGGATCACGTTGCCGTTGTCGGTCACCACGCCTTCACGGTACACCGGGTCGCCGCCCAGCTTGACCAGCTGGCGCGCCACGTGGCTGCGGGCCATCGGGATCACTTCGACCGGCAGCGGGAAGGCGCCCAGCACCGGTACCAGCTTGCTGGCATCGGCGATGCAGATGAAGGTCTTGGCCACGGCCGCGACGATCTTCTCGCGGGTCAGCGCCGCGCCGCCGCCCTTGATCAGGTTCAAGTGCGCGTCGCTTTCGTCGGCGCCGTCGATGTAGAACTCAAGCTCGCTGACGCTGTTCAGCTCATACACCGGGATGCCATGGCCCTTCAGGCGCTGGGCCGTGGCCTCGGAGCTGGCGACCGCGCCGTCGAAGGCGGTCTTGTGCTTTGCCAGGGCGTCGATGAAGCAGTTGGCGGTCGAACCGGTTCCGACGCCGACGACGCTCTTTTCATCCAGCTTGGGCAGAATGAAGTCGACAGCGGCCTGGGCGACGGCCTGTTTGAGTTGGTCCTGGGTCATGCGGGCTCCGAAAGGGGCAGGGCGGTTTCAAAGTTGCCTAGTATAACGGCTTGGGCGGCTTTGCTGTGGTCGCCCGACGTAGCGCTGGGGTAGACTCGCAGCCCTTGTCCCGCGGCCAGTGATGCTTTCCCGATGCTCGAACAGTACGTCAAGAAGATCCTCACCTCGCGCGTCTACGACGTCGCTGTCGAAACCCCGTTGCAAAGCGCCCCACAGCTGAGCAAGCGGCTGGGCAACCAGATTCTGCTCAAGCGCGAAGACCTGCAGCCGGTGTTTTCTTTCAAGATCCGTGGGGCGTACAACAAGCTGGCGCAACTGAGCCCTGAAGAACTGGCCCGTGGCGTGGTCACCGCCTCGGCCGGCAACCATGCCCAGGGTGTGGCCCTGGCGGCCCGCGAGCTGGGCATCAAGGCCACCATCGTGATGCCCAAGACCACCCCGGAGATCAAGGTCGAGGGCGTGCGTTCGCGGGGCGGCAAGGTGGTGCTGCACGGCGACTCGTTCCCTGAAGCGCTGGCCTATTCGCTGAAACTGGTCGACGAGAAGGGCTTCGTCTATATCCACCCCTATGACGACCCGCACACCATCGCCGGCCAAGGCACCGTGGCCATGGAAATTCTCCGCCAACACCCTGGCCAGCTGGACGCGATCTTCGTGCCGGTCGGTGGCGGTGGCCTGATCGCCGGCATTGCCGCCTACGTGAAGTACCTGCGCCCGGAAATCAAGGTGATCGGTGTGGAGCCGGACGACTCCAACTGCCTGCAGGCGGCCATGGCCGCTGGCGAGCGCGTGGTGCTGCCGCAGGTCGGGCTGTTCGCCGATGGCGTGGCGGTGGCGCAGATCGGCCAGCACACCTTCGACATCTGCCGCCTGCATGTGGATGAGGTGGTGACTGTCAGCACCGACGAGATCTGCGCGGCAATCAAGGATATCTACGACGATACCCGCTCGATCACCGAACCTGCCGGCGCCTTGGGCGTTGCCGGGATCAAGAAGTATGTCGAGCTCAAGGGCGTCACCGGGCAGACGCTGGTGGCCATCGACTCCGGCGCCAACGTCAACTTCGACCGCCTGCGCCACGTGGCCGAGCGTGCCGAGCTGGGCGAGAAGCGCGAAGCGATCATCGCCGTGACCATCCCCGAGCGCCCGGGCAGCTTCAAGGCCTTCTGCGAGGCCATCGGCAAGCGCCAGATCACCGAATTCAACTACCGCAAGCACACCTCGGACGAGGCGCACATCTTCGTCGGCGTGCAGACCCACCCGGAAAACGACCCGCGCGCCGCGCTGGTGCAGCAGTTGACCGAGCAGGGCTTCCCGGTCACCGACCTGACCGACAACGAGCTGGCCAAGTTGCACATCCGCCATATGGTCGGTGGCCATTCGGCCGGCGCCCGCGACGAGATCGTGCTGCGTTTCGAGTTCCCCGAGCGGCCGGGGGCGTTGTTCAACTTCCTCAACAAGCTGGGCGGGCGCTGGAACATCTCGATGTTCCACTACCGCAACCACGGCGCCGCCGATGGGCGCGTGGTGGCGGGGCTGCAGGTGCCGGAAGACGAGCGCCACCTGGTGCCGGCGGCGCTGGCCAAGATTGGCTACCCGTACTGGGACGAAACCGATAACCCGGCCTATCGGCTGTTCCTGGGCTGAGCGGCTAAGCTTGCCTTACCGCTCAAGGACATGAAGCCATGGAACACCTGACAACCCTCAAGACGCTGCACATCATCGCCACAGCCGTGCTGCTGCTGGGCGCACTGGGCCTGGCGATCTGGACAGTACGTGCCCGCCGCCAGGGTGATGCAGAGGCTTATGCCAAGCTGCTGCGCCGGCCGCTGGTGTTCGTCTGGTTGCTGATGGGCGTGTGCCTGGTGAGCATGCCGTTCACCGGCTGGTGGCTGGTGCACCTGGTCGGCTGGCCGCTGGGGCAGGCGTGGGTGCTGGCGTCCAGCGTCATCTATACGCTTGGCGCGTTTGCCGTGTGGTGGCTGCTGGTGCGCCTGAACCGGCTGCGCAAGGCCGAGGTGGTGGGGTTGCGGTTTACCCTGGCCTTGGCGGTGTTCAGTGGGGTGTGCTTCTTGTCCATTGCCGGGCTGATGGGCGCCAAGCCGGTTTGAGGCAGGGGAGGGCTTCGCCCTCCATCGCGACACAAGGCCGCTCCTACAGAGAACGCGCCCCCCGGTAGGAGCGGCCTTGTGTCGCGAAAGGGCCGCAAAGCGGCCCCGGCATGCTCAATCCCTCAGGGAAATCACCGGCCACCCACGCCGCTCGGCCTCCACCTGCAGCTTAGGGTCCGGATCCACCGCCACCGCGTGCGTCACCCGCTCCAGCAACGGCAAATCATTCATCGAGTCGCTATAGAAATAGCTGTCCTCCAGATCGAAGCCGTTCTCCAGCATCCAGCGCTCCAGCCTCGTCACCTTGCCTTCACGGAAGCACGGTATATCGGTACTACGCCCGGTATAGCGGCCATCGCGCATCTCGCATTCGGTGGCCAGCAGCACGCGCACGCCCAGGCGGCGCGCAATGGGCGCGGTCACGAAACGATTGGTAGCGGTGATGATCACCAGCTGGTCACCGGCCTCGCGGTGCTGCTGCAACAAGGCCAGGGCCTTGGGCAGGATGATCGGCTCGATGCAGTCGCGCATGAATTCGCCATGCCACTGGTCGAGTTGCGCGGGCTCGGTGGCTGCGAAGATTTCCATGGAAAAGGCCAGGTAGGCCTGCAGGTCCAGGGTGCCGTTCAGGTAGTCCTGATAGAAGGCATCGTTGCGTTGCTTGTAGGCGACCGGGTCGAGAATGCCCCGCTCGCACAGGTAGTCACCCCAGGCATGGTCGCTGTCGCCACCGAGGAGGGTATTGTCCAGGTCGAATAAAGCCAGGCGCATCGCGGGTACTCGCATCAGCTACAGGGTAGCCCCGCAGAATACGGAGTTTTCACCGCGCTGCACATAAGCTTGGCGGGCGCGTTGCTGCGCTCGCAGGCTTTGTGGAACAATGCGGTGACATGCGTTTGCGAGGTTGCTGCCG
This sequence comes from Pseudomonas sp. NPDC087029, assembly GCF_044745345.1. Classification (NCBI taxonomy): domain Bacteria; kingdom Pseudomonadati; phylum Pseudomonadota; class Gammaproteobacteria; order Pseudomonadales; family Pseudomonadaceae; genus Pseudomonas; species Pseudomonas sp. NPDC087029. The sequence continues at coordinate 431,060 of NZ_JBIVAB010000002.1, read as the reverse complement.
TGATCGACCCGGATGGTTTTCGCCCCAATGTCGGGATCATTCTTACGAATGATGCCGGGCAGGTGCTATGGGCTCGGCGGATCAACCAGGATGCCTGGCAATTCCCGCAGGGTGGTATCAACCCTGACGAGACGCCGGAAGATGCCCTGTACCGCGAGCTGAACGAAGAAGTTGGCCTTGAACGCGATGATGTGGAAATTCTTGCCTGCACCCGCGGCTGGTTGCGTTATCGTTTACCCCAGCGTCTGGTCCGCACCCACAGCCAACCGCTGTGCATCGGCCAGAAGCAGAAGTGGTTCCTGCTGCGCCTGGTGAGCAATGAGCAACGGGTGCGGATGGACCTGACCGGCAAACCGGAATTCGACGGCTGGCGTTGGGTCAGCTATTGGTATCCGCTGGGCCAGGTGGTGACATTCAAGCGCGAGGTATACCGCCGCGCCCTGAAAGAGCTAGCACCGCGTCTGCTGACGCGCGACTGACGACGGAGTTCGACCCCGAGCCATGCTCAATACGCTGCGCAAGATCGTCCAGGAAGTGAACTCCGCCAAAGATCTCAAGACGGCGTTGGGGATCATTGTCTTGCGCGTCAAGGAGGCCATGGGCAGCCAGGTCTGCTCGGTGTACCTGCTCGACCCGGAAACCAACCGTTTCGTGCTGATGGCCACCGAAGGCCTGAACAAGCGCTCCATCGGCAAGGTCAGCATGGCCCCCAACGAAGGCCTGGTCGGCCTGGTCGGTACCCGGGAAGAGCCGCTGAACCTGGAAAACGCCGCCGATCACCCGCGTTACCGCTACTTCGCCGAAACCGGTGAAGAGAAGTTCGCCTCGTTCCTCGGCGCGCCGATCATTCACCACCGCCGGGTGGTGGGCGTGCTGGTCATCCAGCAGAAAGAGCGCCGCCAGTTCGATGAAGGCGAAGAGGCCTTCCTGGTCACCATGAGCGCCCAGCTCGCCGGGGTTATCGCCCATGCCGAGGCCACCGGCTCGATTCGTGGCCTGGGCCGCCAGGGCAAGGGCATCCAGGAAGCGCGCTTCGTCGGCGTGCCAGGCTCGCCGGGCGCTGCAGTCGGGCGGGCGGTGGTGATGCTGCCGCCGGCCGACCTCGAAGTGGTGCCGGACAAGGCCGTCGAAGACATCGACGGTGAACTCAAACTGTTCCAGAACGCCCTCGAAGGCGTGCGCGAAGACATGCGCAAGCTGTCGGCCAAGCTGGCCACCCAGCTGCGCCCGGAAGAGCGCGCGCTGTTCGACGTGTACCTGATGATGCTCGAAGACGCGGCCCTGGGCGGCGAGGTGATGGAAGTCATCAAGACCGGCCAATGGGCGCAGGGCGCGTTGCGCCAGGTGGTCGGCGAGCACGTCAACCGCTTCGAGCTGATGGACGACGATTACCTGCGCGAGCGCGCCTCGGACGTCAAGGACCTCGGCCGCCGCCTGCTGGCCTACCTGCAGGAAGCCCGCTCGCAATCGCTGGTGTATGCCGACAACACCATCCTGGTCAGCGAAGAGCTGACCCCGGCCATGCTCGGCGAAGTGCCCGAAGGCAAGCTGGTGGGCCTGGTGTCGGTGCTGGGTTCGGGTAACTCGCACGTTGCCATCCTCGCCCGGGCCATGGGCATCCCCACGGTGATGGGCCTGGTCGACCTGCCGTATTCCAAGGTCGACGGCATCGAGATGATCGTCGACGGCTACAAGGGCGAGGTGTTCACCAACCCCAGCGACGTGCTGCGCAAGCAGTACAGCGAAGTGGTCGAGGAAGAACGCCAGCTGGCCCAGGGCCTCGATGCCCTGCGCGAACTGCCCTGCGTCACCCCCGACGGCCACCGCATGCCGCTGTGGGTCAACACCGGCCTGCTCGCCGATGTCGCCCGTGCCCAGCAGCGTGGCGCCGAAGGTGTCGGCCTGTACCGCACCGAAGTGCCGTTCATGATCAACCAGCGCTTCCCCAGCGAAAAGGAGCAGCTGGCGATCTACCGCGAGCAGCTGGCGGCCTTCCACCCGCTGCCGGTGACCATGCGTACCCTCGACATCGGCGGCGACAAGTCGCTGTCGTACTTCCCGATCAAGGAAGAGAACCCGTTCCTGGGCTGGCGCGGCATCCGCGTGACCCTCGACCACCCGGAGATCTTCCTGGTCCAGACCCGCGCCATGCTCAAGGCCAGCGAAGGCCTGAACAACCTGCGCATCCTGCTGCCGATGATCTCGGGCATCCACGAGCTGGAAGAGGCCCTGCACCTGATCCACCGCGCCTGGGGCGAGGTGCGCGACGAAGGTACCGATGTGCCGATGCCGCCGGTGGGGGTGATGGTGGAGATTCCGGCGGCCGTGTACCAGACCAAGGAGCTGGCGCGGCAGGTGGACTTCCTGTCGGTCGGCTCCAACGACCTGACCCAGTACCTTTTGGCGGTCGACCGCAACAACCCGCGGGTCGCCGACCTCTACGACTACCTCCACCCGGCGGTGCTGCAGGCCCTGAATACCGTGGTGCGCGATGCCCATGGCGAAGGCAAGCCGGTGAGCATCTGCGGCGAAATGGCCGGTGACCCGGCGGCGGCGATCCTGTTGATGGCCATGGGCTTCGACAGCCTGTCGATGAACGCCACCAACCTGCCGAAGGTGAAGTGGATGCTGCGCCAGATGAACATGAGCAAGGCCCAGGAGCTGCTGGCCGAGGCCATGAGCCATGACAACCCGCAAGTTATCCACAGCTCGCTGCAGCTGGCGCTGAAGAACCTTGGCTTGGCGCGGATGATCGGGCCTGGGGCGAACAAGACTTTATAGGTGTGCTGTACCTGCTGGCCCTATCGCCGGCTTGCCGGCGATGAGGCCCGTCAGACCATCAACTCGACTTCCCCCAAGTGCCCGCCAAACGGCCCGAAACTGCGCTCGATCAGCCGCCTTCTGCCCTGATCATCGACAATCAACACAGTGCTGGCCCGCGTCCCGTAGTTCTGGCTGGCAATGAACACGCTCGACAGCAGCTTCTCGGTCGCCACCCCCACCCCCGTCTCCGGCAGTTCGCTATCCGCCGCCGGCTCCGCATCGGCCAGCAAGGCCAGTAACTGCTGCGGCTGCGCCGACTCCAGCAAGCCCTCCAGCCCCGCGCGGGCCTTCACCAGTTTTGGCCACGGCGTATCCAGCCCGGCATTGGAAAGCCCGTACACCCCTGCCTCAAGCAGCTGCGGCGCCGCATCCCGGGCATGCAGGTAGCCCAGCCGGCCCCTGTCGCCCACCAGCAAGTTGAACCCCGAATACTGCCCGCTGCGGCTGGCGACCTGGCCCAGGTAAGCCTCGACACCCAGCTCACCCTTGAGGAACCCCGCCACCAGCTCGCCGCGGCTGCGCGGCCCGAGCGGCTGGCCCGGTTCGCGAATGTTGGTCAGCGCCGCGAAGCGCCCCTGCGGCCCCACCCCCAGCCAGGTGCCCCCGGCCTCCAGGTCACGCCCCGCGTGCACCCCAGGGGCGTCCTGCCAGGCGGCCAGGGCCTGGGTCGGCCGGGCATAGAACTCGTCACGGTTGGCCGCGACGATCAGCGGCAGGGCATGCCCGGGCCGCCAGGCGAATACGATCAGGCACATAGGTTTGGCCTCTGTGTTTTTTGCCACTCTACCCACTGCGCTGGCGGCGATCCATCCTGTCACGAAGTTCACTAGAGCCTCGAGCCCGCCTTCCGTTACCATGCCGGATTGATTTTCTCGGGGATGACGAATGGAGTTCGTACTCTATCTGCTGTTGGGGGCCTGCGCCGGCGTGCTGGCCGGGCTGTTCGGCGTGGGTGGCGGCATCATCATCGTGCCGGTGCTGGTGTTCAGCTTCACCTTGCAGGGCTTCGATGCGTCGATACTCACCCACCTGGCAGTCGGCACCTCGCTTGCGACCATCGTCTTCACCTCGATCAATGCCGTGCTCGAGCATCACCGCCGGGGCGCGGTGCAGTGGCCGATCTTCGCCTGGATGACCGTCGGCATCCTGCTCGGTGCCGGTATCGGTGCCAAGACCGCCTCGCTGATCCAAGGCCCTCAACTGCAAAAGATCATCGGCGTGTTCGCCCTGATCGTCGCCGCGCAGATGGCCCTGGACCTCAAGCCCAAGGCCAGCCGCGGCATCCCCGGCAAGCCTGCGCTGATCGGCGCAGGCGGGGTGATCGGCTGGGCCTCGGCCATCTTCGGTATCGGCGGCGGCTCGCTGACCGTACCGTTTTTGACCTGGCGCAGCCTGCCGATGCAGCAGGCGGTGGCGACGTCGTCGGCCTGCGGGCTGCCGATTGCCGTGGCCAGTGCCCTGAGTTTCATGTGGCTGGGTTGGGGCAACACGCACCTGCCGGCCCACAGCGTGGGCTATGTCTACCTGCCAGCGCTGGTCGGCATCGCCGTCACCAGCATGTTTTTCGCCCGCTTCGGCGCACGTCTGGCGCACAAGCTGTCGCCGCGCCTGCTCAAGCGCCTGTTCGCCGCGTTGCTGTTCTGCGTCGGGCTGAGCTTCCTGATTTGAACCAAGAGGAATATCCATGCTGCCTTACCCGCAGATAGACCCCGTGGCCGTGGCCCTCGGGCCGCTGAAAATCCACTGGTACGGCCTGATGTACCTGATCGGCATCGGCGGCGCCTGGCTGCTCGCCTCACGCCGGCTCGCCCGCTTCGACCCCACCTGGTCGCGCGAGAAGCTCTCCGACCTGGTGTTCTGGTTGTCGATGGGGGTGATCGTCGGTGGCCGCCTGGGCTACGTGCTGTTCTACGACCTGCACGCCTACCTGGCCAACCCGACGCTGATCTTCGAGGTCTGGAAGGGCGGCATGTCGTTCCACGGCGGTTTCATCGGGGTGATGCTGGCGGCCCTGTGGTTCGGCAAGCGCAACAACAAGTCGTTCTTCGAGCTGATGGACTTCGTTGCGCCGCTGGTGCCGATCGGCCTGGGTGCCGGGCGTATCGGCAACTTCATCAATGCCGAGCTGTGGGGCAAGGCCACCGACGTGCCCTGGGCGATGGTCTTCCCGCCCTTCAGCGACCCGGCGCAGTTGCCCCGTCATCCGTCGCAGCTGTACCAGTTCGCCCTCGAAGGTGTGGCATTATTCGTGATTCTCTGGTTGTACTCGCGCAAGCCGCGCCCGACCATGGCCGTTTCCGGCATGTTCGCGCTGTTCTACGGTATTTTCCGCTTCATCGTGGAGTTCGTGCGGGTGCCCGATGCCCAGCTTGGCTACATCGCGTTCGGCTGGTTGACTATGGGTCAGTTGCTTTGCGTGCCGATGATCGTCGGCGGCATCTTCCTGATCTGGTTGGCCTACAACCGCAAACCTACGGCCAAACCCGCCGTATGATTTTCACGGCAGGGGCGATCCCCCTGCCGTTCTTGTTACAGGAAAGTCATGAAACAGTATCTAGATCTGGTCCGCGACGTCATCGAAAACGGCACGCTGCAAGGCAACCGCACCGGCATCCGCACCATCAGCCTGCCGGGCGCGATGCTGCGTTTCGACCTGCAAAAAGGCTTCCCGGCCATCACCACGCGCAAGCTGGCGTTCAAGTCGGCGATCGGCGAGATGGTCGGTTTCCTGCGGGGCGTGAAGAACGCCGGTGAATTCCGCGAGCTGGGCTGCAAGGTCTGGGACCAGAACGCCAACGAAAACGCCCAGTGGCTGGCCAACCCGTTCCGCCAGGGGCATGACGACCTGGGCGAAATCTACGGCGTGCAGTGGCGCCAGTGGCCGGGCTACAAGCGCATCCCGCAGAGCAACCCGGCGGCCATCGAAATGGCCGAAAAGGCAGGCTTCCGCCAGATCGCCAAGGACGAGGAAGACGGCCAGGCGTTCGTCATCCTGTACAAGGCCATCGACCAGGTGCGCCAGTGCCTGGACACCATCGCCAACGACCCGGGCAGCCGGCGCATCCTGTTCCACGGCTGGAACTGCGCGCAACTGGACGAAATGGCCCTGCCACCGTGCCACCTGCTGTACCAGTTCCACCCGAATGTCGAGACCAGGGAAATTTCCCTGACCCTCTACATCCGCTCCAACGACCTGGGCCTGGGCACGCCGTTCAACCTCACCGAAGGCGCGGCGCTGCTGTCGCTGTTCGGCCGCCTCACCGGCTACACCCCACGCTGGTTCACCTACTTCATCGGCGATGCCCATGTGTATGAAAACCACCTGGACATGCTCAACGAGCAGCTCAAGCGCGAGCCGCTGGCAGCGCCGAAGCTGGTGATCAGCGACCGCGTGCCAGACTTCGCCAAGACCGGCAAGTACGAGCCTGAATGGCTGGAGAAGATCGAGCCGAGCGACTTCAGCCTGGAAGGTTACGAGCACCATGCGCCAATGACGGCGCCGATGGCGGTCTGACTTCATTGGCCCCATCGCCGGCAAGCCGGCTCCCACAGACGCAGGCCTTGTGGGAGCCGGCTTGCCGGCGATGGGGGCTTGGATCAATGCCCGTGGCTACGCCCCACATGTGAATGCTCGGCCTCCGGCACCGATACCGCCCCATTCACTTCCAGTTGCTGCAAGATCGCGCATTCCGCCCCTTGCGCATTGCAGCGCTGACGCAACTCCACCAACTGCGCCTGCAGCGCCACCAAGCCATCGATCCGTGCCTGCACGTGCTCGATATGCTCATCGATCAACGCATTCACGCTGCCGCACGAGCCTTCAGGGCTGTCGCGCAGGCGCAGCAGGCTGCGGATTTCATCCAGGGTCATGTCCAGCGTGCGGCAGTTGCGGATGAAGGTCAGCCGCTCGACGTGGGCCTGGGTGTACAGCCGATAGTTGCCGTCGGTGCGGGCGGGCTCCGGCAGCAGTTGCTCACGCTCGTAATAACGGATGGTTTCCACGGCGCAGTCAGTCGCCTTGGCCAGTTCTCCGATCTTCATGGCAAATTCTCCAGCAGATGGCTTGACCCTATAGTGGCTACAGGGTGTTCACTTGGCAACAGGCGAACATTAAGGATGCCCCCATGAACCAGCCTGTCAGCCCCGAACACAAGCACCCCCACGATCATGCCCACGGCGATGACGACCACGGCCATGCCGCGCACGGCCACAGCTGCTGTGGCGCCAGCGCAGCGCCGGCCCTGGTGCAGTTGACCGAGAAGGCCAGCGCCCAGGCGCAGTTGAGCCGCTTTCGTATCGACGCCATGGACTGCCCCACCGAACAGACGCTGATCCAGGACAAGCTGGGCAAGCTGGCAGGTGTCGAGCAGCTGGAATTCAACCTGATCAACCGCGTGCTCGGCGTGCGCCATACCTTGGCCGGCACCGAAGCCATCGAGCGCGCCATCGAAAGCCTGGGCATGAAGGCCGAGCCGCTGGCAGCCGAAGGCGCTGATGCCCCGGTGCAGCCGCACAAGGCCCGCTGGTGGCCGCTGGCGCTGTCGGGTATTGCCGCGATCGCCGCCGAAATCGTGCACTTTGGCGCCCTGGCGCCGGAATGGCTGGTGGCCGCGCTGGCCCTGGCGGCGATCCTCGGCTGTGGCCTGGGCACCTACAAGAAGGGCTGGATCGCCCTGAAGAACCGCAACCTCAACATCAACGCGCTGATGAGCATCGCCGTGACCGGTGCAGTGCTGATCGGCCAGTGGCCGGAAGCGGCCATGGTCATGGTGTTGTTCACCGTCGCCGAGCTGATCGAAGCCCGCTCCCTGGACCGTGCGCGCAATGCCATCAGCGGCCTGATGCAACTCACCCCCGACACCGCCACGGTGCAGCAGGCCGATGGCCAGTGGCGCGAGGTGGATGTGCGCGAAGTGGCCATCGGTGCGCAGGTGCGGGTGCGCCCCGGTGAGCGCATCGGCCTGGATGGCGAGGTAGTCAGTGGCCAATCCAGCGTCGATCAGGCACCGATCACCGGCGAAAGCCTGCCCGTGGAGAAAGCCGTCGGCGACAAGCTGTTTGCCGGCACCATCAACCAGGCCGGCGCCCTGGAGTACCGGGTGACCGCCGCCGCCGGGCAATCCACCCTGGCGCGCATCATCAAGGCCGTGGAAGAGGCCCAGGGCGCGCGTGCGCCGACCCAGCGCTTCGTCGACACTTTCTCGCGCATCTACACCCCGGTGGTGTTCGCCCTGGCCCTGGCGGTGGCGATCATCCCGCCGCTGTTCATGGCCGGCGCCTGGTTCGACTGGGTCTACCGCGCCCTGGTGCTGCTGGTGGTGGCCTGCCCGTGCGCACTGGTGATCTCGACCCCGGTGACCATCGTCAGCGGCCTGGCCGCGGCGGCGCGCAAGGGCATCCTGATCAAGGGCGGCGTGTACCTCGAAGGCGGCCGCAAGCTCGACTACCTGGCCCTGGACAAGACCGGCACCATCACCCACGGCAAGCCGGTGCAAACCGACGCCAAGGTGCTCGAGCCGCTGTTCGAAGGCCGCGCCCAGGCCATGGCGGCCAGCCTTGGGGCGCGTTCCGACCACCCGGTGTCGGGCGCCATCGCCCAGTTCGCCAAGGCGCAGAACCTGCCGCTGAGCGAGGTGAGCGACTTTGCAGCCCTGGCCGGGCGCGGCGTGCGCGGGGTGATCGATGGCCAGACCTACCACCTGGGCAACCACCGCCTGGTCGAAGAGCTGGGCCTGTGCTCGCCAGAGCTCGAAGCACAGCTCGACGTGCTGGAGCGCCAGGGCAAGACCGTGGTGCTGCTGCTCGACCGCTCCGGCCCGCTGGCGCTGTTCGCCGTGGCCGACACGGTCAAGGACAGCAGCCGCGAGGCCATCGCCGAACTGCATGCGCTGGGCATCAAGACTGTCATGCTCACCGGCGACAATCCGCACACCGCCGAGGCGATCGCCGCCCAGGTGGGCATCGACCGCGCCGAAGGCAACCTGCTGCCTGCCGACAAGCTGGCCAGCATCGAGCAGCTGTATGCCCAGGGCCACCGGGTCGGCATGGTCGGCGATGGCATCAACGATGCGCCGGCCCTGGCCCGCGCCGAAATCGGCTTCGCCATGGCCGCCGCCGGTACCGACACCGCGATCGAGACCGCCGACGTGGCGCTGATGGATGACGACTTGCGCAAAATCCCGGCGTTCGTCAGGCTGTCGCGCCAAAGTGCGGCGATCCTGACGCAGAACATCGTTCTGGCGCTGGGCATCAAGGCGCTGTTCCTGGCGATCACCTTCACCGGCATGGCCACCTTGTGGATGGCCGTCTTTGCCGACATGGGCGTGAGCCTGCTGGTGGTATTCAACGGTTTGCGCCTGCTGCGCAAGTAGCGCCGGTTGCGCACAACAGAGGTCCTGCAATGCTGAGTGCCGAGCTCAAAGCCTTCTACATGGTGGCCCGCCTGGGCAGCATCACCTTGGCCGCGAAGAAGCTCGGGCTCAGCCAGCCCACGGTGACCACGCAGATTCGCAACCTGGAGAGCCAGTACGCGGTGGAGCTGTTCTACCGCGGTGGCCGGCGCTTGGTGCTGAGCGAAGAGGGCGTGCGCCTGTTGCCGATGGTCAAGGCGCTGCTGCAGCAGGAAGCCGACATCGAGTTCGAGCTGCGCAACAGCGGCCATGCCCAGGGCAGCCTGCGCATCGCCGCCACCGCGCCTTACTACATCCTCGACTTGGTGAAGATCTTCCGCGAGCGCCTGCCGCAGGTGGAAGTGGCGGTGGAGATCGGCAACTCCCAGCAGGTGCTGGAAATGCTCGAAGACTACCGCGTCGATATCGCCGCCTCCTCGCAGTTGCTTGAAGATGCGCGCCTGGTGCGGCGGGTGCTGGGCACCGACCCGCTGGTGGTGGCGGTGCACCGCAATCACCCGCTGGCGCATCGCCAGGCGGTGTCCATCGACGTGGTGGCGGGGCATTGCCTGCTGATGCGCGAAAAAGGCTCGACCACCCGCAAGCTGACCGAGCAGATGCTGGACGAGGCCGGGGTGAAGGCCGGGGCCTTGCTGGAGATCGGCAGCCGCGAGTCGATCCGCGAGGCGGTGCTGCGCAATATCGGCATCAGTGTGATTGCCCGCCACGAGGTGCCGCACAACCCCGAACTGCGTGTGCTGACGTTGGAGAACGCGCCGGTGATGCATGAGTACCTGTATTGCCTGAAGGAGCGGCGCCAGGCGCGGTTGCCGGCGGCGTTCCTGGGGGTGGCGCAGGAAGTGGTGGGTTCGCAGTTCTGATAGGGCTGTAGGTGCTGGTGTAGGAGCCGGCTTGCCGGCGATAGGGCCGGCAAGGCCACTACAAAATCTGCCTATACCACTATCGCCCGCTTTTGCCCTAACGCCACAGAACCTTCGCACAGCCTTCCTAGCATGGCCCCATCTGTTCGATGAGGCCTTGCCATGAACCACGCCACTCCGGGCGCACAGATGAAAGTGCGCGGTATCCACAAGCGTTTCGGTGCCTTCACCGCGCTGAACGATGTCTCCCTGGACATCGCCGCCGGCGAGCTGGTCTGCCTGCTCGGCCCCTCCGGCTGCGGCAAGACCACCCTGCTGCGCTGCATCGCCGGCCTCGAGCGCCAGGACCGCGGCACGCTGTACATCGGCAACCGCGACATCTCCGAACTGCCGCCCCAGGCCCGTGACTACGGCATCCTGTTCCAGTCCTACGCCCTGTTCCCCAACCTCAGCGTCGAAGCCAACATCGCCTACGGCCTGACCGGCAGCAGCCGTGAGCAGAGCCGCCAACGGGTGGCCGAGATGCTTGAGCTGGTGGGCCTTGGCGGCAGCGAAAAGAAATACCCCGGCCAGCTCTCCGGCGGCCAGCAGCAGCGCGTGGCCCTGGCCCGTGCCTTGGCCCCAGCGCCCTCGCTGCTGTTGCTCGACGAGCCGATGTCGGCGCTCGATGCCCGTGTGCGCGAGCACCTGTGCACCGAGCTGCGCCAGCTGCAGCGCCAGCTTGGCATCACCACGCTGATGGTCACCCACAACCAGGATGAAGCCATGCTCATGGCCGACCGCATCGCCGTGATGAACAACGGCCAGGTCGAGCAGTACGCCACGCCCCAGGAAATCTACGACCAGCCGGCCACCCCGTTCGTCGCCGAGTTCGTCGGCCAGGGCAACTGGCTGCCGTTCCAACGCAGCAGCGACAGCCACGCCCAGGTCGGCGCGATGAACATGCGCCTGGCCGCCGGTGCGCCGCGCGCCAGCAGCGGCCGGTTGTTCTGCCGCCCCGAGGCGATCACGGTGAACCCGGTGGTGCACGAGGAAAACCTGTTCCCGGCCAAGGTGCGCGAGATCACCTTCCTCGGCAACCGCTGCCGCATGAGCTTCGAGCTCAAGGCCCTGCCAGGCCACGCCCTGCTCGCCGAGCTGGCCCCCGAAGCCATGCCGCGCCTGGGCTCGCAGGACATCTGGGTGGCGTTGCCGCCACAGAGCCTGCAGGTGTTTGCCTGAGATGGCCGCGCCAATGTCCCTGCCGCTCCCCGACGCCAAGCGCGCACCCTCCAGTGACGTCGCCTTGGGAGATCGGCTGTTCGTGATCGGTGGCAAGAGCCTGCTGCTGGTGCTGTTGCTGCTGGCCGTGCTGATGCCGTTGCTGGCGATCTTCTGGCGCGGTTTCAGTGGTGATGCCGGCCAGGGTGGTGGCCTGGTCGCGGCCCGTGCGCTGTTCGCCAGCGAAAACTTCCACTGGCTGCTCGGCAACAGCCTGTCGGTGGCGTTCACCGTGGCGCTGATCGTGATTCCGCTGGCCTATCTGTTCGCCTACGCCCTGCAGCGCACGCTGATCCCGGCCAAAGGCCTGTGGCGAGGCATTTCGCTGCTGCCGTTGCTGGCGCCGTCGATGCTGCCGGCCATCGCCCTGGTCTACCTGTTCGGCAACCAGGGCCTGCTGCGCGGGCTGTTGCACGACAACATCTATGGCTTCTGGGGCATCGTCCTGGGCGAGGCCATCTACACCTTCCCGCATGCGCTGATGATCCTGCTCTCGGCCTTGTCGCTGGCCGATGCGCGGCTGTTCGATGCCGCCTCGAGCATGGGCGCCGGGCCTTGGCGGGCGTTTTGCAGCATCACCTGGCCGGCCACGCGCCAGGCGGTGTTCGCCGCGTTCTGCCTGGTGTTCACCCTGACCATCACCGACTTTGGCGTACCGGTGGTGGTCGGTGGCGATTACCAGGTGCTGGCGCTGGAGGCATACAAGGCGGTGGTGGGGCAGCAGCAATTCGGCCGTGGCGCGCTGATCGGCATGGTGCTGCTGGTGCCGGCGCTGCTCAGCTTTGCCGTCGATGCCTGGCTGCGCCGGCGCCAGGGCGATGCCATGAGCGGCCGTGCCCAGGTGTTCGAGCCCAAGCCTTCGCGCGGCCGTGACGCCTGCTTCCTGGCCATCGTGGTGCTGGTGTGCGCGGCGCTGCTGGCGGTGATCGGCATGGCGGTGTACTCGTCGCTGGTGACCTTCTGGCCCTACAACCTGACCCTGTCGTTCAAGCACTACATGTTCGAAGACACCGCAGGCGGTGGCTGGCTGGCCTATCGCAACAGCGTGACCATGGCCATCGCCACCGCGCTGATCGGCAGCCTGGTGATCTTCAGCGGCGCCTACCTGATGGAGAAGACTCAGGGCCAGCGCCTGCTCAACCAGGCCCTGCGCCTGCTCAGCTTCATCCCCATGGCGGTGCCGGGGCTGGTGCTGGGCCTGGGCTATGTCTTCTTCTTCAACCTCGCTGGCAACCCGCTGCATGTGTTCTACGGCAGCATGGCGCTGCTGGTGGTGTGCACCATCGCCCATTACCTGACCACCGCGCAGATGACCGCGACCACCGCGCTGCGCCAGCTCGACGGCGAGTTCGAGGCCGCCGCGCTGTCGCTCAAGGCGCCGCTGTACAAGCACTTCGTGCGGGTCACCGTGCCCATCTGCCTGCCGGCGCTGCTGGACATCATCCGCTACCTGTTCGTCTCGGCGATGACCACCGTCTCGGCGGCCATCTTCCTCTACAGCCCCGACACCATCCTCGCCGCGGTGGCCGTGCTGAACATGGACGATGCCGGCAACGTCGGCGGCGCTGCCGCCATGTCCACCCTGATCCTGCTCACCAGCGCTGGCGCCTCGTTGCTGCTGGCCGCTGCTTCACGCGGCCTGTTGCGCCGCTCCCAGGCCTGGCGCCAACGCGCTGCCGGCCATTGACCGACTGCCCACTCTGATAGGAAACGCATCATGTTCAAGCCACTCGCACTTGCCGCTGCCGTATCCGCCGTCTTCAGCCTGCAGGCCTCGGCCGCCGGCACGCAACTGACCGTGTACACCGCCCTGGAGGCCGAGCAGCTCAAGAGCTACAAGCAGGCCTTCGAGAAGGCCAACCCGGATATCGAGATCAAGTGGGTACGTGACTCCACCGGCATCATCACCGCCAAGCTGCTGGCCGAGAAAGACCGCCCGCAGGCCGACGCGGTCTGGGGCCTGGCTGCTTCGAGCCTGGCCATCCTCGACCAGAACGGCATGCTCGAAGCCTATGCGCCGAAGGACCTGGGCAAGATTTCCGCCAACTACCGCGACGCCGCCAACCCGCCAGCCTGGGTCGGCATGGACGTGTGGGCCGCAACCATCTGCTTCAACACCGTCGAGGCCGAAAAGCAGGGCCTGAGCAAGCCGGTGAGCTGGCAAGACCTGACCAAGCCTGAGTACAAGGGCAAGATCGTCATGCCCAACCCGGCGTCGTCCGGCACCGGTTTCCTCGATGTCAGCGCCTGGCTGCAGACCTTCGGCGAACCCCAGGGCTGGGCCTACATGGACGCCCTGCACCAGAACATCGGCCAGTACGTCCATTCCGGCTCCAAGCCATGCAAGCTGGCGGCAGCCGGTGAATTCCCGATCGGCATCTCGTTCGAGTACCCGGCCGTGCAGCTCAAGCGCCAGGGCGCGCCACTGGACATCGTGCTGCCCAAGGAAGGCCTGGGCTGGGAGATCGAGGCCACCGCGGTGATCAAGGGCTCGCCGAAGGCGGAGGCGGCCAAGCGCCTGGCCGACTTCTCGGCCAGCCCTGCGGCCATGGAGCTGTACAAGGAGAACTTCGCGGTGCTCGCCGCGCCCGGCATCGCCAAGCCCCAGACCGAATTGCCGGCTGACTACGAGCAGCGCCTGATCAAGAACGACTTTGCCTGGGCCTCGAAGAACCGTGACGAGATCCTCGGCGAATGGCGCAAGCGCTATGACGGCAAGTCGGAGAAGGTGGCGCAGCAGTAAGCCAGGCCTACGCTATCCCTGTGTGAGCCGGCTTGCCGGCGATGGACTGACAGCCACCTTGAATTTCACCTGAGGAAACCCAAGCGATGCTCACCCGCGACCAGGTCATCGACAACACCTTCGCGCTCTACCAACGCCATGGCAGCGACGACTACATCGGCGAAGCCATCACCCAGCTCGAGCACATGTCCCAGGCCGCGCAACTGGCCATGGACGAAGGCTTCGACGACGAAGTGGTGCTGGCGGCGTTCTTCCACGATATCGGCCACCTGTGTGGCGGCGAGGGAGACATGGGCGGCTTTGGGGTGGTCAGCCATGAGCGCATCGGCGCCAAGTACCTGCGCCGATGCGGCTTCAGCGAGCGTATGGCGCGGCTGGTGCAGTATCACGTGGAGGCCAAGCGCTACCTGACCTTGCGTCAGCCGGGGTACTACGCACGGCTGAGCGAGGCGAGCCGGCGGACCCTGGAGTATCAGGGTGGGGTGATGAGCGAGGGGGAGGCGGATGAGTTCGAGCGCGATCCGCTGTTCAAGGTGAGCCTGCGGATGCGCGAATGGGATGAGCAGGCCAAGGAAGTCGGCGTGCCGCTGATCGACATGGCGGTGCTCAAGGGCAAGGCATTGGCGATGCTCTGAGTTTGGCGGTGTGTGCGCGGGCCCTTCGCGGATAAATCCGCTCCTACAAGGGTTGCGCAGACCTTGTAGGAGCGGATTTATCCGCGATGAGGCCCGCACGGCCAACCTCAAATCTGTAGAACCAACGCCTCCAACTGCTCCTGACGCTCCGCCTGGTTCACCCGCGCCCCCGGGTTGAGCGTCGACCATTGCGGGTGCGCCCGGGCCTTGCTCAAGGCCTCGGGCAGCTTGCCTTCGCGCCAGGCCTTTTCATCCAGCGGCCCCAGGCGAATGCTGTCCTGCGCCGCATGCCCGCGATTGTCCAACGCCACCATCAACTGCTGCTGACGCAAGGCCAGCAAGCGCAGCACGTTGTCGTCCACGGTCAGCTCGCGCTGGCCCTTGAGCTTGCCCATCAACCGCGACCCATAGTTGCGCGCCGTCTGCAGTGCGCCGCCGGCAATGGCCCCGGCCAACGCGGCGGCGCCCAGGGTGATGCCGCCGACCAGCAGGTCGACCCCGGCGCCCGCTGCGGCACCGGCCGCCACGCCGCTGCCCAGGCGCACACCCAGCAGCTTCAGCGTCTCAGGGTTGAACAGGTCATCGCCCCAGCGCCCGTCGAGCAACGGCAGGTCACCGGCGTTGGCGTCTTCGCGGCGGAATGCGTAGAGCTTGAGCAACGCCTCGACACAGCGCTGTTCGCGTTGGCGCACCTCCTGGCGCAGGGCCTCGATGGCCTTGGCTTCGGCAGCCGGCTCGGCGGCCACGCTGCGCCGGCAGGCGGCGCAGTCGAGCAGCAGCTCGGCGATCAGGCGCTTGCCGCTGTGCTGGCGGGCCAGGCGCTGCGCCTGCTGGTCGTCGATCAAGCGTTGCAGGGCCGGGCGCGCCTCTTCCAGCAACAACGCCAGGCTTTCGTACAGGCGGCGCTCGCCATCTTCGGGCGGCGCCACGCTGTCGAAGCGCACCAGCGCATGCAGGCCAAGCCGGGCCAGCGCTTCGCGCCATTGCGGCTCGCGGTGCTGGCTGCTGGCAACGAAGTTGAGCACCGGCAGCAAGGGCTTGCCGCAACTGGCCAGCACTTCCAGTTCGTCGCGGTACTTGGCCAGCACCGGTTCACGGGCGTCGATCACGTACAGGCCGGCATTGCTCGCCAGCAACTGGCGCAGCACCTTGGCCTCCTGCTCGAAACGCTGGCGCGCTTCGCTGCCCTGGAGAAAGCGCTCCAGCCGCGCCGGGCCGTCCAGCCGCTCGCCGGGGCGCTCCAGGCGTTCCAGGTAGTCGAGCAGGGCGATGGCGTCTTCCAGGCCGGGGGTGTCGTAGAGCTCCAGCAGCGGTTCGCCATCCACCGACAGCCGCGCGCCCTCCACATGGCGGGTGGTGCTGGGCCGGTGGGACACTTCGCCAAAGCCCACGTCACGGGTGAGGGTGCGCAGCAGCGAGGTCTTGCCGACGTTGGTGTGGCCGACCACGGCCAGTTTCAGCGGCTCAGTCATGGCCATGCTCCAGCCAGGTCAGGGGCGAGGTGTCGGCATGGGGCAGGCCGAGGCGGTCCAGTGCTTCGTGCCAGTCACCCAGGCGCTCGGCATCCAGGGCCTGGCCCTGTGCTGCCTGCAGCAGCCAGATGCGGGTGGCACCGGCATTGCGCGCCAGCTCCGCGAGCAGGGCCAGGCTGCCGCGGTCGGGCGAGCGGCGCGGGTCGCAGGCGATGGCCAGGCGCGCCGGGGGGAAGCGGCTGAGTTGTTCGAGCAGCTTGTTGCGCGACTCGCGGCTGTCGAGCACGCCGGCGTCGGTCACGCCCTTGGGCAGGGCGGGCGGCCAGGGGCGCTGGTCGTCCAGTTCCAGGCCGACCAGCAAGGCGCCACTGCTGCCAGCGTCCAGTTGGCCTGCCTGGAACTGCGGCAATGCCTCGGGCGCTGCATCTTGCACGCCGATGCGTTCGCTGCGTGGCATCAGGGGCTCACGCAGGTGTGCGTAGCCGGGCAGGCTGAGGTCCAGGGCCAGGCGCTGGCGGCCCTGGCGCCAGCGCCACAGGCACAGCGCGAACAGCGCCAGGCGCGGCAGCAGGCCATACACCAGCACCACGCCGAGCAGCCAGCTGGCCCACGCCTGGCGGGCCAGGTCCAGCGCTGGCAGGGTGTCGCCGCTGGCGCGGATCATGGCCTCGTCAGGCATTGCGAAACCCAGCAGCGAAGGCAGCGCGCCGAGTGCGTGGGTCAGTTGGATGAAGGGCTCGGGGGCGAGCAAGGTGGTTTCCCAGACGAAGCCGTAGCGGCGGGTGGCGAGCAGCGCCAGCAGCAGCACCAGTGCGCTGAGCATCGCCAGCAGCCACAGGCCGTGCACCAGTGTGCCGAGCAACCAGCGGCTCAAGCGCTGGCGTTGCAGCAGCACCAGCAGCGCCGGCGCCAGGTGCGCGGCCTTGGCGTCGCGGGCAAAGCGCTCGCTCAACCACAACCACAGGCGCCCCAGGCTGGCGCCACTTTCGCCGCTCAGCGCCAGCCCGGCGGCCCAGCCCAGCAGCATCAGCAGGTTCAGCCCGAACAGGCTGCCCAGGGCCCAGAACACGTTGACCGGGCGTTGCCCGTCGCCAAGGGCGGCAAGGGCCAGGCCGGCGCCGCTGAGCACGGCCATCAGCAGCAAGGCCAGCAGCGCCAGGCGTGCGCCTTGCTTCCAGTGGCGCAAGGCGCGGGTGATGCCGTCACGTTCAGCGAGGCACAGCGCCCGGGTTTCGATGCGCGCCGCCAGGTCGCCGCCCTGCTGGCGGGCGAGGCGGTTGGCCTCCTGGTCCTCCAGGGGGCCGGCGTGTTCCTCGCGCAGGCGCACCGCTTCGGTGAGCCAGCGTTTGTCCAGGGGAGTCAGTGCAGTCACAAGGTCTTCCATTGCACGGTTCAGGGCAGAAGCATAACCCACACGCCGGGTGCTATCCTCGCGGGCATGAATACATCACTCCCCCTCAGCCTGATCGCGGCGCATGCCGAGAACCGCGTGATCGGCATCGACAACTCCATGCCCTGGCACCTGCCGGGGGATTTCAAGTACTTCAAGGCCACCACCCTGGGCAAGCCGATCATCATGGGCCGCAAGACCTGGGATTCGCTGGGCCGGCCGCTGCCGGGGCGCTTGAACATCGTGGTCAGCCGCCAGCCGGGCTTGCAGCTGGCGGGCGCCGAGGTGTTCGCTTCGCTGGAGGCGGCGCTGGTGCGTGCCGAGCAGTGGGCGCGGGAGCAGGGCGTCGAGGAATTGATGCTGATTGGCGGCGCGCAGCTGTATGCGCAGGCGCTGGAGAAGGGGCTGGTCAGCCGCATGTACCTGACCCGCGTGGAGCTGGCGCCACCAGGGGATGCCTGGTTCCCCGAGTTCGATTCGCAGCAGTGGCGGCGGGTGTCGAGCGAGGCGCAGGTTGAAGAGAACAAACCTGCGTACCACTTCGAGGTGTGGGACAAGGTTTGAAAAAAGCAGGGGCTGCATGTGCAGCCCCTGTCTGTTTTCAGCTGTGGCTCAGCTCGGCATGCTCGTCATCGGCCAGCACACCCTTGTCGGTCTCTTTGAGCAACTGGCTGGTCACAACGCCTGCTGTCATCGAACCATTCACGTTCAATGCCGTGCGGCCCATGTCGATCAGCGGCTCCACCGAAATCAGCAGCGCCACCAGCTCGACCGGCAGGCCCATGGCCGGCAGCACGATCAGCGCGGCGAAGGTCGCCCCACCGCCGACGCCGGCGACACCGGCCGAACTCAGGGTGACGATCGCCACCAGGGTCGCGATCCACAGCGGGTCGAAGGTATCGATGCCCACCGCGGGCGCCACCATCACCGCCAGCATCGCCGGGTACAGGCCGGCGCAGCCGTTCTGGCCGATGGTCGCGCCGAACGAGGCGCTGAAGCTGGCGATCGATTGCGGCACACCCAGGCGGCGTGTCTGCGCCTCGATGTTCAGCGGGATGCTCGCTGCGCTGGAGCGGCTGGTGAAGGCGAAGGTCAGCACCGGCCAGACCTTGCGGAAGAAGCGCAGCGGGCTGACGCCGGTGATGGCGAGGATGATGCCGTGCACCACGAACATCAGGCCCAGGCCGATGTACGACACCACCACGAAGCTGCCCAGCTTGAGGATGTCGTCGAAGTTGGAGCTGGCCACCACCTTGGTCATCAGCGCCAGCACACCGTAGGGAGTCAGCTTCATCACCAGGCGCACCAGGCGCATCACCCAGGCCTGCAGAGTGTCGATGGCCGACAGGGCGCGGCCGCCCTTCTCGGCATCGTCCTTGATCAGCTGCAGCGCAGCCAGGCCAACGAACACGGCGAAGATCACCACGCTGATGATCGAGGTCGGCTTGGCACGCGCCAGGTCGCCCACCGGGTTGCTCGGCACGAACGACAGCAGCAGCTGCGGGATGTTGAGGTCGGCGACCTTGCCGGCGTAGTCACTGTGGATGGCCTGCAGGCGCGCGCTTTCCTGGACGCCGGCCACCAGCCCTTCGGCGCTCAGGCCGAACAGGTTGGTCAGGGCCACGCCGATCAGCGCGGCGATGGCGGTGGTCAGCAGCAGCGTGCCGATGCTCAGCACGCTGATGCGGCCCAGCGAGGAGGCGTTGTGCAGGCGGGCCACGGCGCTGAGGATCGAGGCGAAGATCAGCGGCATGACGATCATCTGCAACAGGCCCACGTAGCCGTTGCCGACCAGGTCGAGCCAGCCGATGGTGGCCTTGAGCACCGGGTGGCCGGCGCCGTAAACGGTGTGCAGCACCAGGCCGAAGACCACGCCGAGCACCAGGCCGAGCAGCACCTTCTTGGCCAGGCTCCAGTCGGTACGGCGAGTTTGTGCCAGGCCCAGCAGCAAGGCCAGGAACGCCAGCAGGTTGAGAGACAGCGGCAGGTTCATTGAAGCTCCAGGTAAAAGCAGAAGAGGCATCGCCTCTGTGAGCGATTGCGAACGGAAATGCTAACAGCCTGAAAACAAACGAATTTATACCCAAAGGTAATTTGCTTAGGCGCTTATGGAATAACGCTTTGTCGCAAATAGCAATGAACACGGCGTTTATGGCTGCGCGAAGGTCGCTGTGAGGGGCGCTGGGCAGGGTTTGCTGGGCTAGTTTTTCCAGGTTCTTTCAGGAGATTCGCACATGAAGTTAGCGCCGAAAGCCTTGCTGGTGGGTGTGTCCGTGCTGTTCGCTGCCCAAGCCTGGGCCACCGATCTCACCCACTGGCCCGCCGACGCGGCCAGGCAGCTCGATGCCATGATCGCCGCCAACGCCAACCAGGGTAACTACGCGGTGTTCGACATGGACAACACCAGCTACCGCTACGACCTTGAAGAAGCGCTGCTGCCGTTCATGGAGAACCAGGGGCTGCTGACCCGCGACAAGCTCGACCCCTCGCTCAAGCTGATCCCGTTCAAGGACACTGCCGAGCACAAGGAAAGCCTGTTCAGCTACTACTACCGCCTGTGCGAAATCGACGACATGGTCTGTTACCCCTGGGTGGCGCAGGTGTTTTCCGGTTTCACCCTCAAGGAGCTCAAGGCCCAGGTCGACGCGCTGATGGCCTCGGGCAAGCCTGTGCCCAGCACCTATTTCGAGGGCGACCAGGTCAAGGCCATCGAGGTGCAGCCGCCCAAGGTCTTCACCGGCCAGGCCGAGCTGTACAACAAGCTGATGGAAAATGGCATCGAGGTGTACGTGATCTCGGCCGCGTCCGAGGAGCTGGTGCGCATGGTCGCCTCGGACCCCAAGTACGGCTACAACGTAAAACCGCAGAACGTGATCGGCGTCAGCCTGCTGCTCAAGGACCGCGCCAGCGGCGAGCTGACCACCGCGCGCAAGCAGATCAGCGCCGGCCACTACGATGCCAAGGCCAACGAGGGCCTGGAGCTGACGCCTTACCTGTGGACGCCCGCCACCTGGATGGCCGGCAAGCAGGCGGCGATCCTCACCTACATCGATGAATGGAAGAAGCCGGTGCTGGTGGGTGGCGATACGCCAACCAGCGATGGCTACATGCAGTTCCATGGCGTGGATGTGAACAAGGGCGGCATCCACCTGTGGATAAACCGCAAGGCCAAGTACATGGACCAGTTGAACGGCATGATCGCCAAGCAGGCGGTGGCCCAGGCCAAGGAAGGGTTGCCGGTGACGGCGGACAAGAACTGGGTGATCGTCACGCCGGAGCAGATTCAGTAGCCGGGTGGTGAAAGTGCTGGCCCCATCGCCGGCAAGCCGGCTCCCACAGGTAATGCTGTGGTGTATCTGTGGGAGCCGGCTTGCCGGCGATAGGGCCCTAACAGGCAAAAAAAAACCGGCGCTCAAGGCGCCGGTTCCGGTGTCACACCCTCAAGGCCTCACAGCCCGTCGAGCATCGCCTTGTTGCGCACGGCACCCTTGTCGGCACTGGTGGCCAGCAGGGCGTAGGCCTTCAGCGCGGTGGTCACCTTGCGTGGGCGCACTTCGGCCGGCTTCCAGCCCTTCTTGTCCTGCTCGGCGCGGCGCGCGGCCAGCTCTTCATCGCTGACTTGCAGGTTGATCGAACGGTTGGGGATGTCGATCAGCACCTTGTCGCCGTCGCGCACCAGGCCGATGGCGCCGCCAGCGGCGGCTTCCGGCGAAGCGTGGCCGATCGACAGGCCCGAGGTACCGCCCGAGAAGCGGCCGTCGGTGAGCAGGGCGCAGGCTTTGCCCAGGCCTTTGGATTTCAGGTACGAAGTCGGGTAGAGCATCTCTTGCATGCCCGGGCCGCCTTTCGGGCCTTCGTAACGGATGATGACGATGTCACCCGCTTTCACTTCGTCGGCGAGGATGCCGCGCACGGCGCTGTCCTGGCTTTCGAAGATCTTCGCGTTGCCTTCGAACACGTGGATCGACTCATCGACACCGGCGGTCTTCACCACGCAACCGTCGAGGGCGATGTTGCCGTACAGCACGGCCAGGCCGCCTTCTTGCGAGTAGGCGTGCTCGAAGCTGCGGATGCAGCCGTTCTCGCGGTCGTCGTCGAGGGTTTCCCAGCGGGTCGACTGGCTGAACGCAGTCTGCGTCGGGATGCCGGCCGGGCCTGCCTTGAAGAAGGTGTGTACGGCTTCGTCATCGGTCTGGGTGATGTCCCACTTGGCGATGGCCTCTTCCATGCTGCGGCTGTGCACGGTCGGCAGGTCGGTGTGCAGCAAACCGCCACGGGCCAGCGAGCCGAGGATGCTGAAGATGCCGCCGGCGCGGTGCACGTCCTCCATGTGGTACTTCTGGATGTTCGGCGCCACCTTGCACAGCTGCGGCACCTTGCGCGACAGCCGATCGATGTCGCGCAGGTCGAACGCCACCTCGCCTTCCTGGGCGGCGGCCAGCAGGTGCAGGATGGTGTTGGTCGAACCGCCCATGGCGATGTCGAGCATCATGGCGTTCTCGAACGCCTTGAAGTTGGCGATGCTGCGCGGCAGCACCGACTCGTCGTTGTCGCCGTAGTAACGCTTGCACAGCTCGACGATGGTGCGCCCGGCGGTGAGGAACAGCTGCTCACGGTCGGCGTGGGTGGCCAGGGTCGAACCGTTGCCCGGCAGGGCCAGACCCAGGGCTTCGGTCAGGCAGTTCATCGAGTTGGCGGTGAACATGCCGGAGCAGGAACCGCAGGTCGGGCAGGCGCTGCGCTCGTACTCGGCGACTTTCTCGTCGGAGGCCGAGGCGTCGGCGGCGATGACCATGGCGTCGACCAGGTCCAGGCCGTGGCTGGCCAGCTTGGTCTTGCCGGCTTCCATCGGGCCGCCGGAAACGAAGATCACCGGGATGTTCAGGCGCAAGGCGGCCATCAGCATGCCAGGGGTGATCTTGTCGCAGTTGGAGATGCACACGATGGCGTCGGCGCAGTGGGCATTGACCATGTATTCCACGGCGTCGGCGATGATCTCGCGGCTCGGCAGGGAATAGAGCATGCCGTCATGGCCCATGGCGATGCCGTCGTCGACCGCGATGGTGTTGAATTCCTTGGCCACGCCACCGGCGCGCTCGATCTCGCGGGCCACCAGCTGGCCCAGGTCCTTCAGGTGCACGTGGCCCGGGACGAACTGGGTGAACGAGTTGGCGATGGCAATGATCGGTTTCTTGAAATCTTCATCCTTCATCCCGGTGGCGCGCCACAGGGCACGGGCGCCGGCCATGTTGCGGCCTTGGGTGGAGGTCTTGGAACGATAATCAGGCATGAAGCACTCCTGGCGGCTAAATCAGGTCACAAAAAGGGGAGTGAGCTTCTCTTGTCCTTTGCACCGCAGGCCGGTTGCCACTGGCACGGATGGGGGCCGAAGACACTGCGGGATCGCCGCATGCTTGGCCAGAGCTCATAAACCCGCCGGGGGATGACTGGCGATGAATAGCCCGATTCTACACCGCTGGCGCGGCGAAGGAATGGCGATGTGCCCGGGCGGTGATTTCGGCCGAATGAGGTGCTGGTTGTAGGAGCGTTCTGAAACGCCGCCGGCAGGGCTGACAAGCCGCGCCGAGGCTCCTTACTATCCGCCGCGCCGCATGTGCGGCTTCACGAGAAACCCCCTTAATGGACCTTCCCAGTTTCAGTTCATACCGAACCTGCAAATTGGCACTGAGCGCGCCGGCGCCAGGGCTGCCGGCGGCTTGAGTCCCTGTGGCTGAGGCCTGTGGGCGCCTGGGCCGGCGCTTGGAGAACCTCATGCAGCACAACATCGATTTCCTCGATTCCCCCTCCGCCCGTCGCCAGGCCGCCCAGTCCCGGCGCGACTTCCACAAGGGCGCCTCGATCACCAACCACGTCGGCAACCTGCGCGATGCCACGGTCAGCCTGCTGTATCGCAAGCGCGTGCTGTGGCTGGTGCTGCTGGTGTTCGGCAACCTGTTCTCGGGGGCCGGTATCGCGGCGTTCGAAGAGACCATTGCCGCGCATATCGTGCTGGTGTTCTTCCTGCCGCTGCTGGTGGACAGCGGTGGCAACGCCGGCGCGCAATCGGCGACGCTGATGGTGCGCGGCCTGGCGACCGGTGAAGTGGTGCTGCGCGACTGGCTGCGGATGCTCGGGCGCGAATGCGGGGTGGCGCTGGCGCTGGGAGGCACCATGGCGTTGGCGGTGGCCTCGCTGGGGGCGCTGCGCGGCGGGCCGGAGATTGCCGTGATCGTTGCCAGCAGCATGCTGGTGATCGTGTTGCTGGGCAGCCTGATCGGCATGAGCCTGCCCTTCATGTTCACCCGGCTGAAACTTGACCCGGCGACGGCCAGTGGCCCGCTGGTGACCTCGATCGCCGATGCGGCGGGGGTGCTGGTGTACTTCGGGATCGCGTCATACGTGCTGGATATCTGAAAGCAGAAGGGGCCGCAAAGCGGCCCCTTCTTTTTGCCTGGCAGATCAGCTGTTGGGCAGCAGGCGGCAGGTGATGCTCTTGATGTAGCGGGTTTCGGCAATGGCCGGGTGCACCGGGTGGTCCGGGCCCTGGCCGCCGCGCTCGAGCAGCTGCATGTTGCGGTCCAGGTGACGGGCGCTGGTCAGCAGGATGTTGTTCAGGTCGTCCTCGGGCAGGTGCATCGAGCACGAGGCGCTGACCAGGATGCCGTCCTTGGTCAGCATGCGCATGGCCTGTTCGTTGAGGCGGCGGTAGGCCGCTTCGCCGTTTTTCAGGTCTTTCTTGCGCTTGATGAACGCGGGTGGGTCGGCAATGATCACGTCGAAACGCTCTTCGGCGGCTTTCAGCTCGCGCAGCGCCTCGAACACGTCGCCTTCGATGCAGGTCAGTTTCTCGCTGATGCCATTGAGTGCGGCGTTGCGCTCGACACCGTCCAGGGCAAAGCCCGAGGCATCGACGCAGAACACTTCGCTGGCGCCGAAGGCGCCGGCCTGCACACCCCAGCCACCGATGTAGCTGAACAGGTCGAGCACGCGCTTGCCTTTGACGTAGGGGGCCAGGCGCGCGCGGTTCATGCGGTGGTCGTAGAACCAGCCGGTCTTCTGGCCTTCACGCACCGGGGCTTCGAACTTGACGCCGTTCTCTTCCAGTGGCACCCAGTCCGGCACTTCGCCGTAGACGGTTTCGACGTAGCGCTGCAGGCCTTCGGCATCGCGGGCGGCGGAATCGTTCTTGAACAGGATGCCGCTTGGCTTGAGCACCTGGACCAGGGCGGCGATCACGTCATCCTTGTGCTGCTCCATGGTGGCCGAGGCCAGCTGGACCACGAGGATGTCGAAGAAGCGGTCGACCACCAGGCCCGGCAGCAGGTCGGAGTCGCCGTAGACCAGGCGGTAGCACGGCTTGTCGAACAGGCGCTCGCGCAGCGACAGGGCGACGTTCAGGCGGTGCACCAGCAGCGACTTGTCCAGCGGCAGCTTGATGTCGCGCGACAGCAGGCGGGCGCAGATCAGGTTGTTCGGGCTCAGCGCCACGATGCCCAGTGGCTTGCCGTTGGCAGCCTCGAGGACCGCCTGCTGGCCGGCCTGGAAGCCTTGCAGCGGGGTCGCGGTGACGTCGACTTCGTTGCTGTAGACCCACAGGTGGCCGGCGCGCAGGCGGCGGTCGGCATTGGCTTTGAGGCGAAGGCTGGGCAGGGACATGACGTCGCTCCGGGAAAAAAGAGCGGGAGTATAACTGGTTGGCCCAGGGATCGGGGCAGGGCTCGACAAAGTGCTAGAATCCCCCGTCCTCAACGAGTGTGCCTGCATGCCCCAAGAACTCAGCGCCGAACAGATCCAGCAAGCCTTGCAAGGCATCACCATTCCGCCGCAACCGCAGATCATGGTCGACCTGCAGTTCGAGCAGTACATGCCCGACCCTGACCTGGAAACCATCGCCAAGCTGATTTCCCAGGACCCCGGGCTTTCCGGCGCCTTGCTCAAGCTGGTCAACTCGCCGCATTTCGGGCTCGCCAACAAGATCGGTTCGATCCAGCGCGCGGTCAACCTGCTGGGCAGCCGCTCGATCATCAACCTGATCAACGCCCAGTCGATCAAGGGCGAGATGTGCGATGAAACCATCGTCACCCTCAACCGTTTCTGGGACACCGCCCAGGACGTGGCCATGACCTGCCTGACCCTGGCCAAGCGCACCGGCATCCAGGCCGCGGACGAGGCCTACACCCTGGGCCTGTTCCACGACTGCGGCGTGCCGCTGATGCTCAAGCGCTTCCCCAGCTACATGCAGGTGCTGGAGCAGGCCTACGCCTGTGCCGATGCCGAAACCCGGGTGGTCGATACCGAAAACCGCACCTTCAACACCAACCACTCGGTGGTCGGCTACTTCACCGCCAAGTCGTGGCGCCTGCCGGAGCACATCAGCGCGGCCATCGCCAACCACCACAATGCGCTGGCGGTGTTCCGCGAGGAGTCGTCGCGCAATACCCAGAGCCAGTTGAAGAACCTGCTGGCGGTGCTGAAGATGGCCGAGCACATCTGCGCTTCGTACCGGGTGCTGGGCAACCAGGGCGTCGACCATGAGTGGCAGGCGGTCGGCCCGCTGGTACTCGACTACATCGGCTTGTCGGAGTACGACTTCGAGAACCTCAAACAGAACATTCGCGAGCTGGGCGGGCACTGATCGATGCCAGAACTACCCGAAGTGGAAACCACCCGGCGCGGAATCGCGCCGCACCTGCAGGGCCAGCGCGTCAGCCGCGTGGTGGTGCGCGACCGGCGCCTGCGCTGGCCGATCCCCGAGGACCTCGACGTGCGCCTGTCCGGGCAGCGCATCGTCAGCGTCGAGCGGCGAGCCAAGTACCTGTTGATCAATGCCGAGGTGGGCACGCTGATCAGCCACCTGGGCATGTCGGGCAACTTGCGCCTGGTCGAGCTCGGGCTGCCGGCGGGCAAGCACGAGCACGTCGACATCGAGCTGGAGTCGGGGCTGATGCTGCGCTACACCGACCCGCGGCGCTTCGGCGCCATGCTCTGGAGCCTTGACCCGCTCAACCATGAACTGCTGCTGCGCCTGGGGCCGGAGCCGCTGACCGACCTGTTCGACGGCGAGCGCCTGTTCCAGCTGTCGCGCGGGCGCTCGATGGCGGTCAAGCCGTTCATCATGGACAACGCCGTGGTGGTGGGGGTGGGCAACATCTACGCGACCGAGGCGCTGTTCGCGGCCGGCATCGACCCACGGCGCGAGGCCGGCGGGATTTCGCGGGCGCGCTACCTGAAGCTGGCGATCGAGATCAAGCGGGTGCTGGCGGCGGCCATCGAGCAGGGTGGCACGACCTTGCGCGACTTCATCGGCGGTGACGGGCAGCCGGGGTACTTCCAGCAGGAATTGTTCGTTTATGGGCGTGGCGGGATGCCGTGCAAGCTGTGCGGCACGACCTTGCGCGAGGTGAAGCTGGGGCAGCGCGCCAGCGTGTACTGCCCGCGCTGCCAGCGCTGAATTTGCGGCCCCTATCGCCGGCAAGCCGGCTCCTACAGGTTTGTGGGAGCCGGCTTGCCGGCGATAGGGGCGCAGCTGAAATCAGGCCTTGCCGGTAATGCGGCGATACTTGGCCATCAGCTCGTCTTCGGTTTCCGGGTGCGCTTCATCCAGCGGGATGCAGTCGACCGGGCAGACCTGCTGGCACTGTGGCTCGTCGTAGTGACCCACGCACTGGGTGCACAGGTTAGGGTCGATCACGTAGATCTCTTCGCCTTGGGAGATGGCCTCGTTCGGGCACTCGGGTTCGCAGACGTCGCAGTTGATGCAATCGTCGGTGATGATCAGGGACATGGGGACTCCGGCCGGGGCTCTGCGCCCGGGCATGTTCAACGCAATGGGCACAATTGTGCCGCATTCGCGCCCGCAGTGCACGCGGGCGCGATAATCAGGCGTGCAGGCTTACTTCTTGAACCGTTCGGTCAGCGCCTCGGCCACCACCGGGTGGACAAACTTGGCAATATCGCCGCCCAGCGCGGCGATTTCCCGGACCAGGGTCGAGGAAATGAACGAATAGCGCTCCGAAGGCGTGAGGAACAGGCTCTCGACGTCGGGCGCCAGTTGCCGGTTCATGTTCGCCAGCTGGAACTCGTATTCGAAATCGGACACTGCACGCAGGCCACGCAGGAAGACGTTGGCGCCCTGTTCCTTGGCGAAGTGCGCCAACAGGGTGGAGAAGCCGATGACTTCGACGTTCGGCAGGTGCTTGGTGACCTCACGGGCCAGCGCCACCCGTTGTTCCAGCGGGAACAGGGGGTTTTTCTTCGGGCTGGCCGCCACCGCGATGATCACGTGGTCGAAAAGCCGCGAGGCGCGTTCGACCAGGTCGCCATGGCCTTTGGTAATGGGGTCGAAAGTACCCGGGTACAACACTCGGTTCATCGCGTCATCCTGGCTGGGAGTGCGTTGGGGAGTCGGATGGTAGCGCAGCGATTGCGCCCGGCCAAGTCATGCGGCCGGCTGATGGCACTATAGACAGCCGGTGTATTTGTTGTCATGCACTCTGTGCCAGGCGGCTGGCCAGGGCTTCGCTGAGCTTGGCGCTGAGGGCGTACACCGACAATTGCGGGTTGGCGCCAATGCTGGTGGGAAACAGCGAGCCGTCGTGGATCGACAGGTTTTCCAGCTGGTGATGCCGCCCCAGGCTGTCGCACACCGCCTGGCGCGGGTCTTCACCCAGGGCGCAGCCGCCCATCACATGGGCACTGCCCAGCCGCGTGCGGAACAGCTCCAGGCGCAAGCCGTCGATCATCCCTTGCGCCTGCGCAAGGCTGGTGGCGGCATGGGCGTCGCTGTGCACCGGAGTCACCTGGGTGGCGCCGGCGGCGAACTGGATCTGCGCCATGCTGTGATAGGCCCGGCGCAGGCCATCGCGCAGGTAGTCGGTGACGGGGTAGTCGAGCACCGGCGAGCCATCGCCGCGCAGCTCCACCGAGCCACCCACGCTTTGCGGGTGGAAACCGTCGCGCAGCAGCGCCAGCATCACGTGGGTATGCGGCAGCTCTGCCATGCGCTGGGCATTGTCGCGGCCATGGCCGCCGAGCAGGGTGCTGGCCAGCGCCGGGTGCAGCGGCGGCACTTCCAGCTTGTAGCCCACCGCGCCGTCGGCCCCGTCCTGCCACTGGAAGTGGTCGCTGTAGATGGACTGCGGGGCGCCGTAGAACGGGTCGATGCGTTGGTCGAAGCGGGCCGCGCTGAAATTCACCAGGTGCAGGAACGTGCGCTGGCCCAGGCGGCCATGGGGGTCGGGCGCCTGGGAGCGCAGCAGCAGCGCCGGGCTGTTGATGCCGCCACCGGCGAGCACGTAGTGCCGGGCCTGCACCCGGATGCTGCGCCCCGTTGGCTGTATGCCCTGGGCATCCAGGGCCTGGCAGTGCAGCTGGGCGATGCGCTCGCCGTTGTGCTCGAAGCGCTCGGCGCGCGCCAGGTACAGCAGCTCGCCGCCATTTTCGAGTAGGGCGGGGATGCGCGTGACCAGCATCGATTGCTTGGCGTTGACCGGGCAGCCCATGCCGCAATAGCCGAGGTTCCAGCAGCCGCGCACGTTGCGCGGGATCACCGCCCAGCGGTAGCCGAGCTGCTCGCAGCCGCGGCGCAGCACGTCGTTGTTGGCGTTGGGCGGCATGGCCCAGGGGCTGATGCCCAGGGCCTGCTCGATGCGCTCGAACCAGGGGCGCAGGTCATCCTCCCCCAGGCCTTGCACGCCGTGCACAGCGGCCCAGTGCGCCAAGGTCGGCGCGGGAGTGCGGAAGCTCGACGTCCAGTTGACCACGGTGGTGCCGCCCACCGCGCGGCCCTGGAGGATGGTGATGGCGCCGTCCTTGCTCATGCGGCCCAGGCCTTCCTGGTACAGGCTGGCGTAGGCCTCGTTCTCCAGCAGGTGGAAGTCGCTGCTGGTCTTGAGCGGGCCTTCCTCGATCAGCAGCACCTTGAACCCGGCGGCGCTGAGCATCTGCGCGCTGGTGGCGCCCCCCGCACCGCTGCCGATCACGGCGATATCGGCCTGCAGGGTCAGGTCGTGCTCCAGGCGTGAGGCGTCGTGGGTGATCCAGCCGCGTTCGAGGCCTTGGCGAAACGGGTCAGTGACAGGCATGGCAGGGGACCTTGCTGTGGGTCAGATTTTCGGTGGGCCGGGGTAGCCGCAGGCGGCCCAGGCTTGCGGGCGCTCGTACCAGGCCATTTGCAGCAGTTGCAGCAGCGAGGCGTGGCCCATGCGCAGCAGGTTCAGCGAACTGTCCTGCCAGCGCTGCAAAAATGCCGTCACCTGCTCGCCGTCGGCCTGCTCCCAGGCGCCCCAGACACCGGTCAGCGGCCCGCGGGTCAAGGGCAGGCTGAGCACGTCGAACAGTTGCCGGGTGAGCTTGAGCATTTGCGGGGACAACGCGGCCAGCTTGTGGTCGAGGCTGTGCAAAACCTGCACATCGCTGGCCGCGGTGCCGGCCAGTACCACCGGGATCAACGCCCGCAGCAGCGGCAGGTCGTCGGCGCGCAGCACCTGATAACCGCTGGCCGGCGCCTGAGGGCTGCAGCCCACCAGGCTGGCGGTGGCCAGGAAGGCGCTGGCGCCCAGGCTGAAACGCAGCAGATCGCGACGGAGCATGGCGCCGGCCTCAGCGGATGAACAGCTTGTAGACCAGGCGCTGCAAGGCTTTGCCATAGGGCGGGTAGATCAGCCGTGCCGCGTTCAGGCGCTGCTTGGCCAGCACCGCCTTGGCCTTGCTGAAGGTCATGAAGCCCTCGTGGCCGTGGTAGTGGCCCATGCCGGAGGGGCCGATGCCGCCGAACGGCAGGTCGTCCTGGGCCACATGCAGCAGGGTGTCGTTCAGGCACACGCCGCCTGAGTGGCTGTGCTGCAGCACATGCGCCTGCTCGGCCCGCGAGTAGCCGAAGTAATACAGCGCCAAGGGGCGCGGGCGCTGGTTGATGTAGGCCAGGGCCTGGTCGAGGCTGTCGTAGGGCACCAGCGGCAGCAGCGGGCCGAAGATTTCGTCCTGCATCACCTGCATGTCGTCGCTCACCTGCAGCAGCAGGTGTGGCGGCAGGCGCCGGCCTTGGCGCGGCTCGTCGGGGTACAGGTCGATAACCTCGGCGCCCTTGGCGCGGGCGTCGTCCAGCAGCTGCTGCAAGCGCTGCAACTGGCGTGGGTTGATGATGGCGCTGTAGTCGGGGTTGTCGGCAATGCGCGGGTAGAAGCGCCGGACGGCGTTGCGGTAGGCATCGCCGAAGGCTTGCAGGCGCTCGCGCGGCACCAGCACGTAGTCGGGGGCGACGCAGGTCTGGCCGGCGTTGAGGGTCTTGCCGAAGGCGATGCGCTCGGCGGCGGTGTCCAGTGGCACGCTGGCCGAAACGATGGCCGGTGATTTGCCGCCCAGCTCGAGGGTCACCGGGGTCAGGTTCTGCGCGGCGGCTAGCATGACCTGGCGGCCGATGCTGGTGGCACCGGTGAACAGCAGGTGGTCGAACGGCAGCCTGGCGAAGGCCTGGCCCACCTCGACGTCGCCCAGCACCACGCTGACCAGGTCGGCAGGGCATACCCGCTCCAGCAGCGCTTGCAGCGCCTGGGCGCTGGCCGGGGTGGCCTCGCTGAGCTTGAGCATGACCCGGTTGCCGGCGGCCAGGGCGCCGGTCAGCGGGCCGATGGCGAGAAACAGCGGGTAGTTCCACGGCACGATGATCCCGACCACGCCCAGCGGCTGGTACAGCACCCGCGCGCTGGCCGGCTGGAAGGCCAGGCCGACGGCTCTGCGCGCAGGGCGCATCCAGCGCCGCAGGTGGCGCTCGGCGTGGCGGATGCCTTGCACCGAGGGCAGCAGCTCGGCCAGCAGGGTTTCATCGGCGCTACGCCCGGAAAAGTCCGCGTCGATGGCTTCGATCAGCTGCTGCTGGTCCGCCAGCAGCGCCTCGCGCAGGCTTTTCAGCCACTGCCGCCGTTGCGCCAGGGGCGGCATCGGGTTGCCAGCGAACGCCAGGCGCTGGGCGGCGAACGTCGCTTCCAGGTCGGTGTCGGAATGCACAGCAGGCATGGCGATGGGCGAGGTCACGAAGGCATCCTCTTAGGGTTGAGAATGCCTAGAGCCTATACTCTAATTTGTACCATGGTGCGACTTTTTTCAGCCGGCCTGGCGGTGCACGCAAGGCGTGTTACACCGTAAGATGAGCCATTACCGTAAGCCTGCAGACTGGGAGCTGAGCATGGCCCCGCGCATGAAGACCCGAGAGCGCATCGTGCAGAACAGCCTGGAGCTGTTCAACCAGCAGGGCGAGCGCAGCGTCAGTACCAACCACATTGCCGCGCACATGGAAATTTCGCCCGGCAACCTGTACTACCACTTCCCCAACAAGCAGGCGATCATCGCGCTGCTGTTCAGCCAGTACGAAGAGCTGGTGGACAGCTTCCTGCGCCCGCCGCAAGGGCGCGCCGCCACGGTGGAAGACAAGCGCTTCTACCTCAAGGCGCTGCTGGCGGCGATGTGGAACTACCGCTTCCTGCACCGCGACCTGGAGCACCTGCTGGACAGCGACGCCGAGCTGGCCGCCCGCTACCGGCGCTTTTCCGAGCGCTGCCTGCGCCAGGGCCAGGCGATCTACCGTGGCTTCGTCGACGCCGGGATCCTGGCCATGGAGCCTGCGCAGATCGAATCGCTGACCATCAATGCCTGGATCGTGCTGACGTCCTGGGTGCGTTTTCTCAGTACCACCCGCGAACATTCCGCCCACCTGGGTGAAGAAGCCTTCAAGCGTGGCGT
Source organism: Pseudomonas sp. NPDC087029 (assembly GCF_044745345.1). Classification (NCBI taxonomy): domain Bacteria; kingdom Pseudomonadati; phylum Pseudomonadota; class Gammaproteobacteria; order Pseudomonadales; family Pseudomonadaceae; genus Pseudomonas; species Pseudomonas sp. NPDC087029. The sequence goes on along the minus strand of NZ_JBIVAB010000002.1, from coordinate 398,731 downwards.
CTATCAGGTGCTGGTGCTGGAGCTCGGCTTCGTCACCGCCAACGCCCGCAGCGCCGTGGATGCGCTGTGCCAGGAATTCCACGTACCGTTCAATCAGGCCCTGGAACACTAGCCAGGGCCGTCGTGCCATCGATCAGGAGAGAGTCATGCCCCTTGCGCAATTGATCACCCCGCAACAGCTGGCCGAGCGTCTGGACTCGCCCAAGCTGGTGATCCTGGATTGTCGTTTTGCCCTGGAGGATGTGGATTACGGCCAGCGCAGCTATGCCGAGGGGCATATTGCCGGCGCGCATTTCGCCGACCTGGAAAGGGACCTGAGCGGGCCGGTGAGCAAGGGCCGCACCGGTCGCCACCCGCTGCCCGACCCGCAGCGGCTGGTCGAGCGCCTGCGTGAGTGGGGGCTGGACAACGACAGCGAGGTGGTGCTGTACGACGACGGCCCCGGTGCCTTCGCCGCCCGCGCCTGGTGGCTGCTGGCCTGGTTGGGCAAGCGCACTGGCGTGGCCATCCTCGATGGCGGCCTCAAGGCCTGGCACGCGGCGCACCTGCCATTGAGCCTGGACGCAGCGCAAAAGCGTGAAGGCGCGTTCACTGGCGAGGCAGACGCCAAGCTGCTGATCGATGCCGAGCACCTGGCCAAGCGCCTGGGCAGCCCGGAGCTAACCTTGATCGACGCCCGCGCCTTGCCGCGTTTTCGTGGTGAGGTGGAGCCGATCGACCCGGTGGCCGGGCATATTCCGGGTGCCCAATGTGCGGCGTTTACCGACAACTTGGCTGCCGATGGGCGTTTCCTGCCGCCGGAGCAGCTCAAGCAGCGCTTTGCCGCAAAGCTTGCCGGGCGTTCACCCGAACACCTGGTGGCGTACTGCGGGTCGGGGGTGACGGCCTGTCACAACCTGTTCGCCCTAGCGTTGGCGGGGTATCCGCTGGGGCGCTTGTATGCCGGCTCCTGGAGCGAGTGGATCAACAACCCGAAACATGGTGTGGCGACTGGCGAGTAAGCAGGCCCGGCCCCATCGCCGGCAAGCCGGCTCCCACAGGCACCCCGCATGCCTTGAGGGCTGCGGGCAACCTGTGGGAGCCGGCTTGCCGGCGATGGGGCCACTGAAAATCTATTGACCTTCCACCAGCCACTGCGCAATCCGCCGCTCAAGGTAGTACCCCGGATTGCGCAGGCTACCCTCGACAAACCCCACATGCCCCCCGCGCTCATGCAGCTCGAAGTGCGTCTGCGGTGCCAGTTCGCTGAGCGTCGGCAGGCTGCTGCGCGACACGAAGGGGTCATCCAGCGAGTGGATGATCAGCGTCGGCGTGCGGTTCTCCCCCAGGTAATATCGGCTCGATGAGCGCCGATAGTAGTCGTGGGCATCGCTGAAGCCGTTGAGGGGCGCAGTGATCCTGCCGTCGAAGTCCCAGAAGGTGCGCAGGTTGCGCAGCGGCCCCAGGCGCTCCAGCGCGGCCAACCCCTCGTGGTGGCCCAGGTCGCGGAAGTGGCGCTGCTTGGACTGCACGTAAGCCATCATCTCGCGCATGAAATGCGCCTGGTAGACCTTGGAAAAGCCCTGGCCGATGCGGTCGGCGCACTGGTCCAGGCGAAACGGCACCGACACCGCCACCGCCCCTTCGAGCTGGCTGGCGCTGCCGCTTTCACCCAGGTACTTGAGCAATACATTGCCGCCCAGCGAATAACCCACGGCATACAACGGCGCCATCGGCCGCTCGGCGCGCAGGTGGGCGACCACTTCTGCCAGGTCTTCGCTGGCGCCAGAGTGGTAGCTGCGGGCCAACAGGTTGGGTTCGCCCGAGCAGCCGCGCCAGTTCACCGCCACGCTGGCCCAGCCACGAAGCTGCAGCGACTGCTGCAGGCCTTTGACATAGGGCGAGTGGGATGAGCCTGTCAGGCCGTGCAGCACCAGCACCAGGGGGGCGTCGGCCTGGTGCGGGCCATGCCAGTCGAGGTCGAGGAAATCGCCGTCCGCCAGCCACAGGCGCTCGCGATTGCGTGCGAGCACCGGCAGCTTGCGCCACAACGGGCCCCACAGGGTTTGCAGGTGGGGATTGGACAGGCCGATGGCCGGGCGGAAGGACGCGGTGAGACTGGGCATGCTGGGCGACTCGTGTTGTGCCTGCCTAGAGTGCCATGAAACCTCACCGCCGTACCTGCGCTATTGGTCGGTTGTGCTGCGCTGCCAGAGGGCGTAGTGCACCTGGCCGGTCTTCTTTTCGCGATGCAGGCGCCAGTTGCCGGGCATCTGCAGGGTCGAGGGCGCCGCTTCGCTCTCGGTGTAGATCCAGGCCTGCTCGCGCAGCCACAGGTTCTGCTCCAGCAGGTTGCAGGTGTTGGCCAGCAGGTCCTGGTGGAACGGCGGGTCGAGGAACACCACGTCGAACTGCAGCTTGGCCGGGCCTTGCAGGTAGCGCAGGGCATCGGTCTGCAGGATCTGCCCACGCGGGCAGCGCAGCAGCTCGAGGTTGTTCTTCAGGTTGCTGATCGCGGCCGGGTTGCTGTCCAGCGCCACGGCATCCTCGGCGCCGCGCGACAGCGCCTCGAGCACCAGGGCACCGCTGCCGGTGAAGGCATCCAGCACCCGCGCCCCTTCGATGTGCGGGGCCAGCCAGTTGAACAGGGTTTCACGCACGCGGTCGGGCGTTGGCCGCAGGCCTTCGCCGTCAGGCACCGCCAGGCGGCGGCTGCGCCACTGGCCGGCGATGATGCGCAGGTGACCCTGGCCCTTGCTGTGGCCCGGCTGCGGGCGGGCGGGAGGGGTGGATCTAGGCATTAGTGCTCCGGTACGCCGAGCGGTTGCTCGGCGGGTTTGTCTGTGGGGGCTGGCAGCGGCTTCTGCGGCACATCAGGGCCAACGGTGACGATCACCAGCTTGTCGGCTGCCAGGTGCTTGTTCATCGCCGCCTTGACCTGCTCGACGCTCAGCGCCTGGGATTGCTGCATGAAATCCTCCAGCCAGGTCAGCGGCAGGTTGTAGAAGCCAATGGCGCCCAGCTGGCCGACGATGCTTGCATTGCTGGCGTTGGACAGCGGGAAGCTGCCGGCCAGTTCACGCTTGGCATCGTCCAGCTCTTGCTGGGTCGGGCCGCTTTTCAGGTAGTCGGCCAGGATATCCTGAACCAGCTTGAGCGTGCCCTGGCTGAGTTCGGCGCGGGTCTGCAGGTTGATCATGAACGGGCCGCGCACCTGCATCGGGCTGAAGACCGAGTATACGCCGTAGGTCAGGCCGCGCTTTTCCCGCACTTCGCTCATCAGCCGGGTGCCGAAGGCGCCGCCGCCAAGAATCTGGTTACCCAGCGACAGGGCCGGCCAGTCCGGGTCCTGGCGGTCGATGCCAAGCTCGGCGAGCATCAGGTGGGTCTGCTTGCTGGGGAAGTCGATGTGGGTGATGCCGGCCTTGGGCTCGACCGGCTGGGCCGGTTTGGGCAAGGCCGAGCCTTTGGGCAGGGCGGCCGAAACCTGGGCGGCAACCGCTTCGGCTTCTTCGCGGCTGAGGTCGCCGACCAGGGCGATCACCGCGTTGCCGGCGGCATAGGCCTTGGCGTGGAAGGCGCGCAGCTGCTCCAGGGTAATGCCCGGGATGCTTTCGGCGGTGCCATCGCTGGGCTGGCCGTAAGGGTGGTCGCCATAGAGCTTGGCGAACAGCGCCTTGCCGCCGATCTTGCCGGGGTTCTGCTTTTCGTATTCGAAGCCGGCCAGCAGCTGGTTCTTGATGCGCTTGAGCGCGTCTTCCGGGAACGTCGGCTTGCCGGCCACTTCAGCGAACAGCTTGAGCGCCGGGTCGCGCTTGTCCTTGACGCTCAGGCTGCGCAGCGAGGCCACGGCCATGTCGCGGTAGGCGCCATTGCCAAAGTCCGCACCGAGGCCTTCGAAGCCTTCGGCGATAGCGGTCACGTCCTTGCCGGCCACGCCCTCGTTGAGCATGGCGTTGGTCAGGGTGGCCAGGCCTGGCGTGCCGCCGTCCTGGCTGCTGCCGGCGGCGAAGGTCACGCGCAGGTCGAACATCGGCAGCTCGCGGGCCTCGACGAACAGCACCCGGGCACCTTCGGCGGTGGTCCAGTTCTGAATGTTCAGCTGGCGCCGGCTTGGCGCCTTGCCATCCAGCTCGGCCAGCGACTGCAGGGTATTGGCCGGGCGCGCTGCCGTTTGCGCCTCGGAGTGGGCCGGGCGGGCGAGGACGGCGGCCACGGCCACCACCAGTGCGATGATGCCCGCGCCGATCAGGGTGTAGCGTGGTGCGCTGCGATCACTCATGAGCGGACTCCTCGGGCAGTACGTGGGCAACGCTCAGGCGTTCGCGGGTGAAGTAGGTGCGGGCGGCGTTCTGGATGTCTTGCGGGGTGACCTGCTTGAGCTCATCCAGCTCGCTGTCGATCAGCTTCCACGACAGGCCGACGGTCTCCAGCTGGCCGATGGTGGTCGCCTGGCTGTTGATCGAGTCGCGGTCATAGACCAGCCCTGCGATCACCTGGGCCCGCACGCGCTCCAGTTCTTCGGCGCTGGGCGGGGTGGTCTTGAGTTCGTCGAGCAGCTGCCAGATACCTTTTTCGACGTCGGCCAGGGTTTTGTGCTTCTGCACGTTGGGCGTTGCCGAGATCAGGAACAGGCTGTCGCCGCGGGTAAAGGCGTTGTAGCTGGACGAGGCGCCGGCCACCAGCTCCTGGCCACGTTCCAGGCGTGCCGGCAGGCGGGCGCTGTAGCCGCCGTCGAGCAGCGCCGAGATCAGGCGCAGGGCGTGCACGGTGCGTGGGTCCTTGGCCGTGGCCAGGCCCGGGGCGTTGAAGCCGTAGATCAGGCTCGGCAGCTGGGTGCGCACATGCAGGGTCAGCTGGCGCTCGCCAGGCTCGGCCAGCTCCAGCGGCAGCTTGGCCGGGGGCACGCTGCGCTTGGGGATGGCGCCGAAGTACTTCTGCGCCAGGCCCTTGACCTCATCGGCGGTGACATCGCCCACCACTACCAGGGTGGCGTTGTTCGGTGCGTACCAGGATTGGTACCAGTGGCGCAGTTCCTCGACCTTCATGCGTTCCAGGTCGGCCATCCAGCCGATGGTCGGGGTGTGATAGCCGCTGGCCGGGAAGGCCATGGCGCGGAACAGTTCGAAGGCCTTGGAACTGGGCTGGTCATCGGTGCGCAGGCGGCGCTCTTCCTTGATGACCTCGATTTCCCGGGCGAACTCGTCGGCGGGCAGGCGCAGGCTGGCCAGGCGGTCGGCTTCGAGCTCGAAGGCCACCGGCAGGCGGTCGCGCGCCAGCACCTGGTAGTAGGCGGTGTAGTCGTCGCTGGTGAAGGCATTCTCTTCCGCGCCCAGGTCACGCAGGATGCGCGAGGCCTCGCCGGGGCCGATCTTGTCGCTGCCTTTGAACATCATGTGCTCGAGCGCGTGGGACAGGCCGGTCTGGCCCGGGGTTTCGTAGCTGGAGCCAACCTTGTACCAGATCTGCGAAACCACCACCGGGGCGCGATGGTCTTCGCGCACGACCACTTTCAGGCCGTTGTCGAGGATGAATTCGTGGGTGGGTTGCACATCGGCGGCGAAGGCCGCCAGTGGCAGGCAGAGCGTGCTGAGCAACAGGCCAGCGGCGCGGCGGGCTAGAGCATTCATAAGGTGTTTGACCTGTTCGGCGGCCCGCTGGTTTAGCGTCGGCGGGCCAGGAGGTGCTAGGATACTGATCCGGTTGCCTGGCGACCATGCCTGTCGCCGTTCTGGCCCCCAGGCCCACAAGACAAAACATTGCGCATGAACCAGCCGGATTCAAAATAGTCTGTTCTGCGTTTAGAGAATTCCCGATGCGCCACTGCTGGCCCATCGCTACCCTGAGATAGCCGTCTTCCATGTTTGGTTCCAACGACGACAAAAAAGCGCCGGCCGAGGCTGGCGAGAAAAAAGGCCTGTTCAGCTGGTTTCGCAAGAAGCCGCAGCAACCTGTCGCCGAACAGCCACAGACACCCGATGCCCAAGCTGCCGAGCCGGTAGCCGCACAGCCCGCCGTCGAGCCGCCTGAAGCGGCTCCGGTAGCGCCGGAGGTTGCCCAGGCGCCTGCTGTCGCCGAGACACCGCGCCCGGCCGAGCCTGAGCCAGCCCCAGCCGTGATCCTCGAGCCTGTGCAGCAGGCCCCTGCGGCAGCAGGCTTGCCGGCGGATGTGGAGCCAGCCCCGGCACAAGCCGAGCGCCCGGCAGTGGTGGTTGCGGCCCCCGAGCTTCCGGTTGCCCAGCCCGTCGAGCCGCCCGTCAGCAACCTGGTCCTGCCCGTCGCCGAGGAGCCCGTCGCCCTGGTCCCGGACCTCGAGCCCAAGGCCCCGCCAGCGATCCCCGAGCGCCCGGCCCCCGAGCCCGCCGCTGCGCCTGCAGTGGTCGAGCCGGTAATCGCAGCGCCTGCCCCGGTCGAGCCCGAGCCGGCCCCCGTGGTTGCCGCCCCAGCCGGCGAACAGTCCAAGCCCGGCTTCTTCGCCCGCCTCAAACAAGGCCTGTCGAAGACCAGCGCCAGCATTGGCGAAGGCATGGCCAGCCTGTTCCTGGGCAAGAAGGTCATCGACGACGACCTGCTCGACGAAATCGAGACGCGCCTGCTGACCGCCGACGTGGGTGTGGAAGCCACCTCGGCGATCGTCCAGAACCTGACCCAGAAGGTCGCCCGCAAGCAGCTGGCCGATGCCGACGCGCTGTACAAGTCGCTGCAGGATGAACTGGCCGCGCTGCTGCGCCCGGTCGAGCAGCCGCTGAAGGTCGAGGCGCAGAACAAGCCTTACGTGATCCTCGTGGTCGGCGTGAACGGCGCCGGCAAGACCACCACCATCGGCAAGCTGGCCAAGAAGCTGCAGCTCGAAGGCAAGAAGGTCATGCTGGCCGCCGGCGACACCTTCCGCGCCGCTGCGGTCGAGCAATTGCAGGTGTGGGGCGAGCGCAACCAGATCCCGGTGATCGCCCAGCACACCGGCGCCGACTCCGCCTCGGTGATCTTCGACGCCGTGCAGGCCGCCAAGGCCCGCGGTGTCGATGTGCTGATCGCCGACACCGCCGGCCGCCTGCACACCAAGGACAACCTGATGGAAGAGCTGAAGAAGGTCCGTCGGGTGATCGGCAAGCTCGACGCCGAGGCGCCGCACGAGGTGCTGCTGGTGCTCGATGCCGGCACCGGGCAGAACGCCATCAGCCAGGCCAAGTACTTCAACCAGAGTGTGGCGCTCACCGGCCTGGCCCTGACCAAGCTGGACGGCACCGCCAAGGGTGGGGTGATCTTCGCCCTGGCCAAGCAGTTCAATATTCCGATCCGCTTCATTGGCGTGGGTGAAGGCATCGACGACCTGCGCACCTTCGAAGCCGAGCCGTTCGTCAAGGCACTGTTCGCCGAGCGAGAGCACCCATGATCCGATTCGAACAGGTTGCCAAGCGCTATCCCAATGGCCATGTCGGCTTGCATGAGCTGAGTTTCCGGGCGCGCCGGGGCGAATTCCTGTTCGTCACCGGCCATTCCGGCGCTGGCAAGAGCACCTTGCTGCGCCTGCTGCTGGCCATGGAGCGCCCGACCAGCGGCAAGTTGCTGCTGGCAGGCCAGGACCTGGGGCAGATCAGCAATGCGCAGATCCCGTTCCTGCGTCGGCAGATCGGCGTGGTGTTCCAGAATCACCAGCTGCTGTTCGACCGCACCGTGTTCAACAACATCGCCTTGCCGCTGCAGATTCTCGGCCTGTCCAAGGCCGAGATCGCCAAGCGCGTGGATTCGGCCCTGGAGCGCGTGTCGCTGAGCGACAAGGGCGAGCTGTTCCCGGCTGACCTGTCCACCGGCCAGCAACAGCGGGTCGGCATCGCCCGCGCCATCGTGCACCAGCCAGCCTTGCTGCTGGCCGACGAACCCACCGGTAACCTCGACCCGCGCCTGGCCGCGGAGATCATGGGCGTGTTCGAGGACATCAACCGCCTGGGCACCACGGTACTGATTGCCAGCCACGACCTGGCACTGATCGCGCGCATGCGCCACCGCATGCTGACCTTGCAGCGCGGCCGTCTGATCGGCGATGGGGAGGCCGGGCAATGAGCACTACACGTACACCCAAGGTTTCCGAGCGCGTTGCGCCGAAACCCGCCGACCCGCAGCCGGCGAAGAAAAAGCGCGGCGAGCACGACGACGACGGCCCGGACTTCCGCACCCTGCTGCACGCCTGGCTGGAAAGCCACCGCGCCAGCCTGGCCGACAGCCTGCGCCGCCTGGGCAAGCAGCCGATCGGCAGCTTCTTCACCTGCCTGGTGATGGCCGTGGCCTTGAGCATGCCCATGGGGCTGTCGTTGCTGCTGAAGAACGTCGAGAAGCTCGGCGGCTCCTGGCAGCGTGCGGCGCAGATCTCGCTGTACCTGAAGCTCGATGCGGGCAGCCGGGAAGGCGAAGCCCTGCGCGACGAGATCAAGGGCATGCCGGGCGTGGCAGACGCCCTGTACGTCAGCCGCGAGCAGGCGCTCGAAGAGTTTCAGCAGCAGTCCGGGCTTGGCGAGGCCTTGCGCGAGCTTCCCGACAACCCGCTGCCGGGCGTGGTGGTGGTGACGCCGACCGAAGTCGACAAGCCGGCGCTGGAGGCCTTGCGCCAACGCCTGGCCGAGCTGCCACGGGTGGAGAACGCCCAGCTCGACCTGGTGTGGGTCGAGCGCCTGGCGGCGATCCTCAAGCTGGGTGACCGCTTCGTGTTCGGCCTGGCAGTCATGCTGATTTCGGCCTTGCTGTTAGTAATTGGTAACACAATTCGTCTACATATCGAGAACCGGCGCATCGAGATCGAAGTGATCAAGCTGGTTGGCGGCACCGACAGCTATGTACGCCGGCCTTTCCTGTACATGGGCGCGTTGTATGGCCTGGGTGCGGGTGTGCTGGCCTGGGGCATCCTGGCGTTTGGCCTGAACTGGCTGAACGAGGCCGTGGTAGGGCTGTCCGGGCTGTACGACAGCGACTTCGCCCTGGGCGGCGTGCCGGCTGCCGACGGTCTGTCGCTCTTGATCGGTGCGGTGCTGTTGGGGTATATCGGTGCATGGATCGCGGTGGCTCGTCACTTGAACGAGTTGGCACCTCGATAGTTTTTCTGTGCCAGCATTGACATTTTTTTCATTTTGGAACTTGTACCGTCGTTCCGGGTCAATGTTGGCAGCGCCCACAAGGCGCGAGTTTTGTAAGTCGGAGGTTCTTGAATGACCACATCGTTGCAACCTGCGTATGCCCTGGTGCCTGGTGCGAACCTGGAAGCCTATGTGCACACGGTCAACAGCATCCCGCTGCTGACGGTCGAGCAGGAGCGTGATCTGGCCGAGCGTCTCTACTACGAGCAGGATCTCGAAGCCGCTCGGCAAATGGTGATGGCTCACCTGCGTTTCGTCGTACATATCGCCCGTAGCTATGCCGGCTACGGCCTGGCCCAGGCTGACCTGATCCAGGAAGGCAACGTTGGCCTGATGAAAGCGGTCAAGCGCTTCAACCCGGAAATGGGCGTGCGCCTGGTGTCCTTCGCGGTGCACTGGATCAAGGCCGAGATTCATGAGTTCATCTTGCGCAACTGGCGCATCGTCAAGGTGGCTACCACCAAGGCCCAGCGCAAGCTGTTCTTCAACCTGCGCAGCCAGAAGAAGCGCCTGGCCTGGTTGAACAATGACGAAGTGCATCGCGTGGCGGAAAGCCTCGGCGTCGAGCCGCGTGAAGTGCGTGAGATGGAAAGCCGCTTGAGTGGCCAGGACATGGCCTTCGACCCGGCCGCCGAAGCCGATGACGACAGTGCCTTCCAGTCGCCTGCGCATTACCTGGAAGACCATCGCTACGACCCTGCCGTGCAGTTGGAAGACGCCGACTGGAGCGACAACTCCAGCAGCAACCTGCACGAAGCACTGCAGGGCCTGGACGAGCGTAGCCGCGACATCCTCTACCAGCGCTGGCTGGCCGAGGAAAAGGCGACATTGCATGAGCTGGCAGACAAGTACAGCGTTTCGGCTGAGCGTATTCGTCAGCTGGAGAAGAATGCGATGAACAAGGTCAAGGCGCTGATCGCAGTCTGATCACGTTCTGGCAGTACAAAAGAGCCGCCGGCCCTCTCGGGTCGGCGGCTTTTTTATTGGAGCTGGCTTTGTGGCGCTCAGGGCCTGCGCGAGGCATCCAGCTGCATCAGGTAGCTCGGCCCGCCCAGCTGGCTCATCTGCCGCCGAATCCAGCCCGCCCGGCTGGCCACATAGGCGCTGGGCCTGCTGGCACTCCACTTGATCGGGCTGGGCAGCACCGCCGCCAGTTGCGCCGCCTGCTGCCGATTGAGCCGGCTGGCATCGACACCGAAGTGATAGCGTGCCGCAGCCTGGGCACCAAACACCCCTTTGCCCCACTCGGCGCTGTTCAGGTAGACCTCGAGGATGCGTTCCTTGGGCCAGAACAGCTCGATCAGTGCCGTGAACCAGGCCTCCAGGCCCTTGCGCACCCAGCTTCTACCGGACCACAGGAACAGGTTCTTGGCCACCTGCTGGGTCAGCGTGCTGGCGCCGCGAATGCTGCCACCCCGTTCGTTGTAGGCCAGTGCCGCCTGGATGGCTGGGATGTCGAAGCCCCAGTGCGTGGCAAACTTCTGGTCTTCGCCGGCAATCACGGCAACCTTGAGCTCGTCGGAGATGTTCTCCCAAGGCTCCCAGTCGCGCTGCAGGTCGATCGGCTCGCCGCTGAACCACGATTGCACCTTGCGCTCGACCATCAATGCCGAGCCCGGCGGCGGCACCCAGCGAAACACCAGCACCAGCACGATGCTGCCGGCGGCGAACCAGAGCAGGGCACGGGCAAAGCGGCGGAGGAGGGATGAAAGCATGGCGATGGCTTGGCCGGACCGGTGGAACGGGCCATTATACAGACCCGATACGAGGAGTCGTCCCATGCTTCGCAGCTTCCTGATGCTCGCTGCCTTTTTCGGTTTCACCGGTGTAGCCCTGGGCGCGTTCGCCGCGCACGGCCTGAAAAACCGCCTGTCGGCCGACTACCTGGCGATTTTTCATACCGGCGTGACCTACCAGTTGGTGCATACCTTGGCGATCTTCGGCGTGGCGCTGCTGGCGGCGCATCTGCCGGGGCGGCTGGTGGGCTGGGCCGGCGGCCTGTTTGCCGTGGGCATCGTGCTGTTCTCCGGCAGCCTCTACCTGCTGACCCTCAGCGGCCTGGGCAAACTGGGCATCATCACCCCCATCGGCGGCTTGTGCTTCCTGGCCGGCTGGCTGTGCCTGGGGCTGGCAGCCTGGCGCCTGGGCTGACCAAGCGGTCCACAATCGCGACTAATGGCGCCTGCCACCCTTGGGTAAACGCGTGGATCGGCGCTAGAATGCGGGCCCCAAAGAACAATGGTGGCCGTGCGCATGCGCATTCAACTGAACGGTGAACCTTACGAAGTGCCCGCTGGCGAAAGCGTAGCGGCCCTGCTGACACGCCTGGAGCTGACCGGGCGCCGGGTCGCGGTGGAACTCAACCTGGATATCGTGCCGCGTAGCCAGCACGACAGCACGCAGCTGAACGAAGGCGACCAGGTCGAAGTGGTCCACGCCATCGGTGGCGGTTGATCCGCCCCCGGCGACGCACCTGCAAGCCCAGCAACCTTTTCCCGAGGAACAACGATGAGCAACGTTCGTAGCGACAAGCCTTTCACCCTGGCCGGGCGTACTTTCCAGTCGCGCCTGCTGGTCGGCACCGGCAAGTACCGTGACATGGAAGAAACCCGCCTGGCCATCGAGGCCTCGGGTGCCGAAATCGTCACCGTCGCCGTGCGCCGCACCAACCTTGGCCAGAACCCAGGCGAGCCGAACCTGCTCGACGTGTTGCCGCCGGACCGCTACACCATCCTGCCGAACACCGCCGGCTGCTATGACGCGGTCGAGGCCGTGCGCACCTGCCGCCTGGCCCGTGAGCTGCTCGATGGCCACAACCTGGTCAAGCTGGAAGTGCTGGCCGACCAGAAAACCCTGTTCCCCAACGTGATCGAAACCCTCAAGGCCGCCGAAGTGCTGGTCAAGGACGGTTTCGACGTGATGGTCTACACCAGCGATGACCCGATCATTGCCCGCCAGCTGGCTGAAGCCGGCTGCATCGCGGTGATGCCGCTGGCCGGCCTGATCGGCACCGGCCTGGGGATCTGCAACCCGTACAACCTGCAGATCATCCTGGAAGAATCCAAGGTGCCGGTGCTGGTCGACGCAGGTGTGGGCACCGCTTCCGACGCCACCATCGCCATGGAAATGGGCTGCGAAGCGGTGCTGATGAACTCGGCCATCGCCCACGCCCAGCAGCCGGTGCTGATGGCCGAAGCCATGAAGCACGCCATCGTTGCCGGCCGCATGGCCTACCTGGCCGGGCGCATGCCGAAGAAACTCTATGCCAGCGCCTCTTCGCCGCTGGATGGTCTGATCAAGTAAGAGCCCCCGATGACTGAACCGCAAGATACGCCGACCACCCCTGACGGCGAAGCGCGCCCCCACCGCCGCATCAAGAGCTTCGTGATGCGCGCCGGGCGCATGACCGAAGGCCAGCAACGCGGCCTCGACCAGGGCGGCCCGCTGTACATCCTGCCGCTGGCCGACAGCCCGGTGGACTATGACCAGGTGTTTGGCCGTTCGGCGCCGCGCACCCTGGAAATCGGTTTCGGCATGGGCCACTCCCTGCTGGAGATGGCCGCCGCCGCGCCGGAGCTGGACTTCATCGGTGTTGAAGTGCACCGGCCGGGTGTCGGCGCGCTGCTCAACGGCGTGCTGACCCAGGGCCTGAAGAACCTGCGGGTGTACGACTGCGACGCCATCGAAGTGCTCAACCGTTGCGTGGCCGACAACAGCCTCGACCGTTTGATGCTGTTCTTCCCCGACCCATGGCACAAGGCGCGCCACCACAAGCGCCGTATCGTGCAACTGGAGTTCGCCGAACTGGTGCGCCGCAAGCTCAAGCCGGGCGGCGTGTTCCACATGGCGACCGACTGGGAGCCGTATGCCGAGTACATGCTGGAAGTGATGAGCGCTGCGCCGGGTTACCGCAACCAGGCGGCGGACGGTGCTTATGTGCCGCGCCCGCAAGAGCGTCCGATCACCAAGTTCGAGCGCCGTGGTGAGCGCCTGGGGCATGGGGTTTGGGATTTGAAGTTCGAGAAGGTGGATTGAACGGCTGATTCAGCGTTTCAATGTGCTGAAGCCTGCAGAACTGCAGGCGAAAAAAAACCGCCTTGAGAAGGGCGGTTTTTTTGTTTGAGCGAGAGGGCTGAGTATCCGTCGCTCGGGGTTTCACCGAAACACCCACACAGTTAGTGGATCATAGGGAGGCAGGCAGGGTGCGTCAATCATCAGAAAAATTCTGCATCATGTGTATCTGAGCGGTTAACAGCATTGACCGTGCTTTTAGCAACCTCACCCCCGCCGATCAGCCACCACCCCAATCAACACCAGCACCACCAGCAGCACCGGTGCCAACGCATAGTTGTTGAACTGGCCCAGCCCCTTCACCACCCAGGGCGTGGCGTAGATCAGCGCCGCACCACTGCCGATCATCACCAGCAGCGCCATGAATGGTATGCGCAGGGCGCCTGCCAGGCCGCCCAGGCGCTGTTCCACCCAGGCCTTGAGGTCGGTGCCGAACAGCACCAGCAAGCAGCCTACCAGGGCCAGGGAAATCTCCGACAGGTTGCTTCGGCTCCAGCGAGAAACCGTCGCCAGCAGATCGAGTACCAGATCCATGGGTCGTCCTTAGGTCAAGAAATACTGCAGCAGGTCATTGAGGAACAGCTGGCCGCGTGGCGTGGCCACCAACCGATCCGGTTCGACCTGCAAAAGGCCCTTTTGTTCGGCCGCGCGGCGTGCCTCGGTCAGTTGCGCCAGGGGCAGGCCGGTGCGCTGGGTGAACAGCTCGGCTTCCACGCCATCGGTGAGGCGCAGGGCGTTCATCAGGAACTCGAACGGCAGTTCATCCACCGGCAGCAGCTTCTCGCCGGCCTTGAAGGGCTTGGCGAGGTTCAGGTAGTCCTTTGGCAGGCGGGTTTTCCAGGTGCGCAGGATGCGGCCGTCGGCGAAGGTCAGCTTGCCATGGGCGCCGGCCCCGATGCCGATGAAGTCGCCGAAACGCCAGTAGTTGAGGTTGTGCCTGGCCGGGCGATCGGGCTGGGCGTAGGCCGACACTTCGTACTGCCTGAAGCCGTGCTCGGCCATCAGCGCCTGGCCGGCTTCCTGGATGTCCCAGAGGATGTCGTCTTCCGGCAGCTCCGGTGGCTGGTTCCAGAATACCGTGTTCGGTTCCACGGTCAGCTGGTACCACGACAGGTGCGTCGGTTCCAGGTCGATGGCCTGGCGCAGGTCGCCGAGGGCGTCGTCCAGCGACTGGTCGGGCAGGCCGTGCATCAGGTCCATGTTGAAGTTGTCGAAGCCCGCCGCGCGCGCCATTGCCGCGGCACGAATCGCCTCGTCACCATTGTGGATGCGGCCCAGCGCCTGCAACTTGGCCGGCTGGAAGCTCTGCACGCCGATGGACAGGCGGTTGATGCCCGTCTGCCGGTAGGCCTTGAACTTCTCCTGCTCGAACGTGCCGGGGTTGGCTTCCAGCGTGATCTCGATGTCCGGGGCAAACGGGATACGTTGCTCCACGCCACGCAGCAAGCGCCCGAGGGCGTTGGCGCTGAACAGGCTGGGGGTGCCGCCACCGAAGAAGATCGACGAAATCGGCCGGCCTTGCACGGCGGCCAGTTCCTGGTCGAGGTCGGTCAGCAAGGCATCGACATAGGCCTCTTCCGGCAGCTCAGGGCCGGCGGCATGGGAGTTGAAGTCGCAATAAGGGCATTTGCGCACGCACCACGGGATGTGGATGTACAGCGCCAAAGGCGGCAGCGTGGCGAGACCCGCCGCGCCATGGCGCGGCTGGGTGGACAGCGTTGTGATCATGCCAGGCCCAGGCGTTGACGCAGCAGGGCCATGGCGCGGGCGCGGTGGCTGAGCTGGTTCTTGTCGGCAGGGCTGAGGTCGGCGCTCGAGCAGTTGCGCTCTGGCACCCAGAACAGCGGGTCGTAGCCAAAGCCATGCTCGCCACTGGCTTCGAACAGGATGCGCCCTTGCCACAGGCCTTCGCAGAGGATCGGCAGCGGGTCATCGGCGTGCCGCACCAGGGCCAGCACGCAGACGAACTGGGCGCCGCGCTGCTCTTGCGGTACATCCTTCAGCGCTTCGAGCAGCTTGGCGTTGTTGGCGGCATCGCCTTTGCCCTCGGCGTAGCGCGCCGAATAGATGCCGGGTGCGCCGCCCAGGAAGTCCACCGCCAGGCCCGAGTCGTCGGCCAGCGCCGGCAGGCCGGAGATGCGCGCGGCATTGCGCGCCTTGAGGATGGCGTTCTCGACGAACGACAAGCCGGTTTCTTCAGGCTCCACCTGGCTGAACTCACCGATCGAGCGCAGCTGCACCGACTGCCCGAGCATGGCCTGGAGTTCCTTGAGTTTGCCGGCGTTGTGGCTGGCCAATACGAGTTGCTGGAAATTCATCATTCGCCTGGGAACACTTCCTGGTTGAAGCTGAGTTGATGGCTGACCCCGCCGGTTTCGACATTCAGGTCGAAGGTCAGGGTCTCGGCCTGTTCGATCTTGAACTGGGCAATGTAATAAACGGCGCCCTGGTCGGTGATCTGCTTGAACGACAGCGGGTTGCTGCGCCCGGTCAGGTCTTTCACCGTACCGCTGACCACCCCCATGCTCGGCTTGCCCGCCTTGATCAGGGCAATGTTGAGCACGCCCTGGTTCTTGCTGCGGGTAAGCCCGGTGGCGGCGGCAATGTCCGGTTGCAGCATGCTCGAGGTAAAGGCGCTGTAGTGCACCGTCACGTCGCCGAAATCTTCCTTGCGATCGGGCCTGGCGGCATCGGCAGCCAGTGCCGGCAAGGCCAGGCACAGGCTGATCAGGAACAGGGCTAGACGACGCATGGTGCGATTCCTCCGGTGAGCGTCAGACCGCGAGCTGGTGCTCCTGCAGGCCAGGGCTGCTGACGCGATAAATGCCGATTTCACCTAGAAGATTAGGCCAAAGCCGGCCTCCCCACCCGTTGCGGTGCAAGTGGTCGACGGCCAGGCGGTCGAGCACCTTGGCATGGCGCTCGTGGCACAGCTCTTCGAAGTCGGCGAAGGTACAGAAGTGGATGTTCGGCGTGTTGTACCAGGTATACGGCATGAAGTCCGACACCGGCATGCGGCCTTTGGTCGCCAGGTACCAGCGGCAGCGCCAGTGGCCGAAGTTGGGGAAGGTGATGATGCACTGGCGGCCCACCCGCAGCATCTCGTCGAGGATGCGGTCGGGGTACTCCACGGCCTGCAGGGCCTGGGTCATGATCACCACGTCGAAACTGTTGCTGGCGAAGTTGCCCAGGCCCTTGTCCAGGTCCTGCTCGATCACGTTGACACCCTTGGCCACGCAGGCGGCGATGTTGTCGGCGTCGATTTCCAGGCCGTAGCCGGTGACGTGCTTGCGATCGCGCAGCGATGCCAGCAGCTCGCCACTGCCGCAGCCCAGGTCGAGTACCCGGCTGCCGGCGGGAATCCACTCGTGGATGATTTCCAGATCGGCTCTCATGCTGTCCTCAGATGGCGATGCGGTTCATGTAGTTCGAGAAACCCTGCATGTAGCGAGGCGTCGGGATCAGGAAGGCATCGTGGCCGTAAGGCGAATCGATCTCCAGATAACAGACGTTCTTGCGCGCCGCCATCAGGGCGTCGACGATCTCGCGCGAGCGGGCCGGCGAGAAGCGCCAGTCGGTGGTGAACGACATGATGCAGTAGTCTGCCTTGACCTCGGCCAGGGTGGCCGCCAGGTCGCCGCCGTGGGCCGCGGCCGGGTCGAAGTAGTCCAGGGCCTTGGTCATCAGCAGGTAGGTGTTGGCGTCGAAGCGGCCGGAGAACTCTTCGCCTTGATAGCGCAGGTAGCTCTCGACCTGGAATTCGACGCTGTGGAAGTCGTAGTTGAGCTTGTCGCTCTTGAGCTCACGGCCGAATTTCTCGCCCATCGAGTCATCAGACAGGTAGGTGATGTGGCCGACCATGCGCGCCAGCATCAGCCCGCGCTTGGGGATCACGCCCTGGTCCTGGAACGAGCCGCCGTGGAACTCCGGGTCGGTGAGGATGGCCTGGCGCGCTACTTCGTTGAAGGCGATGTTCTGCGCCGACAGCTTGGGCGCCGAGGCGATGTCCACGCAATGGCGCACGCGCTCGGGGTAGGTGATGGTCCACTGCAGCGCCTGCATGCCGCCCAGGCTGCCACCAACGATGGCGGCCCATTGCTGGATGCCGAGGCGGTCGGCCAGGCGGGCCTGGCTGTGCACCCAATCTTCCACGGTCAGCACCGGGAAATCGGCGCCATACGGCTTGCCGGTGGCCGGGTTGACGCTGCTCGGGCCGGTGCTGCCGTTGCAGCCGCCGAGGTTGTTCAGGCTGACCACGAAGAAGCGGTTGGTGTCGATCGGTTTGCCTGGGCCGATGCAGCTGTCCCACCAGCCCGGCTTGCGGTCGGTGGCGGCATGGTAGCCGGCAGCATGGTGGTGGCCGGACAGGGCATGGCAGATCAGCACGGCATTGCTCGCGCTGGCGTTCAGGCTGCCATAGGTTTCATAGACCAGCTCGTAGCTGGCCAGGGAGCGGCCACAGGCCAAGGCCAGCGGTTCTTCGAACCGGGCAGTTTGCGGTGTAACCAGACCGACGGAATCTTCGGGAAGGACAGTGGACATCGACCCTGCTCACGCTTGACGGAGGCGTAAGTCTAAAGAGCGCTACCCCCAGCGGCAAGCAAAGGCTTGCCGCCAGGTGCAGGCGGGGTCAGATCATCCGCCACAGTTCCGGTGGCATGCCGGCATAGGCGGCCAGCGGTGGCATGACGAACGACTGGATCACCTGGATCGCCAGGAAGGCGAAGATCGGCGAGATGTCCATGCCGCCCAGGTTGGGGACGATGCGGCGGAACGGTGCCAGCACCGGCTCGCTGATCTGGTAGGCCAGTTCGGCAGCTGGGTTGTGGCTGTTCGGCGCGACCCAGGAGACGATCACCATGACGATCATCGCCACCCAGAAGATCTTCAGGAACAGCGAGGTGATCCCGATGATCGCCCACATCAGCAGGTGCAGGACATCGCCGAAGGCACCGTAGGTGACCATCAGCACGAAGCCCATCAGCAGGGCCTGGATGACCACGGCCAGCAGCAGCGAGGAGGTGTCCAGGCCACCGATGCTGGGGATCACCCGGCGAATCGGCTTGAGCAGCGGCTGGGTGGCGCGCACGGTGAACTGGCACAGTGGGTTGTAGAAGTTGGCCTTGACCAGCTGCAGCACGAAGCGCAGCAGGACGATCACCAGGTACAGGCTGACCAGGGTTTGCACCACGAAGATCGCGGCGCCTGACAGTGCATTCATCAACAGCTCCTTATTTGCCCAATTGCTCGGCCAGCTCGGCAGAACGCTTGGCCGCAGCCTCCAGCGCTTGCTCGACGATGGCTTCGAACCCGTTGCCCTGGAACGACTTGATTGCCGCCTCGGTGGTACCAGCCGGCGAGGTGACGCGGCGGCGCAGTTCGGCGGCGTCGACGTCGCTGGCCACGGCCATGTGCGCGGCGCCCAAGGCCGTTTGCAGGGTCAGCTGAGAAGCGGTTTCGCGCGGCAGGCCGAGTTTTTCGCCGGCGGCGGTCATGGCTTCGATCAGCAGGAAGAAATACGCCGGGCCGCTGCCCGAGACGGCCGTGACCGCATCGAGCTGCTGTTCCTGCTCCAGCCACAGGGCGGTGCCGACAGCCGACAGCAGCTGTTCGGCCTGCTCGCGCTGTGCGGCGGACACCTCGGCCGTTGCATACAGGCCACTGACGCCCTGGCGCAGCAGCGCCGGGGTATTGGGCATGCAGCGCACCACCGGGCGGGCGCCGAGCCAGGCCTGCAGGCTGGCGCAGGTGATGCCGGCGGCGATGGAAACGATCAGCTGGCCATCTTGCAGGCTTGGCTGCAGGGCCTGGCACACGGCCTTCATCACCTGCGGCTTGACCGCCAGGACGATCACGTCGGCATCGGCGATGGCGCTGGCGTTGTCTTCGAACGTTGCAACTCCGTGCTCGGCCTGCACCCGCGCGCGGGTTTCGGCGCCCGGGTCGCTGGCGCGGATCTGCGACGCGTCCAGGCCTTGGGCACGCAGGCCGCCGATCAGGCTGGCGGCCATGTTGCCGGCGCCGATAAAGGCAATACGTGTCTTGCTCATGTCAGGTCCTTGAGGGAAAGAGTGAGTAAAGCATGGAATCAGACGGGGTCGCTGGCCGGGTAGCTGCGCGCGCCGAACAGGGCGGTGCCGATGCGTACCCAGGTCGCTCCCTGTGCAATCGCCGCTTCAAGGTCGTGGCTCATGCCCATGGACAAGGTGTCCAGGCCCAGGCCCAACTGCTCCTGCAACTGGCGCAGGCTGGCAAAGGCTGCCTCTTGCTCGGCGCGGTCGTCGGTCGGCTCGGGGATCGCCATCAACCCGCGCAGGCGCAGGTTGGGCAGGGCGGCCACGGCATTGGCCAGCGCTGGCAGGTCCGCCGGGGCGCAGCCCGACTTGCTGGCTTCACCGCTGACATTCACCTGCAGGCAGATGTTCAGCGCGGGCAGGCCAGCAGGGCGCTGCTCGGACAGGCGTTGGGCGATCTTCAGGCGGTCCACGGAATGTACCCAGTCGAAATGTTCGGCAATCGCTTTGGTCTTGTTCGACTGAATGGGGCCGATGAAGTGCCAGATCAAGGGCAGGTCGCGCAGTTCGCCCTGCTTGTTCAGCGCTTCCTGCAGGTAGTTTTCGCCCACGTCGCGCACGCCCGCGGCATGGATTTCGCGGATGGCACTGGCCGGTTTGGTCTTGCTCACCGCCAGCAGCTGGACGCTGGCCGGGTCGCGCCCAACGGCCCGGGCCGCGCTGTCGATGCGCTTGGCGAGGGCGGAAAGGTTGTCTGCTATGGTGGACATGGATCGATGCCGTCGGCTCTGGGGTCTGCGGCATTCTACCTGCTTGATGGCCTTTGGGGAGTCTCATGGACGTGACCGACCTGCTGGCCCGGGCCGTGGAGGCAGGGGCCAGCGACCTGCACCTGGCCGCGGGTGAAATACCGATGCTGCGCCTGGATGGCGAATTGCAGCGCCTGGGTTTGCCTTGTTTGCAGCCTGCTGCCTTGAGCGCTGGCCTGGCGCCTTTGCTCGACGATGGGCAGCGCCAGCGTTGGGAGCAGGGTGACGAGCAGGACCTGGCGCTGCAGCTGGCACCCCTTGGGCGTTTTCGTCTGAACCTGTTTCGCCAGTTGAACGGCCCGGCGGCAACCTTCCGCCTGATCCCGGCACGCATCGCGACTCTCGATGAACTGGCACTCGAAGAAGTGTTTCGAGCTATTGCACAGTACAGCGACGGCCTGGTGCTGATCGGCGGCCCGACCGGCAGCGGCAAGTCCAGCACCCTGGCGGCACTGATCGATCAGCTCAATCGTCAGCGGTGCCTGCACATCATCACCCTCGAAGACCCGATCGAAGTTATCCACAGCGGCCAACGCAGCCTGATCAACCAGCGCGAAATCGGCCGGCATTGTCGTGACTTCAGCCAGGGGCTGCGCAGTGCGCTGCGCCAGGACCCGGATGTGATCATGATCGGCGAGCTGCGCGACCTGGAAACGATCCGCCTGGCGCTGCGCGCGGCGGAAACGGGGCATCTGGTGTTGGCGACGGTGCATACGCGCTCGGCAGTGAGCAGTGTCGACCGGCTGGTGGATGTGTTTGCCGCAGAAGAAAAGCCATTGGTGCGGGCAATGCTGGCGGAGTCATTGCGCATGGTGGTGGCGCAGGTGCTGGTCAAGCGCGTGGGAGGCGGGCGGGTGGCGGCCAGGGAGGTGCTGGTGGCGACACCGGCGGTGCGTAACCTGATACGCGAAGGGCGGATGGCGCAGTTGTGCTCGGTGATGCAGGCGGGGGCGGCGCAGGGGATGCAGACGATGGAAGGGGCGATGAGCCAGCTGAAGAGTAAAGGGCTGGTCGAGTTGACGTGAAGCCTTCTGGCCCTATCGCCGGCAAGCCGGCTCCCACAGGTGCATTACAGGGTTCGAGGCCTGTGGGAGCCGGCTTGCCGGCGATGGGGCCAGCGCAGTCAGCGCTTGGCCAGTGCCAGCTGCTGCTGATCCTTCGGCAACACCCGCTTGGCGACAACGTAATGCTTCTGCCAGTAAGGCTTGCTCAGGTTGTCGATGCTCACCCGCTTGCCGCGACGCGGCGCATGGATGAAACGGTCGTTGCCCAGGTAGATGGCAACGTGGTTGACCCGGCGGCTCTTGATGTTGAAGAAGATCAGGTCGCCCGGCTTGAGGTCGCCCTGCGCTACCTTCACGCCATGCCCCTCGGCCATGGCATTGGAGGTGCGCGGCAGGTCGACGTCAGCCACGTCGTTGAAGGCGTACTTGACCAGCCCGCTGCAGTCGAAACCCTTTTTCGGGCTGCTGCCACCCCATACATAAGGCGTGCCGAGTACATTGACGGCGCGGCTGAGCACATCGCTGCTCTGCTTGGGCGACATCGAGGCAACGGCGGGCAGGTTATGGCCCTTGGCCGAGGTATTCTGGCGTGCGCGCAGCGCGGTCTGCTTGACCGGCGCGTGTTTCACCGAGGCGTTGCTGGTGTAGCCGGTGAAACCATTGGGAAGACGTTGCTCACGATTGGTGGCGTGGGCGGCCAGGGGCAATAATAGGCAGAGGGTCAGCCATGTCTTGAGTAAAGGCGGCATAGATGAAGCTCTTTATGAATGTTTTATGTGTGTTGGCGGGCAACTTTATAACAGCTTTTTGATCAGTTTCTGATCCGTTGGTCGATTGTCATGCTGCCGTACGTCGGTCAACGCCAGAAAAGTCACATTTTTTTTTAGAAAATTTTCGGATAACCCAGGAGGGCTATGAATGAACAGTTATGAACAAGGGGCGCCGTACCACGACACCCACAGCAAGGTGATCGGCTACCTGCTGTGGATCTTCGGCTTCACCGGCTCGCACCGCTTCTACTACGGCAAGCCCATCACCGGGACGATCTGGTTCTTCACCCTGGGCCTGCTCGGCATCGGCTGGCTGATCGACCTGTTCCTGATTCCGTCGATGGACCGCGAGGCCGACATGCGCTTCCAGTCCGGGCGCATCGACTACAACATCGCCTGGATCCTGCTGACCTTCCTCGGTGTGTTCGGCGTGCACCGGCTGTACCAGGGCAAGTGGATCAGCGCGATCATCTACTTCTTCACCGGTGGCTTGTTCCTGCTGGGCGTGCTGTATGACTTCTGGACGCTGAACGGCCAGATCTCCCAGGCCAACAGCGAGCGCCGCTAAGGCAGAAAAAAGGCCTTGTCGCATCGAGCGGCAAGGCCTTTTTCATTACTGGCGAGTCTGTCGCTGCTGCAGCAGCAGGTTGCTGAACCCGGCCCCTGCCAACTGCTTCTGGGCCCCGGTCAGCTGTTCGCGGTTGCTGAACGGGCCGACCAGCACGCGGTACCAGGTTTCATCCTTGACCGTTCCCGACTCCACCTTCACCGCCTGGCCCAGCAGGATGATCTGCGCGCGCACCTTGTCGGCATCCGCCTGCTTGCGGAACGAGCCCGCCTGCAGGAAGAACTGCGTGGTGGCTGCCGGCTTGATCACCGGCGGCGCTGGCGGCGGCGTTTGCCCCAGCAATGCAGCCTGGGCGCGCGCGGTGTCGATCTTCGCGGCTTCCGCCGGGGTTACCGGGGTCACCGGCTGGGCTGGCACGGGCGGTGTCTTCTCCGGTACCGCCTCAGGCGGCACGATCACCTCGGACTCCGGCAGCAGCGTATAGAAGTCGTACTTCGGCTTCACCGGCTGCTGCGGCGTGGCAGGCGTGGACTTGCTGGCTTCGGCCGCCTTCTCTGGCTTCTGCTGCTCGGGCTTGGTGCGCTGGATCTCGCCGCCACCGGGTTCGAGCTTCATCAAGAAGACGATGAAGGCGCCGACGGTAAGGCCGACCGCCAACCATACCCAGCCGGGGATCGGCTGTTTGGCCGGTGCCTGGGTGCGGCTGGCGCCGCGCTTGGGTGCTGGTTTTTTCTTGGCAGCCAACTTACATACGCTCCAGGGTTTCCAGGCCGAGCAGTTCCAGACCTTGCTTGAGGGTGCGGCCGGTCAGGGCAGCCAGGCGCAGGCGGCTCTGCTGCTGCTGCGGGGTTTCGGCGGCGAGGATCGGGCAGTTCTCGTAGAAGCTGGAGAACAGCCCGGCGAGGTCGTAGAGGTAGCTGCACAGCACGTGCGGCGTGCCCTTCTCGGCGACGTTGTTGAGGATTTCGCCGAACTGCGCCAGGCGTGCGGCCAGGTCCTGCTCGTGGGGCGCCTGCAGCACGATGCGGCCTTCGACCTCGTCAAAGCCCTTGCCCAGCTTGCGGAATACGCCGGCCACGCGGGTGTAGGCGTACAGCAGGTAAGGCGCGGTATTGCCTTCGAAGTTGAGCATCAGCTCGAAGTTGAAGCTGTAGTCGCTGGTGCGGTGCTTGGACAGGTCGGCGTACTTCACCGCGCCGATACCCACCACTTCACCGATGTGGCGCAGTTCTTCATCGGCCAGGCTCGGGTTCTTTTCCTTGACCAGCGCATAAGCGCGGTCCTTGGCCTCGGTGAGCAGGTCGATCAGCTTCACGGTGCCGCCGTCACGGGTCTTGAACGGGCGGCCGTCGGCGCCGTTCATGGTGCCGAAGCCCATGTGCTCCATCTGCATCGGGTGGCCGACGAAGCCTGCGCGGCGGGCCACTTCGAACACCTGGTTGAAGTGCAGTGCCTGGCGCTGGTCAACGAAGTACAGGGCGCGGTCGGCCTTGAGCACGTTGCTGCGGTAGCGCACGGCCGCAAGGTCCGTGGTGGCGTACAGGTAGCCACCGTCGGCCTTCTGCACGATCACCGGCAGCGGCTCGCCTTCGCTGTTCTTGAACTCGTCGAGGAACACGCACTGGGCGCCCTGGTCTTCGACCAGCAGGCCCTTGGCCTTGAGGTCGTTGATCACGTTGGCCAGGTCGTCGTTGTAGGCGCTTTCGCCCATCACGTCGGCCATGGTCAGCTTGACGTTGAGCAGCTCGTAGGTCTTCTGGCAGTGCGACAGCGAGATGTCCTTGAAGCGCGTCCACAGGGCCAGGCACTCGGGGTCGCCGGCCTGCAGCTTGACCACCAGGCCGCGGGCGCGGGTGGCGAATTCTTCGGATTCGTCGAAGCGTTTTTTGGCCGCGCGGTAGAAGTTCTCCAGGTCCGACAGCTCGTCGCTGGTGATCGGGTTCTCTTCCAGGTAGGCCATCAGCATGCCGAACTGGGTACCCCAGTCGCCCACGTGGTTCTGGCGGATGACCTGGTCGCCGAGGAACTCCAGCACCCGGGCGACGCTGTCACCGATGATGGTCGAGCGCAGGTGGCCGACGTGCATTTCCTTGGCCAGGTTCGGTGCCGACATGTCGATCACCACCTTCTGCGCAGGGCCGGCCTTGCGCGCGCCCAGGTGGGCGTCGGCCAGGGCCGCGTCGAGGCGATTGGCCAGGGCTTCGGTGTTCTGGAAGAAGTTCAGAAAGCCTGGGCCGGCGATCTCGACCTTGCTGATGTCGGCGCTGGCCGGCAGGGCGGCGATCAGTTTCTCGGCCAGGTCGCGCGGCTTCATGCCGGCCGGCTTGGCCAGCATCATGGCGATGTTGCTGGCGAAATCGCCGTGGGTCTTGTCCCGGGCGTTTTCCACCTGGATCGCCGGCGACAGCCCTTCAGGCAGCACACCGTCGGCGACGAGTTGGGTGAGGGCTTGCTGGATCAGCTGGCGAATGGTGTCTTTCATGGGGATCTCTTTTCGACCGCAAGCGCGGTGGGGCGCCTGGATGCGCAGGTGGAAAAACTGGGCATTATCCGTTGCCGGGGCCGGGTTGCCAACCTTTGGCGGCCAATGGGCTGCATGCTCAATACAGGTCCACGGGGTCCACATCGAGCGACCAGCGTACCTGGCGCCCGCTTGGCAGTTGCTCCAACACTAGCAACCAGGCGCTGATCAGTCGATGCAAGGGTGCCCGGGTGTTGGCCTGGATCAACAATTGGGCACGGAAGCGCCCAGCCTTGCGCTCCATCGGAGCGGGCACCGGGCCCAACAGTTCAATGCCCGGCAAGCCTTGCTCGGCCACCAGGCGCTCCGCCGCACTGCAGGCCTCGTCGAGAAAGCCCTCGGCCTGGCCTGGCTTGTGGGCTTCGGCGCGCAGCAGGGCCAGGTGCGAATAGGGCGGCAGGCCGGCTGCGCGGCGTTCGTCCAGGGCCTGTTCGGCGAAGGCGAAGTAGCCTTGCTCGGTCAGCTGCACCAGCAGCGGGTGGTCGGCCAGGTGGGTCTGGATGATCACCTTGCCCGGCTCTTCGGCACGCCCGGCGCGGCCTGCAACCTGGACGATGAGCTGGGCCATGCGCTCGCTGGCGCGAAAATCGCCGGAGAACAGCCCGCCATCGGCATCGAGGATGGCCACCAGGGTGACCCGCGGGAAGTGGTGCCCCTTGGCCAGCATCTGGGTGCCGACCAGGATGCTCGGCTGGCCGCGCTGGATGGTGCTGAACAGGTTGTGCATGGCGTCCTTGCGCGCCGTGCTGTCGCGGTCCACGCGCAGGATCGGGTAGTCCGGGAACAACACCTTCAGGCGTTCCTCGGCGCGCTCGGTGCCAGCCCCGACCGGGCGCAGGTCCACGTGGTTGCACTTGGGGCACTGGTGCGGCAGCCGCTCGTCATATCCGCAGTGGTGGCAGCGCAGCACGCCGGAGCGTTGGTGCACGGTCATGCGCGCATCGCAGCGCGGGCATTCGGACAGCCAGCCACAGTCATGGCACAGCAAGGTGGGGGCGAAGCCGCGGCGGTTGAGGAACACCAGCACCTGCTGGCCGGCTTCCAGGGTCAGGCGGATGGCCTGTTGCAGCGGGCCGCTGATGCCACTGTCCAGCGGCAGGCTCTTCACGTCCAGGCGCAGCATGCGTGGCGGGCGCGCGCCACCGGCGCGCTGGTTCATGCGCAGCAGGCGGTAGCGGCCGGTCAGGGCGTTGTGCAGGGTTTCCAGCGACGGGGTGGCAGAGCCGAGCAGGATCGGGATGTTTTCCTGGTGGGCGCGCACCAGCGCCAGGTCGCGGGCGTGGTAACGCAGGCCTTCCTGCTGTTTATAGGAGCCGTCGTGCTCCTCGTCGATAATGATCAGGCCCGGGTTCTTCATCGGGGTGAACAGCGCCGAGCGGGTACCGATGATGATGTCGGCCTCGCCATCACGCGCCGCCAGCCAGGCGTCGAGGCGCTCGCGGTCGTTCACGGCCGAGTGCAGCAGGGCGATGCGCGCATTGAAGCGTTGCTCGAAGCGCGCCAGGGTCTGCGGGCCAAGGTTGATTTCGGGGATCAGCACCAGCGCCTGCTTGCCGGCTTCCAGGGTTTCGCGGATCAGTTGCAGGTAGACCTCGGTCTTGCCGCTGCCGGTGACGCCCGCCAGAAGAAACGCGGCAAACCCGCCAAAGCCCTCGCGCACCGCGTCGAAGGCATCGCGCTGTTCTTCATTGAGCGGCAGCTCCGGCTGGGCCAGCCAGTGTTCGTGGCGTGGCGCCGGGCGCTGGCGGCGCACTTCCACCTGGACCAGGTCCTTGGCCAGCAGCAGGTCGAGGCTGTCCTTGTTCAGGTTGAGCTTGGCCAGCA
The DNA here is from genome assembly GCF_044745345.1 of Pseudomonas sp. NPDC087029. Classification (NCBI taxonomy): domain Bacteria; kingdom Pseudomonadati; phylum Pseudomonadota; class Gammaproteobacteria; order Pseudomonadales; family Pseudomonadaceae; genus Pseudomonas; species Pseudomonas sp. NPDC087029. The sequence goes on along the minus strand of NZ_JBIVAB010000002.1, from coordinate 372,046 downwards.
GGCTGTGGGCCACGCCATGGGGGTGCTGGGCCAGGGTCTTCAAGGCATCGCGCTGGCGGGGCGCCCGGGCGATGCGCGGGTCTTCGGCGCGGGCGCCGGGGGCCACGTGCCAGAAGCGTTCCTGGCGCATTTCGGCCGGCTCGCCCTGGCGCAGCAGCGTGGGCAGGGCCCAGCTGAGCGTGTCACCGAGGCTGTGCTGGTAGTACTGGGCCGTCCACAGGCACAGCTTGAACAGCGCCGCCGGCACCGGGGTCACCGGGTCGAGCAGGGCGATGGCCGGCTTGAGCTTGTCGGCGGGCACTTCGCTCTGCTCGCAGACCTCCACCAGCACGCCGATCATCTCGCGGCGGCCGAATGGCACGCGGATGCGCATGCCCGGTGCCAGGGCCTGGCGCGCCATGCTCGCCGGCGCCCGGTAGTCGAACAGGCGACGCAAGGGAGAGGGCAGGGCAAGGCGCAGGATGACGTCGGACACGCGGAATATCTCGGAGGGCATTTCAATGACTGGCGAGCCTAGCAGACGACGGCCGGTGCAAGCGACAACTTGCGCTGGCGTGACACTCTGGTAATATTCGCCGCCTAATTACGTGCGGTATTCAACAATGGTGTTGGGTGGCGGCACGCAGCTCGAGGAAGTGACCATGAAAGCAGATATTCATCCGAACTACGAAGTAGTTGCAGTCACCTGCAGCTGCGGTAACAAGTTCGAAACTCGTTCGACCCTGGGCAACACCCTGGCGATCGACGTTTGCAACCTGTGCCACCCGTTCTACACCGGTAAGCAGAAAGTCCTGGACACCGGTGGTCGCGTACAGAAGTTCGCCGACCGCTTCGGCATGTTCGGTACCAAGAAGTAATCATGCGCATGGCGAAACCTTCGGGCTTCGCGTTGTTGCTGAAAAAGGCGCCCCTTGTGGGCGCTTTTTTTGTGGGCGCGATCTGGCACCTACCGGCGCAGGCCTTCTGCCCGCTGCCAAGCAAGCCGCAGCCAGTGGCCGTGCGCCAGGTGGTGGATGGCGACACCCTGCGCCTGGCCGATGGCCGCAGTGTGCGCATGATCGGTATCAATGCCCCGGAAATCGGCCGCAAGGGCCGCACCAGCGAGCCTTATGCCGAAGCGGCCAGGCAGCGCCTGCAGAGCCTGGTCAAGGCCAGCGATGGCCGCGTCGGGCTGGTGCTGGGCCGGGAGGCGAAAGACAAGTACGGGCGCACGCTGGCACATGTCTATGCGGGCAATGGCGACAATCTCGAGGCGCGGCTGCTCAGCGAAGGGCTGGGTTACCGGGTTGCGGTCGCCCCCAATGTGCGCCTGGCGGGCTGCCAGCAGGCTGCCGAGCAGGCGGCGCGCCAGGCGCGTCTTGGCCTGTGGCGGCGTTCTCCGGTGCAGCGCGCTGCTGAGGTAAGGCAGTCGGGCTTCGCGCTCATCGCGGGCACAATCGGCAGCATCGAGCGCAATCGCGCCGGCATCTGGCTTGAACTGGAAACCGGCGTGGTGCTGCAGGTTCCCGCTCGTCTGCAACGCAACTTCCCCGCCAGCTTCTTCGATAACCTCAAAGGGCGCCAGGTTGAAGCGCGCGGCTGGGTGCTGGATCGTTCCCGCAAGGGTGGGCTCAAGCCGGGGCAGCGACGTTGGCTGTTGCCGTTGACCGATCCAAGTATGCTGGAGCGCGTTTCAGGCTGAAAAGATGTAGACATTTCGCTATCGGATTGTACACACTGTCAATTCCAATGCCCCCGCGGGTTATAGCGTAAAGTCGTAGGCTAAAGGCCTTGACACAAGTGACCGACCAGTCTTGTGGCTCCCCGGCTCTTTGCGTATCCTCGGCGGTCCGTCAGAACAGTAAATAGCGGAATGCCCACCATGTCAGACCTGAAAACCGCCGCTCTCGAATATCACGCTCAACCTCGTCCGGGGAAACTGAGCGTCGAGCTCTCCAAGCCCACCGCCACCGCCCGTGATCTCGCCCTGGCCTACAGCCCAGGTGTTGCCGAGCCGGTGCGCGAAATCGGCCGTGATCCAGAGCTGGCCTACAAATACACCGGCAAGGGCAACCTGGTTGCGGTGATTTCCGATGGCACCGCCATCCTCGGTCTGGGTGACCTCGGCCCACTGGCTTCCAAGCCGGTCATGGAAGGCAAGGGCGTTCTGTTCAAGCGTTTCGCAGGTATCGATGTGTTCGACATCGAAGTCGAGTCGGAGAGCCCACAGGCCTTCATCGACACCGTGCGCCGCATCTCCATCACCTTCGGTGGCATCAACCTCGAAGACATCAAGGCCCCAGAGTGCTTCGAGATCGAGCGCACCCTGATCGAGCAGTGCGACATTCCGGTCTTCCACGATGACCAGCACGGCACCGCGATCGTTACCGCGGCCGGCATGATCAACGCCCTGGAAATCGCCGGCAAGAAGCTCGAAGACGCCAAGATCGTCTGCCTGGGCGCCGGCGCTGCTGCCATCTCCTGCATGAAGCTGCTGGTGAGCATGGGTGCCAAGGTCGAGAACATCTTCATGATCGACCGCAGCGGCGTGATCCACGCTGGCCGCGACGACCTGAACCAGTACAAGGCCCAGTTCGCCCACGCTACCGACAAGCGCACCCTGGCCGACGCCCTGAACGGCGCTGACGTGTTCGTTGGCCTGTCCGGCCCGAACCTGCTGAGCCCGGAAGGCCTGAAGTCGATGGCTGCCAACCCGATCGTGTTCGCCTGCTCGAACCCGGACCCGGAAATCTCGCCAGAGCTGGCACACGCCACCCGCAGCGACGTGATCATGGCCACCGGTCGTTCCGACTACCCGAACCAGGTCAACAACGTACTGGGCTTCCCGTTCATCTTCCGTGGTGCTCTGGACGTTCGCGCCAAGCGCATCAACGAAGAGATGAAGATCGCCGCCGCCATCGCCCTGAAAGACCTGGCCAAGCTGCCGGTGCCGAAGGAAGTGTGCGACGCGTACAACGTCCAGGCTCTGGAATTCGGCCGTGAGTACATCATTCCGAAGCCGCTGGACCCACGCCTGATCAACGTCGTATCCGACGCTGTGGCCAAGGCTGCCATCGAATCCGGCGTGGCTACCCTGCCGTATCCGAAGCACTACCCGCTGAACAGCGTGGACGAAGTGTTCAACGGCTGATTGCTGGCGTAGCGACACAAAAAAGCCCCGGCTCGTGAGAGCCGGGGCTTTTTGTTTGCCTTGATATCGGGGTGTCAGTGCCGGCCTATTCGCGGGGCAAGCCCGCTCCCACAGGTATCTTGCTTGTGTGAGCGGGCGTGGCCCTTGCGGTCAGAACAGATCCATCGGCGCCGCTTCATCGGCCGGCAGCGGGCTGCCCGGTGCTGCGCCATTGCCCAGCTCATCCACCGATGGCGGCGAGTCTTCGGCCTTGAACAGCTCGAAGTAGGCATTCGGCGTGCTTGGCGATGCCGCGCGGCCACTGATCGGGTCCACGCGCAGGCTGAGGATGCCTTCCGGTTCTGCCGGCGGGTGGTTGGGCTTGTCCTTGAGCGCCGCGCCCATGAAGCTCATCCAGATCGGCAGCGCCGCAGTGCCACCGTATTCGCGGCGGCCCAGGGTTTCCGGCTGATCGAAGCCGACCCATACGGTGGTGACGTAGTCGGCGTTGTAGCCGGAGAACCAGGCGTCCTTGGACTCGTTGGTGGTGCCGGTCTTGCCCGCCAGGTCGGTGCGGCCCAGGGCCAGCGCCCGGCGGCCGGTACCACGCTTGATCACATCCTGCAGCATGCTGGTGAGGATATAGGTGGTGCGCCCGTCGATGATCTGCTCGGCGGTGACTGGTACCTGTGGGGCAGGAGCAACCTGGCCGTAGGCCGAAGGCGCTTCACCAGGCAGTGCCGCGGTGCTGATCGGCTGCTCCGGCGCCGCGAGGCCGGCGTGGTCTTCGCTGCCTTGCGGCACGCGCGCCGGGTTGGCGGTGAACAGGGTCTCGCCGTTGCGGCTTTCGATGCGCTCGATCAGGTACGGGTTGATCTTGTAGCCACCGTTGGCAAAGGTGCTCCAGCCCGTGGCGATCTCCATCGGCGTCAGCGTCGCCGTGCCCAGCGCCAGGGACAAGTTGCGCGGCAGGTCCTGCTTGTTGAAGCCGAACTTGGCGATGTAGTCGATGGTGCGGTCCACGCCCATGGCCTGCAGCAGGCGGATCGACACCAGGTTGCGCGACTTGTACAGCGCTTCGCGCATGCGGATCGGGCCAAGGAAGGTGTTGGTGTCGTTCTTCGGCCGCCAGACTTTGTCCAGGTACTCGTCGACGAACACGATCGGCGCATCGTTCACCAGGCTGGAGGCGGTATAGCCACTGTCCAGTGCCGCGCTATAGATGAACGGCTTGAAGCTCGAGCCCGGCTGGCGCTTGGCCTGCATGGCGCGGTTGTAGTTGCTCTGCTCGAACGAGAAGCCGCCGACCAGGGCGCGGATGGCGCCGTTGTATGGGTCGAGGGTCACCAGCGCGCTCTGCGCGCCGGGTACCTGGCTGAACTTGAGCTTGCCGTCGTCCAGGCGCTGCAGGCGCACCAGGTCGCCGACCTGGGCCACGTCAGCTGGCGATTGCGGCGCACGGCCCTGGGAGTTGCTGTTGATGAACGGGCGCGCCCACTTCATGGTTTCCCAGGCCACGTGCTCTTCTTCGCCGCCACGGGTCAGCACCTTGAGGCCGCTCTTGTCGACGCCGGTAACGATGGCCGGCTCCAGGCCGCCGAGGGTGCGCTGCTTGCTCAGCTCCTGCAGCCAGGCAGCGTGGGTCTTGCCCGGGAAGCGCGCGTCGGGGCCACGGTAGCCGTGGCGCTCGTCGTAGTCCGAGAGGCCATTGAGGACGGCCTTGTTGGCCATTTCCTGCATGTCGCTCGGCACTGTCGTGGTCACGCGGAAGCCTTCGGTGTAGGCATCGCTGCCATAGCGGCCGACCATCTCTGCGCGGGCCATTTCGGCGACATAGGGCGCATTCACTTCCGGCGTCGGGACGTGGTAGCTGGCGTTCAGCGGCTCGGCCAGGGCTGCCTGGTAGCTGGCCTCGTCGATCTTGCCCAGCTTGTACATGCGGCCGAGGATCCAGTCGCGGCGCTCTTTCGCCCGTACCGGGTTGGCCAGCGGGTTGAAACGCGAAGGGGCCTTGGGCAGGCCGGCGATCATCGCCATCTGCGCCAGGCTCACGTCACGGATCGACTTGCCGTAGTACACCTGCGCCGCAGCGTCGATGCCGTAGGCGCGGTTGCCCAGGTAGATCTTGTTGACGTACAGCTCGAGGATCTCGTCCTTGGTCAGCTCGCGTTCGATCTGCAGCGCCAGGAGGATTTCGTTGGTCTTGCGCGAGAAGCTGCGCTCGCTGGTGAGGAAGAAGTTCTTCGCCACCTGCATGGTGATGGTACTGCCGCCGGTCTGGATGTGGCCGGTTTTCACCAGCTGGGTGGCGGCGCGCATCAGGCTGCTCGGGTCTACCCCGTAGTGGTTGAGGAAGTTGTCGTCCTCGGCCGACAGAAGCGCCTGGATGAATTGTGGGGGAATTTCCGCGAAGCGGATCGGCGAGCGGCGCATTTCGCCGAATTCGGCGATCAGCTTGCCATCGCTGCTGTACACCCTCAGGGGGATCTGCAACTGGATGCTTCTGAGCGAATCGACCGACGGCAGGCTAGGGCTAAGATACAGAAACGCACCGCTCACACCGAGTACGAGCGCGCTAATGACTGCGACGAAAGACCACCAGAAGAACTTCAGCAGGCGTATCAAGGCTTTTGGGTGTCCAGTGTTGAGGGGTGAATTGCGCACGGGGCCGGCGGACGAAAAACGCTGGGCATTATAAGCATTTTTCGCCTCGCCGGGTGACCGGCCAGGCGGCCCGCTGCACCGTCCGGCTGTCAATGGCTGGCGCTGCTGCGGGTTAAGGGCTGCTACGAGGAAACAGCGATGCTTGGACGCTGGGGCAAGGATGCCGGTTCACTGTTGGGGGTGGAAATTACCCCTGATTGCGTACAAATCATGCAGGTACGCCGGCATGGCGGGCGCTGCGAGCGGGTGGCCTGGGGGCGTGAACCATTCGAGCCGTTTGCAGCCGGTAGCTGGCAGCAGGATCCGGGGCGTGTCGAAGCCGCCCTGCGTGGCGCCTACAGGCGCAGCGGCAGCCGTCAGCGCCGGGTCGCGGTGGCATTGCCCGCCTCCCAGGTCATCATCAAGCTGTGCCAGCTACCCGCAAGCCAGGCTGAAGCGCAAATGGAGGCGCAGTTGCTGGCCGATGCAGATACGTTGTTCCCTTTTCCTCTGGACGACCTGGTGATTGATTTTCAGGTCAGAGGCGTGAGCTCGGGGCGGCCGGATCATCGAGATGTGGTAGTCGCTGCCTGCCGGCAAAGCACGTTGCAGCCACTGGAGTTGCTGTTCGAAGGCGCGGGCTTGCAACTGGATGCGGTGGAGGTCGACAGCGTCGCCTTGCACCGGCTGTTGCCGGCGCATTGTGCGACGACTTCTGCGCTGCTCTGCTTGGAATCCGGTGGTGCAACACTCTATGGCTGGTCGCAAGGCGGGCTGCCACAGCGACACGAGTTGCCAGGGCAAACCTGGGCCGAGCGGCTTGCCGAGCTGTTTGCTGGCGGGGTGCAGTTGGATGAACTGCTGATTTGCGGCACTGCACCGGAGCAGCACGACTGGCTCGCAGCACTGAGCAACCAGCTGGGTGTGCCGTGCCGCATGCTGCCAGCGGTAGCAGGGCTCGACTGTAGCGAGGGCAGCCTGGCTTGCGCGTTGGCGCTGGGAGGGTTGCGCTGATGTTGCGTCTTAACCTGATGCCGTGGCGTGAACGGCAGCGCCTGGCCGCCTTGCGCCGCCTGCGCCTGTTGTTGCTTGGCAGCACAGTCATCGCGCTTTTTGGTGTGTTGCTGATGGACCAATTGGCACGCGAACGCGCTCAGCGGCAGGCCTTTGGCAATAGCGCGCGGCAAGTCGCCATGACGAAGCTGGGCGAGCAGTTGGAGCAATACGCACCTATCGACCAGGCGTATGAACAGGTGCGTGCGCAAAGCGCTGCGCTGGCAGACCTGCGCGCTGGCCAGGGGCATGTGGTCGCGCTGCTCGCCGATCTGGAGCGAGCGTTGCCGCAAGGTGTTCAGCTCACCGAGCTCAAGTTCGAGCGCTCGCGGTTGGAAATTGCCGGCCTGGCCTCTTCTTCTGCGCTGGTTGCGCAGTTCATGCGTGAACTCGAGCGTGCAGATGGCCTGCGCGAGCTTGAACTCAAGCGGGTGCAAAGCACAGCGGTTGGCGAAGCGTTTCAACTGGTGGCGCTGATGCCGGCGGCCTTGTCGTGAAGCTGCGGGGCTGGCAAGGGTTGGTCGAGCGCTGGCAGGGTTCCATCTATCTACTACCCGTGACCGTGGCCTGTGTGGTGTTTGCACTCGGCGCCCTGATACGCCTGCCGGGTTGGCAGCAACTTCAGGCCGATGAGCAGGCAAGGCAAGCGGCTCTGGAGCTTGAGCACGCCAGCAAGGCCAGCGAGGTGCGGGCCTTGCAGCAGCGCCAGGGCGAACTGGCCGAAGCCGAACGGCAGTTGCAGGGTATTCAGTGGCAGCTCGCGGCAGGTGAGCGCATGAGTGACCTGCTTGAGCAATTGGCAGCGTCGGGGCAGGCGCGGGGCCTGCAATTCGAGCAACTGGATGTACTTGAGGTGCTGCCCCAGTCGGGCTATCGGCAAACCCCGTTGGATGTGCAGGTGGTGGGCCGTTATCCGGCATTGCGTATGTGGCTTGAAGACTGGCTTGGGCAACTGCGCCTGCTGCGTGTCGAAGAAATGCACTGGCATGGCGCTCCGGGCAAGCCTGGGTTGATCCGGCTGCGTTTGAAAGTGAGCGCTTACCAGGCAGATGCGTCATTACCGGACCCCGCCTGGCTGGCGCAGATACCGGCTCGAGCGCAGTTCCAGCTTCCAGCCCTCGACCCCTTCGCTGCCTGGTCGGGCCGTGCTCCCCAGGCAGGGCTCGGCAACGTTCCCCTGGCGCAGCTGGTGATGGTCGGAAGCTTGTCGCGCAGGGGCGAGTACGAGGCGCTGCTGGCTTGCGCCGGCCGGCTGTATCGCGTGCTTTGCGGCGAGCGGTTGGGGCGCGATGAGGGGGTGGTGGTACGTATTGATGAGCAGCAGGTGGAGGTGCGCGAACGGCTGTTCATAGCCGGCGAGTGGCACGAGCGCACCACGTTCTTGGCGCTCAGGAAGGGCGCCGACAGGGAGGCAAGTGGTGATGAAAAGGTTGGCGACAGGGATGTTGATGCTGCTGGCACCGGTTCAGTGGGGGCTGGCAGCGTCTTATAAGGGAGAGCCTGTTTCGCTGAACTTCCAGGATGTCGAGGTGCGCTCGGTGCTACAGGTGCTGGCCGACTATGTGGGCATCAACCTGGTTGCCAGCGACACGGTTCAAGGCAACATCACCCTGCGCTTGGAGGATGTGCCCTGGGATCAGGCCCTGGCACTGGTGTTGCACAGCAAGGGGCTGGTGCGACGTGAAGAAGGCAATGTGCTGCTGGTGGCGCCCGCGAGTGAGTTGGCCGAACAGCCTTTCGGGCAGGCGTTCGATGCTCAGTTGCCGCCCTTGCGCCGGGAACTGCTGGCCATCCACCACGCCGATGCTGCCGAGCTTGCCGAACTGCTGCAGGCAACGCTGGCCGACGACGGCATTCTTACCGGGCGCGGCAGCCTCAGCGTGGATGCGCGCACCAATACGTTGGTGGCGCACCAGCCCGAAGAGCGCCTGGCCGAGTTGCGGCGGTTGGTGGCACAACTGGATGTGCCGGTGCGCCAGGTGGTGATCGAGGCGCGTATCGTCGAGGCCAATGTCGACTATGAAAAAAGCCTGGGTGTGCGCTGGGGTGGCGCCTTGCATGAGGAGGTCGCGCGGGTGGGCAAGGATGTGTTCGTCGACCTGGGCGTGGAGCGGCCCGGCTCGGCGGTGGGGCTGGGCCTGCTGCGTGGTGACGTGTTGCTCGACCTTGAGCTCAGCGCCATGGAAAAGAGCGGCAATGGCGAGATCATCTCCCAGCCCAAGGTGGTCACTGCAGACAAGGAAACGGCCCGGATCATCAAGGGCACCGAGGTGCCTTACCAGGAGACCAGCAGAAATGGCGCCACCTCGGTTTCGTTCAGGGAGGCCTCGCTGTCGCTCGAAGTCACTCCGCAGATCACCCCGGACGGCAAGGTCATCATGGCGGTCAGGGTGACCAAGGATGAGCCAGACTTCGTCAACGCCTTGAACGATGTGCCGCCGATCCGCAAGAACGAGGTCAATGCCAAGGTGCGAGTGGCCGACGGTGAAACCATCGTCATTGGCGGGGTGTATTCGACCACGCAAAACAATGTGGTCGACAAGGTGCCATTTTTTGGCGATCTGCCGTATGTTGGGCGGCTGTTTCGACGCGATGCATTACAAGAGAAAAAATCCGAGCTGCTGGTCTTCCTGACTCCGCGTATCATGAGTGACCAGGCGATTGCTGTGAGTCGTTGATTCTGTGCGAAATTTGATACTTGTAGGGCCCATGGGCGCTGGAAAGAGCACCATCGGGCGCCTGTTGGCCAAAGAGCTGCGTCTGCTGTTCAAAGATTCCGACAAGGAAATCGAACTGCGTACCGGCGCCAACATCCCGTGGATCTTCGATAGAGAAGGCGAACCGGGCTTCCGTGACCGTGAGCAGGCGATGATCGCCGAGCTCTGCGCGCTCGATGGCGTGGTCGTGGCCACCGGTGGTGGCGCGGTCATGCGTGCGGAAAACCGCCAGGCGCTGCACGCTGGCGGGCGGGTGATCTACCTGCACGCGTCGGTAGAACAGCAGGTCGGGCGTACCGCGCGCGATCGCAACCGGCCGTTGCTGCGCACCGCCAACCCGGAGGCGACCCTGCGCGCCCTGCTGGAAACACGCGACCCGCTCTACCGTGAGATCGCCGACCTGGTGGTGGAAACCGACGAACGGCCGCCGCGCATGGTGGTGCTCGACATTCTCGAGCGCTTGCAGCAGTTGCCGCCCCGGTAAGCCGGGACTATTCTCGGCCAGCGCCGAGGCGAGGTTCAACGTTACCGCGTGGGTCGCTCAGCCGACACCGCGCCCAAGTACATTGTGGGGATACATGCAGACACTAAAGGTCGACCTGGGCGAGCGCAGCTACCCGATCTACATTGGCGAAGGCCTGCTGGACCAACCTGAACTGCTGGCGCCGCACATCGCCGGGCGGCAGGTGGCCATCGTTTCCAATGAAACCGTCGCGCCTCTGTATCTCGAACGCCTGAGCAAGACCCTCGGCGCCTATTCGGTGCTGCCGGTGATTCTCCCCGATGGCGAAGCCCACAAGAACTGGCAGACCCTGCAACTGATCTTCGACGGCCTGCTCACCGCACGGCATGACCGCCGCACCACCGTGATCGCCCTGGGCGGCGGCGTGATCGGCGACATGGCCGGCTTCGCTGCGGCCTGCTACCAGCGTGGCGTCGACTTCATCCAGGTGCCCACCACCCTGTTGTCCCAGGTCGACTCTTCGGTGGGCGGCAAGACCGGCATCAACCACCCGCTGGGCAAGAACATGGTCGGTGCGTTCTACCAGCCCAATGCGGTGCTGATCGACACCACCAGCCTCAAGACCCTGCCCGAACGCGAGCTGTCGGCGGGCCTGGCCGAAGTGATCAAGTACGGCCTGATCTGCGACGAGCCCTTCCTCGGCTGGCTCGAAGCCAACATGCAGGCCCTGCGCGCCCTCGATCCTCTGGCACTGACCGAGGCGATCCGTCGCTCGTGCGCGGCCAAGGCTGCCGTGGTGGGCGCCGACGAGCGCGAATCCGGCGTGCGGGCGACCCTGAACCTTGGGCATACCTTCGGGCATGCCATCGAAACGCACATGGGCTACGGTGTCTGGTTGCACGGCGAAGCCGTGGCAGCGGGCACGGTGATGGCCCTGGAGATGTCCATGCGCCTGGGCTGGATCGACCAGCCCGCGCGTGATCGAGCAATCCGCCTGCTGCAGGACGCAGGTTTGCCGGTGGTGCCACCACAGGAAATGACCCCGGCGCATTTCATGGAGCATATGGCGGTCGACAAGAAGGTACTCGATGGTCGCCTGCGGCTGGTGCTGTTGCGCCAGCTCGGCGAGGCCGTGATTACCGACGACTATCCGAAAGAGATTCTTCAGGCCACGCTGTCGGCGGACTACCGCGCGATCGTGGCCCAGCTTTGAGGTTGTGACAGCGCAATGACCAGTTTGCATGCCGATGAGGCGTTTCTCGACCACTATCAGTTGAGCCACGATCCGTTCGCGCCGCGTGTGCCCGGCTTCAAGTTCTTCCCTGCCCAGCGCAAGCCTGTGCTCGGCCAGCTGCATCACCTGGCCCGTTACAGCCAGTTGATGCTGGTGGTCACAGGCCCGGTAGGCAGCGGCAAGACCCTGCTGCGCCAGGCCCTGGTGGCGAGCACCAACAAGCAGTCGGTGCTCAGCGTGGTGGTATCGGCCCGCGGCGCCAGCGATGCGGCCAGCGTGTTGGGCCAGGTGGCCCAGTCGCTGGAAGTCGCCCAGCCCGAAGTTCAGGCGATTCTGTCCAAGGTCGTGCAGTTGGCCTTGACCGGGCAGGAAGTCTATTTGCTGGTGGACGATGCGGAACAACTTGACGAGTCGGCACTCCAAGCGTTGCTGGAACTGGCGGCAGGTGTCTCGGAAGGGCGCCCGCACGTGTTCCTGTTCGGTGAGCCGTCGCTGATTGCCGGGTTGGAGGAGATCCATGTCGAGGAGGAACGCTTCCACGTCATCGAGCTCGCCCCCTACAGCGAGGAAGAGACCCGCGAGTACCTGGAGCAGCGCCTGGAAGGTGCCGGCCGGGGCATCGAGGTGTTCAGCCGTGAGCAGCTCGTCGATATCCATGAAAACTCCGACGGTTGGCCTGGCAACATCAACCAGGTCGCCCGCGATACTTTGATCGAAGCCATGATCGCCAGCCGCACCACGGCCAAGCGACCAACCATGGGGTTCAAGATGCCTAAAAAACACGTGCTCGCGCTGTCTGCTGTCGTCGTGGTGGCCGTTGCTGCCGCGGTGCTCATGCCCAAGAAAGGCGACAAGGCCCCTGCCGAAGCGCCTGCGGCCCAGGCCCAGCTGCCTTTGGGTGACGGCAAGTCGAACGGCGGCAACCCGGCCATTGAATTCTCCGGCTCCTCGCAGCCGATGCCGCTGCCGCTGGTTGGCCAGTCGCAGCCGGTGATGCGCGAGCCGCTGGCCCAGGCCGCAGGCATGGGTGATGGCGAGGAGGGCGGCCCGGCCGACAATACTGCGCTGCAGCCAGGCAACCCGCCGCCGACCGTGACCACCACCGCGCCGCCGCAAGGCATGGCCGCCGGCCCTGCCCCGACCATGGCCCAGGCTACCCCGTCGCAGCCGGTAGCGCCTGCGCCCAAGCCTGTCGCAACTCAGCCCGCCAAGCCGGTTGCTCCTGCCAAGCCGGCCCCGGCACCGACCCAGGTCGCCACGGCCAAACCCGCCGCCAAGCCTGCCGAGAAACCAGCAGCCGGCAACACCGGTGGCGGCTGGTACGCAGGCCAGAAACCGGGCAACTACGTGGTGCAGATCCTCGGCACCAGCTCCGAGGCGTCGGCCCAGGCCTTCGTCAAGGCGCAGGGTGGCGACTATCGCTACTTCAAGAAAAACCTGCAGGGCAAGCCGCTGTACGTGGTCACCTATGGCAGCTTCGCCAACCGCGACGCTGCGGTAGCTGCAATCAAGAACTTGCCAGCGAAGGTCCAGGCTGGTAAACCTTGGCCACGTACCGTCGCCAGCGTCCAACAAGAGCTGGCTTCGGCCCGCTGATACCTTCCGGGCGGCACCACCCCGCCGCCCAGTTGCTGAGCGATTACTGACTTTCGTCTAGCCTGCTGCGCCCGAGCGCGGCAGGCTTTTCTGTCCCAGACTGCCGGCCACAAGCCTACCTTGCAGTCATGGCTGAAACGCTTCAGACTCGAGCCGAGCCGCTATCACGGCGCATGGCGCAAAAACATTCAAAAATGCGACATAAATTTTCAATGGTGAGACATGAAAATTTGTGAGTATCGCTGTCGCTGTGCAACAATGGTTTTCCATGGCCACCGCAAAAAAGCTGGCATTTGATCGGCGTGGATGGTAAGTGGTTGTACTAAAAAGAGATTTACCTCCGTTGAGAGGTGAACCTGGTGAGAAAGTGTCTATGAAAACAGGTCTGTACCATCCCGAAGAATTCAAGGACAACTGTGGCTTTGGCCTGATCGCCCATATGACGGGCGAACCGAGCCACCACCTTCTGCAAACCGCCATGCAGGCGCTGACCTGCATGACCCACCGCGGCGGCATCAACGCCGACGGCAAGACCGGTGACGGTTGCGGTCTGCTCATGCAGAAGCCCGATCAATTCCTGCGGGCCGTGGCCCAGGAGCACTTCGCCGTCGAGCTGCCCAAGCAGTACGCCGTCGGTATGGTGTTCTTCAACCAGGACCCGGTAAAAGCCGAAGCCGCGCGGGCCAACATGGACCGCGAAATCCTCGCCGCCGGCCTCAAGCTGGTGGGCTGGCGCAAAGTCCCGATCGACACCAGCGTGCTGGGCCGCCTGGCCCTGGAGCGCCTGCCGCAGATCGAGCAGGTGTTCATCGGCGGTGAAGGCCTGAGCGATCAGGAATTCGCCATCAAGCTGTTCAGTGCCCGTCGCCGCTCGTCCGTGGCCAATGCCCACGACGCCGACCACTACATCTGCAGCTTTTCGCACAAGACCATCATCTATAAAGGCCTGATGATGCCGCGCGACCTCGCGGCCTTCTTTCCAGACCTGGGTGACGAGCGCCTGCAAACCGCGATCTGCGTGTTCCACCAGCGCTTCTCCACCAACACCCTGCCGAAATGGCCGCTGGCGCAGCCGTTCCGCTTCCTCGCCCACAACGGCGAGATCAACACCATCACCGGCAACCGCAACTGGGCCATGGCCCGTCGCACCAAGTTCGCCAACGACCTGATCCCCGACCTCGAAGAGCTCGGCCCGCTGGTCAACCGCGTCGGTTCCGACTCCTCGAGCATGGACAACATGCTGGAGCTGATGGTCACCGGCGGCATCGACCTGTTCCGCGGCGTGCGCATGCTGGTACCGCCAGCCTGGCAGAACGTCGAAACCATGGACGCCGACCTGCGCGCCTTCTACGAATACAACTCCATGCACATGGAGCCGTGGGACGGCCCGGCCGGGATCGTCATGACCGAAGGTCGCCACGCGGTGTGCCTGCTCGACCGCAACGGCCTGCGCCCGGCGCGCTGGGTCACCACCAAGAACGGCTACATCACCCTGGCGTCGGAAATCGGCGTGTGGGACTACAAGCCCGAGGACGTATTGGCCAAGGGCCGCGTCGGCCCGGGCCAGATCTTCGCCGTCGACACCGAGACCGGCCAGATCCTCGACACCGATGCCATCGATGACCGCCTCAAGTCGCGCCACCCGTACAAGCGCTGGCTGCGTCAGCACGCCCTGCGCATCCAGGCAACGCTGACCGACGACCAGGGCGCGGCCAGCTACGACGCCGACCAGCTCAAGCAATACATGAAGATGTTCCAGGTCACCTTCGAGGAGCGTGACCAGGTGCTGCGCCCGCTCGGCGAGCAGGGCCAGGAAGCGGTCGGCTCGATGGGTGACGACACGCCGATGGCAGTGCTGTCGCAGCGCGTGCGCTCGCCTTACGACTTCTTCCGCCAGCAGTTCGCCCAGGTCACCAACCCGCCGATCGACCCGCTGCGCGAAGCGATCGTCATGTCGTTGGAGATCTGCCTGGGCGCCGAGCGCAACATCTTCCAGGAATCCCCCGAGCATGCCTCGCGGGTGATCCTCCGCTCGCCGGTCATCTCGCCCGCCAAGTGGCGCTCGCTGATGAACCTGGAGCGCGAAGGCTTCGATCGTCACCTGATCGACCTCAACTATGAAGAGGGCGTCGGCCTTGAAGCGGCCATCCGCAACATCGCCGACCAGGCCGAGGAAGCGGTACGCAGCGGCAAGACCCAGCTGGTGCTGAGCGACCGCTACATCGCCCCGGGCAAGCTGCCGGTGCACGCCTCGCTGGCCGTGGGTGCGGTACACCACCGCCTGACCGAGCAGGGCCTGCGTTGCGACAGCAACATCCTGGTGGAAACCGCCACCGCCCGCGACCCGCACCACTTCGCCGTGCTGCTGGGCTTCGGCGCCTCGGCCGTGTACCCGTACCTGGCCTACGAAGTGCTGGCCGACCTGATCCGCACCGGCGAAGTGCTGGGCGATCTGGACGAAGTGTTCAAGTACTACCGCAAGGGCATCTCCAAGGGCCTGCTGAAGATCCTGTCGAAGATGGGCATCTCCACCATCGCCTCGTACCGTGGCGCGCAGCTGTTCGAAGCCGTGGGCCTGGCCGAAGAAGTGGTCGGCCTGAGCTTCAAGGGCGTGCCCAGCCGCATCAAGGGTGCGCGTTTCGTCGACCTGGAAGGCGACCAGAAGTTGCTGGCGGCCGAAGCCTGGAGCGCGCGCAAGCCGATCCAGCAAGGCGGCCTGCTGAAGTTCGTCCACGGCGGCGAGTACCACGCCTACAACCCGGACGTGGTCAACACCCTGCAGGCTGCTGTGCAGCAGGGCGACTACGCCAAGTTCAAGGAATACACCACGCTGGTCGACCAGCGCCCGGTGTCGATGATCCGCGACCTGCTGAAGGTGAAAGTGGCCGATCAGGCCCTGGCGCTGGATGAAGTCGAGCCGCTGGAAGCGATCCTCAAGCGCTTCGACTCGGCCGGTATCTCGCTCGGCGCCCTGTCGCCGGAAGCCCACGAGGCCCTGGCCGAGGCCATGAACCGCCTGGGTGCGCGCTCCAACTCCGGCGAGGGCGGTGAAGACCCGGCGCGCTACGGCACCGTGCGCAGCTCCAAGATCAAGCAGGTGGCCACCGGCCGCTTTGGCGTGACCCCGGAATACCTGGTCAACGCCGAAGTGCTGCAGATCAAGGTTGCCCAGGGCGCCAAGCCCGGCGAAGGCGGCCAGTTGCCAGGCGGCAAGGTCAATGGCCTGATCGCCAAGCTGCGCTATGCGGTACCGGGCGTGACCCTGATCTCGCCACCGCCGCACCATGACATCTACTCGATCGAAGACCTGGCGCAGCTGATCTACGACCTCAAGCAGGTCAACCCGCAGGCCCTGGTCTCGGTCAAGCTGGTCGCCGAAGCGGGCGTTGGCACCATCGCCGCGGGCGTGGCCAAGGCCTATGCCGACCTGATCACCATTTCCGGCTACGACGGCGGCACCGGCGCTTCGCCGCTGACCTCGATCAAGTACGCCGGCGCCCCGTGGGAACTGGGCCTGGCCGAAACCCACCAGACCCTGCGCGGCAACGACCTGCGCGGCAAGGTGCGGGTACAGACCGACGGCGGCCTGAAAACCGGCCTCGACGTGGTCAAGGCGGCCATCCTCGGCGCCGAGAGCTTCGGCTTCGGCACCGCGCCGATGATCGCCCTGGGCTGCAAGTACCTGCGCATCTGCCACCTGAACAACTGCGCCACCGGCGTGGCCACGCAGAACGACAAGCTGCGCAAGGACCACTACATCGGCACCGTCGACATGGTGATCAACTTCTTCACCTTCGTCGCCGAAGAGACCCGTGAGTGGTTGGCCAAGCTGGGCGTGCGCAGCCTCGGCGAGCTGATCGGCCGCACCGACCTGCTCGACGTGCTGCCGGGCGACACCGAGCGCCAGCACCACCTGGACCTGACGCCGCTGCTGGGCAGCTCGCACATTCCGGCCGACAAGCCGCAATTCTGCGAAGTCGACAAGAACCCGCCGTTCGACAAGGGCGAGCTGGCCGAGAAGATGGTCGACATGGCCCTGCCGGCGATCCGCGACCAGGCCGGTGGCGAGTTCACGCTCGACATCTGCAACTGCGACCGCTCCATCGGCGCGCGCATCTCTGGTGAAATCGCCAAGCTGTATGGCAACCAGGGCATGGCCGACAAGCCGATCACCTTCCGCTTCAAGGGCACCGCGGGCCAGAGCTTCGGCGTGTGGAACGCCGGTGGCCTGAACCTGCACCTGGAAGGCGATGCCAACGACTACGTCGGCAAGGGCATGACCGGTGGCAAGGTCACCATCGTGCCGCCTGCCGGCAGTCCGTTCAAAACCCAGCTCAGCGCCATCGTCGGCAACACCTGCCTGTATGGCGCCACCGGCGGCAAGCTGTTCGCCGCCGGTACCGCGGGCGAGCGCTTCGCGGTGCGTAACTCCGGCGCCCACGCCATCGTCGAGGGCACTGGCGATCACTGCTGTGAATACATGACCGGCGGCTTTGTCTGCGTCCTGGGCAAGACCGGTTACAACTTCGGTTCTGGCATGACTGGCGGCTTCGCCTACGTGCTCGACATGGACAACACCTTCGTCGACAAACTCAACCACGAGCTGGTGGAAATCCAGCGCATCAGTGGTGAGGCGATGGAGGCCTACCGCAGCCACCTGGCGCGGGTCCTTGCCGAGTACGTGGAAGAGACTGGCAGCGAGTGGGGGCGTGAGCTCTCGGAGAACCTGGACGACTACGTGCGGCGCTTCTGGCTGGTCAAGCCGAAGGCGGCCAACCTCAAGCAACTGCTGTCCAGCACCCGCGCCAACCCGCAGTAACAACAGCTGCAAGTGACGGCCCCGTGCGCGGGGCCCGTCGTGCTCAAGTGATCGTCTTGCAGCTTGCAGCCCGAGGCTGGCAACTGCGGTAAAGAGGTTTTGAAAAATGGCTGAACGTCTGAACAACGACTTCCAGTTCATCGAAGTGGGCCGCAAGGACCCGAAGAAGAAGCTCCTGCGCCAGCGCAAGAAAGAGTTCGTGGAAATCTACGAGCCCTTCAAGCCGCAGCAGTCCGTGGAGCAGGCGCACCGTTGCCTGGGTTGCGGTAACCCGTACTGCGAATGGAAGTGCCCGGTGCACAACTTCATCCCCAACTGGTTGAAGCTGGTTTCCGAAGGCAACATCCTGGCGGCCGCGGAGCTGTCGCACCAGACCAATACCTTGCCGGAAGTGTGCGGCCGCGTGTGCCCGCAGGACCGTCTGTGCGAGGGTGCCTGCACCCTGAACGACGGTTTCGGCGCGGTCACCATCGGCTCGGTGGAGAAGTACATCACCGACACCGCGTTCGCCATGGGCTGGCGCCCGGACATGTCCAAGGTCAAGCCGACCGGCAAGCGTGTGGCAATCATCGGTGCCGGCCCTGCGGGCCTGGGCTGTGCCGACGTGCTGGTGCGCGCCGGCGTGACCCCGGTGGTGTTCGACCGCAACCCCGAGATCGGTGGCCTGCTGACCTTCGGCATCCCCGAGTTCAAGCTGGAAAAGACCGTGCTGAGCAACCGCCGCGAAGTCTTCACCGGCATGGGCATCGAGTTCCGCCTGAACACCGAGGTGGGCAAGGACATCACCCTGGAACAGTTGCTCGGCGAGTACGACGCAGTGTTCATGGGCATGGGCACCTACACCTACATGAAGGGTGGTTTCCCGGGCGAGGACCTGCCGGGCGTGCATGACGCGCTGGACTTCCTGATCGCCAACGTCAACCGCAACCTGGGCTTCGAAAAGGCGCCGGAAGACTTCGTCGACATGCAGGGCAAGAAGGTGGTGGTACTGGGCGGTGGCGACACCGCGATGGACTGCAACCGCACCTCGATCCGCCAGGGCGCAAGCTCGGTGACCTGCGCCTATCGCCGCGACGAGGCGAATATGCCGGGCTCGCGCAAAGAGGTGAAGAACGCCAAGGAAGAGGGCGTGAAGTTCCTCTACAACCGCCAGCCGATCGCCATCGTCGGTGAGGACAAGGTCGAAGGCGTGAAAGTGGTCGAGACGCGTCTGGGCGAGCCGGATGCCCGTGGCCGCCGCAGCCCCGAGCCGATCCCCGGCTCCGAGGAGATCCTGCCGGCCGATGCCGTGGTGATCGCCTTCGGCTTCCGCCCAAGCCCTGCGCCGTGGTTCGAGCAGCATGGCATCCAGATGGACAGCCAGGGCCGCGTGGTGGCGCCGGAGAAGGGCAAGTTCAAGCACCAGACCAGCAACCCGAAAGTGTTTGCCGGTGGCGACATGGTGCGCGGTTCGGACCTGGTGGTGACTGCCATTTTCGAAGGCCGTACTGCGGCCGAAGGCATCCTGGACTATCTGGAAGTCTGATGGATCCTGGGGCCGCTTTGCGGCCCTTTCGCGACACAAGGCCGCTCCTACTGGATTAGCGCAATACTGTAGGAGCGGCCTTGTGTCGCGAAAGGGCTGCAAAGCAGCCCCAGGGCAGTTTTGTATACAAAATCGCTTGATCCAAGGCACTCAATAGACAAAACGCATGGTCTCATCCGTGCCTTTTGCGCTGGCGTCTGAGAAAATGCCCGCACTTTTTTGCCGGATGCCGACATGACTGCCCTGAAGAACGATCGTTTCCTGCGTGCACTGCTCAAGCAACCTGTAGACGTCACCCCGGTGTGGATGATGCGCCAGGCTGGCCGCTACCTCCCGGAATACCGCGCCAGCCGCGCCAAGGCCGGCGACTTCATGAGCCTGTGCATGAACCCGCAGTTCGCCTGCGAGGTCACCCTGCAGCCGCTGGACCGCTACCCGCTGGACGCGGCGATCCTGTTCTCGGACATCCTCACCATCCCTGATGCCATGGGCCTTGGCCTGTACTTCGAAACCGGCGAAGGCCCACGTTTCAAGAAGGTCATCAGCACCCCCGCCGACATCGAGGCACTGCCGATCCCTGATCCGCAGAAAGACCTGGGCTACGTGATGGACGCGGTCAGCACCATCCGCCGCGAGCTCAATGGCCGCGTGCCGCTGATCGGCTTCTCCGGCAGCCCATGGACCCTGGCCACCTACATGGTCGAAGGCGGCTCGTCGAAGGACTTCCGCAAGACCAAGGCGATGGCCTACGACAACCCGCAAGCCCTGCACCTGCTGCTGGACAAGCTGGCGCAGTCGGTCACCAGCTACCTCAACGGCCAGATCCTCGCCGGTGCCCAGGCCGTGCAGATCTTCGACACCTGGGGCGGCAACCTTTCGGCGGCGGCGTACCAGGAATTCTCCCTGGCCTACATGCGCAAGATCGTCAGCGGCCTGATCCGCGAGCACGAAGGCCGCAAGGTGCCGGTGATCCTGTTCACCAAGAACGGCGGCCTGTGGCTGGAAAGCATCGCCGAAGCCGGCGCCGATGCCCTGGGCCTGGACTGGACCTGCGAAATCGGCGATGCCCGCCGCCGTGTCGGCGACAAGGTCGCGCTGCAAGGCAACATGGACCCCACCGTGCTGTACGCCAAGCCAGAGGCCATCCGCCAGGAAGTCGCACGTATCCTCGCCAGCTACGGCAAGGGCTCGGGCCATGTGTTCAACCTGGGCCATGGCATCACCCCGGAAGTCGACCCGGAGCATGCCGGCGTGTTCATCAACGCTGTGCACGAGCTGTCGGCGCAGTACCATCAGTGATCTGATGGCAGCTACAAGAAACCCGGCCTGGCGCCGGGTTTTTTTTGCATTAAGTTTCAATTCAGCGATCGTCGGTAATCTGGGCCCATCGAAACCGAAACAGGACCCGATCCTCATGAAAGCCCGCTACTTTGCCCTGATCCTCGCCCCGCTGTTCAGCACTGCTGCCCTGGCCGCTGGCTACACAGGCCCAGGTGCACAACCGGTGACCACCGTTTCCGCCGCCAAGGATGCCGCTGACGACACGCCGGTGGTGCTGCAGGGCTACGTGACCAAGAAGATCAACAACGACGACAAGTACGAGTTCAAGGACAACACCGGCACCATCACGGTCGAGATCGACAACGAAGACCTTCCGCCGACGCCATTCAACGAGAAGACCAAGGTGAAACTGACCGGCGAGGTGGAAAAGCACCTGATGAGCCGTGAAGTGGATGTGGATATCGTCGAGATCGTGAACTGATCCAAAGGCCCCATCGCCGGCAAGCCGGCTCCCACAAAGTCAGCAGTGAACTGTGTGGGAGCCGGCTTGCCGGCGATGGGCCGCAAGGCAGCCCCAAGGCTCAAGCCTTCTTGGGCTCCAGCCTGCTCAGGTGCAGCGCCACGCCCAACGCCACCGCCAGCAAGCTGCCGATGAACAGCCCGATGCCGTTCCAGCCCCAGTGGTGCCAGAACACCCCGCCCGCCGTACCCGCAACGCTCGACCCCGCGTAATAACAGAACAGGTACAGCGATGACGCCTGCCCCTTGGCCTTCAGCGCCCGCCGGCCAATCCAGCTGCTGGCCACCGAGTGCGCGCCAAAGAAGCCGAAGGTGAACACCAGCATGCCGAGAATGATCAGCACCAGCGGCGAAGCCAAGGTCACCAGCAAACCACCCGCCATCACCACGATACTGGCCCAGAACACCTTGCGCCGGCCCAGCTTGTCGGCCAGGGCACCGACCTGCGCCGAACTGTAGATGCCCGACAGGTACACCACCGACAGCAGGCCAACCAGCGCCTGGTTCATGTGGTAGGGCCCCGCCAGCAACCGGTAGCCGATGTAGTTGAACAAGGTGACGAAGGCGCCCATCAGCAGGAAGGCTTCGAGGAACAGCCAGGGCAGGCCGGCATCCTTGAAGTGCATGACGAAGCCATCGAGCAGGTTGCGTGGTTTGAGCGACTGGGTGCGGAAGTTGCGCGACTCCGGCAGCACCTTCCAGAACACCAGCGCCGCCACCAGGGCCAGGCCGCCGATGATCAGCATTGCCGTGTGCCAGCTGACGAAGTCGATCAGCACGCCGGTGATCAGCCGCCCGCTCATGCCGCCGATGGCGTTGCCGCCGATGTACAGCCCCATGGCCAGGCCGATGTGCTGCGGGTGAATCTCTTCGCTCAGGTACGTCATCGCCACGGCGGCCAGGCCGCTGAGCGACAGGCCCACCAGCGCCCGCGTGGCCAGCACCCATTCCCAGCTCGGCATGACCGCGCTGACCATGGTCGACAGCGCCGCGCAAAGCAGGGCAAACACCATCACCGGCTTGCGCCCGACGCGGTCGGAGATCGGCCCGGTGATCAGCAGCCCGAACGCCAGCATGGCGGTGGAAACCGACAGCACCAGGCTGCTTTGCGCGGCATTGATCGAATATTCCTGGGACAACAACGGCATCATCGGCTGTACGCAGTACAGCAGGGCGAAGGTGGCGAAGCCGCCGCTGAACAGGGCCAGCACGGTCTTGAGGAAGGCAGGGGTGCCTTTTTCGATCCAGATATCGTTCAGCGGGGCAGGTTCGGGGTCGGCGGGAAGGGGGGCTACAGCAGTTTTCACGGGCGGGTACCTCTGGCGCAATGAAAAAAAGCATATAGCTGGCTAATGATTAGATCCAATATATTGTTCGACCTATTTAAGAGGTTTTGCGACCTACTCGGAGCTGATCATGGAACTGCGCCATTTGCGTTACTTCATCGCCGTGGCCGAAGAGCTGCACTTTGGCCGCGCAGCCCAGCAACTGGGCATCTCCCAGCCGCCACTGAGCCAGCAGATCCAGGCCCTGGAGCAGGAGCTGGGGGCGCGCTTGTTCGAGCGTACCAATCGTCGGGTCGAGCTCAGCGAGGCCGGCCGGCTGTTTCTCGACGAGGCGCGGCAGGTGCTGGCGCAGGTCGAGAAGGCCGCCGACGTGGCACGCCGCGCGCAGCTGGGCGAGTTGGGCGAGATGAAGATCGGCTTCACCTCGTCGGCGCCCTTCACCTCGAAGATCCCCAAGGCGATCCATGCGTTTCGCCAGCGCTTCCCTGCCGTGCACCTGAACCTTCAGGAAATGAGCAGCCGCGATGTCGCCGACGGGGTGTTCGACGAGTCCATCGAAATCGGCCTGATGCGGCCGATGCCGCTGCCCGAAGGCCTGGTCGCCACCGAGCTGTTTCGCGAACCCTTGGTGGCGGTGATCAATGCCTCGCACCCGCTGGCCGAAGGCACCGAGCAGGGCGTGCACATGGCCGCGCTGGCCCATGAGCCCTTCGTGTTCTTCCCGCGCAGCTATGGTAGCGGGCTGCATGCGCAGCTGCTGAGCCTGGCGCGCCAAGCCGGCTTCAGCCCGCACTTCGCCCAGGAAGCGGGCGAGGCGATGACCATCATCGGGTTGGTGTCCGCAGGCCTCGGGGTGTCGGTGCTGCCAGCCTCCTTCCAGCGCATGCGCATCGAAGGCGTGGTCTATCGCACCTTGCTCGACCAGGGTGCGACTTCGGTCGTGTGGCTGGTGCAGCGTGAGCGCGGCAGTTCGGCGATGGCCAGGGCCTTCGCCGAACTGGTCACGGATGCGACGTCCGGCGTCAGCTGAGGTGCAACGGCCAGTGCCGCTCGCCGATGCGCTGCAGGCACAGGCGCAGTTCGCGCTCCAGGGCGCGGTCTTCGATCACCGGGGCGAAGTCTTCCAGCAACGCTTCGTGCATCTGCGCCAGCGGTTGTGGCAGCGGCCGGCTGCCAGCCTTGCGGCCGCGTAGCCACACGGCCTGGTTGGCTGCCAGCAAGGTGGCGGCGGCGACTTGCTCGGTCAGCTCCAGCACACGCAGGGCGTCCCGCGCGGCGATGGTGCCCATGCTCACCTTGTCCTGGTTGTGGCACTCGGTGGAGCGCGAGAACACGCTGGCCGGCATGGTCTGCTTGAGCGCTTCGGCAGTCCAGGCGCTGGCGCCGATTTGCACGGCCTTGAAGCCGTGGTTGAGCATCGCCCGCTCGGCCTCGGCCCCCGACAGGTTGCTCGGCAGGCCGTGGTTGTAGCGCACGTCCACCAGCAGCGCTAGCTGCCGGTCGAGCAGGTCGGCGACGTTGGCCACCAGGGTTTTCAGGCTGTCCATGGCAAAGGCGATGTGCCCGCCGTAGAAATGCCCGCCGTGCAGCACGCGCTCGGCGTCGCCGTCGATGATCGGGTTGTCGTTGGCGCTGTTGAGCTCGGTTTCGATGAAGCCGCGCAGCCAGCCCAGGCTGTCGGCCAGCACACCCAGCACATGCGGCGCGCAGCGCAGCGAGTAGCGGTCCTGCAGGCGGTGCAGGGGTGGCAGCGGGGCGTCGATGGCCAGGTCCTGGCGCAGCCAGGCGGCGACCTGGGCCTGGCCTGGGTGGGGTTTGGCGGCGAACAGCCGCTCGTCGAAGTGTTCCGGGTTGCCCTGCAGGCCGATCACGTTCAGGGCGGTGATGCGCGTGGCCAGCTTGAGCAGGTAGTCGGCGCGGGCGAAGGCCTGGCAGGCCAGGCCAGTCATCACCGCCGTACCGTTCATCAGCGCCAGCGCTTCCTTGGGGCGCAGCACCAGCGGTTGCCAGCCCAGTTCACGGTGCACCTCGGCACTGCTGCGGCGTACCCCCTGGTAGAGCACCTCGCGCTCACCGGCCAGGGCAGCGGCGACGTAGGACAGCGGGGTCAGGTCGCCGCTGGCGCCCACCGAGCCTTCCTCGGGGATCAGCGGCAGGATGTCGTGGGCGAGAAAGTCGCGCAGGCGCTCCAGCAACAGCAGGCGCACGCCCGACACCCCGTGGCTCAGCGAACGCAGGCGGGCAGCCAGCACGGCGCGGGTGGCGCTGGCATCGAGCAGGCGCCCGAGGCCGCAGCCGTGGAAGGTGTAGAGGTGGCGCGGCAGGGCTTCGACATGCTCCAGCGGCACCGCGACCACGCACGAGTCGCCGTAGCCTGTGGTAACGCCATAGATCACCCCTTGCTTGTCCAGCAGGCTGTCGAGAAAGCGGGCGCCGCGCTCGATGTACGCGCGGTATTCGCTGTCATCCTGCAGCTGCACGGGGGCGCGGCGTTCGGCCACGGCCAGGACGTCCTCGATCGCAAGCGGCGACTGGCCAAAGGTTACAGGCGGGTGCGGGGGCATCGTCATCGATCATCCTGGTGTGTGGCGAAGGTTTGCGCGGGGCAGGGTAGCGCTGCCGAAGGCGTGCGGCAATTGCCGCTGGCCATTGCCGGCGCGCCGCCACATACTCGGTCATTCGTTGATACACGGAGGTCTCTCATGCGGCGCGTGGTGTTCAATCAGAAAGGTGGCGTGGGCAAGTCGAGCATCGCTTGCAACCTGGCGGCAGTGAGCGCCAGCGAAGGCTATCGGACCCTGCTGATCGACCTGGATGCCCAGGCCAACTCGACTCAGTACCTGACCGGGCTCACGGGCGACGACATCCCCATGGGCATTGCCGATTTCTTCAAGCAGAGCCTGTCCAGCGGGCCGTTCAGCAAGAAGAACAAGGTCGATATCTACGAAACCCCGTTCGACAACCTGCACGTGGTCACCGCCACGGCGGAGCTGGCCGACCTGCAGCCAAAGCTTGAGGCCAAGCACAAGATCAACAAGCTGCGCAAACTGCTCGACGAGCTGGACGAGGATTACGAGCGGATCTACATCGATACCCCGCCGGCGCTGAATTTCTACGCGGTTTCCGCGTTGATCGCCGCTGATCGGGTGCTGATTCCCTTCGATTGCGACAGCTTTTCACGCCAGGCCCTGTACGGCCTGCTGGCGGAAATCGAAGAGCTCAAGGATGACCACAACGAAGACCTGATGGTCGAGGGCATCGTGGTCAACCAGTTCCAGTCCCGCGCCAGCCTGCCCCAGCAGATGCTCGACGAGCTGCTTGCCGAGGGCTTGCCGGTGCTGCCGGTGTACCTGGGCAGCTCGGTGAAGATGCGCGAGTCGCACCACGCCAGCTTGCCGCTGATTCACCTGGAGCCGCGGCACAAGCTGACCCAGCAGTTCGTCGAGTTGCACGCGCTGCTGGAAGAGAACGCCTAGACCCCTTGGCTGCGCAGCCACTCCAGCAACGACTGCAGTGGCAACGCCCCGGCCTGGCGGCTGACTTCGCGGCCATTTCTGAACAGGATCAGGCTGGGGATCGAGCGGATGCCCAGTTGCCCGGCCAGGTTGCGGTTGGCTTCGCTGTCGAGCTTGGCCAGGCGGCAGCGGCCGCTGAGCTGGCGGGCGGCCTGCTCGAAGGTGGGGGCGAAGGATTTGCAGGGGCCGCACCAGTCGGCCCAGACATCGACCAGCAGCGGCAGGTCGCCTTTGATCTGGCTGGCGTAGCTGCTTTCGCTGAGGTCGAAGGGTTTGCCGAGCAGTACATCCTGTTTGCAGCGGCCGCATTTGGGTGCATCGCCCAGGCGTTCGGCGGGCAGGCGGTTGAGGCCGTTGCAGTGGGGGCAGGGGATCAGCAGCGGTTCGGTCATGTCGATTCCTTGTGGTGTTGGTTCGGGCCTCATCGCCGGCAAGCCGGCTCCCACAGAGTCCCCATAGCAGCTGAGCCCTGCGTAGGCGCCGGCTTGCCGGCGATGAGGCCGGTACAGCAGATCGGGTTCACGAAGAGCAGCTGATTTCCAGATGCTTGCCCCACTCCGGCGGCCGCTCGGCATAGGCCTGCATCCCTTCTTGCTCTTCGAACGGCCGGCTCAGCACCTGGTGCAGCCGCCGCACTTCACTGTAGTCCCCCGCCTCGGCCGCTTCGATGGCTTTCTGCGCCAGGTAGTTGCGCAGCACGTACAGCGGGTTCACCGCATGCATGCGCGCGCGCCGCCCGTCGGCATTGGCGGCTTCGCGCTCGCAGCGAGCGAGGTAGTCAGCGCCCCAGGCGTCGAACCCGGCAAGGTCGATGAAGTCGTCGCGTACCACGCTCAAGGCCGCAGCCACGGGCTGGTCGCCTAGCCTGCGGAAAAACAGGTTGTAGTCCACGCCGCCGCTCTGCATGCGCTGCAGCAGGCGCTCGACCAGGGCCATGTCGCCGTCTTCGGCCGTGGTCAGGCCCAGGCGTCGGCGCATCAGGTCCAGGTAGTGCGCCTGGTACAGCGGCAGGAACAACCCCAGGGCCTCCTTGAGCGGCTCCACCTCGATCACCGTGGTCAGTGCCTGGGCAAGGGCGCTGAGGTTCCAGTGGCCGATCGGTACCTGGTTGGCGTAGCTGTAGCGGCCGCGGTCATCGGAATGGTTGCAGATGAAGTTGGCGTCGAAGTCGTCGAGGAAGGCGAAGGGGCCGAAGTCGAAGGTGATGCCCAGGATCGACATGTTGTCGGTGTTCATCACCCCGTGGCAGAAGCCATAGGCCTGCCAGCGGGCGATCAGCTCGGCGTTGCGCTCGACGATGGTGCGGAACATGGCCAGGTACGGCTGCTCGGCCTCGCGGCATTCGGGGTAATGCTGCTCCAGCACGTGGTCGATCAGCACGCGCTGCTGTTCCGGCTGCTTGGTGTAGTAGAAGTACTCGAAATGGCCGAAACGCACGTGGCTCTGGGCCAGGCGGGTGAGCATGGCCGCGCTCTCGCGGGTTTCGCGCCATACCGGGGTGCTCGAGCCGATCACGCACAGCGCCCGGCTGCTGGGGATGCCCAGGGCATGCAGGGCTTCGGAGGCGAGGAATTCGCGGATCGACGAGCGCAGCACGGCGCGGCCGTCGCCCATGCGCGAGTACGGGGTCTGGCCGGCGCCCTTGAGGTGCAGGTCCCAGTGCTCGCCGGCGTCGTTGAGCACTTCGGCCAGCAGCAGGCCGCGGCCATCGCCCAGGCGTGGGTTGTAGGAGCCGAACTGGTGGCCGGAGTAGACCATGGCGCGCGGGTCGGCTTGTTCCCAGAGCTTCTGGCCGCTGAACAGCTCGGCGAAGATCGGCAGTTCGGCCTGCGCGGGGTCGAGGTCGAGCAGGGCCATGGCCGACGCGCTGGCCACGACAAGGCGAGGGTCGGCGATGGGGTCGGGCAGCACCTGGGTGGAGAACGCGTCGCCCAGGTGGGCGAAGCGGTTGTCGAAAGTGAGTTGGTCGAGGGCTTTCACGGGCTGCTCCTGGGGAACGGTGTCATGGGGCCGCTTTGCGGCCCATCGCCGGCAAGCCGGCTCCCACAGGGAGCCGGCTTGCCGGCGATCGAGGGCGCAGCCCTCGCCAGCATTCTGGCGGTCATGCCCCTTGGAGTCCACTCAGCTGGGCGCAGTGCCATCCGATTTGGGCTGTTCCAGCGCAATCATCTGCTGCTTGCCGCCCTTGGCATCCATCAGGAACACCTCGACCTGGCGCACCGAAATCTTGATGTCGTGCGCCTTGAACTCGCGGTTGATGTAGCGGTTGATCTCGTCCAGGGTCGGGTTGCGGTCGCCCAGGTCGCGCACGTGCATGCGCAGCTCGTGGTCCAGCGAGCTCTCGCCGAAATTGAGGAAGTACACGATCGGCTCCGGGTCCTTGAGCACCCGCGGGTTCTGGTGGGCGCCCTTGAGCAGCAGGTCGCGCACCAGGTCCAGGTCCGAGCCGTAGTCGATGCCCAGCTTCAGCGTCACCCGGGTGACCGTGTCGGTCAGCGACCAGTTGATCAGCTGGCCGGTGATGAAGGTCTTGTTGGGGACGATGATGTCCTTGCGGTCGAAGTCGGTGATGGTGGTGGCACGGATGCGGATCTTGCTCACCGTGCCGGACAGGTTGCCGATGGTGATGGTGTCGCCGATGCGCACCGGGCGCTCGAACAGGATCATGATGCCGGAGATGAAGTTGGCGAAGATCTCCTGCATGCCGAAGCCCAGGCCCACCGACAGCGCCGCCACCAGCCACTGCAGCTTGTCCCAGCTCACCCCGAGGGTCGACAGGGTGCTGACGATGCCGACCCCGACGATGATGTACGACAGCAACGTGGTGGTGGCATAGGCGCTGCCCTGGGCCAGGTTCAGGCGCGACAGCACCAGCACCTCGAGCAGGCCCGGCAAGTTGCGCGCCAGGGCGAAGGTGATGCCGACGATCACCAGCGCACCGAGCAGGTCGCCGAGGCTGATCGGCACCATGCTGGCGGCGCTGCCGGTGCCGCTGGTGTATTCGTAGAGGGTGAAGTTGTTGAGGTAGGCGAACACCGAGATCAGGTCCGACCACACCCAGTACAGGCCGGCGATGAAGCCGCCGAGCAGGGCCAGGCGGATCAGGCGCAGCGACTGCTGGTTGACCTGCTCGATGTCCAGCGTCGGCTCTTCGCTGATCACCTCGCCATCGAGCCCTTCCTTGGCCGCCGCGCGCTTGCTCAGCGCACGCTGGTAGGCCAGGCGCCGCGCCGCCACCGACAGGCCACGCACGAACGCGGCCTCGATCACCAGCCAGAACAGCAGCAGGTACAGGGTGTAGATCAGCCGGTCGGTGAGCTTCAGGGCGGTGTAGTAGTAGCCGAAGCACACCGCCACGAACAGGGCGATCGGCAAGGCGGTGAAGGCCACCCCGACGGCCTTGCGAAACAGCGAGGTGTCGCGGTGCGCAGGGCTGCTCAACAGCAGGCGGCTGAGCAGCCAGGCCATCAGTGCATAGCAGGTCAGCACCACGCCGATGCCCAGCACGTCGTCGGCCAGCGCCGAAGGCTGGTGCTCCGCCACCGCCACCACGCCGACCAGCGCCAGCACCACGGTCCCCAGCCGGCGCACCCAGCCACGCAGGAACTCGACCTGCGGCTTGTGCCAGCGGAAGTGGATTTCCGCCACGCCGCCAGGGGCGAGGATGCGGTAGGCGGTGTAGAACACCAGCCAGGCCTGGGCCAGCTGCCAGAGCGCGGCGCCGAGGTTGGCGTTCTGCCCGCGGGCGTCGATCTGCAGGGCGTAGCTGCACAGGGCCAGGCCCAGGCTCACCGGCATCGCCAGGAGGATGTTGATGAGGATGGCCTGGGGCGTGTGCCACTGGCTGTCGCGGCGGAAGTGGCCGATGTCCTGGTGCACCTTGCTCAGGCGCTGGTACAGGTACTTGCGCCGCCACAGCAGGGCGCCGATCACCAGCAGCAGGGGCAGGAACAGCAGCGGGCGCTGGCTCAGGCCGTCGGCCAGCTCCTTGATGCCCGAGCCCCACGGCAGGTCGGCGACCTGGGCGGCGAAGCGCTCGGGCACATAGCGCAGCCAGTCCCAGTCCAGCGGCTTGTTGCTGGGGATCCAGAACATCTGCTCGTCGAGGGTGGTGCGCAGGCCCTGGGCGGTGCCCAGCAGCTGCTTCTGGTTGAGCTGCAGGGTGATCGACTCGTTGAGCAGCGCCGACAGTTCGCGGTTCAGCCGTTCGAGCAGGTCGCTGCGGGTGATGGCCACATCCAGCAGGGCCTTGCGCAGGGCCGGGGTGACGTCTTCCTGGGGCTGGTTGGCCAACAGCTTGTCGACGTAGGTCACCGGGCTGCTCATCTGTTCGCGCTGCTGGTTGACCTCGAACTGGTACAGGCGGATGTCGGCGATCTGGTCGGCCAGGTCGCGGTCGACCTTCAGGTGTGGCAGGGCCTGCTTCTGCTTGTAGAGGATCTTGGACAGCAGCAGGCTGCCCTTGAGCACGCTGATCTGCTCGTCCAGGGCCTGGTCGGCCTGGGTCAGGCTGTCGAGCTGCTGCTTGGTGCGCAGGTTCTGCTGGGTCAGCTCGTTGAGGCGGTCGGTGCTCTTGAGCAGGTAGTCGGAAAGCTTGAGGTTGGCCGCGCTCTCGCTGGCCAGTATCGAGCTGCCACCGGCCTTCTGGGCCTCGATCGACTGCTGGGTGACGGTCTGCTGGGACTGGGCCAGGCGCTTCTCGTTGATCAGCGTCTGCAGGTCCTGAATTTCCTGCTCCAGGCGCGCGGCGCGCTCGATCAGCAGGTCATGGCGGGCATTGCCCAAGTCCTGCAGCAGGCCGTTGCCGGCCAGCTCCTGGCGGCGCAGCAAGGTCAGGGCGTTGAGCGAGGCCAGCTCGGCCACCAGCTGGTTGCGCTGGTCGGCGTTGATCGCCTTGCCGCCGTCCTTGCCGCTCTTGAGGATGTTGTTGATCTGCTGGCTGCGGATCTGGTTATTGCTGATCTCGGCCTGGGCGCGCTCGGGACGGGTCTGCGAGTTGATGATCAGGCTGTTGGCTTCCGACAGCGCCTTTTGCAGCTCGCCCTGCTGGGTATTGCGCTCGCTGAGCATCTGCTCGAGCTGCGGCACGCTGAGGTTGGCATAGCGCTGGGCCACCGGCTGCGGCTTGCCTTCCTTGAGCCGGGCCAGCTCCTTCTGGCTGTCGCTGGTTTCTTTCGGCGCGCCGGCCAGTTGCTGCTTGAGCGCGGCAAGCTTCTGCTCGCTGTCATCCTTGCTGGCCAGCAGCGTGAGGGTTTGCTCCAGTACCTGCTGCAGGGCTTTCTGGTCGGCTTCGGGCAGCTTGCGCTCGGCGATCTTGTCGAGGCTGTTCTGGATGCTGGCAGTGGTCGGGGCTTCAGCCGCGCCAGCTGCGAACGAAAGGGACAGGCACAGCCCGAGCAGGGCTGTGCGAAGGTACACGCGCAGGGACATAGGCAGACTACTTGTGGATCAGGCGAAATCGGAGTTTAGAGGAACAATCCTGGTCCGGGTCGCGTTCCTTCGGGGAATCTGACGCCGACTTTCTGGATCTTGTTCCCGTCCATGGTCGCGACGGTCCAGATCGTGCCATGCCATTCGACCTGGTCACCTACTACTGGCGCGCCTCCGACCTTCTGTCGGATGAACTGCGCCAGCGGCATTTTCGCGTCCAGGCCGTCGAGTTTGAGGCCATAAAGCGCGGCCACCGCGCCCAGTTCGGCATCGCCTTCGAGCACGAAGTCGCCGAAGAAGCGCAGGTCCAGCCCGCGTTGCGGCGCCTGGCTGAACAGCTTGCCCAGGGCCGGCAGGTTATGTTCGTGGCCGATCACGCAGAGCATGTCGCCAACTTCCAGCACGGTACTGCCCGAGGGGTGCAGCAGTTGCTCGTTGCGAAACAGCGCGGCGATGCGCGTGCCTTCGGGCATCTTCAGCTCGCGCAGGGCAGCGCCAATGCACCATTTTTCCGCGCCCAGGCGGTAGACGAACAGCTCCCACTCGCTGGTGACGTGCACCTCCAGCGCCGAGCGCGAGATCGGCGCCGGGTCCGGTGGCACGGTGACCTTCAGCAGCTTGGCCATCCACGGCAGGCTGGTGCCCTGCACCAGCAGCGACACCAGCACGATGAAGAACGCCAGGTTGAAGAACAGCTGGGCATCCGGCAGCCCGGCCATCAGCGGGAACACGGCGAGGATGATCGGCACCGCGCCGCGCAGCCCAACCCAGGAGATGAAGCCCTTTTCCCGGCCATGGAAGGCCTTGAACGGCAGCAGCGCCGCGACCACCGACAGCGGCCGCGCCACCAGGATCATCCACAGCGCCAGGCCCAGGGCCGGCAGGGCGATCGGCAGCAGGTCGTGGGGCGTGACCAGCAGCCCCAGCACCAGGAACATGCCGATCTGCGCAAGCCAGGCCATGCCATCGAGCATGTGCAGGATGCCGTGGCGGCTGCGGATCGGCTTGTTGCCCAGCACCAGGCCGCACAGGTACACGGCGAGGAAGCCGCTGCCGTGCAGGGCGTTGGTCAGCGAGAACACCACAAGCCCGCCGGCCACCACCAGGATCGGGTACAGGCCGCCGGCCAGGTTGATGCGGTTGACCAGCTGCAGCATCAGCCAGCCACCGCCCAGGCCCAGCAGGCCGCCGATGCCGAACTCGCGCAGCAGGTGGGTCAGAAGGCTCCAGTGCAGGCCGGTCTGGCCGCTGGAGATCATGTCGATCAGGGTGACGGTGAGGAACACCGCCATCGGGTCGTTGCTGCCCGACTCGATTTCCAGGGTGGCGGTCACCCGCTCGTTCAGGCCCTTGCCGCCGAGCAGCGAAAACACCGCCGCGGCGTCGGTCGAGCCGACGATGGCGCCGATCAGCAGGCCCTGGATCAGGCTCAGGTTGAACAGCCAGGCCGCCACCAGGCCGGTCAGCGCGGTGGTGATCATCACCCCCACGGTGGCCAGCGACAGGGCCGGCCACAGCGCCACGCGAAAGCTCGCCACACGCGTGCGCAGGCCGCCGTCGAGCAGGATCACCGCCAGTGCCAGGTTGCCCACCAGGTAGGCGGTCGGGTAGTTGTTGAAGATGATGCCGCCACCATCGACCCCGGCGACCATGCCGACCGCGAGGATGATGACCAGGATAGGGATGCCCAGGCGCGACGACAGCGAGCTGACCAGGATGCTTGCGCCCACCAGCAATGCGCCGATCAGAAACAGGCTGTTGATGGTGCTGGCATCCAAAGGCAGTACTCCGGTACATCGCGGGGGGAGGGGACTTGCGAGAATGAACTAGCAGGTCGCGTGCCAATTGATTCTAACCTGATGAATTGGCAGGCTGTAAAGCGTTTCTGCAGATGTAGAAAAGGCACCGCGATGGGTGCCTTTTCGGGTGTTGCCTGGGCGGGCCTCATCGCCGGCAAGCCGGCTCCCACAGGTTGATGTGGGAGCCGGCTTGCCGGCGATGAGGCCGGTGCAGGTCAGCCCTGCTTCACTTCACGCATCGGCTTGCCTTTGACCGGCGCACCGTTAGCCACGTAGTACTTGGCAGTGCTGCGTGCCAGCGGCTTGCGCCCACGGATCTTGTCCGAGATTTTCTCGGCGATCATGATCGTGGTGGCGTTGAGGTTGCCGGTGATGATGATCGGCATGATCGACGCATCGACCACACGCAGGCCTTTCATGCCATGCACGCGGCCTTCGTTGTCGACCACCGCCATGTCATCGGTGCCCATCTTGCACGAGCAGGATGGGTGGAAGGCGGTTTCGGCGTGCTCGCGGATGAACTTGTCCAACTCTTCATCGGTTTGCACGTGCTCGCCCGGGCTGATCTCGCGGCCGCGGTACGGGTCCAGCGCCGGCTGGGCCATGATTTCGCGGGTCAGGCGGATGCCGTCGCGGAATTCCTGCCAGTCCTGCTCGGTGGCCATGTAGTTGAACAGGATGCTCGGGTGCTGGCGCGGGTCTTTCGACTTGGCCTGGATACGGCCGCGGCTTGGCGAGCGCATCGAACCCATGTGCGCCTGGAAGCCGTGTTCCTTCACGCCGTTGGAGCCGTTGTAGTTGATCGCTACCGGCAGGAAGTGGTACTGGATGTTCGGCCATTCGAACTCAGGGCGGGTGCGGATGAAACCACCGGCCTCGAACTGGTTGCTGGCGCCGATGCCGGTGCCCTTGAACATCCACTCGGCGCCGATGGCCGGCTGGTTCCACCACAG
The DNA here is from genome assembly GCF_044745345.1 of Pseudomonas sp. NPDC087029. NCBI lineage: Bacteria > Pseudomonadati > Pseudomonadota > Gammaproteobacteria > Pseudomonadales > Pseudomonadaceae > Pseudomonas > Pseudomonas sp. NPDC087029. The sequence continues at coordinate 338,104 of NZ_JBIVAB010000002.1, read as the reverse complement.
CAGCGAAGGGTACAGCGACACCGGCTGGGTGCAGGCGTACTGCAGGTACAGCTCCAGGTGGTCCTGCAGGTTCTCGCCGACGCCCGGCAGGTCGTGGACCACCGGGATGTCGAGGCTTTCCAGCAGGGCGCGCGGGCCGACGCCGGAGCGCTGCAGCAGCTGCGGCGAAGCGATGGCGCCGGAGCTGACGATGACTTCCTTGCGCGCACGGGCTTCAACGCGCTCTTCGCTGTCGCCGACCAGGTAGGTCACGCCAACGGCGCGCTTGCCGTCGAACAGCACGCGGTCGCTCAGGGCATGGGTGACGATGGTCAGGTTCGGGCGCTTTTTCGACTGGTCGAGGTAACCGCGGGCGGTGCTCGAACGGCGGCCGTTCTTGGTCACGGTACGGTCCATCGGGCCGAAGCCTTCCTGCTGGTAGCCGTTGAGGTCTTCGGTGCGCGGGTAGCCCGCTTGCACGCCGGCCTCGACCATGGCGTGGAACAGCGGGTTGTTGCCGGCTTTGGGCGTGGTCACGCTGACCGGGCCTTCGCCGCCGTGGTAGTCGTTCGGGCCGATGTCACGGGTTTCCGCCTTGCGGAAATACGGCAGGCAGTCCAGGTACGCCCAGTCTTCCAGGCCTGGCAGTTGTGCCCAGCCGTCGAAGTCCAGGGCGTTGCCGCGGATGTAGCACATGCCGTTGATCAGCGACGAGCCACCCAGGCCCTTGCCGCGGCCACATTCCATGCGGCGGCCGTCCATGTGCGGCTCCGGGTCGGTCTCGTAGGCCCAGTTGTAGCGGCGGCCCTGCAGCGGGAAGGCCAGGGCGGCTGGCATCTGGGTGCGGAAGTCGAAGCGGTAGTCGGGGCCACCGGCTTCGAGCAGCAGTACGGTGACGCCGGCGTCTTCGGTCAGGCGGGTGGCCAGGGTGTTACCGGCCGAACCGGCACCGACGATGATGTAATCGAATTCTTGGGACATGAATGTACCCTCGTGTTGGCGGTGATCAGGGAGCGCAAACGCCCGTGCGCAAAGGCACGGGCGTGGCTAGACAGGGTTTAGAAAACCGAGTTGTAGCCGCCCAGCTCGACCTGGACCGACTTGATGCGAGTGTATTGAGCCAGCGAGCTGACGCCGTTCTCACGGCCGACGCCCGACTGCTTGTAGCCGCCAACCGGCATTTCGGCCGGCGATTCACCCCAGGCGTTGATCCAGCAGATACCGGCTTCGAGCTTGTGGATGATGCGGTGGGCACGGGTGATGTCGTTGGTGCAGACACCGGCGGCCAGGCCGTAGTCGGTGTCGTTGGCACGACGGATCACTTCTTCTTCGGTTTCGTAGCTGAGGATGCTCATCACCGGGCCGAAGATTTCTTCCTTGACGATGGTCATGTCGTCGCTGCAGTCGGTGAACACGGTCGGGGCCACGAAGGCGCCGTTGGCGAAATCACCGGCGGTCAGGCGCTCGCCGCCACACAGTACGCGTGCACCTTCTTCCTTACCCTTGGCGATGTAGCCGAGCACGCTTTCCATGTGCTGGAAGCTGACCAGCGGGCCGAAGTTGGTGTTCTCGTCTTCCGGGTTGCCGACGCGGATGCGGGCGACGCGCTCGGCGATCTTGGCTTCGAAGGCGGCCTTCATGTCAGCCGGGATGAACACGCGAGTGCCGTTGGTGCAGACCTGGCCGGAGCTGTAGAAGTTGGCCATCATGGCGATGTCGGCGGCCTTGTCCAGGTCGGCGTCGGCGCAGATGATCAGCGGCGACTTGCCGCCCAGTTCCATGGTCACTTCCTTGAGCGAGGAGCTCGAGGCGCTGGCCATGACCTTCTTGCCGGTGGTGGTGCCGCCGGTGAAGGAAACCTTCTCGATGCGCGGGTGCTCGGTCAGCCAGGTGCCGACTTCGCGGCCGCTACCGGTCAGGACGTTGAACACGCCGTCCGGCAGGCCGGCTTCGGTGTAGATCTCGGCCAGTTTCAGGGTGGTCAGCGAAGTGACTTCCGACGGCTTGAAGATCATCGCGTTGCCGGCGGCCAGGGCCGGAGCGGATTTCCACAGGGCGATCTGGATCGGGTAGTTCCAGGCGCCGATACCCACGGTCACGCCCAGCGGCTCGCGGCGGGTGTAGACGAAGGAGCTTTCGCGCAGCGGGATCTGCTCGCCTTCGATGGCCGGTACCAGGCCTGCGTAGTATTCCAGCACGTCGGCGCCGGTGACGATGTCGACGTAGCGGGTTTCCGAGTACGACTTGCCGGTGTCCAGGGTTTCCAGCATGGCCAGCTCATCGTTGCGCTCGCGCAGGATGTCGACGGCGCGGCGCAGGATGCGCGAACGCTGCATGGCGGTCATCGCAGCCCAGACTTTCTGGCCGCGCTCGGCGCTTTCGACGGCCTTTTCGACGTCAGCCTGGGTGGCGCGCTGCACGTGGGCGAGGACTTCGCCGGTGGCCGGGTTGATGGCTTCGAAGGTGGCATCGGTGCCAGCGTCGACGTAACCGCCATCAATGTAGAGTTTTTGCGTTCCGAAACGGGCCATAGTGTCCTCGCAAGTGCAGTGTGTGATTGGCTTGCGCGTCACGCTCCTGCCGAGTTGGCAAGCGCCGTGCGCGATGTTTCAGCAGCCTGGTCGTCTGTTGCCAGGGTGTGCTGTTTAGCCAGTTGTAGATCCATGTATTCGTAAGCAATCCGTATCGCCTGGTCGGTGTCGAAGGCATCTCCCGACAGCGCTCCACGCAACCACAAGCCATCGATCAGGGCCGCCAGGCCGCGGGCTGCCTTGCGTGCATGGTAAAGCGGCAAGACGCGGCGGAACTGGCAACACAGGTTGGAGTACAGGCGGTGGTCGTTGATCCGCTGCAACCTGTGCAAATCGGGCTGGTGCATGCTGGAAGCCCAGAAGGCCAACCAGGTTTTCATTGCCGGGCCATTCACCTGGCTGGCATCGAAGTTGCCCTCGATGATCACTTTCAGGTGGGCGCGCGGGCTGTCATCGGTCAGTGCCTGACGACGCGCTCTCACGCCTTCGTTGAGCATGCTCATGATGTAACCCATCGTCGCTGCGATCAGGCCGTTCTTGTCCCGAAAGTAGTGACTGATGATGCCGTTCGACACCCCGGCCAAACGGGCAATCAGCGCAATGCTGGCGTCCCCCAGTCCGACCTGATCGACCGCTTGCAGCGTGGCTTCGATCAACTGCTGGCGGCGGATGGGTTGCATACCGACCTTGGGCATCTTGCTATCTCCTCAGGCCTGCGAGCAGACGACGGGCGGCTGACTCGGCGAAGGCCAGTCTATTTTGTTTTGATTGAACGTTCAATCAATAAAGAATAAGCTCTGCGACAATTTGTGCCATTGACACTTTTTCAAGCGATCGAGAAGGCACGGATTGACACCCCAGGAAATCGCGTAACCCCCGGAATACAAGGCGTTGACGGGCAAGTTCGATGCGAAGTGCAGATGCTGCCGATGGCTTACGAGCCTGCGGCAGGCCCTTGGAGCGGGCGGGGTGCTCTGTGACGAATGCGCGCACCTCACGCGAGGGCGTGGCATTTCTTGCAGGCCACCTGTCTGTTTTTTTGCAGCGTTCGATCAGGGATCACGGTTTCCAGGGTGCTTTTATAACACCTGTAGCAGTGGGGCTATTGCACCAATTGCTCGGGAAAAGATTGATTAGCCTCCACAGCCGTACTGCCCGGAGCATTCGTGCAATGAGTTCTGCCTCCCTTACCAAACCCCCCGCCGAGAGGGTACGGGTCAACCGCGTGGTGTTCTTCACCTCCGCGCTGATGATCCTTGTTCTGACTGCCTTGCTGATCGCCGTACCCGATACCGCCGGCCAAGTGCTGGGCGTGGCCCAGAAATGGCTGACGCGCACCTTCGGCTGGTACTACATGCTGGTGATCTGCGGTTACCTGTGCTTCGTCGTCTACCTGGCCTTCTCCGACTACGGCAAGCTCAAGCTTGGCGGCAAGGACGACCAGCCCGACTTCAGCTATGGCGCCTGGGCCGGCATGCTGTTCTCCTCCGGCATCGGCATTTCGCTGCTGTACTTCGGCGCCTCCGAGCCGCTGGACCACTACTTCAACCCACCGGAAGGCACCCCCGCCAGCCTCGAGGCCGCGCGCCAGGGCCTGCAGCTGACCTTCCTGCACTGGGGCCTGCACGGCTGGGCGATCTACGCCCTGGTGGGCCTGGCCGTGGGTTACTTCGCCTACCGCCACAACCAGCCGCTGGCACTGCGCTCGGCGCTGTACCCGCTGGTCGGTGAGCGCTGGGTCAAGGGCGCCGCGGGCAATGCCGTGGACATCTTCGGCATGTTCGTCACCCTGCTGGGCCTGGTGACCAACCTGGGGATCGGCTCGATGCAGGTGTCCTCGGGCCTTGAGTACCTGTTCGGCATGGACCACAGCAAGACCAACCTGCTGGTGGTGATCCTGGTGATGGCCGGCGTTGCCACCGTGGCGGCGGTGTCGGGCGTGGAAAACGGCATTCGCCGCTTGTCCAACCTGAACATCATGCTGTTCAGCGGCCTGCTGATCTTCGTCCTGCTGGGCGGCGAGACCCTGCACCTGCTCAATGGCTTCGTGCAGAACATCGGCGACTACCTCAACGGCATCGTGCTCAAGACCTTCGACCTCTACGTGTACGAGGGCGAGGCCGGCAAGTCCGAGCGCTGGCTGGGCCTGTGGACCGTGTTCTACTGGGCCTGGTGGATTTCCTGGGGCCCGTTCGTCGGCATGTTCATTGCCCGTATCTCCAAGGGCCGCACCGTGCGCCAACTGGTCAGCGGCGTGCTGCTGATCCCGCTGGGCTTCACCCTGGCCTGGCTGTCGATCTTCGGCAACACCGCGCTGGACCTGGTGATCAACCAGGGCGCCGTGGAGCTGGGCAAGACCGCACTGGAACAGCCGTCGATGTCGATCTACCAGCTGCTGGAATACTTCCCGGCGGCCAAGATCGTGATCGGTGTGGCGGTGTTCGTTGGCTTCGTGCTGTTCCTCACCCCGGCCGACTCTGGCGCGGTGATGATGGCCAACCTGTCGTGCAAGGGCGGCAAGGTCGACGAAGACGCCCCGCACTGGATGGTGGTGTTCTGGTCGGTGGTCATCACCCTGGTCACCATCGGCCTGCTGTTCGCCGGTAACTTCGAAGCCATGCAGACCATGGTGGTGCTGGCGGGCCTGCCGTTCTCGGTGGTGCTGGTGCTGTTCATGTTCGGCCTGTACAAGGCCATGAAGCAGGACGTGGCGGCCGAAGGCGAGCGCGCCGAGCTGGCGGCCCGTGGCCGTCGTGGTTTCAGCGAGCGCCTGAGCCAGCTGGAACTGCAGCCGACCCAGGCCGTGGTGCAGCGCTTCATGGACAAGCAGGTCAGCCCGGCGCTCAAAGAAGCCGCCGCGCAGCTGCAGACCCTGGGCTTCGAGGTGGAGACCCGTGTCGGCCAGTCGCGCAACATGATGGGCCTGCGGGTGATGATGGATGAGGGCAACCCATTCGTTTACGAAGTGAGCCTGGATGGCTACATGGCCGCGCCGAGCGAAGCGCCGGTCGAAGGCGAGCCGCAAGTGCGCCAGCGCTTCTACCGTGCCGAGGTGTACCTGCACGATGGCAGCCAGGAATACGACCTGATGGGCTTTGCGCCCGAGCAGATCGTGCGTGACGTGCTCGACCAGTTCGAGAGCCACCGGCAGTTGCTGGGCCGGGTCTACAGCTGATGACACCTGGGGGCTGCCGCTGGCAGCCCCTTCGTTGGCCGAAGACATAGATACCCCCGCCTCGGCGTGATGGTTTTCATCCTTGTGGATCAACCTTCACAAGGATTTTCTCCATGCCGAGCACCTTCCCCGATCTGCATGCGGCCGTTGCCGCCGCGTTCAGCGACTGCCCCACAGTCCGTCAGATAGCCGGGCGCGAAGCCCTGAAGTTGCTGGCTGAGCGCTACGACTCGGTCAGGTCTGCCAAGCTTGCCGACGCCGATGCGTTGGTGCTGCACATCCCCAGCGCCACGACTGATGCCCCCTCCTGGACGCCGCGTCCGTTGCTCGATGCCTTGTTGACTGCCCTGTTCCAGGGCTGCGACCTGCGCGCCTTGGGCAAGCCGGGTGGCGAGTTCATGCTGTCGGTCAGCGCACCTTTCGCCTTCAAGGACGCACTCGGCAATCCGCTCGAGGACGCTGTCGTTTCCGTGCAGCAGGCGATGGATGAGCTCGAAGATCTGGTCCTGCTGCTGCCCTGGCATCTGCGCCAGGCCCAGGTGGACTTCTGGCAGGCCAACGGCAGCCTCGGTGTGAGCCGGGACCTCTGGCTGCAGCAGCAGCTCAAGTCGGCACTGCTTGGCAACCTGCCCCTGCAGGGGCTCGATGGCGAGCAGGTGGCGCTGGTACTGGGGCTGCTCGAAGGCAGCCTGCCGCCGGCTTCGGTGTTTGCCGTTCAAGTGCAGGAACCTGGCAGCGCCGTTACCCGAATGCTGCCGAACCTGTTGGTGCTGGGCGAATGGGATGAGCGACTGGTGCTGCTGTGGTGTGCGCCGTGCGGCGTGATCAGGCCCTTCACTTCGTTCGACGACTTTGCCTTGGCACTGTGCCAGATGCAGGGCGCCGATAGCCTGACCTGGCACCGTTTTGCCCTGGAAGGCGATGTGTTCGCCCAGCAAGCGGCGTTGTTGCTGGACTGTCAGTTCGAGGCGCTCGATGGCTGGCGCCTGGACGACGGTGCCGGTATCGACCAGGGCGAGGCGGCGTATGCAAGCGTCGGCAACCCCGCCCACTACTTCATTGCCGGCTATGGCATGAGCGCCGAGGTGCCTCTCAAGGCCCCGCCGGGCCTGGCCAACGCACCCGCTGGGGTCAGTTTTGCCTACCAGCGCGGCATGTTCGAGCTGGCCCTGGCCCAGGCCGCGTCAAAAGGGCAGGGTTCGGCGGCAGGCGTGCTGGACCTGCAAGCCTTTGCCCGCAAGCGCCTGCGCGAGGCGTTGCTCGAAGACTACCCGGTCGAGGCCAATTACTTCCCGGATGACCTTGTGCTTACCCTGTCCAGCGCCATTGGCATGCCCGGCAGCGGCTGGGGGACCGTTTTCAAGCGGACGATGACCCTGACCGAATTCGCCATCGGCAACCTTGCCTCCCTGCAGGGGGCGGTGCTCGAACGCATCGAGCATCGCGACGAGCAGCTGATCATGCCGTGGCTGACGGCGGATTACCTCAAAGCGCTGGTCGAACGGATCGATGTCGGCGGCAGCTATGTGGCCTATGTCCAGCAAGCCAAGGCCGACCAGCAGGGCAAGGCGCAGCGCGAGGCGTGCTTTAGCCGCGAGTGGCGCTGCTCGATGTTGTTCAGCGGGTTGCTGGCCAGGCTGGACGGTGGCCTGAGCGAAGCGGGGCTGGAGTGCCTGGTCGATTTCTGTCGCGGCCAGTTCAACCGCCCGGGGATCGAATTCATGCCACTGGCCTTGCGGCGCACTCCAGGCCCTGAGCAAGCCGACAGGGTGCATGGCATGTATGTGCTGTTCGCCCCGGAGCTTGAGGTGGTGTTGCTGTATCGGCCGCTGTACATGCAGGGGACTTTGCGCGAGTTCCCAAGCCTCGACGCCCTGCGATCGGCCATCGCCAGGCCCGGTGCATTGCAGGACAGCGTGCTCGACTGGATGAGCGGGTCATCGCGCGATGCGTATGGGCGCGGCGACTTCGATGCGCTGTTCCTGCCCGAGTTGCCCGGAGGCGGGCTGCCAGTGCCGGTGCGCGTGGCCTTCAGCGCCGAATTCTGGACGCCAGCCATCGATCAGAAACTGTACCAGGCGAGCTTGGACCTGTTGCTGGAACTGGCTGCCCGCGAATCGTTGTCCACCGCGCAGAGCCGTTGGGCGGTGTTGTTGCAGGGTGGCTGGTTGCTGTTCGACACCGTCACGCTGTTCATGGGCGGGCCGGTGGCGGTGGTTGCCTGGTTGGTCCAGGGCCTGAGCATGGTGCGCAATGACCTGCCGGCACTGCTGCGCGGCAACGAGGCCGAACGCAGTGTGGCCGTGGTCGACCTGTTGCTGGGCCTGGCGGCGGGCTTGATGCATGGGTGGCTGCCCAGGCCGGTAGCAGGCGCCGGCACTGCACGGGCCTTGCAGGCCAGGCGCGGCAGCGTGCCGTTCAGCCTGGAGCAGCCTTTGCCGCCGGCACAAGGCCAGCTGCAGCTGGCGGGGGCCATGGCCACAGAGCCTGGGCGCTCGCTTGATTTCTCCTTCCGTGGCGCACAAGGGTTCAACGTCCTCGGCAAGGCCATGGGTGACAAGCTGCGCGGTATGCGCGCGAGCGTCGATCTTGCCGGCAAGATGGCCGAAAGCAACGGCCTTTATCGGCTGGACAGCCAGTACTACGTGGCACTCGCTGGCGAAAACTATCGCGTCGAATTCGAGGGCGACCAGGTACGCATCATCGATGCCGAGGGCAACCGAGGGCCGCTGCTGGTGCGCAGGTTCGGCGCCTGGCGGGTGGATGGCGGGTTGCATTTGCGCGGTGGCATGCCCAGGAGCCGCGTGCAGCAGATCAAGGAAGCCAATGCCCGCAAGATGGCCGCGCTGAACCAGCAGGACAAGGACCTTATCTTGCAGAGCAAGAAGCTCGAGGCGACGTTCAAGGGGCACAGAACCATGCTGGAGAAGACCAAGGCCGATCTGCTCGAGCTTGCAGCAGTGGAGCAACCCGAGCCTGATCAGATCCGCCGTAAAGAGCTGCTCAAGGGGCTCGAGGGGCGTTATCGGGAAATTGTCGTGTATGACCTCAAGGCCCTCATCGAAAACGGGCTGCAGCATGACCAGGTGCTCGATGAGATCAGCGCACTTCCACGCCACAGGGAGGTGATGGAGCAAGCGCTCAGGCAGGGCCGGGCCAACTTGCGCCAGGAGATGATCCAGGACTGCGAGTCGTTCTACAACGAGATGGCGGCGATGATCAATCAAGAAGAGGTTGGCGAGCTGGCCAACAGGGTCTGCGCCCGGCCGGAGCTTGAGCAGGAAGTAAAGCTGTACGAGCAGTTCTTCGAAGTGATGGCCAAGGTGGTCAAGTGGGAGTCGGACATGGTCCAGATTGCCCGGCAGTTCGATGCGGTGCTGGAAAGAACGCTCAAGGATGATGCGATCACCTTCACCGATCAGCAATCCGGGCTCAGCAAGCATGCCTGGCTTGGCCGGATCGTCGAGCAACGGCGGCAGACGGGGATAGAGCTGGAGTTTCAGTTGCTGATGGACATTGGCGAATTGTGCCTGGACCGCCTGGGTGTCGGGGTTCACGAGCACGTGCTGGAGGAATACGAACATTATCTGAAGGGGGCCGGGCTCAGGAGCGCCGGTGCTGCCCATGGCGACCCCGCACGTGCCGAGGTGGCGCGGGATGAGCAGATCAACATCCTCAACGGCGTCGTCGATGCCTATGCCGAGGCCGATGCCATGGCGAGCTACCTGCGCAGCCTGGGTGGCGCCGCCGTTCGCCCGGAGCGGCTGGACCAGTATCGCGCTCTGCTCAATACGCTCAAGGACAGCGCGGAGAAAGAGCTGGTTGCCGCCGTCCAGGAGCAGGAGCTGCTCGAACAACGCCCGCTGCGCCAGCCCATCTATGCCCCGCGCGGCGGCCGCCGCCATGTGGTGCGCACCCACCGCGGGCGCAGCGTGGTGGGCGTGGAGCGCGAGCGCGATGGCACCCGGGTACTGGAGCAGCTCGATGATCGGGCCAATGTGCTCAAGACCTTCCGCCTGCAAGGGGCCGAGTGGGTCGAGGATGTGTCTGTCGAAGAGAGCGAGCGCAGGCCATCGCTGGGCCTGGCCCAGGAGCGGGAGCTTGGCAAACGGTTGATCGAGCAGGTCGAGTCAGTGATCGGCCTGGGCAGGCAGTACGAACGGCACGACGAGCCCCTGGGGTTGGCCACCGTGATCGATGGCCACATCGACAAGCTTGAAGAGGTACGGGCCAATTTCACCTCCAGCGAGGCCGACCAGGCGCTGGAGCAGAACCTGAGCCATGCCATCGAACGCCTGGCAACGGTCAAGCGCGACAAATTGGTCAGCCTGTACCTGGCCACCAGTCATCCTACGGCCCAGAGCCTGCGGTTCTTGCTGCAGGAGAAGAAGGTCAGGCTCAGCCGCCAGGGCGCGCGGCGCAAGTTGTCGGCAACGGATTTTCTCGATGTCTACGAAGTGCGCCGCAACGCCGAGGGCAGCAAACCCGGGCGCCTGCTGTGGGAGGCGCACTTCCATTACCCGGCAGCCGACACCCCTGAACGTGAGTTCAGCAAAGGGCACCTGAAGCTGGGCTACCAGAGCAAGCTGGGGCGTGAGGCGCAAATGCGCGCGGCAGCCAGTGGCAAGGAAGTGCTGGCGATCTACCGTGGCAACCTGCGCCTGGCCGACGTGGAAGGGCTGATTCCCTTCGACGCCTGATCAGCGGTTGCTGTAGACCCCATGCCTGCCATGCGCAGGCATGGCCTGGTTGCTGCGTTCGGCGATCATCTGCTTGAGGCCGATCAGCGTGATGCCCTGGCTGGCCAGCTGGGGCAGCGCCTGTTCGAGGACGGCCAGGGTCTGCGGGTAGGGGTGGCCGATCAGCACCGCCGAGCCCTGGCGCCGCGCCATTTCCACGCCAATGCGAAGTTGCCCGGCGATGGCCTCGGGCGTGCGCACGTCGTCGAGGAACACATCCCGCGAGACATGCGCCAGGCCAATGCGCTGGGCTTCGGCGGCGGCGACGGTGGCCGCGCTGGTACGGCTGTCGACGAAGAACAGGTGGCGCTGCTGCAACTCGCCCATCAACCAGGCCATCGGCTCGCGCTGGGCGGTCATGCGGCTGCCCATGTGGTTGTTGATGCCGGCGGCGTAGGGCACCTTGGCCAGGGCCGCCTGCAGCCGGCTTGCCAGTTCGGGCAGCGGCGTGCCGGGGTGCCAGGCGTAGGGGCCGGTGGCCGGGTCCATGGGCATGTGCAGGATCACCGTCTTGCCGGCCTTGTGCGCCTGGCGGGCGAAATCGCTGGCATGCGGGGTGTCGGGCATGGTCACCGGCCCGGGCAGGGCCAGGGTGCGCTTGTCGCGCTCGCTGCTCTGGCCCAGGTCGTCGATGATGATGCTCATGTAGGCCTTGGCTGGCGCCGCATGGGCGGTGCCAGCCAGGAGGCAGAACAGCGTGAACAGCAGATAACGCATGGTGGGGATCACTGGCCCTTGGTGACGTTCAGGCCCTTGAGCAGGCTCAGTGCCTGGCTCAGCTGGAAGTCATCGTCCTGTGGCCGCTCCTTGCGCTTGCTGCTGCTGGTCGGGCGGTCGGCGCCGCCGTTGCCGTTGCCCAGGTGGCCCTGCAGGTCGGCTTCCTTGAAGTTTTCGGCATCGGCTTCGGCGGTGATCTTGGCCTGGCGCACTTCGATGTCCGGGACGATGCCCTGGGCCTGGATCGAGCGGCCGTTGGGGGTGAAGTACAGCGCGGTGGTCAGCTTCAGGGCGCGGTCGTTGGCCAGCGGCAGCACGGTTTGCACCGAGCCTTTGCCGAAGCTGTCGGTGCCCATCAGCACGGCGCGCTTCTGGTCCTGCAGGGCGCCGGCGACGATCTCCGAGGCCGAGGCGCTGCCGCCGTTGATCAGCACCACCAGTGGCACGCCCTCGCTGGCATCGGCCGGGTCGGCGGAGAAGCGCAGCTCGGAGTTGGCGATACGGCCCTTGGTGTAGACGATCAGGCCCTTGGTGAGGAAGTGGTCGGCCACTTCCACCGCCGATTGCAGCACGCCGCCTGGGTTGTTGCGCAGGTCCAGGACCACGCCGCGCAGCTTCTTGCCGTTGTCCTTGCGCAGCTTGGCCAGGGCCTTGCCCACTTCTTCGCCGGTCTTGACCTGGAACTGGGTGATGCGGATGTAGCCGTAGTCGTTTTCCAGCAGCTGGCTCTTCACGCTCTTGACCTGGATGACCGCGCGGGCCAGGGTCACGTCGAAGGGGTTGCCGCCGTCGCGCACCAGGGTCAGGGTGATCTTCTCGCCGATCTTGCCGCGCATCTTGTCCACGGCTTCGGTCATGGTCTGGCCACGGGTCGGGGCGCCGTTGATCTTGACGATCAGGTCGCCGGCCTGGACCCCGGCGCGCGAGGCCGGGGTGTCGTCGATCGGCGACACCACCTTGATGAAGCCGTCTTCCTGGCCTACTTCGATGCCCAAGCCGCCGAACTCGCCGCTGGTGCTCTCCTGCAGCTCCTGGAAGTCTTCAGGGCCGAGGTAGGCCGAGTGCGGGTCGAGGTTGCTGAGCATGCCCTTGATGGCGTTTTCCAGCAGGGTCTTGTCGTCCACAGGCTCGACGTAGGCAGCCTTGATGCGGTCCATGACCTCGGCAAAGGTGCGCAGCTCTTCAAGCGGCAGCGGCGCCTTGGCGGTCACCTCGGTGGCCGGCACCGCGGCGGGCTTGGCAGGCTTGGCGGGCGCCGTCTCGGCGGCATGGGCCAAGGGCGCGCCGATCGCCAGGGCGATGGTCAGGGCCAGCTGGGTGAGGCGAGGCGAGTGCAGCATGTCGAACGAACTCCTGATCCTGTAGACGCTCCCTGCGGAGCACCGGCGCAGCGCCAGGCGCTACACCGAGAAAAATGAACCTAACCTCTGCACCACTGCGCAGGGTCGGTCGGCCGGCCCTGCTGGCGGATGGCGAAGTACAAGCCCGCGCTGTCCTGGCCACCGCTGTCGCCAACGGTGGAAATGGCTTCACCGGCCTTGACGATGTCACCGGCGCTCTTGAGCAGGCTCTGGTTGTGGCCGTACAGGCTCAGGTAACCATTACCATGGTCGAGAATGACCAGAAGTCCAGCGCCACGCAACCAGTCGGCGAACACCACGCGCCCGCCGTGTACGGCGTGCACCTGGGTGCCCGGGTTGGCGCTGATCATCACCCCATCCCACTTGGCCCGGGCATCGCTGCCGCGGGCGTCGCCGAAGCGTGCCAGCAATCGACCATTGACCGGCCAAGGAAGTTTTCCCCGGGCTGCAGAAAATGCACCGCCGTAGTTGGCGCCGTCGCTGGAAACCAGGGGGCCGAGGGTGGTGCGGGCCTTTTTCGGCGGCTCGGCTTCTTCGCGGGCGGCCAGGGCTTGCTGCTGGCGGCGCTTCTCGGCTTCCTGCTCGGCCAGCAGCGCTTTCTTGCGTGCTTCTTCGGCTTCGCGGGCCTGGCGGGCCAGGGTTTCCTCGATGGTCTTGAGCACTTTGCCCAGGTCGGCCTGGTCCTGTTCGCGGGCCTGCAGCTTCTGGTCGCGGTCCTTCACATCGCTGTTGAGCTTGGCCAGCACTTGCTGGCGCTTGCCGCGTTCGGCTTCCAGCGCCTGGCGGCGGCTGTCGAGGTCGGCGCGCTGGGCCAGCAGTTGCGCCTGCTGGCGGCCGATGTCCTGTTCGACGTTGGCCAGCTGGCGCAGGGTCTCGTTGAAGGCGCGCAGCTGCTCGGTGCGTGCCTTGCTCAGGTAGTCGTAGTAGCTCAGGGTGCGGGCGAATTTTTCGGGGTTCTGCTGGTTGAGCAGCAGCTTGAGGTATTCCTCGCGGCCGTTGTTCTGGTAGGCGGAACGGGCCTGGATGGCGATCAGCCGCTGTTGTTCACTGCGGGCGCTCTGGAGTTTTTTTTTCTCGGTATCAAGGCGCTCCAGCTCGCCTTCAGTCTTTTTTAGTTCTTGCTGCAGGGCCTCCACCTGCTTTTCCAGGTTGCCGATGTCGGTTTCGGTGGCCTTGAGGTCTTTCTGCACGCCGGCCTTTTCTTCCTGGAGTTTGCCCAGCGTCTTCTTGAGCTCGGCGATGTCCTGGCGGGTGGCGTCCAGTTGTTGCTGGGTCTGTGCGCGCTCGTCGGCGAACGCCGGGCTGAGCAGGCAAGACAGGGCGAGTAGGATCAGGGCGCGGAACATGGGGTTTGGCGTACCAGGGATGGAGACTGGCCTAGTATGCCCGCCCGGGCCTGCAAAAAAAACGCCTGGCTGCGGGCGCGGTCAGGCGTTTGTCCGGAATTCATGTGCAGCGGGGCTGCTTTGCAGCCCTTTCGCCGGCAAGCCGGCTCCCACGGGGGCTGCTTTGCAGCCCTTTCGCCGGCAAGCCGGCTCCCACGGGGGCTGCTCTTTGTGGGAGCCGGCTTGCCGGCGAGTGGGGTGCGAAGCGCCCCTGTACATCGATCAGGCGTCGAGCAGGATCGACGTACCGGTCATTTCCGCGGGTTTTTCCAGGCCCAGCAGCTTGAGCATGGTCGGCGCCACGTCGGCCAGCACGCCGCCTTCGCGGACCTTGAGCTTGCGCTTGCCAACATAAATGAACGGCACCGGCTCGGTGGTGTGGGCGGTGTGCGCCTGGCCGGTGGACTCGTCTTCCATCTGCTCGACGTTGCCATGGTCGGCCGTGATCAGCGCTTCGCCGCCGACCTTGTCCAGCGCCTCGACGATACGCCCGACGCAGCCATCCAGCGCCTCGACGGCCTTGACCGCAGCGGCGAAGACGCCGGTATGGCCGACCATGTCGCCGTTGGCGTAGTTGACCACGATCACGTCATAACGCTGCTGCTCGATGGCCTCGACGATGCGGTCGGTAACCTCTGGCGCGCTCATCTCCGGCTGCAGGTCGTAGGTGGCGACCTTCGGCGACGGGATCAGGATGCGCTCTTCGCCTTCGAACGGCTCTTCGCGGCCGCCGGAGAAGAAGAAGGTGACATGGGCATATTTCTCGGTTTCGGCGATGCGCAGCTGGGTCTTGCCGTTGTTCGCCAGGTACTCGCCAAGCACGTTGTGCAGGCTGGCCGGGGCAAAGGCCGCCGGGGCGGGGATTTTCGCCGAGTACTGGGTCAGGCCGATGTAGGCCGCCATTTTCGGCAGGCGGGCACGGGGGAATTCGTTGAAATCGGCTTCGACGAAGGCGCGCGACAGCTCGCGGGCGCGGTCGGCGCGGAAGTTCATGAAGATCACCGCGTCGCCGTCTTCGACCTTGACCGCTTCGCCGATACGGGTGGCCTTGACGAACTCGTCGCTCTCGTCACGGGCGTAGGCCGCTTCGAGGCCGGCCACGGCGGTGTCGGCCTGGAACTCGGCAGTGCTGTCGACGATCAGGTTGTAGGCAGCGCTGACGCGGTCCCAGCGGTTGTCACGGTCCATCGCGTAGTAGCGGCCGATCAGGCTGGCGATGCGGCCCTTGCCAAGCTTGGCGAAGGTGGCATCGAGCAGTTCGATCGACGACTGCGCGCTGCGCGGCGGGGTGTCGCGGCCATCGAGGAAGGCGTGCAGGTAGATCTTTTCGGCACCCCGTTGCGCGGCCAGCTCGGCCATGGCGACCAGGTGGTCCTGGTGGCTGTGCACGCCGCCGTCGGAGAGCAGGCCGAGGATGTGCACGGCCTTGCCGGCACCCGCTGCCTTGTCCACGGCGCCGGTGAGCACCGCGTTATGGAAGAACTCGCCGTCGCGGATGGCCT
Organism: Pseudomonas sp. NPDC087029; assembly: GCF_044745345.1. Taxonomy (NCBI): domain Bacteria; kingdom Pseudomonadati; phylum Pseudomonadota; class Gammaproteobacteria; order Pseudomonadales; family Pseudomonadaceae; genus Pseudomonas; species Pseudomonas sp. NPDC087029. Next base: position 322,715 of record NZ_JBIVAB010000002.1, on the reverse strand, counting down.
TGGTCACCCGGGTGAAGTCCTGGTAGACGACACGGCCGGCGCCGAGGTTCATGTGACCGACTTCGGAGTTGCCCATCTGCCCGTCCGGCAGGCCGACATCCATGCCTGAGCCGGAGATCAGGCCGTTGGGCTGACTCGCGCGCAGGCGGTCATAGACCGGTGTGTTGGCGGCAAGGATGGCATTGTAGTCGGGGCATTCGCTGTGACCGAAGCCATCCAGGATGATCAGGACAAGGGGTTTGGGGGTGCTCGTCATCAATCAAACTCACGGTTGTTCAAAGATGATAAAGACACGCATTTTAGGGCAAATACGCCACCTGCGGCGAATAATCGTCCTGTTCGCTGACCAGCGTGGCCAGCGGCGCAACATGAAGGCACCTTTGTGGCCGGCCTGACGGGCTTTGGTGGTCATGGGGGGCTGTGTATACTGGCCGGCATTTTCAATCGCCTGGAACACCGCTGATGGTTGCTCACCTGATTCAATTCGCGACAGATCACTACATCCTGGTTGCGATTTTCGTCGTATTGCTGGTTGCCCTGCTGGTCAACGAAATCCGCCGTGGCGGCCAGAGCCTGAGCAATGGCCAACTGACCGCGCTGGTCAACGCCGACAAGGCCCTGGTCATCGATATCCGCCCGTCCAAGGATTACTCCGCTGGCCACATCGTCGGTGCGGTGAACATCCCGCAGGACAAAATGGCCAACCGCATGGCCGAACTGGACAAGCACAAGGAAAAGACCCTGATCGTCGTCGACGCGATGGGCCAGCAGTCCGGCATGGTGTGCCGCGACCTGCTCAAAGCCGGCTACACCGCCGCCAAGCTCAGCGGTGGCGTTTCCAGCTGGAAAGCCGATAACCTGCCCCTGGTGAAGTGATATGAAGCCCGTCATCGTCTACTCCAGCGACTATTGCCCCTACTGCATGCGCGCCAAGCATCTGCTGCAGAGCAAGGGCGTGGCCTTCGAGGAAATCAAGGTCGACGGCAAGCCGCAGCTGCGTGCCGAGATGAGCCAGAAAGCCGGCCGTACTTCGGTGCCGCAGATCTGGATCGGCACGACCCACGTTGGAGGCTGCGATGACCTTTATGCCCTGGAGCGCGCCGGCAAGCTCGACGCGCTGCTGGCGGCCTGATTTGCACTGCATTCAAAAACATTAGGATAAGGACCTGCCATGACTGACCAACAGACCAACGGCGCAGCCGCCGAAGACACCAGCCCTCAGTTCTCCATGCAGCGCATCTATGTGCGCGACCTGTCGTTCGAGGCGCCGAAAAGCCCGCAGATCTTCCGTCAGCAGTGGGAGCCGAGCGTCGCCCTGGACCTGAACACCAAGCAGAAGGCCCTGGAAGGCGACTTCCACGAGGTGGTGCTGACCCTGTCGGTGACCGTCAAGAATGGTGACGAAGTGGCCTTCATTGCCGAAGTCCAGCAGGCCGGTATCTTCCTGATCAAGAACCTCGACGCCTCGTCGATGAGCCACACCCTCGGCGCGTTCTGCCCGAACATCCTGTTCCCGTATGCCCGCGAGACCCTGGACAGCCTGGTGACCCGTGGTTCGTTCCCGGCCCTGATGCTGTCGCCGGTGAACTTCGACGCCCTGTACGCGCAAGAAATGCAGCGCATGCAGGAAGCCGGCGAAGTGCCGACCGTGCAGTAATTCTGCTGGTATCAAAAAAGCGCCTCTCGGGGCGCTTTTTTGTTGCCTGTACCGGCCTCATCGCCGGCAAGCCGGCTCCCACAAGTGATGTACAGGCCTTAGGTGGGCTGCGATCCCTGTGGGAGCCGGCTTGCCGGCGATAGGGCCTGAGCAGGCAAAGGATCAGCTCCCGGCAAACCCGTTCTGCCGCCACGCCTCATACACCGTCACTGCCACCGTGTTGGACAGGTTCAGGCTGCGGCACCCCGGCCGCATCGGCAGGCGCAGGCGCTGTTCGGCCGGCAGGCTGTCCAGCACCTCGGCCGGCAGGCCTCGGCTTTCCGGCCCGAACAGGAACGCGTCCCCTGCCTGGTAGGCCACTTCGTGGAACGGGTGCGAGCCCTTGGTGGTGAAGGCGAACAGCCGCGGATTGCCCAGGCTTTCCAGGCATGCGGCCAGGCTTTCGTGGCGCTTGAGCGTGGCATACTCGTGGTAATCCAGCCCGGCCCGGCGCAGGCGTTTGTCGTCCAGCTCGAAGCTGATCGGTTCGATCAGGTGCAGGTCGCAACCGCTGTTGGCGCACAGGCGGATGATGTTGCCGGTATTCGGCGGAATTTCTGGTTGAAAGAGGATGACGTGAAACATGCACGGCTCCAAGCGTGAAGATGGCGAGCATTCTACCCCCGAAGCGGACCTGCGATCGAAGGGCTTGCCGCGTGTGCTGCTGTCTCTGGCGATCGTCGGCGTGATGGTCGGGCTGATGATCGGCCGCCTGACCACCCCGGACGAGCGTGTGCTGGAGCAGGTGGACGTGGTGCAGGATGGCCTCGACCTGTGGTTCAACGAAGAACCCAAGCTGCACGGTGAGCACGTGGAAGGCACGGTTGCGCTGTTGTTCGAGGCCCAGGGCAAGGCCCAGCGCGGGCAGTTGAGCCTGCAGGGCAAGCCGGTGGGGTGGCGTTTGCAGAAGACTGAAGAGGGCTTGTTGCTGACCCTGGTAGCCACGCGCCCCCTGCACGGCGAGTGGGCCGGTGCAGAAGGCGCTGGGCGTTGGCGGGTGCAGGTAAGGCTGCACGAATAAAAGAGGGGATGTCCCGGCCTGCCTGTACCGAGGTCCCCCAAAACGGGCGGTGCTGCGAATAAAAGAGGGGTCACCCGGCCTGCCTGTACCGAGGCCCCCGAAACGGGAGATGTCTTGATTTGGTTTATTGCAGGGGGCGTGCCAGGTTTGCAAAGCCCGTGGATATGGGGCTTTGAGGGGGATCTGGCCGGAATTCGAGGGGATTTGTGCCTTAAGGCGGTGCAGGAGGCACAGGTTCGGTGCAGGACTGTTTCGGCGGGGGCCCTTGTGGGAGCCGGCTCGCCGGCGATCACCGGCTAAGCCGGTGCCATGCACCGCGGCGCCCGCATCGCCGGCAAGCCGGCTCCCACAAAATCAGCGGCTGATGAGCAATCAATGCTCCTCGCCGTCCTCTTCATCGCCACCCGCCACATTCATCCCCAGCTCCTTGATCTTGCGGGTCAAGGTATTGCGCCCCCACCCCAGCAGCACCGCGGCATCGCGGCGGCGCCCGGCGGTGTGCTTGAGCGCGGTCTCGATCATGATCCGTTCGAAGCTGGGCACGGCGCTGTCGAGCAGGTTCGACTGCCCGCGCGCCAGTGCCTGGTCGGCCCATTGGCGCAGCGCCTGCTCCCAGTTGGTCACCGGCGCCGCATCCTGCGGCAGGTTGAGCAGCTCGGGCGGCAGGTCGCCGACCAGCACCTCGCGGCTGGAGGCCATCACGGTGATCCAGCGGCAGGTGTTCTCCAGCTGGCGCACGTTGCCCGGCCAAGGCAGGTTGCGGATGAACTCTTCGGTTTCCGGCTTCAGCAGCTTCGGCTCGACGGCCAGCTCCTGGGCGGCACGGCCCAGGAAGTGCCGGGCCAGCGCCGGAATATCCTCGCGCCGGTCTGCCAGGCGCGGGATGTGGATGCGGATCACGTTCAAGCGGTGGAACAAGTCTTCGCGGAACTTGCCAGCCTGCACCAGCGATTCGAGGTTCTGGTGAGTCGCCGCGATGATCCGCACATCGACCTTCACCGGCACGTGGCCGCCGACGCGGTAGAACTCGCCATCGGCCAGCACCCGCAGCAGGCGGGTCTGGGTGTCGGCGGGCATGTCGCCGATCTCGTCGAGGAACAACGTGCCGCCATCGGCCTGTTCGAAGCGCCCGCGCCGCAGGTTGGCGGCGCCGGTGAACGCGCCTTTCTCGTGGCCGAACAGCTCCGACTCCATCAGGTCCTTGGGGATCGCCGCCATGTTCAGGGCGATGAACGGCGAGGCCGCGCGCGGGCTGTGGCGGTGCAGGGCATGGGCCACCAGCTCCTTGCCGGTGCCGGATTCGCCGTTGATCAGCACGGTGATATTGGAGTGGCTGAGCCGGCCAATGGCCCGAAACACTTCCTGCATCGCCGGCGCTTCGCCAATGATCTCAGGCGTGCGCGCCAGTGCCTGGGGGGCGTCGAGGCCCTGCTGTTCCTGGGCATGCTGGTTGGCCCGCTTGACCAGCGACACCGCTTCGTCGACGTCGAACGGCTTGGGCAGGTATTCGAAGGCGCCGCCCTGGTAGGAGGCCACGGCGCTGTCCAGGTCGGAATGGGCGGTCATGATGATGACCGGCAGGCGCGGGTGCTGCTCGCGGATCTGCGCCAGCAGGTCGAGGCCGCTGGCGCCCGGCATGCGGATGTCGGAAATGATCACGTCCGGCTGCTGCCGGGCCAGGCGGCCCATCACGCCATCGGCGCTGTCGAAGCTCTGGGTGGTCATGCCTTCTTGTTGCAGGGCTTTTTCCAGTACCCAGCGGATGGAGCGATCATCATCGACGATCCATACGGTTTCACTTCGGCTCATGAGGCGGTGGCTCCTTGTTCCAGGGGCAGGAAGATCGAGAAGGCGGTGTGGCCCGCGTGGCTTTCACATTCGATCAGGCCCTGGTGCTGGCTGATGATGTTCTGGGTAATGGCCAGGCCCAGCCCGGTACCGTCGGGGCGGCCGCTGACCATGGGATAGAAGAGGGTGTCCTGCAGTTCCGCCGGGATGCCCGGGCCGTTGTCGATGATCTCGACCCGCGCCACCAGGCGATGGCGCACATGGCCGATGGTGAACTGGCGCACCGCGCGGCTGCGCAGGGTGATGCGGCCCAGGCGCAGTTCGTTCTGCGAGCTGATGGCCTGCATGGCATTGCGCACGATGTTCAGCACGGCCTGGATCATCTGTTCGCGGTCGACCAGCACGTCGGGCAGGCTGGGGTCGTAGTCGCGCACCAAGGTGATGCAGCCCTGGCTCTCGGCCTCGACCAGGCTGCAGACGCGCTCGAGCACCTCGTGGATGTTGGTCATCGACAGCGAAGGCAGCTTGTTCGAGCCAAGCATGCGGTCGACCAGGTTACGCAGGCGGTCGGCTTCCTCGATGATCACGTTGGTGTAGTCGCGCAGCCCTTCTTCGGGAAGCTCGCGGGCCAACAACTGCGCGGCACCGCGGATGCCGCCCAGCGGGTTCTTGATTTCGTGGGCCAGGCCACGCACCAGCATCTTGGTGGTTTCCTGCTTGCTGAGCTGGGCCTCTTCCTTGGTGATGCGCAGCAGCCGGTCGCGGGGGTGCACCTCCAGCAGCAGCAGGGTGTTGCCCTGGTGCAGGATCGGCGTCACGGCGTAGTCGACGGTGATGGTCTGCCCGGTCAGCGAGGTCAGTTGCGCTTCACGCTTGGTGAACGGGTGCGCCTGCTCGACCGCCTGGCGCAAGGAATTGAGCGCCTCGGTCGACTCGGTGAACAGCTCGCTGATGAACTGCCCGTGGCTGCGCTGGCCGCTGACTGCCAGGAGCATTTCGGCGGCCGGGTTCATGTATTCCAGGCGCAGTTCGGCGTTGAGCAGAAGCGTGGCGGTGGTCAGGTTGTCCAGAAGCAGACGGTGCTGTGCATCGCTGATGGTCATAAGGCGTCGTTGACCTCTTTTGGCGCTTGGCGGGCGCGCTATGGATCCGCTGATGCGAGGAAAATGCAAGAAACAAACCAAGGCTCCGAAAAGAAGCGGAATAAGCCGAAAAAGGCCTGGAATTGCGCGAATTCGGACCAGAATGCCCTGGTTTAACGTTTTTTGTGACCCATTTTGGTGTGGGTAAAAGGCGCGCCCGCCAATGGGCGCACCAATATAGAGCATAGAGCTATCAGGGTTTATCGCACAGTTGGCCGGTGGCGCGGACCAGGGCCGTGCGGGTCAGGCTGTCTGCCGGGCGGCTGGCCAGCGCTTCTGCGAGGTCCGCAGCGCATGTGGCTGGCTTTTGCTGCTCGAAGGCGGCCAGTTGGCCGAGCAGCGTTGCTTGCAGCGCGTCGAGTTGCGGGCGGATCTGCTGCTGCAGGTCCTGGCGTGGCGTGTCGGGCGCCGCGCCCTGCAGGTGCCAGCGGGACAGCAGGCTGTATTGCACCACCTTGTTGGCCTCTATCTGGTCGGCGAAAAACGCTTCGGCACGTTGCGGGGCCAGGCCATAAGCGGGGGCGGTCGCGTTTACCTGCGCCAGCACCTGCTGTTCGCGCTCGGTGGCCTGTACCGGTTGGCCCTGGTCCCACTTGTGCAGGGCAACGGCGTTGGCCAGGTTCAAGCGCTGTTCGATGGCGTCGAGCAAGGGGGTGAGGGCGAGGCTGCCTGCCGAGGCAGTGGTGCAGCCGGCAAGGCTCAAGGCAAGGGTGATGAGGGGCAGGGGGCGCATGGCAATTCTCCGGTTGGGTAAAGCGTCGAGTGTGGAGAAGTGGGCGTATTTCTTGGGGTAGGAAGCTTCCGAAGTTGCAGAAGGCAGAAACAGAAACGGCCTCCCGAAGGAGGCCGTTTCCAGTGACGTTGATCAGCGCCAGGCGCCGATTACATCAGCAGCTGTAGTACAGCTCGTATTCCAGCGGGTGCACGAAGGTGCGGACCTTGATTTCTTCTTCCGACTTCAGCTCGATGAAGGCATCGATGAAGTCATCGGAGAACACGCCGCCCTTGGTCAGGAACGCACGGCCTTTGTCCAGCTCTTCCAGGGCTTCTTTCAGGCTGCCGCAAACCTGCGGGATGTCCTTGGCCTCTTCAGGCGGCAGGTCATACAGGTTCTTGTCGGCCGCATCGCCTGGGTGGATCTTGTTCTGGATGCCGTCCAGGCCAGCCATCAGCAGGGCTGCGAAGGCCAGGTACGGGTTGGCCGATGGGTCCGGGAAGCGCGCTTCGATACGGCGGGCTTTCGGGCTGCCGACGTAAGGAATGCGGATCGAGGCGGAACGGTTGCGAGCCGAGTAGGCCAGCATTACCGGGGCTTCGAAACCTGGGACCAGACGCTTGTAGGAGTTGGTCGACGGGTTGGTGAAGCCGTTCAGGGCCTTGCCGTGCTTGATGATGCCGCCGATGAAGTACAGGGCGGTGTCGGACAGGCCGGCATAGCCTTCACCCGAGAAGGTGTTCTTGCCGTCTTTCCAGATCGACATGTGCACGTGCATGCCCGAGCCGTTGTCGCCGTACAGCGGTTTCGGCATGAAGGTAGCAGTGCGGCCGTAGGCGTCGGCAACGTTGTGCACGACGTATTTCAGGGCCTGTACTTCGTCAGCCTTCTTCACCAGGGTGTTGAACTTGACGCCGATTTCGTTCTGGCCGGCAGTTGCCACTTCGTGGTGGTGAACTTCGACGACCTGGCCCATTTCTTCCAGTGCGTTGCACATGGCAGTACGGATTTCGTGGTCGTGGTCGAACGGCGGAACCGGGAAGTAGCCGCCTTTTACGCCTGGACGGTGGCCTTTGTTGCCGCCTTCCACGTCAGCGCCGGTCATCCACGAGCCTTGCTCGGAGAAGATCTTGAACATCGAGCCGGAGATGTCGGACTGGAACTTCACTTCGTCGAAAATGAAGAACTCAGGCTCTGGGCCGGCGAACACGGTGTCACCGATGCCGGTGCTCTTGAGGTATTCCTCGGCGCGCTTGGCGATGCCGCGCGGGTCGCGATCGTAGCCCTGCATGCTCGACGGGTCGACGATGTCGCAGGTGATGATCAGGGTCGGCTCTTCGGTGAACGGGTCCAGCACGGCGGTGTCGTCGACCGGCATCAGGATCATGTCGGAGGCTTCGATACCTTTCCAGCCGGCGATGGAGGAGCCGTCGAACATCTTGCCGACTTCGAAGAAGTCTTCGTCCAGGCCATCACGCGCTGGCATGGTCACGTGATGCTGAATGCCTTTGGTGTCCGTGAAACGCAGATCAATCCACTTGACGTCATGATCTTTGATGAGTTGAACCGACTTCGACATGTTGTCCTCCGGATGGTCTAGAGCGCGGTGGGCCGCTGCCCTGGAAAAAAGGGTGTTGCCGGGCGCGGATAGTCGGCCAAGCGTACCTGCCTCACAAGGGAGCAAATTGCATGCCAGTGCCCGAAAATGGCGAGGGCGGGATAAAAGGGGGCGTTTGCGGGCATTTGGTGAGGGGTTGAGGGGTTGAAGCGCACTCTTAAGGGGCGGATTTCAATGGTGGCGCACTAAAAAGGTGCGTTTGTTGAGGGTTGTGCTTCCTTTAAGGGCCTCATCGCCGGCAAGCCGGCTCCCACCAGGTCAACTGCAAGCCTCAAGACCTGCGGTCTCCCCTGTGGGAGCCGGCTTGCCGGCGATGAGGCCGGGGCAGGCAAACATAAATCCAACCTTCTGTACAAAAGTTGGTCAAATCCTGAGCAATTTCCGATATAATTCGCGCCCCTCATTTTCGGCAGGCCCTGCGCGCGCTGTTAAACCAATGAAACTTATCGTCAAAGTCTTTCCAGAGATCACCATCAAGAGCCGGCCGGTGCGCAAGCGCTTCATCCGCCAGCTCGGCAAGAACATCCGCAACGTGCTCAAGGATCTCGATCCGGAGCTCGCGGTCGATGGTGTCTGGGACAATCTCGAAGTGGTCACCCGCGTCGAGGACGAGAAGCTCCAGCGCGAAATGATCGAGCGCCTGACCTGCACCCCGGGTATCACCCACTTCCTGCAGGTCGAGGAATACCCGCTGGGCGACTTCGACGACATCGTCGCCAAGTGCAAGCAGCACTTCGGCCACCTGCTCGAAGGCAAGCGCTTTGCCGTGCGCTGCAAGCGCGGCGGCCACCACGACTTCACCTCGATGGACGTCGACCGCTACGTCGGCAGCCAGCTGCGCCAGCAATGCGGCGCCGCCGGCATCGACCTCAAGACCCCTGAAGTGCTGGTCCGCATCGAAATCCGCAACCAGCGCCTGTACGTGATCCACAACCAGCACCAGGGCATCGGCGGCTACCCGCTGGGCGCCCTGGAGCAGACCCTGGTGCTGATGTCCGGTGGTTTCGACTCCACCGTGGCGGCCTACCAGATGATGCGCCGCGGCCTGATGACCCACTTCTGTTTCTTCAACCTCGGCGGCCGTGCCCACGAGCTAGGGGTGATGGAAGTCGCCCACTACCTGTGGAAGAAGTACGGCAGCAGCCAGCGCGTGCTGTTCATCAGCGTGCCGTTCGAGGAAGTGGTCGGCGAGATCCTCAACAAGGTCGACAACAGCTACATGGGCGTGACCCTCAAGCGCATGATGCTGCGCGGCGCCGCGCACATGGCCGATCGTCTGGATATCGAAGCGCTGGTCACAGGCGAGGCGATCTCCCAGGTCTCGAGCCAGACGCTGCCGAACCTGTCGATCATCGATTCGGCCACCGACAAGCTGGTGCTGCGCCCGTTGCTGGCCAGCCACAAGCAGGACATCATCGACCAGGCCACCGAAATCGGCACCGCCGACTTCGCCAAGCACATGCCCGAATACTGCGGCGTGATCTCGGTGAACCCGACTACCCATGCCAAGCGCCACCGCATGGAGCATGAAGAGAAGCAGTTCGACATGGCGGTGCTCGAGCGCGCCCTGGAGCGTGCCAAGTTCATCTCGATCGACCATGTGATCGACGAGCTGGGCAAGGACGTGGAAGTCGAGGAAGTGCGCGAAGCGCTGCCGGGCCAGATCGTCATCGACATCCGCCACCCCGACGCCCAGGAAGACCAACCGCTGCTGATCGACGGCGTCGAAGTGCAGGTCATGCCGTTCTATGCGATCAACAGCAAGTTCAAGCAGCTGGATGAAACCCGCCAGTACCTGCTTTATTGCGACAAAGGTGTGATGAGCCGCCTGCACGCACACCACCTGCTCAGTGAGGGACATGCCAATGTGCGTGTTTATCGTCCGGCATAAGATGCCAGGGCTGTATGGCGGCAGCATCCGCCATCGCCCTCCCGACCGCCGGGCCTGCTGAGCCTTTTAACTTCATATTGGCCGCCTAGACTGGCGGCAACCGAATCCTCTGATCGAGATACAGTTGTGATCGAAAATCTGCGTAACATCGCCATCATCGCCCACGTTGACCATGGTAAAACCACCCTGGTCGACAAACTCCTGCGTCAGTCCGGCACTCTGGAGCGTAACGAGCTCAACGATGAGCGCGTCATGGACTCCAACGACCAGGAAAAAGAGCGCGGCATTACCATTCTGGCGAAGAACACCGCCATCAACTGGAACGGCTACCACATCAACATCGTCGACACCCCCGGCCACGCCGACTTCGGTGGCGAGGTTGAGCGTGTAATGTCGATGGTCGACTCCGTGCTGCTGCTGGTCGACGCCCAGGACGGCCCGATGCCGCAAACCCGCTTCGTGACCAAGAAGGCCTTCGAAGCCGGCCTGAAGCCGATCGTCGTGATCAACAAGGTCGACCGTCCGGGCGCGCGTCCTGACTGGGTTCTGGACCAGATCTTCGACCTGTTCGACAACCTCGGTGCCACCGACGAACAGCTGGACTTCAAAGTCGTCTACGCTTCGGCCCTGAACGGCATCGCCGGCCTGGACCACACCGAGATGGGCGAAGACATGACCGCCCTGTACCAGGCTGTCATCGACCACGTTCCAGCGCCAGCCGTTGACCGTGACGGTCCGTTCCAGATGCAGATCTCCGCACTGGACTACAACAGCTTCCTGGGTGTGATCGGCGTTGGCCGTATTGCCCGTGGTCGCATCAAGCCGAACACCCCGGTTGTCGCCATCGACGCCGACGGCAAGAAGCGTAACGGCCGTATCCTCAAGCTGATGGGCCACCACGGCCTGCACCGCGTCGACGTCGAAGAAGCCCAGGCTGGCGACATCGTCTGCATCAGCGGTTTCGACGAGCTGTTCATCTCCGACACCCTGTGCGACCCGACCGCCGTCGAGGCGATGAAGCCGCTGACCGTTGACGAGCCTACCGTTTCGATGACCTTCCAGGTCAACGACTCGCCGTTCTGCGGCAAGGAAGGCAAGTTCGTCACCAGCCGTAACATCAAGGACCGTCTGGACAAAGAGCTGCTGTACAACGTTGCCTTGCGCGTTGAAGAAACCGACTCCCCAGACAAGTTCAAGGTCTCGGGCCGTGGCGAGCTGCACCTCTCGGTACTGATCGAAACCATGCGTCGTGAAGGCTTCGAGCTGGCCCTGGGCCGTCCGGAAGTGATCATCCGTGAAGTGGACGGCGTGAAGCAGGAACCGTTCGAAAACGTCACCATCGACATCCCTGAAGAATCCCAGGGCAAGGTCATGGAAGAGATGGGCCTGCGTAAGGGCGACCTGACCAACATGGTTCCGGATGGCAAGGGCCGTGTACGCCTGGAGTACAACATCCCGGCTCGTGGTCTGATCGGTTTCCGTAACCAGTTCCTGACCCTGACCAACGGTGCAGGCATCCTGACCTCGATCTTCGATCGCTACGACGCTGTGAAGTCCGGCCACATGTCCGGCCGTCAGAACGGCGTACTGGTTTCGGTCGAAACCGGCAAGGCGCTGACCTACTCGCTGGAAACCCTGCAGGCGCGTGGCAAGCTGTTCGTCGAGCACGGCCAAGAGATCTACAACGGTCAGATCATCGGCCAGAACAGCCGCGACAACGACCTGGGCGTCAACCCTACCAAGGGCAAGAAGCTCGACAACATGCGTGCTTCGGGTAAAGACGAAGTCATCGCCCTGGTTCCGCCTGTTCGCTTCACCCTGGAGCAGGCTCTGGAATACATCCAGGAAGACGAGCTGTGCGAAGTCACGCCGAAGTCCATCCGTCTTCGCAAGAAGATCCTGGACGAAAGCGAGCGTACCCGCGCTGCCAAGAAAGCCAAGAACAGCTGAGTTAGCTTTGGCTGAATGAAAACGCCCCCGGTCGAAAGGCCGGGGGCGTTTTTGTTTGTGTGCACCCTGGGTTCAGGAAGTTGTCTGGATCTTGAGTGGACCCCGAATCAACGCATCATGCCCAGCTCGACATCATCCAACAGCGCCTTGGCCAATGCACTCAGGTAGTGAGAAGCCCAGATCAGTTGCTGGTCGTTCTCCATGACCCCGGTGAGCGTCATGTCGCGCACATAACCCATCAACTCGGAGGCTTGTTCACGGGCGTTTTGGCAGGGAATGCCGGCGGCTATCTGAAATAGCGGCTGATCATGGGCTTCTCCTTGGTAGAAAAAGGTTTTGCCGGGCGTGATCTTGTCGTTTTCGTTCATCGATTCATTTACCTGAATTCTGCGGTGGAAGCGTCGAGCATCAGTGCAAGCTGCCGGTACGCTCCAGGGCGAGGCAAAGCGCATCCGCTTGCCCCCAGGCAAGCTGCATGGCCCTAAGTCCGTTCAGCAGCGACTCCCGCGCTGCCTCATCGGCAATGCCATCTATGGCGCGGTGGCTGTGGGTGTAGGCGATCGTCAGGTAATGGGTGATGTTAACTACGACATGGTCCAAGGGAACTAGGTTGTTGCCGATGGCGTAGGTGAGGGTCGTACCGTCAGGCAGATCAAAATGGTGGGGTGGATCGGGGACTAACTTCTTCATGGTTCTCTCTCATGGCATGGACCGCCCCCGTTCGTTTCCACACGTAAGGGTGGCAGTTGTACACGGAGTGGAAAACCAGGCCATGAGAACCCCGGTAGGCCGTGCGGCCTTCCGCGTACAACTGCCATTACGACGGTCGCATTCTCATGTATTGCCGGGGTTTCCACACCCCGATCGCTGAAACATTCAGCGACCCGGAGAGCCTAGAGAGTCAGGTTTCCAGGGACAATCAGACGCGTGTCGACAGAGCTCGTAGGATATTTCGCATGTGCTGATACCGATAGCTTAAATTCGTAGGAAATATCTGAGGATGCAGTGGGAATTGGTGGCGCATGTCTTGAGACTGCATGAGGGCTAACAGATGCTTGGCACGACGCTTTTAGCGCCTATGAGATCGAGCGCCGCCCGCGCGGCGCATCGCGGATAAATCCGCTCCTACATTTGTTGCAACGTGCCATGGTCTGTCAGGCCATGGTTGTCCGCTTTTGGCGCCCGCCGAGAAATTGCGTCGTGCCACCAAGGCTGGCAACCATGGCCTATCAGGCATAGGTACGTTGCAACAAATGTGGGAGCGGATTTATCCGCGATGCGCCGCGCGGGCGGCGCTCGATTTACGCCTCGGCACAAAATCCATGGCGTACCAATGCAACCATCAACGCCCAACCGCCTTGGGCTTATAAGCACAGTACCCCGGCCGCGGCCCGATCTTGGGGTGGTTGCGGCAGGTGTCCGGGCGCTTGTCATAAATGGTGCACAGCCGGCTCTTACGATCCAGATAGAGGCAATCGTCGTTGCTCATGCGGGTCAGGGTGAAGATCCCCGACTTCTGGTTGAAGCGCTCGATGATGCCGTCTTTCTGCAGGCGTTTGGCGATGTTCTTCGGTGGCTCGTCCTTTTCGAACTCGTCCACCACGCCAATGCGGATCAGGTCTTTGATCTTCACTTCCACCGGCAGGGTGCAGCAGGTCGAATGGCAGCCCCCGCACATGTGGCTGGCATAGCGCTGCCAGGTTTCCAGGCGGTCGACTTCGGCTGCGGCAATCAGGGTCGTTTTCATCGTTATATAAGAGCGGGATCACGGTCTTGGGGCGCGCGATCATACCGGAGTTGTTCAATTTGTGAACAACCTTTTGCCGGATTCATCTGCCGGGCATGAAAACTGCGAACCGTGGCTGTCACTCCCTGTCGAAGGGTCTAGTCTCAACACTCTCCCTCCGCTTTCGTCAACTTGCCCGAGGATGCCGCATGTCCCAGGAACCCAAAGCACGTGACGCCGAGGTGGCCGATTTTCGCGCCGCTGTACTGGACAAGCTGACCTACGCGGTCGGCAAGGACCCGGAACACGCCTTCGACCACGACTGGTTCGAAGCCATCGCCCTCGCGGCCCGCGACCACATGGTCGATCACTGGATGGACCACACCCGGCAGGCCTACCGGCGCAGCCAGAAACGGGTGTACTACCTCTCCCTGGAATTTCTCATTGGCCGGCTGCTGTACGACAGCCTGAGCAACCTGGGCCTGCTGGACATTGCCCGCGACGCGCTGCAAGGCCTGGACGTGGACCTGGAGCGCATTCGCCTGCTCGAGCCGGACGCGGCGCTGGGCAATGGCGGCCTCGGCCGTTTGGCCGCGTGCTTCATGGAAAGCATGTCGACCCTCGGCATCGCTGCCCACGGCTATGGCATCCGCTATGAACACGGCCTGTTCCGCCAGGCCGTGGTCGATGGCTGGCAGCAGGAGCAGACCGAAAACTGGCTGGACTTCGGCAACCCCTGGGAGTTCGAGCGGGCCGAGGTGATCTACCCGATCAGCTTCGGTGGCAGCGTGGAAACGGTCAACGACAGCCACGGCAAGCAGCGCCAGGTGTGGTGGCCGGGTGAAACGGTGCGGGCGGTGGCCTACGACACGCCGGTGGTCGGCTGGCGCGGCGCCAGCGTCAACACCTTGCGCCTGTGGCGTGCGCGGGCGCTGGAAGAGCTGCACCTGGAGCGCTTCAATGCTGGCGACCACCTGGGCGCCGTCGCCGAAGTGGCGCGGGCCGAAAGCATCTCGCGGGTGCTGTACCCGGCAGACAGCACCGAGGCGGGGCAAGAGCTGCGCCTGCGCCAGGAATACTTCTTCGTCTCGGCGTCGCTGCAAGACCTGCTGCGCCGCCACCTGAACATGCACAAGGACCTGCTCAACCTGCCGGACGCCGCGGCCATCCAGCTCAACGACACCCACCCCTCGATCGCCGTGGCGGAGTTGATGCGCTTGCTGGTCGACCAGCACGAGGTGCCGTGGGACAAGGCCTGGGAGCTGACCGTCGGCACGCTCGCCTACACCAACCACACCCTACTGCCCGAGGCCCTGGAAACCTGGCCGGTGGCGCTGATGGAGCGCATGCTGCCGCGGCACATGCAGATCATCTACCTGATCAACGCCTTCCACATCGACGGCCTGCGGGCCAAGGGCCTGCACGACTTCGACGTGCTGCGCGCGGTGTCGCTGATCGAGGAAGAGGGCGGGCGCCGGGTGCGCATGGGCGCACTGGCGTTCCTCGGCTCGCACAGCGTCAACGGTGTGTCGGCGCTGCACAGCCAGCTGATGAAGAGCACGGTGTTCGCCGAGCTGCACAAGCTCTACCCGCAACGGATCAACAACAAGACCAACGGCATCACCTTCCGCCGCTGGCTGTACCAGTCCAACCCGCAGCTCACGGCGATGCTGGTGGAAGCCCTGGGCCCCGAGCTGCTGGACGACCCGCAAGGGCGCCTGGCCGAACTGGTGCCGTTCGCCGACAAGAGCAGCTTCCGCAAGGCATTCGCCGCGCAGCGCCTGCACAGCAAGCGGGCGCTGGCCAGCATCATCCAGGATCGCCTCGGCATCACGGTCAACCCCGAGGCGCTGTTCGATGTGCAGGTCAAGCGCATCCACGAATACAAGCGCCAGTTGCTCAACCTGCTGCACACCGTGGCCCTGTACCAGGCCATACGCAACGACCCCAGCACCCACTGGGTGCCGCGGGTGAAGATCTTCGCCGGCAAGGCCGCGGCGAGCTACCACCAGGCCAAGCTGATCATCAAGCTGGCCAACGACATCGCCCGGGTAGTCAACAACGACCCGACCGTGCGCGGCCTGCTCAAGGTGGTGTTCCTGCCCAACTACAACGTCAGCCTGGCCGAAAGCATCATCCCGGCGGCCGACCTGTCCGAGCAGATTTCCACCGCCGGTTACGAGGCCTCCGGCACCAGCAACATGAAGTTCGGCCTCAACGGTGCGCTGACCATCGGCACCCTGGATGGCGCCAACGTCGAGATGTGCGAGCAGGTGGGGGCGGACAACATGTTCATCTTCGGCCTCACCGCGCAGCAGGTCGAGGCGCGTCGGCGGGCCAACGACTTTGGTGCCGGCGCCGCGATTGCCGGCTCCCATCGCCTGAGCGACGTGCTGCAGGCGATCCGCAGCGGGGTGTTCTCGCCGGATGACCCGGGCCGTTACGCCGGGTTGATCGATGGCCTGGTGGCCTACGACCGGTTCCTGGTGTGCGCCGATTTCGATGCCTACTGGGATGCCCAGCGCAGGGTCGAGGAGCTGTGGCACACGCCGCAGGAATGGTGGCGCATGGCGGTGCTGAACACCGCGCGGATGGGCTGGTTCTCGTCGGACCGGACCATCCGCGAATATGCCACCGAGATCTGGAAGGCGCTGGACTGAGGCATGGGGCCGCATAGCGGCCCGATCGCCGGCAAGCCGGCTCCCACAGGGGGTGTGCATGCGCGGTCGAGGTGGGAGCTGGCTTGCCAGCGATTGGGCTGCGCAGCAGCCCCACCTGACCATCGGCCTGGCGAGCGCTGAACTACCGACCTATTGTGCCGTCTGACAGCCCAGGCGAGTCTCATCGCTCGCTAGCTCGCAACTCTCCCTGTAAACTGCGGGGGTTTTTCTCCCCCAATCCTTTCGGAGCCATACATGTCCCGCGTTACCCTGAGTCGCTATCTGATTGAGCAGACCCGCAGCAACAATACCCCTGCCGATCTGCGCTTCCTGATCGAAGTGGTGGCGCGTGCGTGCAAGGAAATCAGCCACCATGTCTCCAAAGGCGCCCTGGGCGGCGTACTGGGCAGCATGGGCACCGAAAACGTGCAGGGCGAAGTGCAGAAGAAGCTCGACGTGATTTCCAACGACATCCTGCTCGAAGCCAACGAGTGGGGCGGCCACCTGGCCGGCATGGCCTCCGAGGAAATGGACAACGCCTACCAGATTCCGGGCAAGTACCCCAAAGGTGCCTACCTGCTGGTCTTCGACCCGCTGGACGGCTCGTCGAACATCGATGTCAACGTTTCGGTCGGCACCATCTTCTCGGTACTGCGTTGCCCTAACGAGTACCTGAGCCAGAACGAAACCCTGAACGAAAACGCCTTCCTGCAGCCAGGTACCGAGCAGGTCGCCGCCGGTTACGCCATCTACGGCCCGCAGACCATGCTGATCCTGACCCTGGGCAACGGCGTCAAGGGCTTCACCCTGGACCGCGAGCTGGGCAGCTTCGTGCTGACCCACGAGAACATCCAGGTGCCGGCAACCACCGCCGAATTCGCCATCAACATGTCCAACCAGCGCCACTGGGAAGCCCCGGTACAGCGCTACGTGGGCGAGCTGCTGGCGGGCGAGACCGGCCCGCTGAAGAAGAACTACAACATGCGTTGGATCGCCTCGATGGTGGCCGACGTGCACCGCATCCTCACCCGTGGCGGCCTGTTCATGTACCCGCGCGATGCCCGCGAGCCGAGCAAGCCGGGCAAACTGCGCCTGATGTACGAAGCCAACCCGATGTCGTTCATCATCGAGCAGGCCGGCGGCGCGTCCACCAACGGTTACGATCGCATCCT
The DNA here is from genome assembly GCF_044745345.1 of Pseudomonas sp. NPDC087029. Taxonomy (NCBI): domain Bacteria; kingdom Pseudomonadati; phylum Pseudomonadota; class Gammaproteobacteria; order Pseudomonadales; family Pseudomonadaceae; genus Pseudomonas; species Pseudomonas sp. NPDC087029. The sequence goes on along the minus strand of NZ_JBIVAB010000002.1, from coordinate 305,336 downwards.
CGACATCAAGCCCGAGAGCCTGCACCAGCGCGTGTCGGTGATCCTCGGCTCGAAGGAAGAGGTCGAGCGTGTGACCGCCTACCACAAGGAGTAACCCATGCTCGCACCTTGGCAGCCGTTGCTGGAATGGTGGTTCGGTTGGGGCAACAGTGCCCAGGCCGTGGCTGACGAGAAGAGCACGCTGTGGTTCGGCAAGCATCACGATGCCGACGCCCAGGCGCTGTTTGGCGACCTGGTCGAGCATGCCCTGGCGGGTGGGCTCGACGAGTGGCAGCAGAGCCCGCAGGGCTGGCTCGGCCTGCTGATCCTGCTGGACCAGCTGCCGCGCATGCTCTACCGCGACACGCCGCGCGCCTTCGAAGGCGACCGGCGTGCGCAGGTGGTGGCGATGCAGGGTTTGCAGAAGGGCTGGGATTACCAGCTGCTGCCGATCCAGCGGGTGTTCGTGCTGCTGGTGCTGGAGCATGCCGAGGTGCTGGACTGGCAGAACCTGAGTGTCGAGCGCTACCGGATCCTGCTCGATGAGCAGCCGGAGGCGAGCCGCCGGTTGTTCGAAGGCTTCCTCGACTATGCCGAGCAGCATCAGCGGGTGATTGCCCGGTTCGGGCGCTTCCCCCATCGCAACCTGATGCTGGGCAGGCCCAGCACCAGTGAAGAGATGGACTTTCTGCTGGAGCCTGGGTCCAGGTTCTGAGGTGATGGGCCTGCTGCGCAGGCCTTTCGCGACACAAGGCCGCTCCTACAGGAACATGCGATCCCCTGTAGGAGCGGCCTTGTGTCGCGAAAGGGCCGCAAAGCGGCCCCGTCCATCTCAGATCCTGAAACTCCCCACCAACTGCTGCAACCGATCGACCTGATGCTCAAGGTCGGTGCAGGCACGCAACGTGCTCTGCAGGTTCTGCACCCCTTCCTGATTCAGCGTATTGATCTCGGTGATGTCGACATTGATCGACTCGACCACGGCCGTCTGTTCCTCGGTCGCCGTGGCCACCGACTGGTTCATGCCATCGATTTCGCCAATGCGCTGGGTCACGCTGCCCAGGCGCTCACCCGCCTGGTTGGCAATGCCCACGCTATGGTCGCTGTGCTCGCGGCTCTGGTTCATGGTGCTGACCGCCACCTGCGCACCGGCCTGCAATTCCTCGATCAGGCGCTGCACCTGCTGCGCTGATTCCTGGGTGCGGTGGGCCAGGTTACGTACCTCGTCGGCCACCACGGCAAACCCGCGGCCTGCCTCGCCGGCCCGCGCCGCCTCGATCGCGGCATTGAGCGCCAGCAGGTTGGTCTGCTGCGAGATGCCGCTGATCACATCGAGAATCTGGCCGATGTTCGCCGTGTGCGCATTCAGCGTTTCGATGTTGCCGCAGGAGTCGCTGATGCGCGCCGAGAGCTGGTTCATCACCTCGATGGTGCGCCCCACCACCTGCTGGCCATCCTGCGCCAGGCCCCGGGCCTCGCTGGAGTGCTGCGAGGCCAAGGCGGCGTTCTGGGCGATTTCCTGGGCGGCGGCGCCCAGCTGGTTGATGGCCGCGGCCACGCTGCTGGTGCGGCTCGACTGCTGGTCGGCGTTGTGGATCGAGGCGTTCGAGGCGCTCACCACCTGGCTGGCCACCGCGTTGACCTGGCCGGTGGCCGAGGCCACTTCGCGAATCGACTCGTGGATGCGCTCGACGAAGCGGTTGAACGATTGCCCCAGGCTGCCGAATTCATCCTGGGCGTGGATGCTCAGGCGCCGGGTCAGGTCGCCTTCACCCTCGGCGATGTCGTGCATGGCGCGGCCCATCAGGTGCAGCGGCTCCATCAGCACGCGAATCAGCAGGCCGAGCAGGGCGATGATCACCACCACGGCAATCAGCGTGGCGACGATCGCCGAGGTGCGCAGCTCGCCGAGCATGGCAAAGGCGGCGTCCTGGTCGACCACCAGGGCCACGTACCAGTCCGCCGAGGGCACGCCGTCGACGTGGGTGAAGTTGATGAACTGCTTGCGGCCATCGAGCTCGACTTCCTTCAGGCCGCTGCCGATGCGCGGGGTGTCGAGCGGGTACACGTCGGCCAGGCTCTTGAGCGCAAGCTCGGCCTTGGGGTGGATCAGGATCTTGCCCTCGCCGTTGACGATGAAGGCGTGGCCATGGCCCTCGAAGTTCAGCGTGTTGATCAGGTTGCTGATGGTCTGCAGGTCGGTGTCGGCACCACTGACGCCCAGCAGGCGGCCCGCTTGCTGGACCGGCGTGGCCAGGGTGATTACCAGCTTGCCGGCAGACGCCGAAATGTACGGCTCGGTGACGATGGTGCGGGTACCGGCGCTGGCGGCCTTGTACCAGCCGCGAACCCGCGGGTCGTAGTCGGCGGCGCGGTTGCCCAGCGGTACCGATTGCATGCTGCCGTCCTGGCCGCCGAAATAGGTGAGCTGGAAATTGCTGCCATACACCGGCAGCGCCAGGCTGCGGTCGAGGCTGGCCTTGCCGGGGCCATCGATGGCAATTTGCTGGGCCAGCGAGTCGAGCAGCTGGATGCGGCTGTCGAGCCAGTTGCGGATGGTGCCCGCAGTGAGGCCGCCCAACTCCTGCAAGGTGTTTTGCGTATCGCTGCGCAGCGACTGGCGCTGGCGGTAGTCGTTGAACAGCACGAAACAGGTGAAGGCAACGGCCACCACGAGGGCGGCGGCCAGCAGGATCTTGTGGCTGAACTTCAGGTTCTTGGTCATTTTTTTGCGGTCTGCACAAGGCACGTCGGAGGGGAGGCTGCGGCAATTCGCCACAGCCGCTCGCTGTGTCGTCCGCGGCGGCGGAAACATTAATCGTTTGCGCAGGTCCAGCCGACCAACGGCGTAGAACGAAAGGGGGGGTGGCAGGGAACCAGGGGAGGATTTTCCCGTCGAAGGTCACTGCAGGCCACTCGCCTGTTTCCACCTTTCAGGAGTGTTCCTTCATGTCGTTGCGTTCCCTCGCCCTGTTGTCCTTGTGCGTCGTCCTGACTGCGTGCAGCAAGATCAATCAGGAAAACTATTCCAAGCTCAAGGCCGGTATGAACAAGGCCGAGGTCGAGCAACTGCTCGGCACGCCCACCGAGTGCTCCGGCGCGCTGGGCATGAGCAGCTGCACCTGGGGGGACGAGAAGAGCTTCATCAGCGTGCAGTACGCCGCGGACAAGGTACTGATGTATTCCGGGCAGGGCCTCAAATGACCCGTGTGCACCTGCTGCTGGGGTTGTGCCTGGTGATGCTGCTCGGTGGCTGCGCCACCTCGGCCAACGACCCGCTGGTTCCCAAGACCGCGGGCAATGTCGACCTCAAGCGCTACCAGGGCAAATGGTATGAGCTGGCGCGCCTGCCGATGCCGTACCAGAGCGAGTGCGCCCAGTCCGAGGCGCATTACAACCTCAAGCCCGATGGCTCGTATGGCGTGCTCAACCGTTGCCGCACGATGGGTGACGAGTGGCTGCGCGCCGAGGGCCACGCCAACATCCAGGAGCCGGGGCATACCGACAGGCTGTGGGTCGAGTTCGACAACTGGTTCACCCGCCTCGTGCCGGGGCTGACCAAGGGCGAGTACTGGATCCTGTACGTGGACGATCGCTACCGCACCGCCATCGTCGGCAGCCCGGATCGCAAGTACCTGTGGATTCTTTCGCGCACGCCGACCTTGCCGGCCTGGGAGCGCGAGAGCCTGTTGTCCAAGGCGCGGCAGCAGGGGTATGACACCAGCCGGCTGATCTGGCGCACGCCGGACAAGCAGATCGTGCAGATGCATTGAGGTTGCCAGTACTGGCCCCATCGCCGGCAAGCCGGCTCCCACAAAGTGGGCTGCCCACCCATTCAAACCTTGGGGGCAGCCCAGAGAGCAGGCCAGCGCTGCCCTCTTGTGGGAGCCGGCTTGCCGGCGATAGGCGTGGTCGTTAACCCAGCAATTGGCGCAGTACTTCCACAAACGCCCGCGCACTGTCCGCTTCCTGCGCGTGGCGCCCCTGGCGCACCACCCACTGCCCGTTCACCATCACATCGCGCACCTGGCGATCGCCACCGGCGAACAGCCAGCGGTTGAGAATCGCATCGCCCTCGGCCATGGCGATGTACGGGTCCTGCCCATCCAGCACCAGCCAGTCGGCACGCTTGCCCACCGCCAGTTCGCCCAGCGGCTGCCCCAGCGCCTGTGCGCCGCCGCTCAGGGCCGCGTCATACAACGTGCGCCCGACCATCGGCTGGTCTTCGCGGTAGAGCCGGTTGCGGCGCTGGTCGCGCAGGCGTTGGCCATACTCCAGCCAGCGCAGTTCCTCGACCACGCTCAGTGACACATGGCTGTCCGAGCCAATGCCCATGCGCCCGCCTTGGGCCAGGTAGTCCACGGCCGGGAAGATACCGTCGCCCAGGTTGGCCTCTGTGGTCAGGCACAGGCCCGCCACCGCGCCGCTACGCGCCATCGCCGTCACCTCCTGCGGGTCGGCATGGGTGGCATGCACCAGGCACCAGCGCGCATCCACATCGACGTGGTCGTACAGCCACTGCAACGGGCGCTGGCCGCTCCAGGCCAGGCAATCGTCGACTTCCTTCTGCTGCTCGGCGATGTGGATGTGGACCGGGCATTGTCGGTCGCTCGCGCCGAGCACCTCGGCAATCTGCCCCGGGGTTACCGCGCGCAGCGAATGGAAGCACAGGCCCAGCTGCTGCGCCGGTTGCGCGGCCAGCAGTGGGGCCAGCTGCGCTTGCAGGTTCAGGTATTGCTCGGTGGAGTTGATGAAGCGCCGCTGCCCGTCGTTGGGCGCCTGGCCGCCAAAGCCGGCGTGGCTGTACAGCACCGGTAGCAGGGTCAGGCCGATGCCGCAGCTGGCGGCGGCCGCGCTGATGCGGCGCGACAGCTCGGCCGGGTCGGCGTAGGCCTTGCCCGCCTGGTCATGGTGCACGTAGTGGAATTCGGCCACCGAGGTGTAGCCGGCCTTGAGCATCTCGATGTAGAGCTGGCGGGCGATGACCTCCAATTGCTCCGGGGTGACCTTGCCGACCAGCCGATACATCAGCTCGCGCCAGGTCCAGAAGCTGTCGTTGGGGTTGCCCGCCACTTCCGCCAGGCCCGCCATGGCCCGCTGGAAGGCATGCGAATGCAGGTTGGGCATGCCGGGCAGCAAAGGCCCGTTCAGCCGTTCGGCGCCCTCGGCGCTGGCATCGGCTGCAATGGCGGCCAGCAGGCCATCGGTGGTGACTTCTAAACGGACATTATTGGCCCAACCGCTGGGCAGCAGGGCACGTTCGGCAAAGTAGGCGGGCATTGCGCTATCCTGTTATTGTTCAACTTGTATATACATATACAGCCGTTTGCCTGCCGGGTAAACTCCGGCAAGCTACCTTCAATCACTTCGCACAAGGATCAAACGCCGTGCCGACACCTCCTGTCTCCGCGCTGGTAGCCCAGATGGGCGAGGGCCCGGCGCCGCTGTATGCCCGGGTCAAGCAGATGATCGTCCAGCAGATCGAAAACGGCAGCTGGCCGCCGCACCACCGGGTGCCGTCCGAGAGCGAGCTGGTCAGCCAGCTGGGCTTCAGCCGCATGACCATCAACCGCGCCCTGCGCGAACTCACCGCCGAAGGGCTGCTGGTGCGCATGCAGGGCGTGGGCACCTTCGTTGCCGAGCCCAAGACCCGCTCCGCGCTGTTCGAGGTCAACAACATCGCCGACGAGATTGCCGCGCGCGGCCACCAGCATAGCTGCCAGGTCATCGTCCTGGCCGAGGAAGCGGCCGGCTCCGAGCGCGCCCTGGCGCTGGACATGCGCGAAGGCCAGCGGGTGTTCCATTCGCTGATCGTGCACTTCGAGAACGGCGTGCCGGTGCAGATCGAAGACCGCTTCGTCAACGCGCAGATCGCCCCGGACTACCTCAAGCAGGACTTCACCCGGCAAACGCCTTACGCCTACCTGTCCCAGGTGGCGCCGCTGACCGAAGGCGAGCACGTGGTCGAGGCGATTCTCGCCGAGCCCGACGAGTGCAAGCTGCTGCAGATCGAACGCGGCGAGCCTTGCCTGCTGATCCGCCGGCGCACCTGGTCGGGCCGCCAGCCGGTGACCGCGGCGCGGCTGATCCACCCCGGTTCCCGTCATCGCCTGGAAGGACGTTTCAGCAAATGAGCCAGTTGCAGTTATTGCGTGCCCAAGATTACCCGCGCATGCCGTGGAAGAACGGCGGGGGCTTTACCGAAGAGATCACCCGCGATGCCGGCGATGGCCTGGACGGCTTCGGCTGGCGCCTGTCGATCGCCGATATCGAGGCGTCCGGTGGCTTTTCCAGTTTTGCCGGTTACCAGCGCATCATCACCGTGCTGCAGGGCGATGGCATGCGCCTGACCGTGGACGGCGAGCACGCCCGGCCGCTGTTGCCGTTCGATGCCTATGCCTTCAGTGGCGAGAGCCAGGTGAGCTGCACCTTGCTGGGTGGGCCGATTCGCGATTTCAACCTGATCTATGCACCTGGGCGTTACCGGGCGCGCTTGCAGTGGTTCAACGGTGGCAGCCGGCTGTTCAGTGCGGCCGATACGGTGCTGGTGTTCAGTGCCCAGGCCGAGCTGCAGGTGAGCATCGATGGCCAGGCGCGTTCGCTGGGTTTGTATGACTGCTTGCAGCAGAGCGGCAACGAGCGGTTGCTGGAAGTGGATGTGCTGGGGCGCTGCTGCGTGATCGAGCTGATCCAACTCTCGTAGTGCTAGCACTGGCCCCATCGCCGGCAAGCCGGCTCCCACAAGGTTTCTCGGCAACCCTGGAGGCGGTGTGGGAGCCGGCTTGCCGGCGATAGGGCCCGTACAACCCCCACAAAAGTTACCCGGTAACGCTCCCAAACGGAGCAGCCTGTTACCGTTCGCCCCAGGATGGCGCAATGCCGTCCCTCCCCACACACCCCTCTGCACACCCCACCGCAATTTTTTTCCCGCCCCTCGATCCCCCGATTTCCCTGGCCTGCACCTCATCCCCAAAACCCTCGAAACAACCTCGAAAGCGCACTTGGCAATTCAATTGCATATGCTTGTATGTACAAGTAAAGCCAAGTGCGCGAAAGTGGATAGGCCGTCCCCATTCGCGCTGTACGCACCCGAGGAGCACTTTTCGTGACTGACAACAAACTCAACAAATTCCGTGACGTCGAGATCCGCGCCCCGCGTGGCAACAAGCTGACGGCCAAAAGCTGGCTGACCGAAGCGCCGCTGCGCATGCTGATGAACAACCTCGACCCGCAGGTCGCCGAAAACCCCAAGGAACTGGTGGTGTACGGCGGCATCGGCCGCGCCGCGCGCAACTGGGCCTGCTACGACAAGATCGTCGAGAGCCTGACTAACCTCAACGACGACGAAACCCTGCTGGTGCAGTCGGGCAAGCCGGTCGGCGTGTTCAAGACCCACGCCAACGCCCCGCGCGTGCTGATCGCCAACTCCAACCTGGTGCCGCACTGGGCCAACTGGGAACACTTCAACGAACTGGATGCCAAGGGCCTGGCCATGTACGGCCAGATGACTGCCGGCAGCTGGATCTACATCGGCAGCCAGGGCATCGTCCAGGGCACCTACGAGACCTTCGTCGAGGCCGGCCGCCAGCACTACGGCGGCAGCCTCAAGGGCAAGTGGGTACTGACCGCCGGCCTCGGCGGCATGGGCGGCGCCCAGCCACTGGCCGCGACCCTGGCCGGTGCCTGCTCGCTGAACATCGAATGCCAGCAGAGCCGCATCGACTTCCGCCTGGAAACCCGCTACGTCGACGAACAGGCCAGCGACCTCGATGACGCCCTGGCGCGCATCGCCAAGTACACCGCCGAAGGCAAGGCCATCTCCATCGCCCTGCACGGCAACGCCGCCGAAATCCTGCCAGAGCTGGTCAAGCGTGGCGTGCGCCCGGACATGGTCACCGACCAGACCAGCGCCCACGACCCGCTCAACGGCTACCTGCCAGCCGGCTGGACCTGGGAGCAGTACCGCGACCGCGCGCAGACCGAGCCGGCCGCCGTGGTCAAGGCCGCCAAACAGTCCATGGCCGTGCACGTGCAAGCCATGCTGGACTTCCAGAAGCAAGGCGTGCCGACCTTCGACTACGGCAACAACATCCGCCAGATGGCCAAGGAAGAGGGCGTGGCCAATGCCTTCGACTTCCCAGGCTTCGTGCCGGCCTACATCCGCCCGCTGTTCTGCCGCGGCATCGGCCCGTTCCGCTGGGCTGCGCTGTCGGGCGATGCCCAAGACATCTACAAGACCGACGCCAAGGTCAAGGAACTGATCCCCGACGACGCCCACCTGCACCGCTGGCTGGACATGGCCCGCGAGCGCATCAGCTTCCAGGGCCTGCCGGCGCGCATCTGCTGGGTTGGCCTGGGCCTGCGCGCCAAGCTGGGCCTGGCGTTCAACGAAATGGTGCGCAGCGGCGAGCTGTCGGCGCCGATCGTGATCGGCCGCGACCACCTGGACTCCGGTTCGGTGTCCAGCCCCAACCGTGAAACCGAAGCCATGCAGGATGGCTCCGATGCCGTGTCCGACTGGCCGCTGCTCAATGCCCTGCTCAACACTGCCAGCGGCGCGACCTGGGTCTCCCTGCACCACGGCGGCGGTGTCGGCATGGGCTTCTCGCAGCACTCTGGCATGGTGATTGTTTGCGACGGTACTGATGAGGCGGCTGAGCGAATTGCTCGCGTGCTGACCAACGACCCGGCTACCGGGGTGATGCGCCATGCTGATGCGGGGTACCAGATTGCAATCGATTGTGCCAAAGAGCAGGGGTTGAACCTGCCGATGATTACTGGCTGACCTGGATTGGGGGCTGCTTTGCAGCCCTTTCGCGACACAAGGCCGCTCCTACAGGGAAGCGCGGTCGTCTGTAGGAGCGGCCTTGTGTCGCGAAAGGGCCGCGCAGCGGCCCCCAAACCCAGCATTTCCTTGCAAGGACTGCCGATTTCCACTTTCAAGTTTGGGAGCGTCACGCAATGAAAACCAACAAGACCTTGCTTGCCTCGCTATTCACCCTTGGCCTGCTCGGCTTCGCCGGCAGCAGCCAGGCGGCTGGCTGGTGCGAGTCTGGCAAGCCGGTGAAGTTCGCCGGGCTGAACTGGGAAAGCGGCATGCTGCTGACCGACGTGATGCAATTCGTATTGAAGAACGGCTACGGCTGCGAGACCGATAGCCTGCCCGGCAACTCCATCACCATGGAAAACGCCCTGGGCACCAACGATATCCAGGTGTTCGCCGAAGAGTGGGTCGGCCGCAGCGAGGTCTGGAAGAAGGCCGAGGCCGCCGGCAAGGTGGTCGGCGTCGGCGCCCCGGTGCTGGGCGCAGAGGAGGGCTGGTACGTGCCCCGTTACGTGATCGAAGGCGACGCCAAGCGCAAGCTCGAAGCCAAGGCGCCGGACCTGAAGAATGTCGCCGACCTGGCCAAGTACGCCAGCGTCTTCAAGGACCAGGAAGAGCCGAGCAAAGGCCGCTTCTACAACTGCCCGGCCGGCTGGACCTGCGAGCTGGACAACAGCCAGATGCTCAAGGACTACGGCCTGGAAAGCAGCTACACCAACTTCCGCCCCGGCACCGGCCCGGCGCTGGATGCCGCGGTACTGTCGAGCTACAAGCGCGGCGAGCCTATTCTGTTCTACTACTGGACCCCAACCCCGCTGATGGGCCAGGTCGACCTGGTCAAGCTGCAGGAAAAACCGGGTGTGGATAAATCGGTGTCGATCAAGGTCGGCCTGTCCAAGACCTTCCACGAACAAGCCCCCGAGCTGGTCGCGGTGCTGGAGAAGGTCAACCTGCCGATCGACCTGCTGAACCAGAACCTGGCACGCATGACCAAGGAGCGCATCGAGTCGCCCGCACTGGCCAAGGCGTTCCTCAAGGAACATCCTGAAGTCTGGCAGGCCTGGGTCAGCGATGAGGCTGCCAAGAAGATCAACGCGGCGCTTTGAGCGTCCACAGCTGATGAGTGGAACCTATGTTTCCTGACAACCTGACATTTTCCATCGCCGACTGGGTCAACGGTTGGGTCGACGCCCTGGTGACCAACTATGGCGACGTGTTCCGGCACATTTCCGACACCCTGCTGTGGGCCATCGTCAGCCTCGAAGGCGCCCTGCGCGCCACCCCCTGGTGGCTGATGCTCGGCGTGGTGGCGCTGATCGCCTGGCACGCCACCCGGCGCATCCTGCCAACCCTGGTCATCACCGGGTTGCTGTTCCTGGTCGGCGCCGTCGGCCTGTGGGACAAGCTGATGCAGACCCTGGCGCTGATGCTGGTGGCGACGCTGATCTCGGTGCTGGTGGGCATCCCGCTGGGCATCCTCTCGGCGCGCAGCAACCGCCTGCGGGCGGTGCTGATGCCGCTGCTCGACATCATGCAGACCATGCCCAGCTTCGTGTACCTGATCCCGGTGCTGATGCTGTTCGGCCTGGGCAAGGTGCCGGCGATCTTCGCCACGGTGATCTACGCCGCACCGCCGCTGATCCGCCTCACCGACCTGGGGATTCGCCAAGTGGATGGCGAGGTGATGGAGGCGATCAACGCCTTCGGCGCCAACCGCTGGCAGCAACTGTTCGGCGTGCAGCTGCCGCTGGCGCTGCCGAGCATCATGGCCGGCATCAACCAGACCACCATGATGGCCCTGTCGATGGTGGTGATCGCCTCGATGATCGGCGCCCGTGGCCTGGGCGAAGACGTGCTGGTGGGCATCCAGACCCTCAACGTCGGCCGCGGCCTGGAAGCGGGCCTGGCCATCGTCATTCTCGCGGTGGTGATCGACCGCATTACCCAGGCCTACGGCCGGCCACGCCATGAGGTGAGCAAATGAGCACGCAGGCGATCAGCAAGATCGAAGTGAAGAACGTCTTCAAGATCTTCGGCGACCGTGCCGACGAGGCCCTGCAGATGATCCGCAACCAGCAGGGCAAGGAGCAGGTGCTGGCGCAGACCGGCTGCGTGGTCGGGGTCAACGACCTGTCGCTGTCGATCGGCAGCGGCGAGATCTTCGTCATCATGGGCCTGTCCGGCTCGGGCAAGTCGACCCTGGTGCGCCACTTCAACCGCCTGATCGACCCCACCAGCGGGCAGATCCTGGTCGATGGCGAAGACATCCTGCAGTACGACATGCAGGCCCTGCGCGAATTTCGCCGGCGCAAGATCAGCATGGTGTTCCAGAGCTTCGGCCTGCTGCCGCACCGCAACGTGCTGGACAACGTCGCCTATGGCCTGAAGGTGCGCGGCGAGAGCAAGCAGCTGTGCGCCGAGCGTGCCATGCAGTGGATCGAGACCGTGGGCCTGAAGGGCTACGAGAAGAAGTACCCGCACCAGCTCTCCGGCGGCATGCGCCAACGTGTGGGCCTGGCCCGGGCGCTGGCGGCGGACACCGACATCATCCTCATGGACGAGGCGTTCAGCGCCCTCGACCCGCTGATCCGCGCCGAAATGCAGGACCAGCTGCTGGAGCTGCAGAAGACCCTGCACAAGACCATCGTGTTCATCACCCACGACCTGGACGAGGCGGTGCGCATCGGCAACCGCATCGCCATTCTCAAGGACGGCCGCCTGATCCAGGTCGGTACGCCGCAGCAGATCCTTCACAACCCGGCCGACGAGTACGTCGACCGCTTCGTCCAGCGCCGCGCGGTCGCGGTATGAGGAGCCCCATGTCGCAAGTTGCAACCGTGGTCATCACCGGCGCCGCGCTGCGCTGGCAGGACATCGCCGCCGTGGCCCGCCATGGCGCGCGCCTGGAGCTGGCGCCGCAGGTGTGGGCGCGCATCGACAACGCCCAGGCCATCGTGCGCCATATCGTCGACAGCGGTGAGCGCGCCTATGGCGTCAACACCGGGCTCGGCGCGCTGTGCAACGTATCCTTGCAGGGCGAACAGCTCGCGGCGCTGTCGCGCAATACCCTGCTCAGCCACGCCTGCGGCGTCGGCCCGGCGCTGCCCGATGAGCAGGCGCGGGCGATCATCTGCGCCGCCGTTGCCAACTACAGCCACGGCAAGTCCGGGATCCAGCGCAGTGTGGTCGAGGCGCTGCTGGCGCTGCTCAACCACGGCATCACCCCGCAGGTGCCGTCCCAGGGCTCGGTGGGTTACCTGACCCACATGGCCCACGTCGGCGTCTGCCTGCTGGGCATCGGCAAGGTCAGTTACCGCGGGCAGGTGGTCGAGGCCGCCGCAGCGCTGGCCGCCGAAGGCCTCGAGCCGGTGCAGCTGGGCGCCAAGGACGGCCTGTGCCTGGTCAATGGCACGCCGTGCATGACCGGTTTGGCCAGCCTGGCGCTGGACGATGCCAGCCGCCTGCTGCAATGGGCCGACGTGATCGGCGCCATGAGCTTCGAGGCCCTGCGTGGGCAGATCGCCGCCTTCGACCCTGAAATCATCGCGCTCAAGCCGCACCCGGGCATGCAGGTGGTGGGCGAGAACCTGCGCGCCCTGCTCGCGGGCAGCGAAGTGATCGCCTCCAGCAAAGGCATCCGCACCCAGGACGCCCTGAGCATCCGCTCCATCCCGCAGGTGCACGGCGCCGCCCGTGACCAGTTGGCCCACGCCGCCCGGCAGATCGAGGCGGAGCTCAACGGCGCCAACGACAACCCGCTGCTGCTGGGCACCCCGGGCGACTTCCGGGTGGTCTCCCAGGCCAACCCCCACGGCCAATCGGTAGCGATGGCGGCCGACCTGCTGGCAATCGCCATGGCCGAGATCGGCTCGATCGCCGAGCGCCGCCTGGATCGCCTGGTCAACCCGCTGGTCAGCGGCCTGCCGGCGTTCCTGGTGAGCAACCCGGGGGTCAACTCGGGGATGATGATCGCCCAGTACGTGGCCGCCTCGCTGTGCGCGCAGAACCGCCAGCTGGCGCAACCGGCGGTGCTCGACAACTACGTGACCTCGGGCCTGCAGGAAGACCACCTGAGCCTGGGCACCAATGCCGCGCTCAAGCTGCACCAGGTGCTGGAGAACTGCACGCAGGTCCTGGCCATCGAATACCTGCTGGCCGCCCAGGCCTTCGAGTTCCTCAAGGAACAGCGCTTCGGCGCCGGCACCGAGGCCGCCTGGCGCCTGCTGCGCGAACAGGTGCCGGCCTACCTGGAAGACCGCTGGCTGGCCCCCGACATCGCCCGCGCCGCCGCGCTTCTGAAAGCTTCGCAAGGGCCGCAGCCGGTGCTGCCGGCGCTGCACTGAACACGCAAAGGAGTCTGAACATGGAAGCGTTGAACCTCGTGCCCGGCCGCCTGACCCTGGCCCAGCTACGCCGTATCCACCTGGCGCCGGTGCAGCTGAGCCTGGATGCCAGTGCTGGCGCTGCCATCGATGCCAGCGTCGCCTGCGTCGAGCGGATCATCGCCGAAGACCGCACGGCCTACGGCATCAACACAGGTTTCGGCCTGCTGGCCTCGACCCGCATCGCCAGCCATGACCTGGAGAACCTGCAGCGCTCGCTGGTGCTGTCCCACGCCGCCGGCATCGGTGCGCCGCTGGACGACGCCATGGTGCGCTTGATCATGGTGCTGAAGATCAACAGCCTGGGCCGTGGTTTTTCCGGCATTCGCCGCAAGGTCATCGATGCGCTGATCGCCCTGGTCAATGCCGAGGTCTACCCGCACATTCCGCTGAAGGGCTCGGTGGGCGCTTCCGGCGACCTGGCGCCGTTGGCGCACATGTCGCTGGTGCTGCTCGGCGAAGGCAAGGCGCGCTACCGGGGTGAATGGCTGCCTGCCAATGAAGCCCTGGCCGTGGCCGGCCTCGAGCCGCTGACGCTGGCCGCCAAGGAAGGCCTGGCGCTGCTCAACGGCACCCAGGCTTCCACCGCCTACGCCTTGCGTGGCCTGTTCCAGGCCGAAGACTTGTTTGCCGCCGCCATTGCCTGCGGCGGCCTGACGGTGGAGGCCGTGCTGGGTTCGCGTTCGCCATTCGATGCGCGCATCCATGCCGCCCGTGGCCAGCTGGGCCAGATCGATACTGCGGCGTGTTTCCGCGACCTGCTGGGCGAGTCCACCGAGGTGTCGCAGTCGCACAAGAACTGCGGCAAGGTTCAGGACCCGTACTCGCTGCGCTGCCAGCCGCAGGTCATGGGCGCCTGCCTGACCCAGTTGCGCCAGGCCGCCGAAGTGCTGGGCATCGAGGCCAACGCAGTGTCGGACAACCCGCTGGTGTTCGCCGCCGAAGGTGATGTGGTGTCGGGCGGCAACTTCCACGCAGAGCCAGTGGCCATGGCCGCCGACAACCTGGCCCTGGCGATTGCCGAAATCGGTGCGCTGAGCGAGCGGCGCATCTCGCTGATGATGGACAAGCACATGTCGCAGCTGCCACCTTTCCTGGTGGAAAACGGCGGGGTCAACTCCGGCTTCATGATCGCCCAGGTCACCGCAGCGGCCCTGGCCAGCGAGAACAAGGCGCTGTCGCACCCCCACAGCGTCGACAGCCTGCCGACTTCGGCCAACCAGGAAGACCACGTGTCGATGGCCCCGGCTGCCGGCAAGCGCTTGTGGGAAATGGCCGAGAACACCCGGGGCGTATTGGCCATCGAATGGCTCGGCGCCTGCCAGGGCCTGGACCTGCGCGAGGGCCTGAAAACCTCGCTGAAGCTGGAGCAGGCGCGCCAGGTGCTGCGCCGCGAGGTGCCGCACTACGACCATGACCGCTTCTTCTCGCCGGATATCGAGGCGGCCAGTGCCTTGCTGGCCGAAGGCAAGCTGACCGCGCTGTTGCCGGCCGGCGTGTTGCCAAGCCTGTAAACGCAGCCAGGGCAGATGTGGGAGCTGAATGCATTGCGGAGCCTGGCACCGGCTGTGCCGGTGATCGCCGGCAAGCCGGCTCCCACAGCTCCCACAAGTGCCCCGGCAGAACAGCGATGAACATCGGAGTTTGTGTATGAGAACCCTCTGGCAGCATTGCCACGCGGCCACCATGGCCCAGGGCAGCTACTCGGTCATCGAGGACGCCGCCATCGTCAGCAACGCCGGCCTGATCGAGTGGGTCGGCCCGCGCGCTGACCTGCCGGCGCTGGATTTCGCCCGCACGGTCGGCCTCAATGGCGCCTGGGTCACCCCGGGCCTGATCGACTGTCACACCCACGCGGTGTTCGGCGGTAACCGCAGCGGCGAGTTCGAGCAGCGCCTGCAGGGCGTGAGCTATGCCGAGATCGCCGCCCAGGGTGGCGGCATCGCCAGCACCGTGCGCGCCACCCGCGCCGCCAGCGAAGACGAACTGTTCGCCAGCGCCCGCCAGCGCGTGCAGGCGCTGATGCGCGACGGCGTGACCACCCTCGAGATCAAGTCCGGCTACGGCCTGGACCTGGCCAACGAGCGCAAGATGCTGCGCGTGGCCCGGCGCCTGGCCGAGGAGCTGCCGCTGGCCGTGCGCGCCACCTGCCTGGCCGCCCATGCCTTGCCGCCGGAATACGCCGGCCGGGCGGACGACTACATCGCGCACATCTGCGATGAAATGCTCCCGGCCCTGGCCGAAGAAGGGCTGGTGGATGCGGTCGACGCCTTCTGCGAGCACCTGGCGTTTTCCCCGGCGCAGGTCGAGCGGCTGTTCATCAAGGCACGCGAGCTGGGCCTGCCGGTCAAGCTGCATGCCGAGCAGCTGTCGTCGCTGCACGGCTCCAGCCTGGCGGCGCGTTACCAGGCGTTGTCTGCCGACCACCTGGAATTCATGACCGAAGAAGATGCCATGGCCATGGCCAAGGCTGGCACCGTTGCCGTGCTGTTGCCGGGTGCCTTCTACTTCCTGCGCGAAACCCAGCTGCCGCCGATGGAGGCCTTGCGCCGCCACGGCGTGAAAATCGCCCTGGCCAGCGACCTCAACCCCGGCACTTCGCCTGGGCTGTCCCTGCGGCTGATGCTGAACATGGGCTGCACGCTGTTTCGCATGACCCCGGAAGAAGCCCTGGCCGGCGTCACCGTGCATGCCGCCACGGCCCTGGGCCTGGGCCACAGCCATGGGTCGCTGGAGGCCGGCAAGGTCGCCGACTTCGTCGCCTGGCAGATCGAGCGCCCCGCTGACCTGGCCTACTGGCTGGGCGGCGACCTGCCCAAGCGCGTGGTGCGCAAGGGCCACGAAATCTCCAACTGAGCGAGGCGAGATGGACAAGGTATTGAGTTTCCACCAGGGCCGTTTGCCCCTGCTGATCAGCATGCCCCACGCGGGCCTGCAACTGACCCCGGCCGTGCGCGATGGCCTGGTGGACGAGGCGCGCAGCCTGCCCGACACCGACTGGCATATCCCGCGGCTTTACGACTTCGCCCGCGAGTTTGGGGCCAGCGTGGTGGCGGCGGAGTATTCGCGCTTCGTCATCGACCTGAACCGGCCCGATGACGACAAACCGCTGTACGCCGGCGCCACTACCGGCCTGTACCCGGCCACGCTGTTCGAGGGCGAGGCGCTGTTCAAGGAAGGCCAGGTGCCGCCCGCCGACGCGCGCAAAACCTACCTGGAACAGATCTGGCGGCCCTACCACCAGACCATTGAAAACGAGCTGGCGCGCCTGCGCGCCGAATTCGGCTATGCCCTGCTGTGGGATGCCCACTCGATCCGTTCGCTGATCCCGCATCTGTTCGAGGGCAAGCTGCCCGACTTCAACCTGGGTACCTTCAACGGTGCCAGCTGCGACCCTGAACTGGCCGAGCGGCTGCAAGGCGTTTGTGCCCAGGCGCGGGCCTACACGCATGTGCTCAACGGGCGTTTCAAGGGCGGCCACATCACCCGCCATTACGGCGACCCGGCCCGGCATGTCCATGCGGTGCAGCTGGAGCTGGCGCAAAGCACCTACATGGAAGAGGTCGAGCCTTTCGCCTATCGCCAGGACCTGGCGCAGCCCACCCAGGCGGTGCTGCGCACGTTGCTGGAAACCGCGCTGGCGTGGGGCCGCGAGCGTTACGCTCGCTAAGTGTCGGAGCGGAACCTGCGCGGCGGGTGAACAGCAGCCGCGCAGATGGGCGGGGGGCTTACTCGGTCGATGAGCGCGGCCGGCGATCGGGGTTTGCAAATGACGTGAGCTCGTGAATCAGGCGGGCTTCACGTGCCTGCTTGCTGCGCTCCAGCGCCTTGAACTGCGCTTCGAGCGCCTCGAGCGGCCTGTCCGGGTACTGGTCGGGCAAGGCCGTCACCTGCTCCTGGTAGGCTTGTTCGATCTCGGCAAAGCGCCGGGCATGGGCCTGGCGCAGGTGCTGGACCCAACGTTCGTTGCCTGCGGCAAAATTCAGGAAGCCCTCGCCCAGCTCGCCTCGCTGCACTTGCAGTTCGGCATGGGCCAGCTCATCGATATTGGCCTTGATCGCGTAGCGCAGGGTGTCGTCGGGCTGGCCCAGTTCCAGCATCGCGTTCAACTCCCGACGATAAGTGAGGCGCACTTCTGCCTCGTCCCTGTTGGCCGCTTCGCTCTTGGCGACGTCATCCAGGGCCTGCAGGCGGTACAGGCGGCGCAGTTCGCGATAGAGGTTGGCCTCGGTGTCTGCGGCATCGATCTGCAGGCGCCGGTTGGCGATGAACAGCTCGATGTTCTGGAACACCAGCAAAGCGCCGTCGTGGCACGTCTGGTCGCCATTGTCCTGCAGCAACGCTTCCCTGGCCTGGTGGCTGAACAGCGCCAGGTCGTCCGGGTCGACCACCGCGCTCACCAGTATCTTGCGCACCCGTTCGCACAGCGCCACGCGCGTCTTGCCGTTCTGGTAGGGCGCCGAATTGCGCAGCCGCCCGACCAGGGCCAGGAGGTTTTCGGCTTCGGGCATCGTCTGCAGGGTGGCCCAGCAATCGCGCAGGGTTTCGTTCTCCACGTCCGAGGCAAGCAGCCAGTCATTCACGTTGGGCAGGTCGGCGATAGGGTCGAGGAAGGGCAGGTGGAAATGGCCGCCGGCGAACATACCCTCTTCCGAGGAGTCGCTCATGCTGTCCGACAGGTCGATGGCGAAGGTGACATTGCGTTGGCTGTCCGACGAGGCTCGGGCACGGCTGACGGTTTCTTCGGTCAGCGGGTTGCCGAACAGCAGGATCGAGCTGATGGGGAAGTCGTGGTCCAGGTTGGCGAGGATGTGCGGGGGCAGGTCGGTGAGCCGGTTGTCACTGAGGTCGAGCATTTCCAGGGGCAGCAGGCTGTCCACCCAGGCCGGCCATGCGTCCAGCGCCATGCCGTTCAGGTCCAGCCGGCGCAGCGCCTGCAGGGCCGGGGGCGCGCTGCTGATCGCGCCCATGCGGTTGCTGGTCAGGTCCAGCGAATTGAGCGCGGGCAGGCGGCCGAGGGTGTCCAGCACCTGCTGGTCGATCAGCAGGCCCGAGCGGCGCAGGGCGATGTCGGTCAGCCCCGGCAGGCGCAGGAGGGCGGTCGGTAATGTCTGCTCTGCGCGCACGTAATCGTCGATGGTCAGGCGCGTGACCCTTGGGAAGCGCCTGAGCAAGGCCTCCAGCTGCGCCGTCGAGCCGCTGACCCGCTCCAGCGCAAGGTTATGCACTTGCTCGCTGAAAAACGGCGGCAAGGACCTGGGGAAGTGCTCCAGGGAAACATCGCTCAGGCGCAACGCCGCCCGGGTCAGGCCGACCTCCTGGTAGTGCCAGAACGCGTTCAGTTCGGTGGCGATCCGCGTGCGCGAAGCCATCACCGCCTGGCTCACCGGGGCGCTCGAGCTGGAGGCGTTGACGTAGTTGTCGATGGCATCGCGCAATTGCTGGCGTTGCTCCAGCAACGTGGCCAGGTGCCTGGTAAAAGCCTGCGTCTGGTCCATCTCGAAGCGCGCGGCGCGGCCGTCTGCGCTGAGCATCACGCGGCGGATATCATCCTCGAACAGCGGGTTGCCCTGCAGCGAGATCAGCGCGTGGTCGGCGACGCTGATGCGGTTTTCGCGCAGGAAGTACGGCAGCACCCTGATCTGGTTGTGGCGCAGGCCGATGTGCCGCACCTGGGTCACCGGGTTGTGCCCCAGCCCTGCAGGCCAATGGTCCAGGCCCATGTTGTCGAGGCCCAGGTAATCCAGTGCCAACTCATCGAACGACGGCACGAACTGCTCGGACAAGCGGTTGCCGCTCAGGTCGAGCCGTCGCAGCTGGCGCAGGCCCGCCAGGCTGTCGATGTCGGTCGAGGACAACGAGATGTTCTGGTTGGTCAGCTCCAGCGACTCCAGCGCAGGCAACTGCTGGGCAATCACCGGCAAGCTGAACTGGAAGGGCGACGGCGTGCCTTGCGGGTGGTAGGGGCGGGTGATCTGCAGGGTCCTGAGGTTAGGGAACTGGCGAAGCAGGCTGGTCAGTTGCGGACCGTGCTGGCCCCAGCCTTCATAGTTTTCGGGCGACGTCTGGATCAGCTGCAGGTCCGTCACGCTGGCGGTGAAAAATTCCGGCAGCGGAAGGGGGAATTCCGGCAATGACAGGCGTTCGAGGCAAAGTGGCGGGGTTGCATCGCTGGCTGCGATGAAGGCGCGGTCGTACCAGTACTGGCTGACGGCGCTCATGAGCCGTTCGAAGTCTTCTGCGGGCCGCTGCGGCGACAGGGCTGCCAGCTGTCGCCAGTCGGCCAGGCTGCTTTGCAGCTGGTTGCGTTGGCTTAGCAGGTTGCGGAGCATTTCATCGATCTGCACGCGGGTCAGGTTTGTGTTTTCCAGCGCTGTGAGGGCCTGCTCGGCAGGCCGGGGGACGGGGATGTACTGGCCGACCTGGCGGATCGAATTGAGCAAGGTGTGCCTTGAAAGGCTGGTTGCCCGCGGGCGCGTGCCGCCCAGTGGGTAGCCCGGCCGGCCGTCGGCCAGGCGCATGGGCGAGCGGTAGCCTGGGCGCACGCTCTGCATGGCCAGCAGCTGGCGCAGGGCCGTGCGCGGCAGCGGCGGTGCTTGTTGAAGCAGGTGCTCCAGCGCCCTGCCATCCTCGACCGCCAGTGCCTCGCGCTGCGCGGTGGTCAAGGCCTCGAACACCGCGTCAGGCAGCGAGGCGTGAAGCGAAACCAGCTGCTCAGGGTTTTGGCGGTCCATGACCACATAGCCTGCCTGCACACGGATGATCGACGTGGCTGCCGGCCCGTCAGCGCTGCCGATGTGGGTGGCCTGGGCTGGCGAGTACTGGTGCTGTTCCAGGGTGATGCGCATGTCGGCGGGCCACCCGTCAAGTTGCTCGAGGGTGTGCAGGAGCAGTACATCACTGTCCCAGTTGCGCACCTTTTCAAGGTAGAGCCCTTCGTAGGCGCGGTTCAGCCTTATGTGCTGCTGCAGCGGGCGAATCTCTTCGGCGAGCCGCAGGGGCACCTTGCCATTGGCCAGGTCCTGCAGCTCGGCTGGGCTGGCATGGCGCAGCAGCTCTTCGATTACGGGCGCCGGAAGCTGCGGGTAGCGCGCCTGGATGGCTGCGGCGCCGGGGCCTTGCGGCGTGGGCAGCTGCTGGTAGTGGCGCTCGAAGGCCGCCTGGAACACGCTGCGCTCGCTCAGCTCGGGCGCTGCCTGCAGCCTTTGGTAGAGCGTGAAGCGCGCCAGGGTATCTTCCAGTTGCGCGGGCAGGCGCTGGTTGTCGCAGAGTATCCGCCGCAGGGCATCTTCCTCGGTGCCGCTGGCACGCAGAATGCGCCGCGCCGTTTCTTCGCCGAACTGCCCGCCAAGGTGACTGGCACGGCGCAGCAGCGTCAGCTCCCCCCATTGTTCGGGCCTGTCTGCCGGGTGCAGCCAGGCGCCTGCGCCGTTGTGGCGCATTGGCGGCTCGTAGCTCAGCGCCTTGCCGGGGTGCTCCAGGCGGTAGCCTGCGCCGTCGGCGGGAGCCTTGAGCGAATAGGTGTTGCCATCGAGTGCCAGCCAGGTCTTGCCTTCATGCTGATAGAGGCCGGATTCATCTGGCTGCAGGCCGGCCGGCAACACGATGTCATGGGCGAACGGCTGAACGTCCGGCTGCCAGAGGCGGGCGGTGCCATCGGGCATGACCACAGGCTCGAGCTCCTCGATCAACGAGGGCACTTCCACGGCTATTCGCTCGACGGCCGGCGTGTCCGTGCCTGCGCCGGCTCCAGCCAGCGCGGCGGTGAGCACGAGGTTGTCGACGATGTCCATCAGGTAGGCGAAGGCTTGCTGGCGATCGCCCTCGGCCCATTGCTCGACGCCCTCGTACACCTCGTAGCTCAGCTGGATGAACGACAAGCCCAGCATCAGTGGCCCCAGGCCAGGGACGACGAAGGCGCCGACATTCAAGGCGGCAAACGCCAGCTGGGCGAAGTAGGCCATGCGTTTTTCGGCGCTTTTCTGGTCTTCCTGCGCGGTGGCCACGGCGTGGAACGCGGTATCGTCCAGGCGCCGCTGGCGCTTCTGGCGGGCCAGTTCGGCCAGCAGCGGCCGGTTGAAGGGCTGCAGCGTCACCTCCACCCAGGCCTCGGGGTCGCGTATCCGCGTGGCCTGGCCGCCCTGGTGCCCTGGCGCTTGTGCCGTGCTCCAGTCGATCGGCTGCAGGCAGTCGCGCAGCTTTTCCATGAACTGCGCACTGTCGCGGGCCGGTACGCCTTGCTGCAGGTGTTTCACCTCCAGGGTCCACAGCTGTTCACGCAGGTGCGCCTGGGCTTGGTGAACGGTGTCGTGCACTTTCAGCGGCACTTGTGCACCGGGCAGGTAGGTGACCAGCACATCCTTGTAGGGCAGCCGCGCCACGTCGTAGCTCAGCAGCCACTCGGGGGAGGGCACGAGGCCTATGAGCAGTGCGCCGGTAAAGGGCGTGCCGAACAGGTTGAGGAAGGCGCAGCGCAGCGGGCTGTCCAGATAATCGGCCGCGCCGTCGCGGGCGAGTTTCAGCAGGGCCTCATGCAGGGGGGGCTCGATCATGCCGCTCAGGCAGGCTCTGTGCAGCTCCAGGCGCAGGGCGCGATGTTCCACCTCGGCGAGCGTCTGGTCGGCGCCTGGTGCGTAGGCCGCCTCGAGCAACGCCTGGTAACGGCCGCCCAGGTCCAGCTCGCGCACCAGGCTGGCAAAGGCCTGCGGGGCGATCGGCAGCGGCTGGCCGGTGGGTTGCAGGGCATGGAATTCATCGCTGTCCAGCACCAGCGCCTGCAGCGCTGGGCCATCCAGCCCCCCGGGCTGCGCCTCGGCGGCCTCGAAGTTCTGCAAGGCACTGTGCAGCAAGGGCTGGGTGGCGAGCTTGAAGGCCCGCTGGGCGCCAGCGATCGGGTCGCCCTCGATGTTCGCCTGGTAGGCCTCGGCCTTGGCGGCGTTGAACAGGTAGGTGCGGGCGACGTCCAGCGGCAGGCCGAAGCGCTCCTCGATGGCCGACGCCAGCTGTTGGCTGGCGAACTGTTCCAGGTCGGGGACCGAGGCGAACAGCGCATCGGCCTGTTGTTGCGCCTTGCGAAGGGCCGCGTAGTCCTCGGCCAGCGTGCGGGCGAGCGCCGGTTGGGCATGGGCGGCCTTGGCGAACCAGGGCGGCACGGCGCCCAGGGCCGCGCGCATGTGTTGCTGCTCCAGCTGGCTGGTGTGGGCAACCCAGGCCGGCGCCTTGTCACTGATCAGTTGCTGAGGGTGGGGGATGCTGGTCATAAGAGAGCCTCGCTTGATGGAGCGGCGAGGCTATCGGGCGCGGTGCCGGGCCTGTGGGTAGCATGATCTAGCGTCAGACACATGCTCTGAGCGCAATTCAGGTTTATGATGCCCAACGGCAGTCAATATCCTCACACGGAGTGCGCAATGCAGACCCTCTACCCGCAGATCAAACCCTACGCCCGGCACGATCTGGCCGTGGAAGCGCCGCATGTGCTGTATGTCGATGAGAGCGGCTCGCCAGAAGGTCTGCCGGTGGTGTTCATCCACGGTGGCCCGGGCGCGGGTTGCGATGCCCAGAGCCGTTGCTACTTCGACCCCAACCTGTACCGCATCATCACCTTCGACCAGCGCGGCTGTGGCCGCTCCACGCCCCACGCGAGCCTGGAGAACAACAGCACCTGGCACCTGGTCGAGGACATGGAGCGCATCCGCAAGCACCTGGGCATCGACAAGTGGGTGCTGTTCGGCGGCTCGTGGGGTTCGACCCTGGCCCTGGCCTACGCCCAGACCCACCCCGAGCGCGTGCATGGCCTGATCCTGCGTGGCATTTTCCTGTGCCGCCCACAGGAGATCCAGTGGTTCTACCAGGAAGGCGCCAGCCGCCTGTTCCCTGACTACTGGCAGGACTACATCGCGCCGATCCCGGCGGAGGAGCGCGGCGACCTGGTCAAGGCCTTCCACAAGCGCCTCACCGGCAACGACCAGATCGCCCAGATGCATGCCGCCAAGGCCTGGTCCACCTGGGAGGGCCGCACCGCCACCCTGCGCCCCAACCCGCTGGTGGTCGACCGCTTCTCCGAGCCGCAGCGGGCCTTGTCGATCGCCCGCATCGAATGCCACTACTTCATGAACGATGCCTTCCTCGAGCCCGACCAGCTGATCCGCGACATGCCCAAGATCGCCCACCTGCCGGCGGTGATCGTGCATGGCCGCTACGACGTGATCTGCCCGCTGGACAACGCCTGGGCGCTGCACCAGGCCTGGCCGAACAGCGAGCTCAAGGTGATCCGCGACGCCGGCCACGCCGCGTCCGAGCCGGGCATCACCGACGCGCTGGTGCGCGCGGCCGACCAGATGGCCCGGCGCCTGCTCGACCTGCCCCTGGAAGAAGCATGAAGGGGCTGTTGCAGCGCGTGCGCGGCGCGCGGGTAGAGGTGGCCGGCGAAATCGTCGGCGCCATCGACCAGGGCCTTCTGGTGCTGGTGGCGGTCGAGCCTGAAGATACCCGCGAGCATGCCGATAAGCTGTTGCACAAGTTGCTCAACTACCGGGTGTTCAGCGACGAGCAGGGCAAGATGAACCTGTCGCTCAAGGATGTGGGCGGCGGCTTGCTGCTGGTGTCCCAGTTCACCCTGGCCGCCGACACCCGCAGCGGCATGCGCCCGAGCTTCTCCAGCGCCGCACCGCCGGCGTTGGGCGCCGAGCTGTTCGACTACTTGCTGCAGCAAGCCCAGGGCCAGCACCCGGTTGTCGGCAGCGGGCGTTTCGGGGCTGACATGCAGGTGCACCTGGTCAATGATGGCCCGGTGACATTTCTGTTACAAATATGAGGTAAAAAAACCCTTTGTTTATAGGAAAACAAGGGGTTTTGTACGATAAATAGTTGGTTCAGCCTGATGCGTTGTAACGCATCCTGCTGGATAATCGCGCGCTGCGTGGGCCTGCGTTCGCAGGTTCGTTTCACTCTGACTCGAGCATTGTCTGGATCCGTTTGGGGAATCATTACGCCCTCACGGGGTCCGAACAGTGCTCGCCAACCCGGCATTTGTCGCTGGCCGTTGGTTTCATGATCTGTTTTCGGCGAGGGTTGCTCGTGATTGTTAGTCCCCAAAAAGCATCAAGTATCCCCGGCACTCGGCTGCGCAAGGCCCTGATGGCCAGTGTCGCACTGGTCGGCCTGATGAGCGCGGGCCAGCTGTGGGCATTCAATCTTGACGATGTTGCAGCCAAGGCAAAGGATCTCGCCGGCCAGAAGTACGAAGCACCTAAAAGCAATCTGCCGGCAGTCTTCCGCGACATGAAATTCGCCGACTACCAGAAGATTCACTTCCTGCAGGAAAAGGCCGAGTGGGCCAAGGACAAGACCCCGTTCAAGCTGTCGTTCTATCACCAGGGCATGCATTTCGACACGCCGGTGAAGATCAACGAAGTCACGGCGAGCAAGGTCGAGGAAATCAAGTACGACCCGAGCCGCTTCGAGTTCGGTGACGTGCCGCACGACCCGGAAACCACCAAGAACCTGGGTTACGCCGGTTTCCGCGTGCTCTACCCGATCAACAAGGCCGACAAGCAGGACGAGATCATGACCCTGCTGGGGGCCAGCTACTTCCGCGTGGTCGGCAAGGGCCACGTGTACGGCCTGTCGGCCCGTGGCCTGGCGATCGACACTGCACTGCCGTCGGGCGAGGAATTCCCGCGCTTCACCGAGTTCTGGGTAGAAAAGCCCAAGCCGGCCGACAAGCACCTGGTGATCTACGCCCTGCTCGACTCGCCACGCTCCACCGGCGCCTACAAGCTGATCCTGCGTCCGGGCAGCGACACCGTGGTCGACGTGCAGTCGCGCGTGTTCCTGCGTGACCACGTCAGCCGCCTGGGCATCGCGCCGCTGACCAGCATGTACCTGTTCGGCCCCAACCAGCCGTCCAAGGTCCTCAACTACCGCCCGGCCCTGCATGACTCCGAAGGCCTGTCGATCCACGCAGCCAACGGCGAGTGGCTGTGGCGCCCGCTGAACAACCCGAAACACCTGGCCGTGAGCAACTTCAGCGTCGAGAACCCGCGTGGTTTCGGCCTGATGCAGCGTCAGCGCGCCTTCAGCGACTACGAAGACCTCGACGACAACTACCAGAAGCGCCCGAGCGCCTGGATCGAGCCGAAGGGCGACTGGGGCAAGGGCACCGTCGACCTGGTCGAGATCCCGACCGCCGACGAAACCAACGACAACATCGTGGCCTTCTGGAGCCCCGAGACGCTGCCTGAGCCAGGCAAGCCGATCGAGTACGCCTACCGCCTGCACTGGACCATCGACGAGCAGCAGTTCCAGGCACCGGACCTGGGCTGGGTCAAGCAGACCCTGCGCTCCACCGGTGACGTCAAGCAGTCCAACCTGATTCGCCAGCCAGACGGCAGCGTGGCCTTCCTGGTCGACTTCGCAGGCCCGGCCCTGGCCGCCCTGCCGGAAGACACCGCGGTGCGCAGCCAGATCAGCGTCGGCGACAATGCCGAGGTGGTCGAGAACAATCTGCGCTATAACCCAGAAACCAAAGGCTGGCGCCTGACCCTGCGGTTGAAGGTCAAGGAAGCCAACAAGGCCACCGAAATGCGCGCCGCGCTGGTACGTGACGTGCCGGTCGAGCCGGCCAAGCCTGCCCAGGAAAGCAAGCAGGACAAGGCCGCTGCCAAGCACGCCAAGCACGAAAAAACCGCCAAGGCGCAGGAGCCAGCCAAGGCCGAACAACCTGCCGCCGATGCGGCGCCCACCAACGGGTCGCCGGCCACCACCGAAAAAGTGCTGACCGAGACCTGGAGCTATCAGTTGCCTGCCGATGAGTAACTCAAGCGCAAGGCCAGAATCGCTTGGCGAGTACCTGGCCCACCTCCCACTGAGCGATGAGCAGCGCGCGGAACTCGCCAGCTGCACGTCGTTCGGTGAGCTGCACCAACGCCTGGCGGCAAACCCTGCCGCCGACACCGCCGAGGCCGTCCAGGCCTCGGTGGGCGCGCGCCTGACCGTGGGCAGCGCCGCCGAGCTGGAAGACGCCGAAATGCTCGGCGTCGACGGCAGCGGCCGGCTGTGCCTGAAGATCGCGCCGCCGATCAAACGCACCAAGGTGGTGCCCGAGCCCTGGCGTACCAACGTGCTGATCCGCATGTGGCGGCGCCTGACCGGCCGCACCAACGCCCCGCAGCCGGAGCAGCGCGAGCTGCCCAAGGCGCGCTGGCGCACGGTCGGCTCGATCCGCCGCTACATCCTGCTGGCCCTGATGATCGGCCAGACCATCGTCGCCGGCTGGTACATGAAGGGCATCCTGCCGTACCAGGGCTGGTCGTTCGTCGACCTCGACGAAGTGCTCAACCAGCCGCTGTGGGACACCGTGGTGCAGGTTTGGCCGTATGCCTTGCAGACGTCCATCCTGATTCTCTTCGGTATCCTCTTCTGCTGGGTGTCGGCGGGCTTCTGGACCGCGCTGATGGGCTTCCTCGAGCTGCTCACCGGGCGTGACAAGTACCGCATTTCCGGCAGCAGTGCCGGCAGCGAGCCGATCGCCCCTGAAGCGCGCACCGCGCTGGTGATGCCGATCTGCAACGAAGACGTGCCGCGGGTATTCGCCGGTTTGCGCGCCACGTTCGAGTCGGTGGCCGCCAGCGGCAACCTCGACCGCTTCGACTTCTTCGTGCTCAGCGACACCAACGACACCGACATCGCCGTGGCCGAGCAACAGGCCTGGCTGGACGTGTGCCGCGAAACCAAGGGCTTTGGCCGCATCTTCTACCGCCGCCGCCGGCGCCGGGTGAAGCGCAAGAGCGGCAACCTCGACGACTTCTGCCGTCGCTGGGGCGGCGAGTACAAGTACATGGTCGTGCTCGACGCCGACAGCGTCATGAGCGGCGAGTGCCTGAGCAGCCTGGTGCGCCTGATGGAGGCCAACCCGGACGCCGGCATCATCCAGACCGCGCCGAAAGCCTCGGGCATGGACACCCTGTATGCGCGCATGCAGCAGTTCGCCACCCGCGTGTACGGCCCGCTGTTCACTGCCGGCCTGCACTTCTGGCAGCTGGGCGAGTCGCACTACTGGGGCCACAACGCGATCATCCGCATGAAGCCGTTCATCGAGCACTGCGCCCTGGCGCCGTTGCCGGGCAAGGGCGCGTTCGCCGGTGCGATTCTTTCCCACGACTTCGTCGAAGCCGCGCTGATGCGCCGCGCCGGCTGGGGCGTGTGGATCGCCTACGACCTGCCGGGCAGCTACGAAGAGCTGCCGCCCAACCTGCTCGACGAGCTCAAGCGCGACCGCCGCTGGTGCCACGGCAACCTGATGAACTTCCGCCTGTTCCTGGTCAAGGGCATGCACCCGGTGCACCGTGCGGTGTTCCTCACCGGGGTGATGTCGTACCTGTCGGCGCCGCTGTGGTTCTTCTTCCTGGTGCTGTCGACCGCGCTGCTGGCGACCAACACGCTGATGGAGCCGCAGTACTTCATCGAGCCCTACCAGCTCTACCCGCTGTGGCCGCAGTGGCACCCGGAGAAGGCGGTTGCGCTGTTCTCCACCACCATCGTGCTGCTGTTCCTGCCCAAGCTGTTGAGCATCGTGCTGATCTGGGCCAAGGGCGCGGTCGAGTTCGGCGGGCGCATCAAGGTCACCTTGTCGATGCTGATGGAGATGCTGTTCTCCATGCTGCTGGCGCCGGTGCGGATGATCTTCCACACCCGCTTCGTGCTGGCCGCGTTCCTCGGCTGGGCCGCGACCTGGAACTCGCCGCAGCGTGACGACGACTCCACGCCATGGAGCGAGGCGGTGCGCCGGCATGGCCCGCAAACCCTGCTGGGCTTTGCCTGGGCTGCCTTGGTGGCGTGGCTTAACCCGAGCTTCCTGTGGTGGTTGGCGCCGATCGTCGGCTCGCTGGTGCTGTCGATCCCGGTTTCGGTGATCTCCAGCCGCACCCGCCTGGGCCTGGCGGCCAAGGACGAGAAGCTGTTCCTGATCCCCGAGGAATACGCGACCCCGCAGGAGTTGCTGGCAACCGACCAGTACACCCACGAAAACCGCTGGCATGCCCTGCATGACGGCTTCGTGCGGGCAGTGGTCGACCCGCGGCAGAACGCCCTGGCCTGCGCCATGGCCACCGCCCGGCATGGCCAGGCAGCCCCGATCGAGGCACTGCGCGCCGAGCGTGTGGCCAAGGCGCTGGAAGTCGGCCCCAAAGGGCTGGACCTCAATACCCGCCTGGCCTTGCTCAGCGACCCGGTGGCGCTGACCCGCCTGCATGAGCAGGTCTGGGCCGAGCACAACGCGGCGTGGATCGATGTGTGGCGCGCGTCGATCAACAACGACCCGCATTCGCCGCTGCTGCCGCTGCACCCGGAGAGTGAAGGCCAACCGGCACTCGTCGGCGCCTGATCCAGCCTAGGGCCGCTTTGCGGCCCATCGCCGGCAAGCCGGCTCCCACAGGCACCCCACAGATGCAAAGCACTGGGGTGAACCTGTGGGAGCCGGCTTGCCGGCGATGAGGGCCCGCGAAGATTCCCGCCCAATCGGATTTTGGCCAACAAAGTCCCCCCCGGCTCTAGGTCCCAGGGCCGCCATGCGTTAGCATCCCTTTCCGATAAAACACGCCGGCCGTTCTGGCCGAGCCAACGATAAGATTCGCTACTTTTCTTGCTAGGGGACTTGGTGATGATGAAGAAATACCTTTCGCGCCTGCTGGTGGGCGTCACCGCGCTGGTCGCGGTCGCTTGCGCCCAGGCCGGCGCCATCGACGACGCGGTCAAGCGTGGCACCTTGCGGGTGGGCATGGACCCCACCTACATGCCGTTCCAGATGACCAACAAGCGCGGCGAGATCATCGGCTTCGAGGTCGATATCCTCAAAGCCATGGCCAAGTCCATGGGCGTCAAGTTCGAGGCTGTTTCCACTGCCTATGACGGCATCATCCCGGCCCTGCTGACCGACAAGTTCGACATCATCGGCAGCGGCATGACCCTGACCCAGGAACGCAACCTGCGCCTGAACTTCAGCGAACCCTTCATCGTGGTCGGCCAGACCCTGCTGATCCGCAAGGAGCTGGCGGGCGAGATCAAGACCTACAAGGACCTGAACAACGAGAAGTACCGCATCACCTCCAAGCTCGGCACCACCGGCGAGATGGTTTCCAAGAAGCTGATCGCCAAGGCCAAGTACCACGGCTACGACAACGAGCAGGAAGCGGTGATGGACGTGGTCAACGGCAAGGCTGACGCCTTCGTCTACGACGCGCCGTACAACGTGGTGGCAGTGGAGAAGGCCGGCGCCGGCAAGCTGCTGTTCCTCGAAGAACCCTTCACCTACGAGCCGCTGGCCTTCGGCCTGAAGAAGGGCGACTACGACAGCATCAACTTCATCAACAACTTCCTGCACCAGATCAAGCATGACGGGACCTACGATCGTATCCACGACAAGTGGTTCAAGAACAAGGACTGGCTGAAGGAAATGGAATAAGGCCCCAGGCCACAAGCCAAGGCTTTGACCCCGACGCGCAGGTAAACCCTGCGCGTTCGCATTTACGGAAGTACCCACGTGATCAAACACAAGAAAGCCCAGTGGCCCTGGCACGCGCTGACCGCGCTGGTCCTGGTGGGCCTGGCGATCAGCCTGTACCTGGCCACTTCGATGATGTCCTACGAGTGGCGCTGGAACCGCGTACCGCAGTACTTCGCCTACAAGGCCGAGGAAGTACAGCGCGCCAGCGGCTACGGCACGGTGCAGGAAATCGTCGTCTCCGGTGATAACGCGCGCGTTACCCTCAAGGACGAGAGCGGCGATGAGCAAGTGCTCGACGTGGCCAAGGACAGCCTGCAACTGAGCCGCGGTGACGACGTCGCCGAAGGCGACCAGATTGGCGTGACCCGCCACTGGGCGGCTGGCCCGCTGGCCTGGGGCCTGTGGACCACCTTGTGGCTTTCGGTGGTGTCTGGCGCGCTGGGCCTGGTGATCGGCCTGTTCGCCGGGTTGTGCCGGCTGTCGAACAACCCGACCCTGCGCGACCTGTCGACGGTGTATGTCGAGCTGGTGCGCGGCACGCCGCTGCTGGTGCAGATCTTCATCTTCTACTTCTTCATCGGTACGGTGCTCAACCTCTCCCGCGAGTTCGCCGGGGTGGCGGCGCTGGCGCTGTTCACCGGTGCCTACGTGGCCGAGATCGTGCGTGCCGGCGTGCAGTCGATCGCCAAGGGCCAGAACGAAGCTGCGCGCTCCCTGGGCCTCAATGCCAGCCAGTCGATGCGCCACGTGATCCTGCCGCAGGCGTTCAAGCGCGTGCTGCCACCGCTGGCCGGGCAGTTCATCAGCCTGGTCAAGGACACCTCGCTGGTGTCGGTGATCGCCATCACCGAACTGACCAAGAGCGGCCGCGAGGCCATCACCACCTCGTTCTCGACCTTCGAGATCTGGTTCTGCGTGGCAGGCCTGTACCTGCTGATCAACCTGCCGCTGTCGCACCTGGCCAGCCGGCTCGAGCGGAGGCTTGCGCAAAGTGATTGAAGTCCGTGACCTTTTGAAAGTCTTCGACACCCGTGGCCAGGTGGTGCGCGCGGTGGACAACGTCACCACGCAAGTGGCCAAGGGCGAAGTGGTGGTGGTGCTCGGCCCGTCCGGTTCGGGCAAGTCGACCTTCCTGCGCTGCCTCAACGGCCTGGAGCACTTCGACGAAGGCCACGTGGCCATCGATGGCCTGCGCCTGGACGACCCGAAGACCGACATCAACGCCTACCGCCGCGAAGTCGGCATGGTGTTCCAGCATTTCAACCTGTTCCCGCACATGACCGTGCTGGAGAACCTGTGCCTGGCACAGAAGGTGGTGCGCAAGCGCAACAAGGCCGACCGCGAAGCCAAGGCCCGGGCGTTGCTGGAGAAGGTGGGCATTTCGCAGAAGGCCAACGAGTACCCGTCGCGCCTCTCCGGTGGCCAGCAGCAGCGGGTGGCGATCGCCCGGGCTCTAGCCATGGAGCCCAAGGTGATGCTGTTCGACGAGCCGACCTCGGCGCTCGACCCGGAAATGGTCGGCGAGGTGCTGGATGTGATGAAGACCCTGGCCCAGGAAGGCATGACCATGGTCTGCGTGACCCACGAAATGGGCTTTGCCCGGGAAGTGGCGGACCGCGTGCTGTTCTTCGATCACGGCAAGCTGCTGGAAGACTCGGCGCCGGCGGCGTTCTTCGATTCGCCTAGAGACCCGCGGGCCCAGGCTTTCCTGCGCCAGGTGCTGTAACCACTAGGGCTGCCTTGCAGCCCAATCGCTGGCAAGCCAGCTCCCACAGCAAGGTAACCCACCCTGTGGGAGCCGGCTTGCCGGCGATTGGGGCGCAAAGCGCCCCCGCAATCTCAGAGCCTGAACCGCCCCACCAACCCCTGCAAGTGCGTCCCCAGCCGCGCCAGTTCGACACTGGAGCTGGCCGTCTCCTCGCTCGCCGCCGACGTCTGGTCGGAAATATCCCGCACATTCATCACGCTCCGGTTGATCTCCTCGGCCGTCGCACTCTGCTGCTCCGCCGCCGTGGCGATCTGCTGGTTCATCGCCTGGATCGACGACACCGTGCGGGTGATGGTATCCAGCGAGGTCCCCGCGCGGCGGGTCAGTTCGACGCTGCTGTCGGTGAGCTGGCGGCTGGCGTCCATGACGCTGGCCACGCGCTGGGTGCCGCTCTGCAGGCCGGCGATCAGCTCTTCGATCTCTTCGGTGGACTGCTGGGTGCGCTGGGCCAGGCTGCGCACCTCATCGGCCACCACGGCGAAGCCACGGCCGGCCTCGCCGGCCCGGGCCGCCTCGATGGCGGCATTGAGGGCCAGCAGGTTGGTCTGCTGGGCCACCGACTTGATCACATCGAGCACGCTGCCGATCTTGTCGCTCTCGGCCTTGAGCTGGTTCATCGCCTCGCTGGAGTTGACCACCTCGCTGGCCAGGCGCTCGATCTGCGCCACCGCCTCGCTGACCACGCGATCCCCCTCACGGGCCTGCTGGTCGGCCATCAGCGCCGCCTCGGAGGCCTGTTCGGCGTTGCGCGCCACTTCATGCACGGTGGCGGCCATTTCGTTCATGGCCGTGGCCACCTGGTCGGTCTCCACCTTCTGATTGTTGACCCCGGCGCTGGTCTGCTCGGTGACTGCCGACAGCTCTTCGGCGGCGCTGGCAATCTGGGTGACGCCGTCGCCGATGCCGCCGATCAGCTCGCGCAGGCCTTGGGTCATGCGCTGCATGCTGGCCTGCAGCTGGCCCAGCTCGTCGCGGCGGGTGCTGGGCAGGTCCTGGCGCAGGTCGCCATTGGCCACGCGCTCGGCGGCGGCGAGGATCTGGCGCAGCGGGAGGATGATCTGCCGGGTGATGGCCCAGGCCGCCAGCAGGCCCAGCAGCAGCGCCAGGCCGGTGGCGCCGGCGAGCATGGCCTTGGCCTGGCGGGCGCCGGCGTCACGCACCTTGGTTTGCGACTCGGTCATTGCCTGGCTGGTTTGCAGCAGCACCGTGCCCTGGTCGGCCATGCGCTGCAGGATCTGCTCGTTGGGGTTTTGCTTGAGCTCGGTGAACGCCTGGCGATAGAGGCGGATGGCGTCGAGCTGCTGCTGCAGGCGCTGGTGGTCGGCGGGCTGCTCGATCTGGCCGAGCATGAGCGTGACCTGGCGTTCGACGTTGTTCAGCGCCTGGTCCAGTTCGTTGATCGACGCCTGGTCGGGCTGGCGTTGGTAGTGCTGGCGGGCAATGCGCAGGTCTTGCGTGTAGCCGTAGATGACCGAAATGTTGCCCAGCTTGTCACCGCGATTGATGATGCTGTCCATGCCCAGCCAACCGGTCAATGTGATGGCCAGGGTCAGCAGAAGCACCAGGCCGAACCCCAGCCCCAGCTTGCGATTGACGCTCACATTACCCAACGATTGGGATAAGAATTGATACATTTTCGACTCCCCGGCAACTAGACAGCACGGAATATTTTTGTGTTGTCAGGCCATCGGCTTGCGCCGGGGAAACTTAATGGGGCAAAGCTGACCCGTCTGTCAGAAAATCCTTGAGAGTAAGGCAGTTACAGCCGTTTCGACGCGCAGGATGCGCTCACCCAACTGCACCGGCGACAGGCCGGCCTTGCCCAGCAGCTCGACTTCGTAGGGGATCCAGCCGCCTTCCGGGCCGATGGCCAGGGTCACCGGGCCTTCGACGGCGCGCGGGCAGGCCGGGTAGGGGCCGGGGTGGCCGACCAGGCCGAGGGTGCCGTCGGCGATGGCGGGCAGGCGGTCTTCGACGAACGGTTTGAAGCGCTTCTCGATGATCACCTCGGGCAGCACCGTGTCACGCGCCTGTTCCAGGCCCAGGATGAGGTTTTCGCGGATGCTTGCGGGGGTGAGGAAGGGCGTTTGCCAGAAGCTTTTCTCGACCTTGTAGCTGTTGACCAGGATCAGCCGTTGCACGCCAAGGGTGGCGACGGTCTGGAACAGCCGGCGCAGCATCTTCGGGCGCGGCACGGCCAGCACCAGGGTCAGCGGCAGCTTGGCCGGTGGCGGCTGGTCGACGGCCACTTCAAGTTCGGCCTCGTGCTGCGCCAGGCGCACCACCGTGGCGCTGCCCATCAGGCCATTGATACGGCCCACGCGCAGGGTGTCGCCGACCGCTACGCGGTGGATCTCCTGCATGTGGGTGAAGCGCCGGTCAGCGAGGACGACGCGGTCGGCCGAGACGAAGTCGGCCTCTTCGAGGAGCAACAGGTTCACGGTTGGGTCGCAGGCGGCTGGTCGTTGTGGTCGTCCGTGGCTTGCTCGGGCTCGTGGCTGCGCTTGCGGATCAGGCTGCCGCACAGCACGCCCACTTCGAACAGCAACCACATGGGCACGGCGAGCAAGGTCTGGGAGAAGATGTCCGGCGGGGTGAGGATCATGCCGACCACGAAGCAGCCGATGATCACATAGGGGCGCATCTTCTTCAGGTACTGCACATCGACCACGCCGATCCACACCAGCAGTACCACTGCCACCGGGATTTCGAAGGCGACGCCGAAGGCGAAGAACAGGGTCATGACGAAGTCGAGGTAGCTGGCGATGTCGGTCATCATCGACACGCCTTCCGGGGTGGCCGCGGCGAAGAAGCTGAACATCAGCGGGAACACCAGGAAATAGGCAAACGCCATGCCGGCATAGAACAGCAGGATGCTCGACACCAGCAGCGGGATGGCGATGCGCTTTTCATGGCGGTATAGCCCCGGTGCGATGAAGCCCCAGATCTGCTGCAGGATGAACGGGATGGCCAGGAACAGCGAAACGATCATGGTCAGCTTGAACGGCGTCAGGAACGGCGAGGCCACGTCGGTGGCGATCATCGTCGCGTTGGCCGGCAGGTGCGCGCGCAAGGGCGCCGAGACCAGGGTGTAGATCTGCTGGGCGAACGAGAACAGCCCGGCGAAGATCAGGAAGATCGCCGCCACGCAGCGCAGCAGGCGGGTGCGCAGTTCGGTCAGGTGCGAAACCAGCGGCATCGGCTGGTCGTCTTGCGGATTTTCGCTCATGGGGCTCGCGGCGGTTGAGGCTGTTCGGGCTGCTCAGGCGCAGCCGGCGGCGCGGCAGGTGCTGGCGTGGGCGCGGCGGCGGGCGGCTGGGCAGGCGGGGCCAGCGGGTTGAGGATGCGCTTGGCTTCCTCTTCCATCTGCAGGATGTGCTCGTTGTGCAGCTGGCGGCGGATGTCGTCGGCGCCGATTTCGCGCTCGACCTCCATCTTGATCGCGTTGAAGCTGCGTTTCAGCCGGCCGATCCACAGCCCCGCGGTACGCGCGGCGCCGGGCAGGCGCTCGGGGCCGAGCACCAGCAGGGCCACCAGGCCGACGAGCAGCAGTTCGCTGAAGCTGATGCCGAACATGGCTCAGTCTTTCCGCTGCGGCTCTTGGACCGGCTGGGCCTGGCCCTCGATGGTGTGGCCTTGCGCCTGCGGCGCGGCGGCTTGCTGCTGGGTGGCCTGCACCGGTGGAACCGGCTGGGCGGGCGGCGGGGTCTGTTCGGCCGGCTTGTTCTCTTCTTCGTTCATGGCCTTGCGAAAGCCCTTGATCGATTCGCCCAGGTCGCTGCCGAAGTTCTTCAGCTTCTTGGTGCCGAAGACCAGGACCACGACGACCAGCAGGACGATCCAGTGTTTCCAGTCAAAAATACCCATTTCGTACTCCTGAAAAATGTGTGTTGGTCATCTGGTTTTGGGGCTGCTTTGCAGCCCTTTCGCGACACAAGGCCGCTCCTACAGTGTCACCAATCTACCTTGCGACGCGGCGCCTGTAGGAGCGGCCTTGCGTCGCGAAAGGGGCGCAAGGCGCCCCCGGAATACGTCAGACAGAAGGCGCGCGAGCGGCCTTTTCATCATGCCCGGAGAGGCCGAAACGGCGCTCCAGTTCATCGAGTACGGCTTGTGGATGCTGGCCCAGCGCGCTGAGCATGACCAGGCTATGAAACCACAGGTCGGCGGTTTCGTAGATGACATCGCTGTAATCCTGGCTGAGCGCGGCATCCTTGGCGGCGATGATGGTCTCCACCGACTCTTCGCCGAGCTTCTCGAGGATCTTGTTCAGGCCCATGTGGTGCAGGCTGGCCACGTAAGAGCTGTCGGGCGCCGCGTGTTTGCGTTGTTCGAGCACTTCGGCCAGGCGGGTGAGGGTGTCGCTCATGTCAGTGTCCTGCGCTGTAGATGGCATCCGGGTCTTTCAACACCGGGTCGACGGTTTGCCACTGGCCGTCCTGGTAGACGCGGTAGAAGCAGCTTTCACGGCCGGTATGGCAGGCGATATGGCCCAGCTGCTCGACCATCAGGATGATCACGTCGGCATCGCAGTCCAGGCGCATTTCGTGCAACTTCTGCACATGCCCCGATTCCTCGCCCTTGCGCCACAGCTTGCCACGCGAACGCGACCAGTAGATGGCGCGTTGTTCGGCGGCGGTCAACGCCAGCGATTCGCGGTTCATCCAGGCCATCATCAGTACGCGTCCGGTCTTGTGGTCCTGGGCGATCGCCGGCACCAGGCCGTCGCTGTTCCACTTGATCTCGTCCAGCCAGTCTTTCATCGTCGACTCCAAAACCGGGCCCGCTCCTGTGCCGGGCCCTTTGCGCTAGTGTGCCAGCCAGCAGCGCGGCTGGCTATTGGCGCACGATCAGGTACAGGCCGCCGGCCAGCATCAGCCACGCCGGCCAAGCGGCGGGGGCGGCCAGGCTGGCCGCTTCGGCGGCCCCGGTGGCCAGCACCGCACCGCCGCCGAGCAGGCCGGCGCCGAGCAGGCGCAGCGCCCAGCGGTCGCCCTGGCTGCGGCGCCGCTCGGGCATTTGCGGGTCTTGCAGGTGCGGCTGCGACAGGCGTTCGAGCAGGTCGCGGGTCATGCCGGCCAGGTGCGGCAGCTGCTCGGCCTGGCTGTAGATGTTGCCAAGCACCGCCTTGGGGCTCATGCGCTCGCGCATCCAGCGTTCCAGGAAGGGCTTGGCGGTGCTCCACAGGTCGAGGTCGGGGTACAGCTGGCGGCCCAGGCCCTCGATGTTGAGCAAGGTCTTCTGCAGCAGCACCAGCTGTGGCTGCACTTCCATGTTGAAGCGCCGCGCGGTCTGGAACAGGCGCATCAGCACCTGGCCGAAGGAGATGTCCTTGAGCGGTTTTTCGAAGATCGGCTCGCACACGGTGCGGATCGCCGCTTCGAACTCGTTGACCTTGGTATGCGCTGGCACCCAGCCCGAGTCGATGTGCAGCTGGGCCACGCGGCGGTAGTCACGCTTGAAGAAGGCGATCAGGTTGCGCGCCAGGTAGTCCTGGTCCTCGGCGGTGAGGCTGCCGACGATGCCGCAGTCGATGGCGATGTACTGCGGGCTCCACGGCTTGACCGTGCTGACGAAGATGTTGCCGGGGTGCATGTCGGCGTGGAAGAAGCTGTCGCGGAACACCTGGGTGAAGAACACCTCCACACCGCGCTCGGCGAGCATCTTCATGTCGGTGCGCTGGTCGGCCAGGGTCGCCATATCGGTGACCGGCACGCCGTAGATACGCTCCATCACCAGCACCTTGGGACGGCAGTGGTCCCAGTACACCTGCGGCACGTACATCAGCTCCGAACCTTCGAAGTTGCGCCGCAGCTGGCTGGCGTTGGCCGCCTCGCGCAGCAGGTCGAGTTCGTCGTAGATGGTCTTTTCGTAGTCGCCGACGATTTCCACCGGGTGCAGCCGGCGGGCATCGGCCGAGGCCCGCTCGGCGGCCTTGGCGATCAGGAACAGCCAGGCCAGGTCCTGGGCAATCACGGGCTTGAGGCCCGGGCGCACCACCTTGACCACCACCTCTTCACCGCTTTTAAGGCGTGCAGCATGCACCTGGGCCACCGAGGCCGAGGCCAGCGGTTCGACGTCGAAGCGGCTGAACACCTCGCCGACCTTGGCGCCCAGTTGCGCCTCGATCAGCGCCACGGCCTTTTTCGGGTCGAACGGCGGTACCCGGTCCTGCAGCAGCATCAGCTCGTCGGCGATGTCGGTGGGCAGCAGGTCGCGGCGGGTCGACAGCAGCTGGCCGAACTTGATGAAGATCGGCCCCAGGTCCTGCAGCGCCAGGCGCAGGCGCGCACCGCGGCTGAGCTCTGACGGCTTGCGGGGCAGCCAGCGCCAGGGCATGAGCAGGCGCAGGCTCCGCAGCCACCAGGGCAGCGGCAGGTCGAACAGCAGGTCATCGAGACGGTAGCGGATCACCACGCGCTGGATGCGAAAGAGACGGCGGACGGCGAGCAGCTTCATGCGTTATCGCTGGTATCAAGGGATCGGGAGAGGCGCTGCAGGCGCGCCTCGAGGCGTTCGATATCGACCTTCAGCGCATCGAGCTCGCTGAAGGCGGCTTCGGCTTCACGCTTGCCCACCAGGGTGCGCGATTCTTCGGCCAGGTATTCGGAAAGGTTCTGCTGGAAACGCGCCAGGCCCTGGCGGGTCCAGCGCGCGCGCAGGCGCACGTGGCCGGCGAGCAGGGCGGTTGCGACCGGGCCGAGCCAGCGCTGCAGCTCGTGCTCCCAGTCCAGTTCCAGGTCCTGCAGCACGCCGAACAGGTCGAGCAGCACGGCGCTGTCGCCATGCAGCTCGACCTGCGGGGTGTGCAGCACGCCGGTCTTGTCCTTGGCCAGGGCCAGTTGCAGCAGGCTGCCGGCCGGGGCGCGCAGGCTGCAATCGACCTCACCTTCCCAGTGGGCGGCGAGCATCAGGCCCTCTTCATCGGGCAGGATGAAGACCTGCAGGGCCGGCTGGCGGCAATCGATCTCGATGACCTTGCCTTCCAGCGCGGCCAGGCGCGGCAAGGCCGTGCTGTCCATGCGCAAGACGCGGTTCAGGCCATGTTCGACGCTGGCGAGCAGCCCTGCCAGCAGCATCAGGGCTTGATTCCCCGGTGCACGGCGACGATGCCGCTGGTCATGTTGTGGTAGGTGACGCGGTCGAAGCCGGCATCGACCATCATGGCCTTGAGGGTTTCCTGGTCGGGGTGCATGCGGATCGACTCGGCGAGGTAACGGTAGCTTTCCGAGTCATTGGTGATCAGCTTGCCGGCCAGGGGCATGAAGGCGAACGAGTAGGCGTCGTAGGCCTTGGACATCAGCTTGCTGGTCGGCTTGGAGAACTCCAGCACCAGCAGGCGGCCGCCTGGCTTGAGCACGCGCAGCATCGAGCGGATGGCTTCGTCCTTGTGGGTGACGTTGCGCAGGCCGAAGGCGATGGTCACGCAGTCGAAGTGGTTGTCCGGGAACGGCAGCTTCTCGGCGTCGGCCTGGACAAACTCGATGTTGCCGGCCACGCCACGGTCGAGCAGGCGGTCACGGCCAACCTTGAGCATCGATTCGTTGATGTCGGCGAGCACCACCTGGCCAGTCGGGCCGACCAGGCGCGAGAACTTGGCGGCCAGGTCACCGGTACCGCCGGCGATGTCCAGCACCCGGTTGCCGGTGCGCACGCCCGACAGCTCGATGGTGAAGCGCTTCCACAGGCGGTGCATGCCGCCGGAAAGCACGTCGTTCATCAGGTCATACTTGGCGGCCACCGAGTGGAACACTTCGGCGACTTTCTTCGCCTTCTGGCTCTCGGGGACGTCCTGGTAGCCGAAATGCGTGGTGGGTTCGGCGTGTTCGCCTTTGCGCTGGTCGTTCATATCGCTTCACCGGAAAAAATTACCGCCATTCTAGGGCGAACGGGCGGATTTGTCTTGGCGGGGTGTGCCGTGGGGCAGGGGCGGGCATAATGGCGATTATGTCTTCATATCCAGGAACACCCGCATGACCCAGATCAGCGTCGAACGCAAACACTCCCTCGGCCGCGAGGCCGCCCGTGCCAAGGCCGAAGCGCTGGTGGACAAGCTGAGCCGCGAGTACGACCTCAAGGCGACCTGGAACGGTGACCGCGTCGACGTGGCACGCAGCGGCGCCAACGGCAGCGTGCACATCTTCGATGACAGCATTCGCGTCGAGCTGAAGCTGGGCATGATGCTGTCGATGATGGGCGCCAGCATCAAGAGCGAGATCGAGCGAGCGCTGGACAAGGCGCTGGCCTGACCCCGCGCGGTTTCAGGCAGGCGGGAACGGGATCACCCCCTCTATCTGCGCCAGGCGCAGGTCGCCCCGGTAGATGTCTATGCGCTCTGCCGGGGCGAGCGAACGTTCCAGCCGTTCGTCCCGGCCCATGGCCCGGGGCTCCCAGAACTTCAAGTGGCCCTTGGCGAAGGCGCGCGGCGCGGCCTGGGCGCTGGTGTAGTGAAAGTGCGCCTCCCAGAGCATCTGCCTGGGCTGCTTGCGATGGATGCTGTAGACATCCAGATAGTCATTGGCCTTGAGCCGCTTGCGCCTGGTAATGAGGCTGATCTCGACCTGGTCTTGCTGGTGAAGGTAGGCCAACGCCTTGCTGTCCGGGTGCCGGGTGTTGAGGTAGGCGTCGATGAGCAGGCGGCGCTTTTCAGCTTGCAGCTCCTCCACCGCTGCGTTCAGCTGCGTTTCCATTACCTTGCCGTCGGCCGGGCCGGCGGCCAGTTGGCGGGCGATCTCCGCCATGTCCTGGATTTGCCAGTCCATGAGGTCTGCCAGGCTGTTAGGTTCGCGTGAGTAGCGGGCGATGAGCGCAAGCTTGTCGTTTTTCTGCGCCAGCAGGCTGGCGCCGACGCGTCGAAGGTAGGCATTGCTGTGCGCAGTAGCGGTGCCGGGGATGGCCTCCCAGTGTTCGCCGTGCTGCTGGTACTGGACCTTCTGCTGGGTCAAGGGGTCGGTCTGGGAGGCCAGGCTGCCCTGCTCCTCGGTGTGTTCGGCCAGGATCGTTCTGCCCTGCGTGGTGCGGATCATCTTGGGTTTGCCTGGCCGCCCGCGGTAGGTCAACTGCCGAGGCTGTGCAGGCGCCCCGCTTTCGCTGGCGAGCAGGGCGCTGCTCAAGTCGCGCTCGGCCGCCGACTGCAACGCTGCCACCTCGCGGATGTACTGCTCCACGCGGGCAGTGTTCAGTGCTGGGTCGTTCATCGACAGCAGGTAGTTGGCCTTGCCCAGCGAGGCCTGATACTCGCGCAGTGTGTTGCCGAGGATTTCCGCCTGTTCCTCGGCGGGCAGGTTTGCCTCCGCCAGGCCATCATGGCTCAGCA
This sequence comes from Pseudomonas sp. NPDC087029, assembly GCF_044745345.1. Lineage (NCBI taxonomy): Bacteria > Pseudomonadati > Pseudomonadota > Gammaproteobacteria > Pseudomonadales > Pseudomonadaceae > Pseudomonas > Pseudomonas sp. NPDC087029. The sequence goes on along the minus strand of NZ_JBIVAB010000002.1, from coordinate 264,566 downwards.
ATGCCGCCTCGAAGTTGCGATTGCGCAGCGCTGCCTGCATGCGCAGCATCTCGTCGAAGTTGTCGCTGGTCAGTTGCTCCCGGTTTATCACCAGCTGGGCCAGGTCGCTGATGACCTGGGCGCGGGTGATGATCGTCGAGTAATGGCGCTGGTCGATGATGTCTTCGAGCTTGGACTGCTTGTTCTTGAACTGCAGGGTGTTGTCGAGCAGGGCCTGCGCGATGTTCTGGTCCAGGCGTTCACTGACCGCCAGTACGCGCGCATGGGTGGTGTACGCCGCTTCCAGGTTGGCGCGAAAGGCAAGGTACAGCAGCCCTTGTTCTTCACCGAACGGCAGCACCACCAGTTGCTGCGACTGCTGCTTGAGGACTTCGTAGTCGGTCAGGTCGAGCAACAGGTGAAACAGGTGCAGGTCGGTTTCGATCAATTGCTCGGCCCACTGCCCGCGGCCATAGGCCGAACTGCTGCGGGGGTCGAGCCTGGCGAAGCGGGGCTCGCTCATCTGAGTGAACAGCTCGATTTGCGAGGCCATGAGGTTGGCCTGCTTTTCATAGGTCAGCGAGATGACCAGCAGATTCGGGCGGGCCTCCTTGCGCATCGCCTGTACCGTGCGCAACTGTGCCTGCAGTGTTTCGGGCAGGTCTTCAGGGGCTACGCCCGGGTGTTGCAGCAAGGCCTGGCGAAATGCCCGCGCGGCGTCGTCGTAGGGCTTGGTCAGTGCCAGGTAGCGCTTGAGGAAGGCCTCGTTCTTCATGATCGTTTCATCGTTGCGCTTGCGCTGGTCTTGCAGGGCAAGGATCGCGCTGCGGTTTTCATCGATGACGCCCTTGCGTGACCTGGGCATGCCGCCCGCCAGCCGCAAGTCGATCGCCCATTCGCCGTTCCAGCGGGCAAGCCACGGCCCGCGGCTGCGTTCGCGGCCGACGATGTAGTAGCCGTCCCAGGCACCGCCGAATGCCTGCCAATCGCCCTTGCTGGTGTCGGGGCCGATGATGCGCAGGCCAGTCCAGCACTCTTCGACTTCGTAGGCGGTTGCTTCGAGCTTCACGTAATAGCGCTGGCCGACCTGGTACAGCCCGCGCAAGCGCCCCTGCTGCAGCGCAGCCAGCCCTTGCAGGTCAACGTTGGCGCGCAGTTGCAGCAGCGCGTTGCGGGCCGCGGCTGGAAGGTTGCCGATGCGCTGCTCATCGCCCCAGGTGCTCACCTCGAAGGGGGCGGGCGCAGGTTGCTGTTCCGGCGCTTGCCAAGCGATGGTCTGCGGCTGCTCCTGCGTTGCCGCGCTGCCGGCCTGGCGGGGCGCCGGGCGCAGCCTGGGCTGCTCCGGCTGCGGCAGTGAGCTTGTGGGTGCGTGCACCAGCAGCATGGCGATATTGAAGACCAGGTCGGAGGCGGCCAGGGCCTTTTCCCCGGGGCTGCCTCCGGTCAACGTCGCCAGGTCGGTTTTCAGGCTGACCAATGCGGCCACCAACCAAGCCAGCGTGGCTGCGGGGCCACGCAGCAGCACGGTGACCGTGTTGAACGCCATCCAGCCCAACTGCAGCACCATCGCCCAGCGCAGTTCGGCATTGGAGGCGCTCTGGCGCGACGCCAGCAGTACCATCGCCTCGGCATGGGCTTGCAGCAGTTGGCTGTGCAGGTCCTCGGCCCAGGCGCTGAAGGCCAGGCTGGCCGGGGCCCGCAATTGCGCCAGGCTCTGAAAGCTCAGGTCGGAGCCGGGCCCCAGCAACTCGGCCAGTTCGGCCAGGTGCGGGTGCAGGTTGGGCACGCTGAAACCGCCGTTGTCGTAGAGGGGGCGGTCTGCATCATCCAGCCAGGCGAGGACGCTTTGCTGCAATTGGCCGGCGCGACGAATATCGGCCATCAGGTCCGCCTGGCTGGCGTAGGCCACAAGCCTGCGGGTCGAGCTCAGGGGGCGATAGAGCAGCCAGGTGTGGGCCACCTCGATCACGAACATGCCGTGCACCCGGTTCGCCCGGCTGGCGCCCGGTGTGCAGTGAAAGGCCAGCGGCGCTACCTTGGCGGCACCCGCAGCAGTTGCCGCGCCCCGGCACCATGGCGCCAGTGCGTGCCAGGCAGGCTCGCTCACGTGCCCCTCGATCCTGGCCTGCAGGGCGTCCAGCAGCAGGCTGTTGCGCCAGGCGCTGGCGAAGCGCTGGCTACGCCCGTCTCTATCGACCGGGTCTTGCAGCCTGGCGTGGACGTACAGGGGGTATTGGCCGCCCACGTCGACCGTTTGCACCAGCCGATTGAGATAGTCGAGGTTCAGCCAGCTCTGGCTGGGCTGGGTGCAGGGCGTGGCGATTGCCGAGGCCACTTCATTCAGGTTCGCCCGCATGCGGGTGATGGCCAGCTCGGTGAGCGTGACGGTCTTGAGCGGCTCCAGGCGCGCCGGCCCGCTGGACGATGCCTCGATCACCTGGGAAACCGTGATCAACAGTTGGTCGGGCTCTGGCACTGGCAATCCGGGCTGGTCCGCCTGCATCTGCTCGCGCAGGCGGCGGGTGGTATAGCGCTGCAGGTCGTCGAAGCCGTCCGGCGCTGCCGTGCCTTTTGCCAGCGCCTGGCGTGCGGCCAGCGTGAGCATTGCCCGGTGGTAGTCGAAGCGGTCGCTGGCGCTGGCCTGGGCGAGCCAGGCCGGCAGGGCGATGGCCGGCGCCTGGCGGTCGATGCAGGCGTGCTCCGGGAATGCCGAGGATGGGTCGCAGCGCTGGCAGTAGAGGCGCTCCAGTTCGCTGACCTTGGCGATCGTGCAAAGCGGCACGCGCTCGATGCCCTGCAAGATGGCGTTGAGCAACTGGCTGGCCTGGTAGCGAAAGGCATCGCCCACTACCGGCGAGCAGGCCCACGACAGTGTGTCGAACTCATGCTGGTCGGCCAGCGCGTCGCGCAGGGCCAGGGCAAACCCGGGCAGGTCGTCGAAGCACCGCACAGTGCCTGATGGCTGGCACCAGAGTACCAGGCGGGCGTCGTCGCGCTCGGCGATCAGCAGCAGGTCCGCCGATACCTGGCGATACTCCACGCCCTGATGCCGCAATGACAGCTGCAGCCCCTGCAAGGCGGGCGTGCTGCCGTCTTCGGCAAGCCACGCGTACAACAGCCTTTTCGCACCCTCGGCCAGGCCCTGGCGTTCGAGCGCACTGAGCAGGGTTGCCTTGAGCATCTGCTCCAGCCAGCGCAGGCGCGACACCTGCGAGTCGCCCTGCTGGCCATTCCAGAAGCTGACCTGGGCCAGCTGAAAGCTCAGGGCAACGGTTGCCAGCATGTCGTCGAACGCCTGGTTCACATCGTCCATGCGCAGGTCGATGGTGGGGTTTTGTGCTTGCGCGCGGAACACCGCCGGGGGCTGCAGGCTGAGCTGGTCGGTGGCGGCCAAGGCCATGCTGCGGCCGCTCAGGAAATGCGCAAGCAGCGTGTCGAGCAGGTCACTCTGCTGCGCCGCATCCGGGCCTTGCGGCGCATGCAGGATGGCCATGCCCTCGAGCGACTGCAGCGTCGGGTGATTGCTGCGGATCCACGGGTAGCGGTCTGCCAGGGCCTCGAAGGCGGCCCTGGCCATGACGCTGCGCAGGTCCGGGCGGTCGGCGAAGTGGGCGGCCACCTGTTGCTTGAAGGCGTGGCAGGGGAGTGAATGGGGCATGGCATCGGCGCTCCGTTGGCAAGGGAGGCGCATGTTCGGCGGCGGTGCCTGGGCGGCGGTGGTAGATAGGTCAGCGCGAGCTTAGGGTGAAGATTCTAATTTGCCTCACTACCTTATGCTCAAGCCCAACCTCCATGGGCGGTTCCTCCCCTCCACTCATGAGCATGAGGTACAGAGCATGGCCAAAGTGAATGTGAAGAAGACGGATGACGCCCAGAGCACCTTGGGTGAAGTTCGCGGGTACGCACGCAAGATCTGGCTGGCAGGCATCGGCGCCTATGCGCGCGTCGGCCAGGAAGGTTCCGACTACTTCCAGGAACTGGTGAAAGCCGGTGAAGGCGTCGAGAAACGTGGCAAGAAGCGCATCGACAAAGAGCTCGATGCCGCCAACCATCAGCTCGACGAAGCGACCCATGAAGTCAGCCGTGTACGCGGCAAGGTCGAGGTTCAGCTCGACAAGATCGAAAAGGCTTTCGACGCACGGGTGGGCCGCGCCTTGAATCGCCTCGGCATTCCGTCTAAACATGACGTTGAGGCGTTGTCCATCAAGCTTGAACAGCTGCATGAGCTGCTTGAGCGCGTCGCGCACAAACCATAAGGAGAGCAGGATGGCTGGCAAGAAGAATTCCGACAAAGAAGGCAGCTCCTGGATCGGCGGGATCGAGAAGTACTCCCGCAAGATCTGGCTGGCGGGGCTGGGTATCTATTCGAAGGTCGACCAGGACGGCCCGAAGCTGTTCGATTCGCTGGTCAAAGATGGCGAGAAGGCCGAGAAGCAGGCGAAGAAAACCGCTGAAGACGTGGCCGAGAACGCCAAGTCTTCGACCACTTCCCGCGTGTCCGGCGTGAAAGACCGCGCCCTGGGCAAGTGGAGCGAGCTCGAAGAGGCCTTCGACAAGCGCCTCAACAGCGCCATCTCGCGCCTTGGCGTGCCAAGCCGCAACGAGATCAAGGCCCTGCACCAGCAGGTCGACAGCCTGACCAAGCAGATCGAGAAACTGACCGGCGCTTCGGTGACCCCGGTTTCCGCGCGCTCGCGCGCAGCTGCGGCCAAGCCTGCTGCCAGCAAGACCGCCGCCAAGCCACTGGCCAAGGCCCCGGCCAAGCCTGCGGCGAAAACCGCTGCGGCCAAGCCTGCTGCCAAACCAGCAGCCAAGACTGCTGCTGCCAAACCTGCGGTCAAAACGGCTGCCAAGCCTGCTGCGGCCAAACCCGCTGCGGCGAAGAAGCCTGCTGTGAAGAAGGCCCCGGCCAAACCGGCCGCCGCCAAGCCTGCAGCACCGGCCGCCAGCGCCACCCCGGCCGCCACCGCCGCGCCTGCGCCAAGCGCCGCCCCGGCCAGCAGCGCACCCTCGGCACCGGTGAACGCAGCCACCCAGGCCTGATACCGCGTCGTCCCCATCGCCGGCAAGCCGGCTCCCACGGTACCTGTGGGAGCCGGCTTGCCGGCGATGGCGCCAGGCCTACCCCTCCAGATACCGCCGAGCCAGCTGCTGCGCTGCCTCCCGCGGCTTCTCCTCAAGGTGCGGTGCCACCAGCATCATCACCTGATACACCACCACCCCCACATCGCCCTCACGCCCCAGCACCCGCTGGTAATCCAGCGAGAACAGCAGGGTCAGGCTGATCTGTTCCACCAGTTGCCCCAGCGCCTGGGTTTCGCTGACCACCTGCCCCTGGCCCTTGAGGCTGGCCAGCAACGCCGCCAGGGTGCGCTTGAGGCCATTGATCAGGCTGCGCATGCCACGGGCCAGCTTGGGCAGGCGCCCGGTCAGGTTCGACAGGTCCTGGAACAGGAAGCGGTAGCGGGCCATGTGCTCGACGATCAGGTGCAGAAACAGCCAGTAGTCCTCGGCCTCCAGGCGCACCTCCAGCGGCGGGTCGAGCAACGGCATCAGGCTTTCTTCGAAGCGCTCGAACAGGCCCAGCACCAGCGGCTCCTTGCCGTGGAAGTGGTAGTACAGGTTGCCCGGGCTGATGCCCAGTTCGTTGGCAATCTCGAGGGTCGAGACATTCGGCTCGCCCTGCGCGTTGAACAGCTGCAGGGCGCATTCAAGGATACGGTCGCGGGTTTTCATCCAGGCAGGCTGCTCATCGGGTCAGGACATAGGTGCCTGGCGCAGGGCCCAGCGGTGGATAGGTGGCGTTGCCCAGCTCCAGGCGCGGCGCCTTGAGCGGGCCGGAGCGGGGGGTGATCCACTCCAGCCACAAGGGCCACCAGCTGCCGTCGCTGCGCTGGGCATCGTGGAACCAGGCGCGTGGGTCGCTCGACAGCCTGGGGTTGTCCAGGTAGTAGGCCTTGGGGTTGCCGGGTGGGTTGATGATGCTCTGGATATGGCCGCTGTTGGACAGCACGAAGCGCCGCTCGCCGCCCAGCAGCAAGGCCGAACGGTACACGGCATCCCACGGGGTGATGTGGTCGTTGCTGCCGGCCACGGTGAAGCTGTCGAGGTCCACCTGCTTGAGGTCGATGGGCGTGCCGCACACCTCGAGCCCAGTGGCGTGGGCCAGCGGGTTGAGCTTGAAGAAGTCCAGCAATTCGCCGTGCAGGGCCGCGGGCAGGCGGGTGCTGTCGGCGTTCCAGTAGAGGATGTCGAAGGCCGGTGGCGTCTTGCCCAGCAGGTAGTTGTTGACCCAGTAGTTCCAGATCAGGTCGTTGGGCCGCATCCAGGCGAAGATCCGCGCCACCTCGCCGCCGTCCAGCACCCCGCGCTGGTAGGAGCGGCGCTTGGCGGCCTCGATGGTCTGCTCGTCGGCGAACAGGCTGGCCGGGCTTTCGAACTGGCTGTCCAGCAGGCTCACCAGGTAGGTGGCGCTGCGCACCTTGCGCAGCTGGTGCTTGGCCTGCAGGTGGCCTTGCAGCGCGGCCATGGTCAAGCCGCCGGCGCAGGCGCCCATCAGGTTGGGGTCGCGGCTGCCACTGATGCTGCGGCAGGCGTTGAGCGCCTCTTCCAGCGCCTGCACATAACTCGACAGGCCCCATTCGCGGTGCCGTGGGTCGGGGTTGCGCCAGCTCACCATGAACACCTGCAGGCCATGCTTGAGCATGTACTGCACGTAGCTGTTGTTCGGCTGCAGGTCGAAGATGTAGTACTTGTTGATCTGCGGCGGCACCACCAGCACTGGCCGGGCGTGCTGCTTCTCGCTCATCGGCTTGTACTGGATCAGCTCCAGCATCTCGTTGCGAAACACCACCGCGCCGGGCGTGGCGGCCAGGTTGCCGCCCACCTCGAAGGCGCGCTCGTCGACCTGGCGCGGCAGGCCGTCGTTGTGGCGCAGGTCATCGAGCAGGTGGGCCACGCCACGCACCAGGCTCTGCCCGCCGGTATTGAACAGCTCCTTGACCGCCAGCGGGTTGAGCAGCGAGTTGCTGGGCGCCAGGGCGTCGTTGATCAGGTTGAACAGAAAGTGCGCGCGGGCGCGGTCATCGTCGTCGAGGTGGCTTTCCTCGATCCACAGGCGCGTCTGCTTCTGCCAGGCCAGGTACGCCTGCAGGCTGCGCCGGTAGAACGGGTTCTGGCTCCAGGTCGGGTCGTTGAAGCGGCTGTCGCGCGGGTTTGGCTGGTAAGGGGTGTCGCCCAGCATCACGCGGCCCAGCTGGCCGCTCAGGGCCAGCAGGTGGCGGGCGGTGTGCAACGGGTTGCGCAGGCTCTGGCGGCCGACGCTGCGCAGCGTGGAAATCAGGTCGCGCCCGCGCAGGCCGAGTATGGCGTTCTGCACGTTCATGCTGGTGGCGGGAGACGTTGTCGTTCCTCGAGCCGGTTTGTCTTTCATGGCAACACTCCCTCGTCTTACCGGATTCGCGGGCAGCGACTATCAACCGCCAGAGGCGGGGCGCGGATGCATGACCGCGCGCTGACGTTCTTCCTGGAGAAACTTCATGATGATCGGGGCGACGGCCTCGGCCCGGGTAATCAGGAACAGATGGCCGTCGTCGATAATGTGTAGCTGGGCATTGGGAATTCGCCAGGCCAGCAGGCGCATGTTGATCAGCGGGATCAGCGGGTCATCGTCACCGGCCAGCACCAGCGTCGGCTGCTGGATCTTGTGCAGCCAGTGGATGCTGGTCCAGCCAAGGCCGGCGAACAGCTGCCAGTAGTAGCCAAGCTTGCCGCCGGAGCGCACCTTGGCCGCGTGGTGCATGGCCAGCTCCGGGTCGCGGCGAAAGCCGCCGCCGTAGATCAGCGGGGCGATGCGAATGACATGCGAGGGCTGCACGTAGCGCCTCGGGCTTGCCATCATCCACAGCACCTTGGGCTTGCCCGGCACCATCACCGCGCCGGCCGCCGTGGCCGCCAGCACCAGTTTCTTGCAGCGCTCGGGGTAGTCGTGGGCGAACTGCTGGGCCAGCGCGCCGCCCCAGGAAACGCCAATGACATTGACCTGGCCGTAGTCCAGGTAATCGAGCATGCGCGCGCTGAGCTTGGCCAAACCCGGGAAGCGATAAGGGTGGCGCGGGGTGGAAGAGCCGCCCACCCCCGGTACGTCGAACGCGATCACTTCCAGGTCCGGGTCGAGCGCTTCGATGAACGGGAACACCAGTTCCAGGTTGGCGCCGATGCCATTGAAGATCAGCAGCGGCGTCAGGTGTGGCTTGCCCGGCCGCACCGCGGTGCGGATGGATTGGTCGTCCAGTTCGACGGTCCTGAATATGTAGGGTTGCGACATGCGCGTGGCTCTGTGGTGGCAAAAAAAAGCGCCGTGGCGCGCCATTGGCGGCCACGGCGTTGCAGCTCATCGTTCGTGAACGTAGGTACCCGGTGCGGCTTCGCCTGCGGCGTAGGCGCGGTTGCCCAGGCGGGTGGGCGCCTTCTTCAGGTCGCCGGCGCGCTCGCCCAGCCAGTTCTGCCAGTGCAGCCACCAGGAGTCGGCATGCTTGTCGGCGTTCTCCTGCCAGGCAACCGGGTCACCCGGGCGGTCGGCGCCGGTCATGAAGCGCGCCTTGGGGTTGCCTGGGGGGTTGAGGATGCTCTGGATGTGGCCGCTGTTGGACAGCACGAACTCGATCTTGCCGCCGAACAGGTGCGCCGAGCGGTAGCACGACTGCCAGGGGGTGATGTGGTCGGTGGTGCCGGCCACGCTGAAGATGTCGCACGTGACGTTCTTCAGGTCGATGGCGGTGCCGCACACTTCCAGGGCATTGCTGCGGGTCAGCGGGTTGTTCTTGAACAGCTCGATCAGGTCGCCGTGGAAGGCGGCCGGCAGGCGCGTGGTGTCGTTGTTCCAGAACAGGATGTCGAACACCGGCGGCTCGTTGCCGAGCAGGTAGTTGTTGACCCAGTAGTTCCAGATCAGGTCGTTGGGGCGCATCCAGGCGAACACCCTGGCCATGTCGCTGCCTTCGAGCACGCCGGCCTGGTAGGAGTGGCGCTTGGCCGATTCCAGGGTCTGCTCGTCGACGAACAGCGCCACATCGGTGTCCATGGTGGTGTCGAGCACGCTGACCAGCAGGGTCAGGGCATTGACCTTGTTCTCGCCCAGGGCGGCGTAGTGGCCGACCAGCGCGGTGCAGGTGATGCCGCCGGAGCAGGCGCCGAGGATGTTCAGGTCCTTGCTGCCGGTAATCGCCAGCACCGCGTCGACCGCTTCCTTGAGCGCATCGATGTAGGTCGACAGGCCCCATTCGCGCTGGGCCTTGGTCGGGTTGCGCCAGCTGATGATGAAGGTCTGCTGCTGCGAGCGCAGGCAGAAGCGCGCCAGGCTTTTTTCCGGGCTCAGGTCGAACACGTAGAACTTGTTGATCTGCGGTGGCACCACCAGCAGCGGGCGGGCATGCACCTGTTCGGTGATGGGGCTGTACTGGATCAGCTCCAGCACGTCGTTGCGGTAGACCACGGCGCCTTCGGAGTTGCCGAGGTTCTTGCCCACTTCGAAGGCGTCCATGTTGACCTGGCTGGGCATGCCGCCATTGTTGACCACATCCTTGGCCAGGTTGGCCAGGCCATCGAGCAGGCTCTTGCCGCCGGTCTCGAAGAAGCGCTTGACCGCGGCCGGGTTGGACAGGGTGTTGGTGGGCGCCATGGCCTCGGTCAGCAGGTTGATGACGAACTGGCCGCGGGCGATGTCCTGGGCCGACAGGTCACTGTCGCCGATCCAGTCCTGAAGCTCCTGGCGCCAGGCCAGGTAGGTCTGCAGGTAGCGTCGATAAAGCGGGTTCTTGCTCCAGGCCGGGTCGTTGAAGCGACGGTCGTCGCCCTGCGGGGCCAGGGTGGATTTGCCCAGCAGCACATTCTTCAGCTCAAGGCCGAAGTGGGCCACGTGCTTGGCACTGTGCAGCGGCTGGCGCATGGCCTGGCGCAACACGGTACGCGCTGAGCTCAGCAGGTCCTTGCGGCGGATGCCGATGACCGGGTTCAGCCCCAGGGTGTTGTCCGAGGCCTGCCGCTGCAACTCATCGTTGTTCTTGTTACTCATCTACGACGCTCCGTTGTCCTGAGACGAGTACCGGTTTGCTGTGGCACATGCACAGTCTGCTGCCCGGTACTGCTACTCGGGTGACCAGTGATAAGGAACAGCGGTGCTGCGGGCCGGATGCTTTCGGCGATGAGCTGCGGGGGAATCTGCGTGTGAAGACAGCCTGCTTTCGCTCGCGACCTCTACAAACCGGCCTGGCCCTGCTTGCCTCATTGGCGATGCAGGGAACTTGCCAGCCCCATTGGTTACCCGACTTTCATGTAATGCGCAAGACAGCCCGATTGCGGGCTGTCTGTAGGGCATTCAAGCAGATGAGATTAGAAAATGCGCTCTAAACCCTGGAAGGCTTGCGCTAGAGCATGAGTTTGACCACCGACTCGGCCGGGTCGCGGGATTTGCCGGCCTTGTGCAGTTCGTCGAGGTACTCGGCCCAGAGCTGTTCCTGGCGCAGGCAGAGCTGTTCCAGGTACTCCCAGGTGAACAGGCCGCTGTCATGGCCGTCGTCGAAGGTCAGTTTCAGTGCGTATTGGCCGGCAGGTTCCAGGCCGACCAGGCCGACGTTGATCTTGCCGAACTGCAGGATGGGGTTGCCGTGGCCCTGGACCTCGGCGGACGGGGAGTGCACGCGCAGGAACTCGGCGGGCAATTGGTAGACCTCGCCGGGGGCGTAGGTGAGGCTGAGGGTCTTGGAGGCTTTGTGCAGGTTGATGGCGGTGGGCAGGCGGGCCATGGGCAGAATCTCTGGGGAGCTGATGGTGCAAGCTTCGAGAGATTCTGGGGATAGTGCAAGGGGCTGCTGCGCAGCCCATCGCCGGCAAGCCGGCTCCCACAGTGGCCAGCGCTGCTTGTGGGAGCCGGCTTGCCGGCGATTGGCCTTACAGGATGTAACGCGACAGGTCTTCGTTCTGCGCCAGTTCGCCCAGGTGGCCGTTCACGTAGGCCGCGTCGATCTGGATCGGCGTTTCGTCATGGGCACTGGCCAGGTCGCCAGCACTGAACGACACCTCTTCGAGCAAGCGCTCCAGCAGCGTGTGCAGGCGGCGGGCACCGATGTTCTCGGTCTTCTCGTTGACCTGGTAGGCGATCTCGGCCAGGCGCTTGATGCCGTCGGCCTGGAACTCGATGTTCAGCCCTTCGGTCTTGAGCAGCTCGCGGTACTGCTCGGTCAGCGAGGCGTGCGGCTCCTGCAGGATGCGCTCGAAGTCTTCCGGGGTCAGTGCCTTGAGTTCCACGCGGATCGGCAGGCGGCCCTGCAGCTCGGGCACCAGGTCGCTCGGCTTGCTCAGGTGGAACGCGCCGGAGGCGATGAACAGGATGTGGTCGGTCTTGACCATGCCCAGCTTGGTGTTGACGGTGCAGCCTTCGATCAGCGGCAGCAGGTCGCGCTGCACGCCTTCGCGGGACACGTCGGCGCCGCCAACGTTGCCACGCTTGGCCACCTTGTCGATCTCGTCGATGAACACGATGCCGTGCTGTTCCACCGCTTCCAGGGCCTTGGCCTTGAGCTCTTCCTCATTGACCAGGCGGCTCGCTTCTTCGTCGCGAACCATCTTCAGCGCTTCCTTGACCTTGAGCTTGCGCGCCTTGCGCTTGCCCTTGCCCATGTTGGCGAACAGGTTCTGCAGCTGGTTGGTCATCTCTTCCATGCCAGGCGGCGCGGCAATCTCGACGCCCACGCTGTCGGCGACTTCGATCTCGATTTCCTTGTCGTCCAGCTGGCCTTCGCGCAGGCGCTTGCGGAACAGCTGGCGGGTGTTGGAGTCGCTGCTGGTCTGCGCGGCTTCCTCGCTGAAGCTGGTCACCCGCGCCTGCGGCAGCAGGGCGTCGAGGATGCGGTCTTCGGCCGCGTCTTCGGCACGGTGGCGCACGCGGACGATTTCCTGCTCGCGCAGCATCTTCAGCGCGGCATCGGCCAGGTCACGGATGATCGATTCGACATCGCGGCCGACGTAGCCCACTTCGGTGAACTTGGTCGCTTCGACCTTGAGGAACGGCGCGTTGGCCAGCTTGGCCAGGCGGCGTGCGATTTCGGTCTTGCCGACGCCGGTAGGGCCGATCATCAGGATGTTCTTCGGCGTCACTTCGGCACGCAGCTCGGCAGGCAGCTGCATGCGCCGCCAGCGGTTGCGCAGGGCGATGGCGACGGCGCGCTTGGCGTCGTCCTGGCCGATGATGTGGCGGTTGAGTTCGTGGACGATCTCGCGGGGGGTCATGGACATGATGAAAATGGTCCTCTAGCGGGGCAATCAGTGTGGAAAAGTCCCGCAGCGAGCGGGACGCCAAAACAACTGATCACTCGGCCAGGTCCTGCTCCTCGATGGTCAGGTTGTGGTTGGTGAACACGCAGATGTCGCCGGCGATGTTCAGGGCAGTCTCGGCGATTTCACGCGCCGACAGGTCGGTCTTGTTCAGCAGGGCGCGGGCTGCGGCCTGGGCGTAGGCGCCGCCGGAACCCATGGCGATCAGGCCGTCTTCGGGTTCGACCACGTCACCGTTGCCGGTGATGATCAAGGATGCGTCCTTGTTGGCGACCGCCAGCATGGCCTCCAGGCGGCTGAGGGAGCGGTCGGTACGCCATTCCTTGGCCAGCTCGACGGCGGCGCGCACCAGGTGGCCGGAGTGTTTCTGCAGTTGCGCTTCGAAGCGCTCGAACAGGGTGAAGGCGTCGGCGGTGGCACCGGCAAAACCGGCGATCACTTCGCCGTTGTACAGGCGCCGGACCTTCTTGGCGTTGCCTTTCATGACGGTGTTGCCGAGGGATACCTGGCCGTCGCCACCCATGACGACTTTGCCGTGACGGCGGACAGAAACGATGGTGGTCAAGGGGAGAGTCTCCACGCAGCGGGGCGAAAATGCCTGTTGCAGACTCATATGGGGGTGGGGGGAAGGATTTCAACCGGGGGGGATGAATGGTTGCTACCTGGCAGTGCTGGCCTCATCGCCGGCAAGCCGGCTCCCACAGTGGCTGCAGCGCTGCAAATCCCTGTGGGAGCCGGCTTGCCGGCGATGAGGCCGCAAGGCCTACTCAGCCCTCGTGGCAGACATGCCCATCGACCAAGGTATAACGCACCGCACCCGGCAGGCAGTGGCCGATGAACGGGCAGTTGTCGCCGCGCGAGAACCACTGCTCGCCCGCCACGGTCGAGGCCTTGGCATCGAACAGCACCAGGTCGGCCGCGCCACCCACTTTCAGCTCGCCGGCCGGCAGGCGCAGGGCCGCAGCCGGGCCGCTGGTCAGGCGCGCCAGCAGGGTAGGCAGGTCGAGCAGGCCATCGTCGACCAGGGTCATGGCCAGCGGCAGCAGCAACTCGACGCTGCTGATGCCAGGCTCGGTGGCGCCGAACGGGGCCAGCTTGGCATCGCGCTCGTGGGGCTGGTGGTGGCTGGAAATCGCCTGGATTACCCCCGACTTCACCGCTTCGCGCAGGCCGTCGCGGTCTGCAGCGCTGCGCAGCGGCGGTTGCACGTGGTAGAGGCTGGAGAACTCACGCAACGATTCGTCGGTGAGGATCAGCTGGTACAGCGCCACGTCGGCGGTAACCGGCAGGCCGAGCTGCTGGGCCTGGGCGATCAGCTGCGCGCCGCGGGCGCTGGTGATCTGGCTGAAGTGGGCGCGCACGCCGCTTTGTTCGACCAGCAGCAGGTTGCGCGCCAGGGCCACGGTCTCGGCGCTCTCGGGGATGCCCGGCAGGCCGAGGAAGCTGGCCATGGCGCCTTCGTGGGCCAGGCCGCCCTGGGCCAGGTCGCGGTCCTGGGAGTGGAACACCACGGTCAGGTCGAAGGTGGCGGCGTATTCCAGGGCGCGGGCCAGGGTGCGGTTGTTGGGGATTTCCTTGAGGCCGTTGCCGAAGGCCACGCAACCGGTGTCGCGCAGGGCCACCAGCTCGGCCAGTTGCTCGCCTTCCAGGCCCTTGGTCAGGGCGCCGATCGGGTAGACCTTGCTGTTGCTGGCCTCACGGGCGCGGTCGAGGATCAGTTCGGCCACGGCCGAGGTGTCCAGCACCGGCTTGGTCTGCGGCGGGCAGCACAGGCTGGTGACGCCACCGGCCACGGCGGCGCGGGTTTCGCTGGCGATGTTGCCCTTGCGGCTGTAGCCCGGCTCGCGCAGGGAGACGCCAAGGTCGACCAGGCCCGGCGCGGCGACCAGGCCATTGGCCTGGATCGTGCGGCTGGCGCTGAAGCCTGCCGGGGCGGCGCCGATGGCGGCGATGCGCCCGCCGTCGATGTGCAGGTCGGTGACCTGGTCCAGGCCGGTCTTGGGGTCGATGACCCGGGCGCCAAGAATGCTGAGGGTCACTGGGCGTTCTCCTGGTCGAATTGACGTTGCGCGTTCTGCCCGCTCATGGCCATGGACAGCACCGCCATGCGCACGGCGATGCCGTAGGTGACCTGGTTGAGGATCACCGAGTGTTTGCCGTCGGCCACCGCCGACTCGATTTCCACGCCGCGGTTGATCGGCCCCGGGTGCATGACGATGGCATCGGGCTTGGCCCCGGCCAGGCGTGCGGTGGTCAGGCCGAACAGGCGGTAGAACTCGCCTTCGCTGGGCAGCAGGCCGCCGGCCATGCGTTCACGCTGCAGGCGCAGCATGATCACCACGTCGACGTCCTTCAGGCCTTCGGCCAGGTCGGTGTAGACCTTCACGCCGTATTGCTCGATGCCGATCGGGATCAGGGTCTTGGGGCCGATCACGCGGATGTCCGGGCAGCCCAGGGCCTTGAGCGCGAGCATGTCGGAGCGGGCCACGCGCGAGTGCAGGATGTCGCCGACGATCGCCACCGAGAGGTTCTCGAAGCTGCCTTTATGGCGGCGGATGGTGAGCATGTCGAGCATGCCCTGGGTCGGGTGCGCATGGCGGCCGTCACCGCCGTTGATCACCGCAACGTCCGGGCACACGTGCTCGGCGATGAAGTGCGCGGCGCCCGAGTCGGAGTGGCGCACGACGAACATGTCGGCGGCCATGGCTTCGAGGTTGCGCAGGGTGTCGAACAGGGTCTCGCCCTTGCTGGTCGAGGAGGTCGACACGTTCAGGCTGATCACGTCGGCCGACAGGCGCTGGGCGGCCAGTTCGAAGGTGGTGCGGGTACGGGTGGAGTTCTCGAAGAACACGTTGCACACGGTCTTGCCGCGCAGCAACGGGACTTTCTTCACGGCCCGGGCGCCGACTTCGAGGAACGAGTCGGCGGTGTCGAGGATCTCGGTGAGCAGTTCGCGGGGCAAACCGTCGAGCGAGAGGAAGTGGCGCAGCTGGCCCTGGTCATTGAGCTGCAGCGGGCGCTTGGCGTCGATTGGCGTCATCGCGAGGGGACTCTTAAAGGGCGGAAGCGGTGGCGAGGTCCTGGCGCTCGAGGACGAGCGGTGCGGGTCCGGTCAATTTTACCCGTTCATGGGCGGCCAGCGACAGCGTGGCGCCAAGCACGTTGGGGCGGATCGGCAGTTCGCCGGCATCCAGGTCGAGCAGGCAGACCAGCGTCACGCTGGCCGGGCGCCCGTAGTCGAACAACTCGTTCAACGCCGCGCGGATGGTGCGGCCGCTCATCAGCACGTCATCGATCAGCACCAGGTGCTGGCCTTCGACTTCGAACGGCAGCTCCGATGGGCGCACCTGCGGGTGCAGGCCGTTCTGGCTGAAGTCGTCGCGGTAGAAGGACACGTCCAGGGTGCCCAGCGGGCTGCTGTCGGCCATTTCTGCCTGCAGGGCCTGGGCTACCCAGACGCCGCCGGTGCGGATGCCGATGAAGCGTGGCTCGGTGATGCCACGGCGGGCCAGATGGGCGCGAAGGTCGACAGCCATCTGCCGGATCAGGTCGGCGGGATTGGGTAGGCTCATTGCGTGTCTCCTGGAGGGCGCCGGGCTGGCCCGACGCTGAGGCGGGAATTCAGGTGTTGGCCTCCAGCCAGCCTTGCAGCAGCAGGGCGGCGGCGATGGCATCGACCGGGTTGTCGCGGTAGCTGCCGCGCTGGCCGCCACGGGCCAGGCGTTCGCCCTTGGCCTCGAAGGTGGTCAGGCGCTCGTCGTGAGTGTGCACGGGCAGGTTGAAGCGGCCATTGAGGCGGCGGGCGAACTTCTCGGCGCGGGCGCTCATTTCGCTGGGCGTGCCGTCCATGTTCAGCGGCAGGCCGACGACGATGGCGTCGGGCTTCCACTCATTGATCAGTTTTTCCACCTGGGCCCAGTCCGGCACGCCGTTCTGTGCCTTCAAGGTGCACAGCTCGCGGGCCTGGCCGGTGATCACCTGGCCGACGGCCACACCGATCTGTTTGCTGCCGTAGTCGAAGCCCAGCAGCAGGCGCAGCTCGGCCATCAGGCGTGGCCCGCCTGGCTGGTCAGCAGGCTCAGGTTGATGCCCAGGCTGGCGGCCGCGGCCTCCAGGCGCTGGTCGCTGGCCAGGCCGAAGATGATCTCGGGGTCGAACGGGCAGTTGAGCCAGGCGTTGTCGGCCAGCTCCGCTTCCAGCTGGCCGGCTTCCCAGCCGGCGTAGCCGAGGGTGATCAGGCTTTTCTGCGGGCCCACGCCGCCGGCGATGGCGAACAGCACGTCCTGGGAGGTGGACAGCGACAGGCCCTGCAGCTCGACGGTGGCCTGGTAGCTGCATTCGCTGGTGTGCAGCACGAAGCCGCGGTCGGTCTGCACCGGGCCGCCCTGGTAGATCGGCACCTGCAAGGTGCTGGCGGGAGGTTCCTCGTCCGGGCGCAACTGCTCGAGAATGTCGGCCAGGTTCAGCTCCTGGGGCCGATTGACCACCAGGCCCATGGCGCCATTGGCGTTGTGCTCGACGATGTACGTGAGGGTCTGGGCGAAGTTCGGATCGGCCATGTGCGGCATGGCGATCAGGAACTGATGCTTGAGATAGCTCGGGGCGAGGGTTTTCATGGGGGATAGTGTGGCGCCAGGTGGCGAGGCTGACAAGGTGCTGTGCGGGCAGTTTGGGGGCCGCTTCGCAGCCCATCGCCGGCAAGCCGGCTCCCACCGGGACGGCGCGGCTGCAAGGCAGCCCCTCAGTTGCTCGACAGGCGATCCCCACGGGCAAAGCGCCAGGTGCGGATGATCTCCAGCCGGTCGAATTCCGCCAGGTCCCCGGTAAACGGCGCGAACGGCGCCGCCAGGCGCACGATGCGCTGCGCCGCCTGGTCCAGCACCGGCTGCCCGGACGACTCCAGCACCAGCACCTCATACAGCGAGCCATCGCGGTTGATCGACACCATCATGCGCAAGTTGCCGTAGATCTGCTGGCGGCGGGCTTCATCCGGGTAGTTGAGGTTGCCTACCCGCTCGACCTTCTTGCGCCACTCTTCCTTGTACCAGGCACCCTTGTCGCGCATGGTCGAGGCGGCATTGAGGCGGTGGATGCGCGGGCGCTTGGCGTACAGCTGCTGTTCGTTGGACAGCTCGGCCTCAAGGCTGGCGATCTGGCTCGACAGCTGCGAGCTGTCGAAATCCGGCGTGGCCGCCGCAGGCTTGGGCTGCGGCTTGCTTTCCTTGGGCTTGGGCTCGACCTTCTGCGGCTTGGGCGCCTTGGTGGCGACGGCGGATTTCTCCGGCGTGGGCGGCACTTCGGGCTTGGCCGCAGGCGGCGGGGTGACCTTGTTGATCTTGCTGTCCTGGAACGGCGCGAGCTCGGTGGTCTTGGGCACCGCCTTCTTCTCCAGGGTGCCGCTGCCCTGCTGGTTGTCCTGGGCCTGGAAATCGGCCTTCTCGGGCGCTTTCTCGCTCTTGAAGGTGGCCAGGGTGATGTCCATGGTCTGGCGGATTTCTGCCGGCTTGACCACGGTAAAACCGACGCCGAGGATCAGCGCCAGGTGCACCAGGGCAGCCAGGAACAGGGTAAAGCCAAGCCGGTCCACCGGGCGAACGCGGGGTGGCAGCAGGTCGGCGGGGATGTCGGCGGGCAGCGTCATCAGGTATCCAGCAACCGCGAGGCGGGGCAGCAGCTCAGTCGAATAGGACCGGCATCATACCGCACTGCGCGTCATTGCTCTGTGTCGGCGGTCAGCGCGCCTTCAGCTGGCGATCAATGGCATCCATCAGCTTGCCACCGATATCGGTGTTGTAGGCGGCGTCGATCTCGCGGATGCAGGTCGGGCTGGTGACGTTGATTTCCGTGAGGTAGTCGCCGATCACGTCCAGGCCGACGAACAGCAGGCCCTTTTCGCGCAGGGTCGGGCCGACCTGGGCGGCGATCCAGCGGTCGCGCTCGCTCAGCGGGCGCGCTTCGCCACGCCCACCGGCAGCCAGGTTGCCGCGGGTCTCGCCGCTGGCCGGGATGCGCGCCAGGCAATAGTCCACCGGCTCGCCGTCGATCATCAGGATGCGCTTGTCGCCGTCCTTGATCGCCGGCAGGTAGGCCTGCGCCATGATCTGCTGGGCGCCCAGCGCGGTCAGG
This sequence comes from Pseudomonas sp. NPDC087029, assembly GCF_044745345.1. Taxonomy (NCBI): domain Bacteria; kingdom Pseudomonadati; phylum Pseudomonadota; class Gammaproteobacteria; order Pseudomonadales; family Pseudomonadaceae; genus Pseudomonas; species Pseudomonas sp. NPDC087029. Next base: position 246,131 of record NZ_JBIVAB010000002.1, on the reverse strand, counting down.
GTTTCCAGGATCACCGAGAGGTTGGGGTCGCCTGCCCGGTGGCGGAAGATCGAGGTGCCGCCCATGCCGTCCAGCGGCTTGAGGATCACGTCACCGTGCTCGGCGGCGAACTGGCGGAGGATGTCCGGGCGGCGGCTGACCAGGGTCGGCGGCGTGCACTGCGGGAACAGCGTGGCGAACAGTTTTTCGTTGCAGTCGCGCAGGCTCTGCGGGCGGTTGACCACCAGCACGCCTTCGGCCTCGGCCTGCTCCAGCAGGTAGGTGCTGTAGACGAACTCCATGTCGAACGGCGGGTCCTTGCGCATCAGGACCACGTCCAGCTCGGCCAGCGGGGTGTCCTGCTCCTCGCCCAGCTCGAACCAGCGCGCCGGGTCGGCGAACACGTTGAGCGGGCGCATGCGCGCGCGGGCCTTGCCTTGAGCCTGGTACAGGTCGCGCTGCTCCATGTAGAACAGGCTCCAGCCGCGGGCCTGGGCGGCCAGCAGCATGGCCAGCGAGCTGTCCTTCTTGTAGGAGATGGACGCGATGGGGTCCATGACAATGCCGAGGCGAACGCTCATGGGGGTGGTTCCTCTTGGCGGCCGGTAGCCGCGACGAATCGAAAGAAAAGTGGCTCAGGGTGGCGCTGCGAACGCCGCCGGTCAAGGGGGCGGCAGATGGAACGGGCTCCGGGAGTGTGCTAAAAATGCCTTCAGCTTCAAGCTGCACGCCATCCGCGGCCTGCAGCCCTCACTGTGCAGCGATGGTAGCGCAACTTATGGAACAGCCCCTGAAGGTGATGGTGATCGACGATTCACGCACGATCCGCCGCACCGCGCAGATGTTGCTCGGCGAAGCGGGCTGCGAAGTGATCACCGCCAGCGACGGCTTCGATGCCCTGGCCAAGATCGTCGACCACCAGCCGCAGATCATTTTCGTCGACGTGCTGATGCCGCGCCTGGACGGCTACCAGACCTGCGCCGTGATCAAGCACAACAGCGCCTACAAGGACATCCCGGTGATCCTCCTGTCGTCCCGCGACGGCCTGTTCGACAAGGCCCGCGGCCGGGTGGTCGGCTCCGACCAGTTCCTCACCAAACCCTTTGGCAAGGAAGAACTGCTCGATGCGATCCGGGCCCACGTGCCCGGTTTCGTCGCGCAGCAACAACACGCACCCTGACCGCGCCCGAGGTGGCGCGGCTTCTATTTCCTGATGGGGAAACAGCATGGCCCGAGTTCTGATTGTCGACGACTCGCCGACAGAGATGTACAAACTGACCGCCTGGCTGGAAAAACACGGCCACCAGGTGCTCAAGGCCAGCAACGGTGCCGACGCCGTGGCCCTGGCCCGCCAGGAAAAGCCTGACGCGGTGCTGATGGACATCGTCATGCCCGGCATGAATGGCTTCCAGGCCACCCGCCAGCTCAGCAAGGACCCGGAAACCAGCGCGATTCCGGTGCTGATCGTGACCACCAAGGACCAGGAAACCGACCGCATCTGGGCACAGCGCCAGGGCGCGCGCGGTTTCGTCACCAAGCCGGTGGAAGAAGACGCCCTGATCGCCAAGCTCGACGAAGTGCTGGGCGCTTGACCACCCGCCCCCAGGGCGCGTCGCTGACCGCCTTCGAGCTGTTGCTGGACATCGACCGGCGCTGCCGCCTGCTGGTGGCCGACCAGCCCCCGCAGGACACCCGCCTGCAGCAATGGAGCGGCATCGGCTTTCGTATTGCCGGGCAGTGGTTCGTGGCGCCCATGGGCGAGGTCGCCGAGGTCTTGCGCGAGCCGCGCAGCAGCCGGGTGCCGGGCGTGCAGCCGTGGGTTTGCGGCGTTGCCAACCTGCGTGGCCGGCTGCTGCCGGTGATGGACCTGAGCAGCTTCTTCGGCCTCGGCCCGGCAGCCCCGGGCAAGCAGCGCCGGGTGCTGGTGCTGGACCACGAAGACCTGTTCGTCGGCCTGTTGGTCGACGAAGTGCTGGGCCTGCAGCATTTCGCCCTGAGCAGCCTGGAGCTGTCGCCGCCGCAGCCGTTGCTGCGCGCCGCTGCCCGTTTCGTCCAGGGGCATTTCCCGCGTGAACGCAACTGGGCGATCTTCAGCCCCTTCGCCCTGGCCCAGGCGCCGGGCTTTCTCGATGTGGCGTTATAGGACTTTCGAACGTGAACAAGCCGGCCACCAGTGTCGCCCCCAACAGCATGACCCCGCGCACGCGCAGCATCGTGCAGATCACCGTGCTGTTCGTGGTGCTGATCCTGTCGATCATCCTGCTGTTCGCCAATTTCGCCTACCTCAACACCCAGTCCAACCACGACAAGCAGTACATCGGCCATGCCGGCGAGCTGCGCGTGCTGTCCCAGCGCATCGCCAAGAACGCCACCGAGGCGGCGGCGGGCAAGGCCCTGGCGTTCAAACTGCTGTCGGATGCGCGCAACGATTTCGAGCGGCGCTGGGGCTACCTGCGCGAGGGTGACAAGTCCACCGGCCTGCCCGCCGCGCCGGTCACCGTGCGCGATGAAATGGAAGCCGTGCGCCAGGACTGGGAAAACCTGCGCAAGAACACCGACACCATCCTGGCCAGCGAACAGACCGTGCTGTCGTTGCACCAGGTGGCGGCGACCCTTGCCGAAACCGTCCCGCAGCTGCAGGTGGAATACGAAAAAGTCGTCGAGATCCTGCTGCAGAGCGGCGCCCCGGCCAACCAGGTGGTGGTGGCCCAGCGCCAGTTGCTGCTCGCCGAACGCATCCTCGGCTCGGTCAACACCGTGCTGGCCGGCGACGACTCCGCCGCCCAGGCCGCCGACGCCTTCGGCCGCGACGCCAGCCGCTTTGGCCAGGTGCTCGAAGGCATGCTCGCCGGCAATGCGGCGATCCAGGTCACCCGCGTGGAGGACGCCGATGCCCGCGCACGGCTGGCGGAAATCGCCGAGCTGTTCCAGTTCGTCGCCGGCTCAGTGGATGAAATCCTCGAAACCTCGCCCGAGCTGTTCCGCGTGCGTGAGGCGGCGGGCAATATCTTCAGCCTGTCGCAGACCCTGCTCGAAGAAGCCTCGCACCTGGCCAACGGCTTCGAGAACCTGGCCGCAGGCCGCACCCTGGATACCGTGGGCGGCTACGTGCTCGGCCTGCTGGCGCTGGCCTCGATCATCCTGATCGGCCTGGTGATGGTGCGCACCACCAACCGCCAGTTGCGCGAAACTGCCGAAAAGAACGAGCGCAACCAGCAGGCGATCATGCGCCTGCTCGATGAAATAGAAGAACTGGCCGACGGCGACCTGACCGTCACCGTGTCGGTCACCGAGGACTTCACCGGCGCCATCGCCGACTCGATCAACTATTCGGTCGACCAATTGCGCGACCTGGTGGCGACCATCAACCACAGCGCCGAGCAGGTGGCGGCGGCCGTGCAGGACACGCAGAACACCGCCCGCCAGCTGGCCAAGGCCTCCGAGCACCAGGCCGAGCAGATCAGCGAGGCGTCGGAAGCGGTGGGCGACATGGTCGAGTCGATCGACCGGGTGTCGGCCCACGCTTACGAGTCGGCCAAGGTGGCCGAGCGCTCGGTGGCCATCGCCAACAAGGGCAACGAGGTGGTGCACAACACCATCAATGGCATGGACAACATTCGCGAGCAGATCCAGGACACCGCCAAGCGGATCAAGCGCCTGGGCGAATCGTCCCAGGAGATCGGCGACATCGTGAGCCTGATCGACGACATTGCCGACCAGACCAACATCCTCGCGCTCAACGCGGCGATCCAGGCGTCGCTGGCGGGCGAGGCCGGGCGCGGCTTTGCCGTGGTCGCCGACGAAGTGCAGCGGCTGGCCGAGCGTTCCTCCTCGGCCACGCGGCAGATCGAGGCCCTGGTGCGCACCATTCAGGCCGACACCAACGAGGCGGTGATTTCCATGGAGCAGACCACCGCCGAGGTGGTGCGCGGAGCACGCCTGGCCCAGGACGCCGGCGTGGCGCTGGCCGAGATCGAAGGCGTATCGCAGAACCTCGCCGAACTTATCCACAGCATCTCCGACGCGGCGCAGTTGCAGACCTCCTCGGCAGGGCAGATTTCCCACACCATGGCGGTGATCCAGCAAATTACCGCGCAGACCTCCGCCGGCTCCGGCGCCACCGCCGACAGCATCCGCCACCTGGCGCGCATGGCCAGCGAGATGCGCCGTTCGGTGTCCGGCTTCACTTTGCCGGCACCGGCCGAGCGGCGTTGATGGACGTGCCCATGGCTTCTGCAGCAGTGAACCCCGAACGCCACGACACCGTGGCCCTGGCCTGGACCCGGGCGGCCATCCTCGATTGCCTGGGCCAGGCGCGCCAGGCCCTGGAGCGCTTTGCCGGGGAAACCGACGACCGCTCGATCCTGGCCTTCGTGGTCGACAACCTGCACCAGGTGCATGGCTGCCTGCGCATGCTCGAACTGCGCGGCGCCACGCGCCTGGCCGAAGAGCTCGAATTGCTGGCGCGGGCCTTGGCCGATGGCCAGGTGAGCCCCCGAGGCGACTGCCTGGGCCCACTGTTTCGCGGCCTCGAACAACTGCCCTCGTACCTGGAGCGGCTGCGCGGCGCGCGCCACGACCTGCCGCTGGTGATGCTGCCGCTGCTCAACCAGCTGCGTGCCTGCCGCGGTGTCGAGCCACTGGCCCAGGGCAGCCTGATCAGCGGTGCGGCCCAGCGTTTTGCCGGCTCCGACGACCTGGCAAACCTCGACCTGTCGCTGGGCAACTGGCGCGAGCAGGTGCAGGCCGGGCCGGGCCGCGATGCCCTGCGCTCGGTGATCACCGCGCTGTGCGACGACCTGGTGCGGATCAAGGAGCGGCTTGACCAGTTCGTGCGCAGCGATCGCCAGCACATCGAACAGCTCGATGCCCTGCTGGCGCCGCTGCGGCACGTTGCCGACACCTTGGCGGTGCTGGGTTTCCAGCAGCCTCGGCGGGTCATCATCGACCAGGTGCTGGCCCTGCAGGCCCTGGCCCAGGGCGAGCGTGCGGTGGATGACCCGGTGCTGATGGATGTGGCTGGCGCGCTGCTGTACGTGGAGGCCAGCCTCAATGGCATGGTCGGCCCGATAGAAGAGGGTGGGCAGAACGGGCTGCCCGGCTCGGACCTGGCCGAGATCCGCCAACTGGTGCTCAACGAGTCGCTGGCCGTGTTGCAGCAGGCCAAGGACCTGATCGGCGACTACCTCGAATCCGATTGGCCGCGCCAGCGCCTGCAGCCGCTGCCCGGCTTGTTGCAGCAGGTGCGCGGGGCGCTGGCGATGCTGATGCTGCCTGCTGCTGCGCAGGTGTTCGGTGGCTGCGCAAGTTATGTGCAGGGCTGGCTGCAGCACCTGGATGTGGAGCCGCCAGCGGAGCAACTGGAGCACTTGGCGCAAGCGCTCAGCGCCGGCGAGTGCTACCTGCAGTGGCGGGTGGCCGACCCGCTCGCCGATGGCCAGCCGTTCCTCGACATGGCCCGCGCCAGCCTGGCGGCGCTGGGCGTGGCGTGCAGCCATGGTGAGGCGCCGGGCAGCCACGACGACAGCAGCGATGGCATCGACGACGAGCTGCGCGAAGTGTTTCTCGAAGAGGCCGGCGAGCTGTTGCCGGAGATCGAGCGCCACTGGCTGCGCTGGCGTGCCGACAACAGCCTGCGTGACGCCCTGGTGGAGGTGCGCCGCGACCTGCACACGCTCAAGGGCAGCGGGCGCATGGTGCATGCCCAGGCCGTCGCCGAGCTGGCCTGGGGCGGCGAACACCTGCTCAACCGCGTGCTCGAAGGGCGCATCGCGCTGTCGCCGGAAGGCGCCGTGGCGCTGCAGCAGGTGGTGGTGCACCTGCCGGACCTGCTGGCCGACTTCGCCGCCGGGCAGATGCCGCAAGTCTCCGAGATCGAGCAGTTGGCCAGCCACCTGCACGCGCTGGCCGAGAACGACACGCTTGCCAGCGCCGACATCCAGGGCCTGGACCCGCAACTGCTGGATATCTTCCGCAATGAGGCCCAGGGCCACCTGGCCAGCCTGGACGCCTACCTGCAGGCGGCCAACGGGCAGGGCACGCCGGTCAGCGATGACCTGCAGCGCGCCTTGCACACGCTCAAGGGCAGCGCTGCCATGGCCGGGGTGATGCCGATCGCCGAGCTGGCCACGGCGTTCGACCGCCTGGTGCGCGAATACCGCGGCCACCAGTTGCCATTGCAGGGCGCCGAAATCGCCTGGCTGGAGTCGGCGCATGCGCTGTTCCAGCAGGGCCTGGCGCAACTGGGCAGCACCCCGTTGGCCGCTATTCCGGGCGCTGCACCCTTGATCGAGCAGGTTGGCGAGGCGGTGGACGAGCGCCTGGCGACCCTGCACGAGGAGCAGTCCCATGCGCGGCGCAACGCCCGCGACCCGCAACGCACAGCCCTGTTCCTGGCCCAGGCCATGGACATCCTGCTGGATGCCGAGTCGCTGCTGTCACGTTGGCAGGAGCAACCTGGCCAGCGCCAGTCGCTGGACAGCCTGCTCGATGAGCTGACCACGCTGTGCCACGCGGCCCACCTGGCCGACCTGTGGCAGATGGATGACGTCTGCGAGGCCCTGCTGGACCTCTACGGCGCCGTCGAAGAGGGCAGCCTGGGGGCCGATGCACGCTTCTTCGCCCAAGCCCGGCAGGCCCATGAAGCGCTGCTCGACATGCTCGATGAGGTGGCTGCCGGCCAGGAGCTGACCCCGCGCCCCGATTGCGTCGATGGCCTGCGCGCCTTGCTCGCCAGCGCCCTGGCACCGGAGGCCACGGGCCTGGTCGCACCTGGGTCGGTGACGCCGCTGAACGCGCCGCTGGAGCTGGCCGAAGAAGACGACAGCCCCGGCGACAAGGAGCTGCTGGAAGTCTTCCTCGAAGAAAGCTCGGACATCGTCGAAAGCGCCGGCGCCGCGCTGGCCCGCTGGCAGGCCGACCCGCGCAACAGCGTCGAGGTGGAAAACCTGCTGCGCGACCTGCATACCCTCAAGGGCGGCGCACGCATGGTGGAAATCGCCGCCATCGGCGACCTGGCCCACGAACTGGAATTCCTCTACGAACTGCTCGCTGCCGGGCGCTTGCCGCCCAGTGCGGCGCTGTTCGCCTTGCTGCAGAACTGCCATGACCGCCTGGCACACATGCTCGATGCCGTGCGCCTGGGCCAGCCGCTGCACGCGGCCACCGCGCTGATCGACTACATCCGCAACTTCAGCAGCGCCGCCTTGACCGACAGTGCTGCCGGCCAGGCGCCGGCCGAAGCGGCGCACCCCGACCAGCCCAGCGCCGCGCCGGAGCGTGCGGCCGGTGACATGGTCAAGGTCGACGCCGAACTGCTCGACGACCTGGGCAACCTGGCCGGCGAGCACTCGGTCATCCGCGGGCGTATCGAGCAGCAGGTCAACGACGCCCAGTTCGCCCTCAACGAAATGGAAACCACGCTGGAGCGCATGCGCGACCAGTTGCTGCGCCTGGACAACGAGACCCAGGGGCGGCTCAGCAGCCGGCAGCCGTTCGAAGGCGATGCCTACGAAGATTTCGACCCGCTGGAAATGGACCGCCACTCCCAGCTGCAGCAGTTGTCGCGGGCCTTGTTCGAATCGGCCTCCGACCTGCTCGACCTGAAAGAGACACTGGCCCAGCGCGCCCAGGAGGCCTACAGCCTGCTGCAGCAGCAGGCGCGGGTGAACAGCCAGTTACAGGAGGGCCTGACCGCCACCCTGATGGTGCCTTTCGAGCGCCTGGTGCCGCGCCTGCAGCGGGTGGTGCGGCAGGTGGCGAGCGAGCTGGGCAAGCAGGTCGAGCTGGTGGTCGGCAACGCCGAGGGCGAGCTGGACCGCAGCGTGCTCGAGCGCATGGTCGCGCCGCTGGAGCACATGCTGCGCAATGCCGTCGACCATGGCCTGGAAGCGCGCGAGGTGCGCCTGGCCGCCGGCAAGCCGGAGCAGGGCACCATTGCCCTGAACCTGCTGCACGAGGGCGCCGACATCGTCATCGAAATGACCGACGACGGCGCCGGCGTGCCTCTGCAGGCGGTGCGCCGCAAGGCCATCAAGCGCGGGCTGCTCGACCCCCAGGCCAACCTCAGCGACCACGAGATCCTCCAGTTCATCCTGCGCCCGGGGTTTTCCACCGCCGAGAAGATCACCCAGATTTCCGGGCGCGGCCTGGGCATGGACGTGGTGCACGAGGAGGTCAAGCAACTGGGCGGCTCGATGACCATCGAGTCGGCCCAGGGCAAGGGCGCGCGCTTTCTCATTCGCCTGCCGTTCACGGTGTCGATCAACCGTGCCCTGATGGTGCACCTGGGCGAGGAGCAGTACGCCATCCCGCTCAACACCATCGAGGGCATCGTGCGCGTGCCGCCGGCGGAACTCGCCGCCTGCTACCAGCTGGATGCGCCGCGCTACGTGTATGCCGGCCACGAATACCAGCTGCGTTACCTCGGCGAGCTGCTGCAAGGGCTGCCGCGGCCCGGCCTGCTGGGGCAGAGCGTGCCGCTGCCGGTGTTGCTGGTGCATTCCCAGGAGCAGTCGTTCGCGATCCAGGTCGACAGCCTGTCGCCAAGCCGCGAGATCGTGGTGAAGAGCCTCGGGCCGCAATTTGCCGCCGTGGCGGGTTTGTCGGGCGCGACCTTGCTCGGCGATGGCCGGGTGGTGCTGATTCTCGACCTGCTCGGCCAGTTGCGTGGCCAGCAGCGGCGCCTGGCGCGCCTGCCGGGCGGCAGCGGGGTGCAGAGCACGCTGTTCGGCCCGGCGCCACGGCGCGCCTTGCTGGTGATGGTGGTGGACGACTCGGTGACGGTGCGCAAGGTCACCAGCCGCCTGCTCGAGCGCCACGGCATGAGCGTGCTGACCGCCAAGGACGGGGTCGATGCCATGGCCCTTCTGGAAGAACACCGCCCCGACGTGCTGCTGCTGGATATCGAGATGCCGCGCATGGACGGCTTCGAAGTGGCCACCCGCATTCGCCGTGACGAGCGGCTCAAGGACCTGCCGATCATCATGATCACCTCACGCACCGGGCAGAAGCACCGCGACCGGGCCATGGCCATCGGGGTCAACGATTACCTGGGCAAGCCGTACCAGGAGTCGGTGCTGCTGCAGAGCATCGCCCATTGGAGCCAGCACCATGCTTGAACTGATCGCCGGCCAGCGCAGCAGCCTGACCGGCCTGCTGCTGCCCCTGGGTGACCGCACCCTGGTGCTGCCGAACGTGGCCGTGGCCGAACTGATCGGCCAGCGCAATCTCTTGTGCCAGCCGGGCGAGCCGGCCTGGCACCTGGGCTGGCTCGACTGGCGCCAGCAGCATTTGCCGCTGATCGGCTTCGAGGCCGCCTGCGGCGGCGAGACGCCGTGTGGCGAGCGGGCACGGGTGGTGGTGCTCAATGCCCTGGGCGATACCGGGCTGCGTTATCTGGCGGTGTTGCTGCAGGACATCCCTCGCTCGTGCAAGCTCGACAGCCAGCTCAACTATGTGGATGTGGCGCTGGGCAGCCTGGAGCTGGCGGCGGTGCAGGTGGGCGAGCAGGTGGCGCGGGTGCCGGACTTGGTCGGGCTGGAAAGGCTGGTGCGTGACGCGCAATTGCAACCTGGGGTTGGGTAGGATGTAACGCTCATGGCCCTGTCGCCAGGCTTTGCGCGGTACCTGTGGGAGCCGGCTTGCCGGCGATCGGGCCGCAAGGCGACTGCAAGAAGGAACCCAGCCCACCCAAGGAGGTCTGTGTTTGCATGTATTACGGTGAACGCTTCAACGCCTGGACCCACCTGGTCGGTGCCGTCCTGGCCTGTATCGGTGCCATCTGGCTGATCGTCGTCGCAGGCCTGCAGGGCGACCCCTGGAAGATCGTCAGCTTCTCCATCTACGGCGGCACCTTGCTGCTGCTCTACAGCATCTCGACCCTTTACCACAGCACCCGCGGCCGGGCGAAAGTGATCATGCGCAAGCTCGATCACCTGTCGATCTACCTGCTGATCGCCGGCAGCTACACGCCTTTCTGCCTGGTCAGCCTGCGCGGCCCGTGGGGCTGGAGCCTGTTCGGGGTGGTCTGGGGGCTGGCAGTGATCGGCATGCTGCAGGAAATAAAACCGCGCTCGGAAGCGCGGATCCTGTCGATCATCATCTATGCGGTGATGGGCTGGATCGTGCTGGTGGCGGTCAAGCCATTGCTCGCAAGCCTGGGCACCGCCGGCTTTGCCTGGCTGGCGGCCGGCGGGGTGTTCTACACCGTGGGCATCATCTTCTTCGCCTTCGACAGCCGCTTCCGCCATTGGCACGGCATCTGGCACCTGTTCGTGATCGCCGGCAGCCTCATGCACTTCGTCGCGGTGTCGTTCTACGTGCGTTAGCGCCGGTCAAAAATCGCCCCACAGCTGCTGCGCCACCGCCAAAGCCACCACCGGCGCGGTCTCGGTGCGCAGCACGCGAGGGCCGAGGCGCGCGGCATGAAAGCCCGCCGCCTTGGCCTGGTCCACTTCCGCCTCGCTCAGGCCGCCTTCGGGGCCGATCAGGAAGGCCAGGCGTGCCGGCCTGGCGTGGCTGGTCAGTGGCTCGGCGACCGGGTGCAGCACCAGTTTCAGGTCGGCATCGCTGGCCTTGATCCATTCGGCCAGGGTCACTGGCGGGTGGATCACCGGCAGGGTCGAGCGGCCGCATTGCTCGCAGGCGCTGATGGCCACCTGGCGCCAGTGGGCCAGGCGCTTGTCGGCGCGCTCGTCTTTGAGGCGCACTTCGCAGCGTTCGCTGACGATCGGGGTGATTTCGTTGACGCCCAGTTCGGTGGCCTTCTGGATCGCCCAGTCCATCCGCTCGCCGCGGGACAGGCCTTGGCCCAGGTGCACATGCAGCGCTGAATCGGCCTGGCCGGGCAGGGCCTGGTCGAGGCTCACGCGCACGCTTTTCTTGCCCACTTCGAGCAGTTGGCCGAGGTATTCCTGGCCACTGCCGTCGAACAGTTGCACGGCATCACCCGGGGCCATGCGCAGGACGCGGCCGATGTAGTGGGCCTGGGCCTCGGGCAGGTCGTGCTCGCCAAGGCTCAGGGGGGCGTCGATGAAGAAGCGGGACAGTCTCATGGTTCTGCTCAAACTGAAGGGTGGGCACAGCCCGTAGGAGCGGCCTTGTGTCGCGAAAGGGCTGCAGAGCAGCCCCATATTTCAGCGGCGCTGCAACATGCCGGGGGCCGCTTTGCGGCCCTTTCGCGACACAAGGCCGCTCCTACAGGGTATTGCGAACGTAGGTGGGGCTAGCCCGGATCGCGGAAGTCGGGGTGGAAGTTGGCCGGCACCGCGACGCTGACGCTATCACGCGTGGCGATATCGATGCCTTCGCTGGCCACCTCGGCCAGGAAGTCGATCTGCTCCGGGGTAATCACATACGGCGGCAGGAAGTACACCACGCTGCCCAGCGGGCGCAACAGGGCGCCGCGGCTCAGGGCATGCTCGAACACCTTCAGGCCGCGACGCTCTTGCCACGGGTAGGCGGCCTTGCCGGCCTTGTCCTGCACCATCTCGATGGCCAGGGCCATGCCGGTCTGGCGGATTTCGGCGACATGCGCGTGGTCGGCCAGGTGCGCGGTGGCGCTGGCCATGCGCGCCGACAACGCCTTGTTGGCCTCGATCACGTTGTCCTGCTCGAAGATGTCCAGCGTCGCCAGGGCCGCAGCGCAGGCCAGCGGGTTGCCGGTGTAGCTGTGCGAGTGGAGGAACGCGCGCAGGGTCGGGTAGTCGTCGTAGAACGCCTGGTACACGGTGTCGGTGGTCAGGCACGCGGCAAGCGGCAGGTAGCCGCCGGTCAGGGCCTTGGACAGGCACAGGAAATCGGGGCGGATGCCGGCCTGTTCGCAGGCGAACATCGTGCCGGTACGGCCGAAGCCCACGGCGATTTCGTCGTGGATCAGGTGCACGCCATAGCGGTCGCAGGCCTCGCGCAGCAGCTTGAGGTACACCGGGTGGTACATGCGCATGCCGCCGGCGCCCTGGATCAGCGGCTCGATGATGACCGCCGAAATGGTCGCGTGGTGTTCGGCCAGGGTCTGCTCCATGGCCGCGAACAGGTTGCGTGAGTGCTCTTCCCAGCTCATGCCCTCGGGGCGCAGGTAGCAGTCCGGGCTGGGCACCTTGATGGTGTCGAGCAGCAGGGCCTTGTAGGTTTCGGTGAACAGCGGCACGTCGCCGACCGACATGGCGGCGATGGTTTCGCCGTGGTAGCTGTTGGTCAGGGTGACGAAGCGCTTTTTCTCCGGTTTGCCGATATTCTGCCAGTAGTGGAAGCTCATCTTCAGCGCCACTTCGATGCACGACGAGCCGTTGTCGGCGTAGAACACCCGGTCCAGGCCAGCCGGGGTCATGGCCACCAGGCGCTCGGACAGCTCGATCACCGGCTGGTGGCTGAAGCCTGCGAGGATCACGTGCTCGAGCTGGTCGACCTGGTCCTTGATGCGCTGGTTGATGCGCGGGTTGGCATGGCCGAACACGTTGACCCACCAGCTGCTGACCGCATCCAGGTAGCGCTTGCCCTCGAAGTCCTCGAGCCACACGCCTTCGCCGCGCTTGATCGGGATCAGCGGCAGTTGCTCGTGGTCTTTCATCTGGGTGCAGGGGTGCCACAGGACCTTGAGGTCACGTTGCATCCACTGATCGTTGAGGCCCATCGGCACTTCTCCTGGCGTTGCGGCATGGTTTGACCGCGTAAGCCTAAGCAATGCCAGGGGGCAGGACAACCGCTAGTGGTCAATGGCGACAGGTGCCCGTCCATTCGAGCTTGCGGATGTGCACGGTGCCGGCCTGGGACGTGGAGATGGTCAGGCGCCGAAACGGCCCATCGAGGATCTGCTGGTAGGGCTGGGTGGCGATGGGGCCGGGCATGAACGCGGTGTGGCCGCTGCCGGACAGCGTGAGCCAATAGAAGCTGCGCGGGATCGGTACGAACAGTTCGGCTTCGTCGGCGTCGGTATCGAGCAACATGTGTACATCGTCGTAGTGCTGGTCGCTGACCACGTAGTACTCCAGGCACAGGCTCTCGACCTCCTGGCTGAAGACGATCTCCACCTCGCTGTGCTCGCCAATCACCAGTTCGGTGCCGTGCTCGCCCTTGAAGGCTTCGTGAAAGCCCGTCCACGAGGTGCTGTTGGCGCAGATGCTCAACCCTGAGGGGGTGAGCAAGGCCTGTTTGTGCCACAGAAACTGCCTCTGGACCTGTGCGAAATGCTCCTCATAGATCATGCGCAGCTCCTTTTGTCGGTTCTTCTGGCTACGCGTGAGAGCATCGCCCGCAAACGCAAAGCCGGCTACTGACAAAAATGCCAGTTGCCAAAGGCACTTGATATCGCCGTGCTGGCAGGGTCTGCAGACCTGACGTATTCTTAACGCATCTCGCTCGGGGCAATTCTTGCCTCTTCCCATTCCTGTAACGTCTGACTCGGAGTTCGCCATCATGGCTGCTGCTTGGGTGCGCCTGTGCGCGTTGGTATTGATCGGTGTATCCAGCGGCGCCACGCTGGCCAAGGACAAGACACCTACGGCGATCGTCGTGGGCGGTGGCCTGGCAGGCCTGACCGCAGCCTACGAGCTGCAGAACAAGGGCTGGCAGGTGACCCTGCTGGAAGCCAAGTCGGGCATGGGCGGGCGTTCGGGGCTGGCCACCAGCGAGTGGATCGGCAATGGCAAGGCCCAGCCGGTGCTCAACCAGTACCTGGACCATTTCAAGCTCGAAACCCTGCCGGCACCGGAGTTCGTGCGGACCCCGGGCTACCTGATCGACGGCGAGTACTTCAGCGCCGCGGACCTGGCCACCAAGCAGCCCGCCACCGCCGAGGCGCTCAAGCGCTACGAGAAGACCCTCGATGACCTGGCCCGCTCCATCGACGACCCGCTCAACCCCCAGGCCAACAGCACCCTGTTCGCCCTCGACCAGATCAACGTGTCCAGCTGGCTCGACAAGCTGCAACTGCCGACCACCGCACGCCAACTGGTCAACCAGCAGATCCGCACCCGCTACGATGAACCGTCGCGCCTGTCGCTGCTCTATTTCGCCCAGCAGAACCGCGTCTACCGTGGCGTCAGCGACCGCGACCTGCGCGCCGCGCGCTTGCCAGGCGGCAGCCCGGTGCTGGCCCAGGCCTTCGTCAAACAGCTGAAAACCATCAAGACCAGCTCGCCGGTGACCTCCATCGTGCAGGACAAGGACGGCGTGACGGTCAAGGCCGGCAGCGTCGGCTACCAGGCCGACTACGTGGTCATGGCCGTGCCGCTGCGCGCCCTGGCCAAGATCCAGATCACCCCGGTGCTCGATACCCAGCACGTGGCCGCCCTGCGGGGCACCAACTACGGCTGGCGCGACCAGTTGATGCTCAAGTTCAAGCAGCCTGTGTGGGAAAGCCGTTCGCGGATGTCTGGCGAAATCTTCAGTAACGCCGGCCTCGGCATGCTGTGGATCGAGCCGGCACTCAAGGGCGGCGCCAACGTTGTGATCAACCTGTCCGGCGACAATGCGCGGTTGCTGCAGGCCTTTGGCGACAAGCAGATGGTCGACCAGGTGCTGATCCGCCTGCACGCCTTCTACCCACAGGCCCGGGGCGCGTTCACCGGTTACGAGGTCAAGCGCTACAGCACCGACGCCGGCACCGGCGGCGCCTACCTGGCCTACGGCCCGGGGCAGATCAGCAAGTACTGGCGCCTGTGGGAGCGCCCGGTGCAGCGCATCGCCTTTGCCGGCGAGCATACCGACGCCCTTTACCCAGGTACCCTGGAAGGCGCCCTGCGCAGTGGCCAGCGTGCGGCCAGCCAGGTGCAGGACCTGCTGGCCGGCAAGTCGTTCGACCCGGCCAAGGCCGCGACCGTGGCGGCTGCGGCAGGCGCAGGCGCGGCGGCGAGCAAGGACAAGGGCGGGTTCTTCTCGCGCCTGTTCGGGGGCGGCGACAAGCCTGAAGTGAAGGCTGCACCGGTGGCCAAGGCCGAGGAAGTGGCCCCGGCGCCAGCACCTGCGCCAGTGGCGGCACCTGCCCCGGTAGTGCCGGCACCGATCGCCAAGGAAGAACCCGCCAAGCCAGCTGCCACCAAGGCCGCTCCGGCCAAACAGGCGCCCGCGCACAAACCGGCGGCCAAGCAGGCGCACAAGGCGGCTGAGCCGAAGAAGGCGACCGTGAAGTCCGAACCTGCCAAGAAGCCGGTGAGCGACGCCCAGGCCAAGGCTGGCTGATGCCTTGACCTGTATCCGCTCCCACAGAGCTAAGCAAATTACCTGTGGGAGCGGGCTTGCCCCGCGAAGAGGCCGGAACTGACAGGTTGCTATTTCCCGCTATTGTTAATGTTTCCTTAATAGCCAACTCACACACTATTTATCGGATTTCTCGATAATCCGGAGCAATTTTTTACGCTTTTATTCGATACGATTCGCGTTAGTCTGTGCACAGCTTTCACGGGGAAACACTGCATCATGCAACTGCGCAACTCACCTTCTCGCTATGGCGTCGTCAGCATCGTCCTGCACTGGGGCGTGGCACTGGCGGTCTTCGGGCTGTTCGGCCTGGGCTTGTGGATGGTCGGCCTCGACTACTACAGCCCCTGGCGCAAATCGGCCCCTGACCTGCACAAGAGCATCGGCCTGGTGCTGCTGGGGGTGATGCTGCTGCGCGTACTCTGGCGCTTCATCAGCCCACCGCCTCCGGCGCCGGCCAACCACGGGCCACTCACCCGCCTGGCTGCCAAGCTGGGGCACCTGGCGCTGTACCTGGGGCTGTTCGCGGTGATGGGCGCCGGTTACCTGATTTCCACCGCTGATGGCGTGGGCATCCCGGTCTTCGGCCTGTTCGAAGTGCCTGCACTGATCAGCGACCTGCCTGACCAGGCCGACGTGGCAGGTGTCATCCACCTGTGGTTGGCCTGGGGCCTGGTGATCTTTGCCGTGCTGCATGGCCTGGCAGCCTTGAAACATCATTTCATCGACCGTGACGCGACCCTGACACGCATGCTGGGCCGCAAAGCTTGACTCTCAACTCAATTGCATAGGAAGGAAGTAAGGATGTTGAAAAAGACTTTTGCCGCTCTGGCGCTCGGTACCGCACTGTTCTCCGCCGGCCAGGCCATGGCCGCCGAGTACAAGATCGACAAGGAAGGCCAGCACGCGTTCGTCGACTGGAAGATCAGCCACCTGGGCTACAGCTTCATCCACGGCACCTTCAAGGACTTCGATGGCACGTTCACCTGGGACAGCGCCAAGCCTGAAGCCAGCAAGATTGCAGTCGACGTGAAAACCGCCAGCCTGTGGTCGAACCATGCCGAGCGTGACAAGCACATCGCCAGCAAAGACTTCCTGGACGTGAGCAAGTACGCAGACGCCAAGTTCGTATCCACCAGCGTCAAGTCCACTGGCGACAAGACTGCTGATGTAACTGGCGACCTGACCATGCACGGCGTCACCAAGCCGGTCACCTTCAAGGCGACCTTCAACGGCGAAGGCAAGGACCCATGGGGCGGTGAGCGCGCAGGCTTCAATGCCACCACCACCCTCAACCTGAATGACTTCGGCATCAAGGGCCCAGGCCCAACCTCGCAGACCCTGGACCTGGATATCAGCGTCGAAGGTGTGAAGCAGAAGTAAGCGTTTGCCCGCGCAATAAAAAACGCCGCCCGATTGGGCGGCGTTTTTTATTGCCTGGCGTTACTCAACCCTTGCGGGTCAGCAGCGCAGGGCG
The DNA here is from genome assembly GCF_044745345.1 of Pseudomonas sp. NPDC087029. Classification (NCBI taxonomy): domain Bacteria; kingdom Pseudomonadati; phylum Pseudomonadota; class Gammaproteobacteria; order Pseudomonadales; family Pseudomonadaceae; genus Pseudomonas; species Pseudomonas sp. NPDC087029. The sequence continues at coordinate 229,480 of NZ_JBIVAB010000002.1, read as the reverse complement.
CTCGCCACGTGGGCGGCTTGGCAGGTCGTCCAGTTGCTCGGGCGTCGGGTAACGGTCGAGCTTGGATTCCTTGCGGATGATCACCGGCTGGTTCTGCGGCTCACGCGAGCTGCGCACTGCCGGTTCCTGGCGCAGGGCATCGTCGCGACCGGCCGGGCGGTTGCGACCACCGCCACCATCACGGCGGCCACCGCCGCCATTGTTGTTGCGCGGCGGGCGTTTTTCGCCGCTGGCGCTACGAGGCTGGCCGCCATTACGGCCCTGGCCACCGCCGTTGTTGCGCTGGCTCGCGCCCTGGCCCGGCTGGGCCTGGCCGGCACCGGCAGCGCCGCCTGGGCGGCGGTTGCGGCCCTGGTTCTTGGCGTTCTGGTAGGGGCTGACGTAGTCGGCGCGGTTGCCGAAGTTGTCGACGTCGTCGTCGAGGAACTCTTCCGGGTCACGGTCGGCAGAGGTTTTCGGCGCGTTGCCCTGGCTTGCCTGCTGCTGGCGCGGCTTCTTGTCGCGTGGCTTGCGCGGCTGTTGCTTGTCGCCGGCCTTTTCCTTGTCGGCCGGTTTCTCCGCGGCTTGCGGCTTGGCCTTGCCTTTGTCCTTGCCCTTGTCCTTGCGGCCACCGCCGCCGTCCTTGCCGCCATCGCCACGGGCCTGCTGGTTACGGCCACCGCGGCCGTTGGTCTGCTGGCGTTCGCGTACTTCCGGCTTCTCGGCTTCCACCTGGCTTGCGTCGAAGCCCATCAGGTCGCCATCGGCAATCTTCTGCTTGGTGACGCGCTCGATGCTCTTGAGCAGCTTCTCTTCATCCGGCGCGACCAGGGAAATGGCCTCGCCCGAACGCCCGGCACGGCCGGTGCGGCCGATACGGTGAACGTAGTCTTCCTCGACATTCGGCAGCTCGAAGTTGACCACGTGGGGCAGTTGGTCGATGTCCAGGCCGCGCGCGGCGATATCGGTGGCGACCAGCACCCGTACCGAGTTGGCCTTGAAGTCGGCCAGGGCCTTGGTGCGGGCGTTCTGGCTCTTGTTGCCGTGGATCGCGGCGGCGCTCAGGCCGTGCTTTTCCAGGTACTCGGCCAGGCGGTTGGCGCCATGCTTGGTGCGGGTGAACACCAGCACCTGTTCCCAGGCACCCAGGGTGATCAGGTGCGCCAGCAGGGCACGCTTGTGGCTGGCGGGCAGGCGATAGACGCGCTGCTCGATGCGCTCGACCGTGGTGTTCGGTGGGGTGACCTCGATGCGCTCCGGGTTGTGCAGGAGCTTGTCGGCCAGGTCGGTGATGTCCTTGGAGAAGGTCGCCGAGAACAGCAGGTTCTGGCGCTTGGCCGGTAGGCGGGCGAGGACCTTCTTGACGTCATGGATGAAGCCCATGTCGAGCATGCGGTCGGCTTCGTCCAGCACCAGGATTTCCACGTGGGCCAGGTCGACCTTGCCTTGGCCGGCCAGGTCGAGCAGGCGACCCGGGCACGCCACGAGCACGTCCACGCCCTTGGCAATGGCCTGGATCTGCGGGTTCATGCCGACGCCGCCGAAGATGCAGGCGCTGACCAGTGGCAGGTCGCGGGCGTAGACCTTGAAGCTGTCGTGCACCTGGGCTGCCAGCTCGCGGGTCGGGGTCAGGACCAGGACGCGCGGTTGGCGCGGGCCATGGCGCTGGGATTTGTCGGGGTGACCGGCCGGGAACAGGCGCTCGAGGATCGGCAGGGCGAAACCGCCGGTTTTACCAGTACCAGTCTGTGCGGCAACCATCAGGTCGCGGCCTTGCAACACGGCGGGAATGGCCCGCTGTTGCACCGGAGTCGGCTGGGTGTAGCCCGCAGCTTCGATAGCGCGGACAAGAGCCTCGGAGAGACCGAGGGAAGCAAAGGACATGGGCAATCCTGTTCTCGTTGGGGCTGGGCCCGTTGGGATGTTCTGCCTGGCGCGACGGGCATCGGAGGGATGCGATCGCGTCCGGTCCAGCTGGGCTTTCACTGCACATCCGGGAAGCGGGGGGTGGACGCCAAGGGGCGTCAATGCCGATCGGGATGCTTGTTTCGAGGCCGAGCGTCCGGGCGTGAGCCGGGCGGGAAGGCCCGAGTATAACAGAGCTATTGCAGCGTGCTGCTTTCCTGCTGCTCAACGGCGTGAGGAAGATGGCGGGTGTCGCCAATATAGCGTTCGATTATCGCGACGAAGGCGGGTTCCTGCTTGAACCGGCGCAGCTCATCGGCGAAGGCCTGGGCCAGCTGTTCGCGCCCGGGTTTGCGCGCCAGGCCCAGGTACTGGGGCTGGCGGCTGACCACCAGCGGCAGCTCTTCGACCTGTTGCTCAAGGCCCAATTGCCGGCGCAGGTAGCGCCCGACCAGGCGGTCGGTAATCAGCAGGTCGATGCGGCCCAGCACGAGTTTGCCGAAATTGGCCTCGTGGCTGGGCGCCGATTCACGCTTGAAACCCGTTGCCTCGAGAAATTCCGGGCCGTAGGCGTAGCCTGGCGAGGTGCCGACGGTCAGGCCATCGAGGTCGCCGAGTTGATGGATGGCATGACGGCGGCGGCTGGCCTGATACAGGACGAATTCGGCATCGGACATGGGTTCAATCGGGTAGACCATGTAGGCCTTGCGCGCATCGACCTTGAAGATGTCCATCACGCCGTCGGCCAGGCCTTGCTCGATCATCGCCAGGCAGCGCTTCCAGGGCATGAATTCCCACTCCACCTCGACCCCCAGGCGCTTGAACACTTCGCGCGAGACTTCATAGTCGATGCCCTTGGTTTGGCCGCCATCCTGGTAGATGTACGGCGCCCAGTCGTCGCTGACCAGGCGCAGGCGCTCGCCAAGCGCCATCGGGCTCAGGCAGGCGAGCAGGAGGATGCAGAGCAGGCGGGTGATCGCAGACATGGCGCGAGATTACGCGCTCGGGCGGGGCAAGGCCAGTGACCGGCTCAGTGCGCAGAGGCTTTGAGCAGGTGCGCCTCGATGTCCTTGCGCCGCTCGCCCAGCGACAAGCGCAGGCCCGGGTGGCGCAGGCACTGGCGCAACTGCTCGGGGGCGGTGTGGCCGTGGCGCTGGTTGAGGTTCTCCAGCGCCTTGTCCCACCAGGCCGGAGCGCAGGCGCGGTCGAATTCGTTGGGGTAGGGATAGCAGCCATACAGCAGCTCGCGGGCAAACTGCCGTTCGCGGCTTGGCAGGGTCAGGCTCAGGGCCTTGTAACCCAGGCGGTGCAGCGCCGGGGGGCGTGGCAACTGGTCGTTGACCAGCGCCACATCGGCCCGCGCCGGCCCACTCAGCAAATCGTCGCCATGCTTGTGCAGCCAGGCCTGGATCTTGGCGCGGAACTGCGCCTTGCGGCTCCAGTAGTGGTGGATGACATCGGCACACCCGGCCACCTCGAGCGTGCGATATGCCGCCACTGCCAGGCAGAATTCTTCCAGCGTGTAGGCCGTGCGGGCCAGCGGATAGAGCTCATCCATCAGGGCGATGGAGCGGTCGAGGGTGGCGGCGTCGTCAGCGCTGAGGCCGATCACCCCCGAGTTCAGCAGTGGCATCTGGCAATCGGCAAGGCCGCGCTGCTCGAGGATCGCCACCAGGTTGCGGTACAACAGGCAGGCCTGGTTGGCGCCGTAGCGCGGGCCGATGAAGTTGCACAGCATGTGGCCTGGGCGAACGCGCTGGAACAGCTTGAGGGGCGAGGTGCGGAAGAACGTGTCGGTATCGATCAGCACGGCCAGCGGGTGCTGCTGCAGCACCTGGCGCAGCAGCACGTGCTTGCTGCGAAAGTGATAACCGTGGGGGGCGTTCCAGGCTGCGCGGGTGGCTTCGTCGAGCAGGTGCACGGTAACCGGCAACTGGCCGTAGGGCGCCGGGTTGTCGGTATAAACCTGGATATCCAGCGCTTCGCCGGCCTGCGTGTCGAGGTGGGCGAGGGCGCTGACGATGCTGAAACAGGCTTCCTGGTGATAGGTGGCCGGCCCGAAGGCGAGGTAGACCAGTTGCGGGCGGCTAGGCGAGAGCGGTGGCATGTGTGGCAAGACCTGCATGTTCCAGGAAGGAAATAAGGCCTTAGTCTATGACTTAAGCCTTAATCCTTACTGAATAAGATCTTGCCAAAAAGTTTCAGCGAGGCAGCTTCAGGTTGTTCCAGATGGCCAGGCTGGCATCGGCCTGGTTCAGGGTATAGAAGTGCAGGCCCGGCGCGCCGCCTTGCAGCAGTTGCTCGCACATGCGGGTGATCACTTCTTCACCGAAGGCCTGGATGCTGGCGGTGTCGTCGCCATAGGCTTCCAGCTGCTTGCGGACCCAGCGCGGGATCTCGGCGCCGCAGGCGTCGGAGAAGCGTGCCAGCTTGCTGTAGTTGGTGATCGGCATGATGCCGGGCACCACCGGGATGTCCACGCCCAGCTTCTGCACGCGTTCGACGAAGTAGAAATAGCTGTCGGCGTTGAAGAAGTACTGGGTGATGGCGCTGTCGGCACCGGCCTTGACCTTGTGCACGAAGTTGGCCAGGTCGGCTTCGAAATTGCGCGCCTGCGGGTGCATTTCCGGGTAGGCGGCAACTTCCAGGTGGAAGTGGTCACCGCTTTCCTGGCGGATGAACTCGACCAGGTCGCTGGCGTAGCGCAGTTCGCCACTGGCCATGCCCATGCCCGACGGCAGGTCGCCGCGCAGGGCAACGATGCGCTTGATGCCGGCTGCCTGGTACTGGGCGAGCAGGGCGCGCAGCTCGTCCTTGCTGTCGCCGACGCACGACAGGTGCGGGGCGGCCGGGACCTTGGCTTCGCTTTCCAGCTGCAGCACGGTGTTCAGCGTGCGGTCGCGGGTCGAGCCACCGGCACCATAGGTGCAGGAGAAGAAGTCCGGGTTGTAGGCGGCCAGCTGCTTGGCCACGGCCATCAGCTTTTCGTGACCGGCGTCGGTCTTGGTGGGGAAGAATTCGAAACTGTAGCGGCGTTCTTGTGACATCTCTGTTTCCTCAGCTGCAAGCCATGGGCCGCAAGCTGCAAGTAAAAGCCAGGGCGGTGGGGGCCGGCCTGGCTCGGGCATCGATCAAGATTCAACGACTACCAGCGCCCGGCGGCAGGCCACCGGGCGCTTGCCGCTTAGTAGCGGTAGGCGTGCGGCTTGAACGGGCCTTCGACAGCCACGCCGATGTAGTCGGCCTGCTGCTTGGTCAGCTGGGTGACCACGCCGCCGAAGCCGCGGACCATTTCCAGGGCCACTTCTTCGTCGAGCTTCTTCGGCAGCACTTCAACGGTCAGACGCTCGGCTTTCTTCTCGGCCGACAGGTCGGCGTACTTCTGCTCGAACAGGAAGATCTGCGCCAGTACCTGGTTGGCGAACGAGCCGTCCATGATGCGGCTTGGGTGGCCAGTGGCGTTGCCCAGGTTCACCAGGCGGCCTTCGGCCAGCAGGATCAGGTAGTCGTCGTTCTGCGGGTCGAAGTCGCCAGCGCCGGTGCGGTGGATCTTGTGCACCTGTGGCTTGACCTCTTCCCACGCCCAGTTCTTGCGCATGAAGGCGGTGTCGATCTCGTTGTCGAAGTGGCCGATGTTGCAGACCACGGCGCGCTTCTTCAGGGCCTTGAGCATGTTGGCATCGCAGACGTTGACGTTACCGGTGGTGGTGACGATCAGGTCGATCTTGCCCAGCAGGGCCTTGTCGATGCTGGCTTCGCTGCCGTCGTTGATGCCGTCGATGAACGGCGAGACCAGCTCGAAGCCGTCCATGCAGGCCTGCATGGCGCAGATCGGGTCAACTTCGGTGACCTTGACGATCATGCCTTCCTGACGCAGGGACTGGGCCGAGCCCTTGCCCACGTCACCGTAGCCGATCACCAGGGCTTGCTTGCCCGACAGCAGGTGGTCGGTGCCGCGCTTGATGGCATCGTTGAGGCTGTGACGGCAGCCGTACTTGTTGTCGTTCTTGCTCTTGGTGACCGAGTCGTTGACGTTGATCGCCGGGACTTTCAGCTCGCCTTTGGCCAGCATGTCCAGCAGGCGGTGCACACCGGTGGTGGTCTCTTCGGTAACGCCGTGCACACGGTCCAGAACGGCCGGGTACTTCTTGTGCAGCAGCTCGGTCAGGTCGCCGCCGTCGTCGAGGATCATGTTGGCGTCCCATGGCTGGCCATCCTTGAGGATGGTCTGCTCCAGGCACCACTCGTATTCTTCCTCGGTTTCACCTTTCCAGGCGAAGACCGGGATACCGGCGGCAGCGATGGAGGCGGCAGCCTGGTCCTGGGTCGAGAAGATGTTGCAGGACGACCAGCGCACTTCGGCACCCAGGGCAACCAGGGTTTCGATCAGCACGGCAGTCTGGATGGTCATGTGGATGCAGCCCAGGATCTTCGCACCCTTGAGCGGCTGCTCAGCCAGGTACTTGCGACGCAGGCCCATCAGGGCAGGCATTTCCGATTCGGCGATGATGGTTTCGCGACGGCCCCAGGCGGCGAGGGAGATGTCGGCGACTTTGAAATCGGTAAAACCTGCAGGCGTGTTTACAGCGCTCATTGAGAGCCTCCATTCGTAGTGTGCGAATGGGCGCCGTTGTGCGTTGAGCGTCCGCGGCAGCGGACAACGCCCCATCCGAGCCTGACAGGCCGAGCCTGCTGCAGCGCCCCTCGGGTGGGTGGCGGGCATGGCACCGCTAATGGCTGCCATGTGAATCGGCAGGGATTATAGCCGTGGCCGTGTGACACACCAAAGGCTTTCTGTCGATTAATCGAGACGATAGTCGATGTTCAATGGAGCGCCCGGCGCCGCTCTGCCATCATTACTTCACGTTAGCCAAGCAGGTCAGGAGTACTGATGAACTTTCACACCCGCAAGTGGGTAAAACCCGAAGACCTCAACCCCAACGGCACACTGTTCGGCGGCAGCCTGCTGCGCTGGATCGACGAAGAAGCGGCGATCTACGCCATCGTCCAGCTGGGCAACCAGCGCGTGGTGACCAAGTACATGTCGGAGATCAACTTCGTCAGTGCCTCGCGCCAGGGCGACATCATCGAGCTGGGCATCACCGCCACCGAATTCGGCCGCACCTCGATCACCCTGCGCTGCGAAGTGCGCAACAAGATCACCCGCAAGAGCATTCTCACGGTAGACCGCATGGTCTTCGTCAACCTCGGCGAAGATGGCTTGCCGGCGGCCCATGGGCGCACCGAGATCAAGTACGTGCAGGACCAGTTCCCCGACTCGGCGGTGGAGTGATGGCCTGGGGCTGCTTTGCAGCCCATCGCCGGCAAGCCGGCTCCTACAGCTGTGGCCTACCTGTGGGAGCCGGCTTGCCGGCGATAGGGCCACAAAGCGGCCCTCAGCGTTTCAAGGCTGTGCGCTGACCTTGCGCACCACCCGGCCGATGCTCAACCCCTGCACCAGAATCGAAGACAGCACCACGATGTAGGTGATCGACAGCAGCAGGTCGCGCTCGCTGCCTTGGGGCAACGACAGCGCCAACGCCACCGAAACCCCGCCCCGCAAGCCACCCCAGGTCAGCACTCGCACAGTGCCTTTCGGCACGCTCCGCCAGCGCCGCAGCAGCACGATGGCCGGCGCCACCGTCAGCAGGCGCGACAGCAGCACCGCCAGGGCCAGCACCCCACCGGCCGCCAGGTGCAGCCAGTTGAACGGCAGCAGCAACAGCTCCAGGCCGATCAGGGCGAACAGCAGGGCGTTGAGCATGTCGTCGATCAGCTCCCAGAAACCGTCCATGTAGCGGCGGGTCATGTCGTTCATCGCCAGGTTGCGGCCCAGGTTGCCGATGATCAGGCCGGCCACCACCATGGCAATCGGCGCCGAGACGTGCAGTTCGTAGCACATCGCCGAACCGCCGATGACCAGCGCCAGGGTCAGCATGACCTCGACCTGGTACTGCTCGACGCTCTTGATCATGCGGTAGGTGGCGTAGCCGATCACCCCACCGAACACCACGCCACCGATGGCCTCGCGGGCGAACAGCAGCGCCGTCTCGGAAAAGCTCGGCGTTTCGCCAAGCTGGATGATGCCCAGCAGCACGGTGAATACCACCACCGCAGTGCCATCGTTGAACAGTGACTCGCCGACGATGGTGGTTTTCAGCGGCTTGGAAGCGTTGGCGGTACGCAGGGCGCCGAGCACTGCGATGGGGTCGGTCGGCGAAATCAGCGCACCGAACAGCAGGCAGTAGATCAGCGGCACCTGCCAGCCGAACAGGGCGAACACCCAGTGCGACAGGTAGCCGATCACCACGGTGGCGATCAGCACGCCGATGGTGGCCAGCAGGCCGATGGGCCAGCGGTAGCTGCGCAGGTCCGCGAGGTTGACGTGCAGTGCGCCGGCGAACAGCAGGAACGCCAGCATCCAGTGCATCAGCAGGTCGTTGAAGTCGATCTGGTTCATCAGCCCTTCGACGCGAGCCTCAAGGCCCGGGAAGCCGATCAGACTCAGGCCCTGCAGCAGCAGGGAAAACAGCAGCGCGGTGACCATCACGCCGATGGCGGGCGGCAGGCCGATGAAACGGTAATTGACGTAGGTGAGGAGGGTGGTGAGGCAGATAAACGCGGCAACTAATTCAAGCATCCCGAATCCTGTAACAATGGCTTCCAAGTCGTACCCGAATGGCATCGGGCAGTTGTTTGATGACCTGGCGATGGTTTCGGGACACAGGTTTGACCAGATTTGTTCTTTTCGTTCCATCGCGCTTTCCGGGCCGGAAGCGTTGTATCGTTGCCCGCTCTGACTGCAAGGAGCTCCCCGCGTGTTGGCAACTTCCCTGGTCCTGATCGCCGCCCTGCTGCACGCGACGTGGAACACCCTGATCAAATTCAGCGGCGAGCGCCTGTTGGTCATCGCCAGCATGGACACCGTGGCACTGGCCTTCGCGGTGTGCGCCGTGGCCTTCACGGAGTTCCCGCCGGCCGAGATCTGGCCGTGGCTGCTGGCCTCGGCACTGGCCGAGCAGCTCTATCGCTTCTTGCTGATCCAGGCCTACCGGGTCGGCGACCTGGGCCTGGTCTATCCTCTGATGCGCGGGCTGTCGCCGCTGGTGGTGCTGGGGCTGACCCTGGCGTTCGCCGGCGAGTCGCTGAGCCAGCAGCAGATCATCGGCATCCTGCTGATCCCTTGCGGCATGGCCTGCCTGTTGTGGCAGGGCGGCGGCGGGGACCGGCTGCCCTGGTCGATGCTGCCGGTGGTGGCGCTGATCGGCTTGTGCATCGGTTGCTACACCTGGTTCGACGGGCAGGCCGTGCGGCTGTGGGGCAAGCCCTGGGACTACCTGGTCTGGCTGACCTTGCTCAGCGCCTGGCCTTTCCCGCTGTTGGCCAGTGTGGCGCGGCGGGCGCCGTTCGTACTGTTCTGGCGTACGCAATGGCGGCTGGGCCTGGCGGTGGGGTTGTGCGTGCTGCTCAGCTATGCGCTGGTGCTGTGGGCCATGCACCTGGGCTCGGTGGCCGAGGCGGCGGCGCTGCGTGAACTGAGCGTGGTGCTGGTGGTGCTGCTGGGCATGCGCTACCTCAAAGAACCTTTTGGCGGGCCGAGACTCCTAGCTTGCGGGCTGGTCCTGGCAGGCATGCTGGTGATGAAGCTCTAACCCATTTTCGTACAAGGAGTCATGAGCATGACCGTTGCCCTGTGGTGCATCCTGATCGCGCTGGTGCTGCCGCCTTTCTGTGCGCTGATCGCCAAGGTCGCCAGCGGCCGTTTCGGCCTGAAGGACAATCACGACCCGCGTGCCTTCCTCGACACGCTCTCCGGGCTGCCACGCCGTGCCCATGCTGCGCAGCAGAACAGCTATGAAGCGTTTCCGGCATTCGCGGCGGCGGTGCTGGTGGCGGATGTGGTCGGCAATGCCGAACAGGTGACCCAGGATGTGCTGGCGGTGATGTACATCACCAGCCGCTTGCTCTACATCATCTGCTACCTGGCGGACTGGGCGGCGTTGCGCTCGCTGGTGTGGTTTGCCGGGTTGGCGTTGATCGTGTCGTTCTTCGTGGTTTCGATCTGAAATCGAGGTGGCTCCATCGCCGGCAAGCCGGCTCCCACAGGTAGTTCATCAGGCGTGAGGCCTGGGGCGACCCTGTGGGAGCCGGCTTGCCGGCGATGCGGCCACTGCAGCTCTACAGAACCTTCGGCACGTCAGGCAGCGGCTGGCCTTTGGGCCACAGCATCCAGATCTGCCCCTGCTGCTTCATGTTCCCCGCCAGTTCCCCAGCCTGCGGCCCGGTGCCCCAGAACAGGTCCGCGCGCACCTCGCCAGTAATGGCCCCACCCGTATCCTGAGCCCCCACCGGCCGCACCACCGGCGTGCCGTCCGGGCGCGTGGTGGACAACCACAGCAAACTGCCCAGCGGGATCACCTTGCGGTCGATGGCAACGCTGTAGCCTGCCGTCAGCGGCACGTTGAGCGAGCCGCGTGGGCCCTCGTTGCTGTCGGGGCGGGTGCTGAAGAACACGTAGCTGGGGTTGCTGGCCAGCAGTTCCGGTACCCGTTGCGGGTTGGCCTGGGCCCAGGCGTGGATGGCGCCCATGCTCACGTCTTCTTTCTTCAGCTGGCCCTGCTCGATCAGCCAGCGGCCGATCGGCCGGTAGGGGTGGCCGTTCTGGTCGGCATAACCCAGGCGCAATTGGCGGCCATCAGCCAGTTGCACGCGCCCCGAACCTTGAATCTGCAGGAACTGCAGGTCCATCGGGTCGGTGAGCCAGGCCAGCACCGGTGCCTTGGCGCCATCGCGGTAGATCACTTCGGCAGTGTCGTAGGGCTTGAGCACGCGCCCTTCGATACGGCCCCGCAGGCGCTTGCCCTTGAGTTCGGGGTAGATGCTCGAAAGGTCGACGACAATCATGTCATCGGGGATGCCATACACCGGCACCTGGGCCTTTTCGGTGCGCTTGAGGCTGCCTGGGTAGACCGGCTCGTAGTAACCGGTGATCAGGCCATTGGCGTTGTTTTCGGCAGAACGCAGGCCGTAGACCTGCAGTTGCTGCTGCAGGAAGGCGCGTACCTGGGTGGCATCTTCGGGAATGCCTTGCGCAGCTTCGCAGGTGGCGGCCCACACCGGGTCACGCTTGAGTTTTTCGCAGCCCACTCGCCAGGCATCGAAGCCTGCCAGCAGCTCGCTGTCGCTGACCTTGGGCAGGTCGTTCCAGGTGGCGGGGGCGTAGGTGGCGATGGCATGCGGCTCGGGCTTGGCGCTTTCGCCGCCGTTGCAGCCCGCCAGCAGGGCCAGGGCCGGGAGTGTCCAGGCCAGGTGGCGCAGGGCAGATTTCATCGGTGGGTTCCTGTGGGGGCGAACATGAAGATTCACCCCTGTGTTTTATGTGGCTATTGGTCTTTGCCTGGCAGGCGGCGATACTGGCCGCCCATTTGCGAGGCCCAAGAGACCGTGATGTTCAAGCGATTGACCGTAGTACTGCTCGCCGCCCTTGCCCTGACCGCCTGTGACCGGGTCGACCCGAACTCGCCACTGGGCAAGCGCAAGGCCATCTTCAAGGACATGCTCAAGACCAGCGAGGACATGGGTGGCATGCTGCGCGGGCGCCTGCCGTTCGACGCCAGCAAGTTCGCCGACGGTGCGCTGAAGCTGGACGCCCTGGCCCACGAGCCCTGGCAGCACTTCCCTCAGGTGCAGGATGACGGCAACAGCAGTGCGCGGCCCGAAGTGTGGCAGCGCCAGGCGCGCTTTCATGAGCTTGCCCAGGCGCTGGAAGGCGTCACCGGCGAACTGGTCGAGGTGACGCGCAGCCAGCCGCTCGACGCTGCGCAGTTGAAAGGGCCGATGGACAAGGTCGAGGCTGCCTGCAAGGCGTGCCATACCGAATTCCGCAATCATTGATCAGCTGTGAGGGCCTCATCCAACCCGTTCACCGCAGGCCTGAACCCGGGTGGTGAACGTGTGGGAGCCGGCTTGCCGGCGATGAGGCCCTCAGGGCGATCAACGGTCGAGTTCGTCGACCGCTTCCTGCAGTTCCTTGCGCGACTCGGCCAGCTTGTCCTTGCGCTTGTTGATCTTTTCCGAATCGCCTTTCTTCTCGGCCTTCTTCAGGTCCTTCTCGCGCTGGGCGACTTCATGGCGGGCATCCAGCACCTTTTGCTCGCGCTCTTTGCGCAGGCTCGCGTCGGTGCAGTTGTCGACGCCACGCAGCGCTTGTTCCAGGCCCGCGACCTGGTTGCTGTTGCCGTGCTCGCGGGCGATCTTCAGCTGGTTCTCGATGGCGCTGCGCTTGGCGGCGCAGCCGGTCAGCCCCTCATCCGGTTGGGCAGCCTGCGCGACACCTGCGGCCAGACCGAGTGTTGCCAGCAGAACGAGGGTGGAAATACGTTTCATCAGGGCCTCCTTGACGGGGCGGGGCAGCAAAAAGTTGTGGCAAATGCTGCCTTGGTTTTGCCGATTTAGGAACCCTTGTTGGACTTTTCTAGAACAAACCAAGGCATTTCAGGCCGATATTTTTGTGAAAACTCATTGCGCCGTGCTTGCGCCGCGCTGCGAGAAGCCGTCTACATCGAATTCCCCCAGCCGCTCGGCGATGCCCTGAACGGCCGCTGTGGAAAAGAAAGTGCTCAGCTGTTGCGCCCGCGTTTCACCTACCCCAGGCAGTGCCTGCCAGTCACTCGGGGAGCGCTGGGCCAGGGTTTGCCAGCTGCCTTCATGCAGCACCGCGCGCGGTGCGGGCACGCCAAGCGCACGCAGCCACTGTTCGAAGGGCCGGGCACGGCCACTGGCGAACGCATCGAGCAAGCGCCTGGCGGTGGTTTCGCTGATGCCCGGCACGCCCATGAGCTGCTCGGCATCGAGCGCGAGCCAGTCACCGATCTCGCCCACCCGGCCACTTTCCACCAGCCGCTGCCAGGTGCCGGGGCCGGTACCCGGCATGGCCAGGCCGTGCTTGCCGCTTAGCCAGGTGAGCCGGGCGATGAACTGCTCCTGGCAGCCTTCGCTAGCCTGCCAGCAGCTGTGGGCGTGATAGCGCCCGGGTGCGGGCGGCGTGACGCTGGGCCGCTGCACCGCGCGGTGCACCACTTGTTCGAAGCGCGGGATGGTCAGCCCGGCCAGGCTGATGGCCACCTGATCCCCTGGGCGCACGTCATCGGCCTGCCAGCGCGCCAGCGAACCGAGGCTGACCTGGGTGATGCGCCGATCGTCCAGCGCCACTGGCCTGAGCTTCAGCAGCGGGGTGACCTTGCCGGTGCGCCCCACGCGAAAGTGCACCTCGCGCACTTCGGCCAGTGCCTGGGCAAAGGGATGTTTCCACGCAGCGATCCAGTAGGGCGCGTTGGCTTGCCAGCGCTCGGCAGGTGGGCGGCTGTCCTGGCGCAGGATCACGCCGTCGGTGGCGAAGGGCAGGGGGGAGCGGTACCAGTGCTGGCGCCATTGGCTGGCGTGTTCGAGGTTGTCGATGGGGTGGCTGTAGGATTGGCTGTCCGGGAAGCCCAGTTCGCGCAGTTTTGCCAGGCGCTCGGCTTGGCGGGCGGGGCCTTGGGGCCAGTCCCAGACGAACAGGCCGATGCTGGTGCCCGGTTCGGCGCCCAGCTGCTTGCGCGCCAGCAAGCCGGCCACGGTGCCGCGGGCGTTGGCGCTGCCTGCCTGGGCTTGCACGTGCTGCTCCAGGCGCAGGTAGAGCTCGCCCTGCAGCGTCAGGTCCAGTGCCTGGGGTAGTTGCCGGGGTAGCGCGGTGAGCATTGGAATATGGCGGCTCCAGTCGTGCCCCTGAAGCCCGTCGCCACGGCTGAGCACTTTCACCAGGCGGCCCTGTTGGTAAATCAACGTGGCAGCAACGCCGTCGACCTTGGGCTGGATCCACACCCCCGACTTGCCGGCCAGCCAGCGCGCCACGGCCGTTTCGTCGGGCAGTTTGCCGACCCCGGTATGGGCAATGGGGTGAGCGATCGGCCCGCGTGCGCTGGCCAGCGAGCCCAGTTCGCGCTCCATCGCAAAGCACTGCTCAAGCTGCAGCAGGCGTTGGCGGCTCTGGTCGTACAGCTCGTCGGCCACCTGCGCCTGGCCCAGGCGGTGGTAGTGGTCGTCCCAGCGCTGCAGGGTGTCGCGCAAGCTGGCCACTTCGGCGGCGGCCTGCGTGGCGGACCATGCCGGGCATTGGCCTGCATGGGCAGGCAGCAAGGGCAGTATCAGCAGGGCGAACAGCAGCATCCAGGGCATGGCCAGCATCCTTGCGTGGCGGGAAGGTGCTCCTCAGCCTAGGCAAGTGCCCCGGGGCCTGCCGAATGCAGTTGTCAGCCGATATGTCACGAAAAAGCCCCTGCCGATCGCTCGGCAGGGGCTTTCGTTTACGGCTGCAGGAGCCTTACAGGCCGGCAGCGTCACGCAGCGACTGGGCGCGGTCGGTGCGCTCCCAGGTGAAGGTGGTGAAGGTGTCGTCGCCGACAGTCTTCTGCTGCGGGGTACGGCCGAAGTGGCCGTAGGCAGCGGTTTCCTGATACATCGGGTGCAGCAGGTCGAGCATGGTGGTGATCGCGTATGGGCGCAGGTCGAAGCACTCGCGCACCAGCTGGACGATCTTCGCGTCGGACACCTTGCCGGTGCCGAAGGTGTTGATCGAGATGGAGGTCGGCTGGGCCACGCCAATGGCGTAGGAAACCTGGATCTCGCACCGCTCGGCCAGGCCTGCGGCAACGATGTTCTTGGCCACGTAGCGGCCGGCGTAGGCAGCGGAGCGGTCGACCTTGGACGGGTCCTTGCCAGAGAACGCGCCACCACCGTGGCGAGCCATGCCGCCGTAGCTGTCGACGATGATCTTGCGGCCGGTCAGGCCGCAGTCGCCCACTGGGCCACCGATGATGAAGTTGCCGGTCGGGTTGATGTGGTACTGGGTGTCCTTGTGCAGCAGTTCGGCAGGCAGGGTGTGCTTGACGATCAGCTCCATCACCGCTTCCTGCAGGTCTTTTTGCGACACTTCAGGGTTGTGCTGGGTCGACAGCACGACCGCGTCGATCCCCACGACCTTGCCGTTTTCATAGCGGCAGGTGACCTGCGACTTGGCATCCGGGCGCAGCCAAGGCAGTAGCTTGGACTTGCGCGCTTCGGCCTGGCGCTCGACCAGGCGGTGCGAGAAGCAGATCGGTGCTGGCATCAGCACGTCGGTTTCGTTGCTGGCGTAGCCGAACATCAGGCCCTGGTCGCCGGCGCCCTGGTCTTCCGGGCGGGAGCGGTCAACGCCCTGGGCGATGTCCACCGACTGCTTGCCGATGATGTTCATCACGGCGCAGGTGGCGCCGTCGAAGCCGACGTCGGAGCTGTTGTAGCCGATGTCGATGATGACATTGCGCACCAGCTCTTCCAGGTCGACCCAGGCCGAGGTGGTGACTTCGCCGGCGATGATGGCGACACCGGTCTTGACCAGGGTTTCGCATGCCACGCGGGCGTACTTGTCCTGGGCGATGATGGCGTCCAGGACCGCGTCAGAAATCTGGTCGGCGATCTTGTCCGGATGCCCTTCGGACACGGACTCGGAGGTGAAAAGGGAGTATTCGCTCATCTCGACGGGTTCCTAAAATTTACCGATGGTGTGTGTCGCCAGTCGTCCGCTGAAAATGGCGGACCTGTATCTGGAAACCGTTACGCAAGCCCACGTAGAGGCTGTCCCCGAGGGCCAGCCCGGCCGCATTGGCCCAACGGGCCAGGTCGTCCTGTTCGAAGCCCAGCCAGAGGTCGCCGCAGGCATCGCGCGCCCACCCCTGGTCATGGCTGCACAGTTCGGTGACCAGCAGGCTGCCGCCCGCTTTCACCCGTTTGGCCAAAAGGCGCAGGGCCAGGGCCGGGTCGCTGAAATGGTGCAGCACCATGTTCAGCACAACGCAGTCGGCTTCCACATCCGCTGCACCCAGTGCATCGGCCAACTGCAGGTTTACATTATTCAGGCCTTCGCGCTCGCACACCTGGCGCGCCAGCTCGAGCATGGTCGGGCTGTTGTCCAGGGCGGTGACGCGGGCAAAGCGCCGGGCCAGGTCGGGCAGAAAACCGCCGTCGCCGGGGCCGACTTCCAGCGCACTGGCGCTGGGCGAAAAATTCAGCGTGTCGAGCAGTGTCAGCAGGCTTTCGCGGTACTGCGGCAAGCCGGCGATCAGGTCTTGCTGGGCGCGGAATTTCTCTTCCACGCGCAGGAAGAAGTCCTGGCTGGTGGCGGCGCGGCGTTGCTGGATCTGCGCGATGCGGGCCTGGACATCCTGGGCCAGGGCCAGCTCGTCGACCTCGTCGAGCAGCGCCGTGTGCAGGCGGCCATGGGGCAGGGCGCGGCGGTAGAAGATGGCGTTGCCTTCGCGGCGCGTGGCCACCAGCTCCGCCTGGGCAAGCACCTTGAGGTGGTGGCTCATGCCCGACTGGCCGATGTCGAAGATCTGCGCCAGCTCCAGCACGCCGAACGAATCGCTGGCCAGCACCCGCAGAACATTCAGGCGCAGCTCGTCGCCGCTGGCTTTGCACAGGGCAGCCAGGGTGTCACTTTGCTGGGGCGGGATCGATTGCGCACGCTGATTCATGGGCCGGCAGTCTAGACAGGCATCGTTGCCCTCGCAAGGCCAATATCAAAAAGTTTTGATATTGGCTGATGGGCGGGTGCGGTGGTCGCCGTGGATTCCCGGTTTTCACCCGCTTTGGCGGCCAATCACAGGAAAAATACCCAACTGCGACCATACGTCATTGCCCCGGGGCCCGCCTGTGGGCGAAAATGGCCGCCTTTTTCGTAACACCACCTATTCAAGCCCCAGGAGATAAGCGATGCCCAGCCGTCGTGAACGTGCCAACGCCATTCGTGCCCTCAGCATGGATGCCGTGCAAAAGGCTAACAGCGGCCACCCAGGTGCCCCCATGGGCATGGCGGATATCGCTGAAGTGCTTTGGCGCGACTATCTGAAGCACAACCCGAGCAACCCGAAATTCGCTGACCGTGACCGCTTCGTGCTGTCCAACGGCCACGGCTCGATGCTGATCTACTCGCTGCTGCACCTGACCGGCTACGACGTCACCATCGATGACATCAAAGGCTTCCGCCAACTGCACAGCCGCACCCCGGGCCACCCGGAATACGGCTACACCCCAGGCGTTGAAACCACCACCGGCCCGCTGGGCCAGGGCCTGGCCAACGCCGTGGGCTTCGCCCTGGCGGAAAAGGTACTGGCTGCCCAGTTCAACCGCGAAGGCCACAACATCGTCGACCACAACACCTATGTGTTCCTCGGCGACGGCTGCATGATGGAAGGCATCTCCCACGAAGTCGCCTCGCTGGCCGGCACCCTGGGCCTGAACAAGCTGGTTGCCTTCTACGATGACAACGGCATCTCCATCGACGGCGAAGTGCACGGCTGGTTCACCGACAACACCCCGGCACGCTTCGAAGCGTACAACTGGCAGGTGATCCGCAACGTCGACGGCCACGATGCCGAAGAGATCAAGATGGCCATCGAGACGGCGCGCAAGAGCGACCGCCCGACCCTGATCTGCTGCAAGACCATCATCGGCTTCGGCTCGCCGAACAAGCAGGGCAAGGAAGACTGCCACGGCGCTCCGCTGGGCAACGACGAAATCGCCCTGGCCCGCAAGGAACTGAACTGGAACCACGGCCCGTTCGAAATCCCGGCCGACATCTACGCCGAGTGGGATGCCAAGGCCGCCGGTGCCCAGGTCGAAGCCGACTGGAACCAGCGCTTCGACGCTTACGCCAAGGCCCACCCGGAGCTGGCTGCCGAGTTCAAGCGCCGTGACAGCGGCGAGCTGCCGGCCGACTTCAGCGAAAAGGCCCAGGCCTACATCAATGAAGTGGCGGCCAAGGGCGAGACCATCGCCAGCCGTAAAGCCAGCCAGAACACCCTGAACGCCTTCGGCCCGCTGCTGCCTGAGTTCCTCGGCGGCTCGGCCGACCTGGCCGGCTCCAACCTGACCCTGTGGAAAGGTTGCAAGGGCATCGAAGCCAACGACGCCAGCGGCAACTACGTGTTCTACGGCGTGCGCGAGTTCGGCATGACCGCGATCATGAACGGCGTTGCCCTGCACGGCGGCCTGGTGCCTTACGGCGCGACCTTCCTGATGTTCATGGAATACGCCCGCAACGCGGTGCGCATGTCGGCGCTGATGAAGCAGCGCGTGATCCACGTCTACACCCACGACTCCATCGGCCTGGGCGAAGACGGCCCGACCCACCAGCCGATTGAGCAGCTGACCAGCCTGCGCAGCACCCCGAACCTGGACACCTGGCGCCCAGCCGACGCGGTCGAGTCGGCCGTGTCCTGGAAGCACGCCCTGGAGCGCAACGACGGCCCTTCGGCGCTGATCTTCTCGCGCCAGAACCTGCAGCACCAGGCGCGCGACGCCCAGCAGATCGCCGACATCAGCCGCGGCGGCTACGTGCTCAAGGACTGCGCCGGCGAGCCTGAGCTGATCCTGATCGCCACCGGTTCCGAAGTGGGCCTGGCCGTTCAGGCGCATGCCAAGCTGGCCGAGCAAGGCCGCAACGTGCGCGTCGTGTCGATGCCGTGCACCAGCGTGTTCGACGCCCAGGACGCCAGCTACAAGCAGTCCGTGCTGCCGGTCGAAGTGGGCGCGCGTATCGCCATCGAAGCCGCCCACGCCGACTTCTGGTACAAGTACGTCGGCCTGGAAGGCCGTGTCATCGGCATGACCACCTACGGTGAGTCGGCGCCGGCACCTGCGTTGTTCGAAGAGTTCGGCTTCACCCTGGAGAACATCCTGGGCACCGCCGAAGAGCTGCTGGAAGACTGATAGAGGCGTAAGGCGAGGGCTTTGCCCTCGTTTCGCGACACAAGGCCGCTCCTACAGGGGACGATGTACTTCTGTAGGAGCGGCCTTGCGTCGCGATGGGCCGCAACGCGGCCCCAACCAGCCATCCTGTGTTAGCGAGCCACCGAATGCCCCACCCGCGTCCCTACAAAGTTGCACTCAACGGTTATGGCCGCATCGGCCGCTGTGTCTTGCGCGCACTGTTCGAGCGTGGGGCCAAGGCCGGTTTCGAGATCGTTGCACTGAACGACCTGGCCGACCAGGCCAGCGTTGAATACCTGACACGCTTCGACTCCACCCACGGGCGTTTCCCCGGCGAGGTGAAGGTCGACGGCGATTGTCTGCATATCAATGGCGACTGCGTGAAAGTACTGCGCAGTGCCACCCCCGAGGGCGTCGACTGGGCGGCCCTGGATATCGACCTGGTGCTGGAATGTTCCGGCGCCTACCACACCCGCGCCGATGGCCAGCGCTTCCTCGATGCCGGCGCGCCGCGGGTGCTGTTTTCCCAGCCCATGGCCAGCGAGGCGGATGTGGATGCCACGGTGGTCTACGGCATCAACCAGGCCTGCCTGACCGGCAGCGAGCGCCTGGTGTCCAACGCCTCCTGCACCACCAACTGCGGCGTGCCGCTGCTGCGCGTGCTGGACCAGGCCTTTGGCATCGAATACGTGCAGATCACCACCATTCACTCGGCGATGAACGACCAGCCGGTGATCGACGCCTACCACCACGAAGACCTGCGCCGCACGCGCTCGGCCTTCCAGTCGGTGATTCCGGTGTCCACCGGGCTTGCGCGCGGTATCGAGCGCCTGCTGCCGGAACTTGCCGGGCGAATCCAGGCCAAAGCGGTACGCGTACCGACCGTCAACGTCTCGTGCCTGGACATCACCCTGCAGACCGCCCGCGACACCAGCGCGGCCGAGGTCAACCGGGTGCTGCGCGAGGCGGCGCTGGAAGGCCCGCTCAAAGGCTTGCTGGCCTATACCGAGCTGCCCCATGCCAGCTGTGATTTCAACCATGACCCGCATTCGGCGATCGTCGATGCCAGCCAGACCCGCGTCTCAGGCCCTCGCCTGGTGAACCTGCTGGCTTGGTTCGACAACGAATGGGGGTTTGCCAACCGTATGCTCGACGTTGCCGAACACTATCTGCACGTCGTCCACCCAACCCGCACCAAACAGCCCTGAAGGACTGCATTCATGACCGTGTTGAAGATGACCGACCTCGACCTGCAAGGTAAGCGCGTACTGATCCGCGAAGACCTCAACGTGCCTGTGAAGGACGGTGTGGTAACCAGCGACGCGCGTATCCTGGCAGCGCTGCCGACCATCAAGCTGGCCCTGGAAAAGGGCGCGGCGGTAATGGTCTGCTCGCACCTGGGCCGCCCGACCGAAGGCGAATTCTCGGCCGAGAACAGCCTCAAGCCGGTTGCCGACTACCTGAGCAAGGCCCTGGGCCGCGACGTGCCGCTGGTTGCCGACTACCTGGACGGCGTCCAGGTCAAGGCCGGTGACCTGGTGCTGTTCGAGAACGTGCGCTTCAACAAGGGCGAGAAGAAGAACGCCGACGAGCTGGCGCAGAAATACGCTGCCCTGTGCGACGTGTTCGTGATGGACGCCTTCGGCACCGCCCACCGCGCCGAAGGCTCGACCCACGGCGTTGCCAAGTTCGCCAAGGTCGCTGCGGCTGGCCCGTTGCTGGCCGCCGAACTGGATGCCCTGGGCAAGGCCCTGAAAGCCCCGGCCAAGCCGATGGCGGCCATCGTTGCCGGCTCCAAGGTATCGACCAAGCTGGACGTGCTGAACAGCCTGAGCGCGGTGTGCGACCAGCTGATCGTCGGTGGCGGCATCGCCAACACCTTCCTGGCCGCAGCCGGCCACCCGGTTGGCAAGTCGCTGTACGAGCCTGACCTGGTCGAAACCGCCAAGGCCATCGCTGCCAAGGTCAGCGTGCCGCTGCCGGTGGACGTGGTGGTGGCCAAGCAATTTGCCGAAAGCGCCGAAGCCACCGTCAAGGCCATCGCCGACGTGGCGGCTGACGACATGATCCTGGACATCGGCCCGCAAACCGCGGCCAACTTCGCCGAGCTGCTGAAGTCGTCCAAGACCATCCTGTGGAACGGCCCGGTCGGTGTGTTCGAGTTCGACCAGTTCGGCAACGGCACCCAGGTGCTGGCCAAGGCCATCGCCGAAAGCGCTGCGTTCTCCATCGCCGGTGGTGGCGACACCCTGGCGGCCATCGATAAATATGGCGTCAGCAAAGATATCTCCTACATTTCTACCGGTGGCGGTGCATTCCTCGAGTTCGTCGAAGGCAAGGTACTGCCGGCCGTGGCGATCCTGGAAGAGCGGGCAAAAGCCTGACAATGGCGGCGCCTGGCAAAGGGAGCGACCTGATGGTCAAGCGATTGCCTGTGATGATCGTGGCGGGCCTGCTGAGCGCATGCTCCAGCGGCCCGACGCCGGACGGCGACCCGGCGCAAGCGCCCAAGGGTGGTTGCTACCAGTCCGAATGGCAGGCTGAAACCGTGCCGGTGATCAGCAAGCGCGTGGGCCCCGAAGGCCTGGAAAAATACGACGAAGAGCACCAGCGCCAGGCGCCGGGCTGCCCTTGATCGGGCGGCAGGCAACCTGAAGGCTGTTTTGTGGTCTTGAACACGGGGCCGCTGTGCGGCCCAATCGCCGGCAAGCCGGCTCCCACAAGGTACAGCGCTGACCTCGGGAGCAGCGCTTGACCTGTGGGAGCCGGCTTGCCGGCGATTGGGTCGCGCAGCGACCCCTAGCGGAGTAACGTGATGAAAGCGCTCTTGGCCGTGACGGCCCTGGCGACACTGGCAGGATGCTCGCTGCTGCAGCCGGCGCAGCCCGCCCCGGCAGACAACTGGACCCGCTGGGTCTGCGACAGCCAGGCCGACGTGCTCTGGCGCTTCGCCGATGCGCAACAGGATTCGGTCGACGTTCGCCTCGGCGGCGGCGACCAGGTCTACCGGCTCAAGTCCGAGCCGAGCGCCTCGGGGGCGATGTACAGCGATGGCGTGCTGGCCTTCCACACCAAGGGCGACGAAGGCCTGGTGTACTGGGTGGCAACCAACGATCTGATAGGGCGGGGCTGCAAGGCACCGTGACTGGCCGGGCCGCGCAGGCGGCCCACACTACTTGAACAGCAACCGCCCCTGCGGCAGGCTTGCACGAAACAAACGACGCTTGTCGGGAGAGAGATACACAATGGCACTCATTAGCATGCGCCAGATGCTGGACCACGCCGCCGAGTTCGGTTACGGCGTTCCGGCTTTCAACGTCAACAACCTCGAGCAGATGCGCGCCATCATGGAAGCGGCCGACAAGACCGACTCTCCGGTCATCGTCCAGGCCTCCGCCGGTGCTCGCAAATACGCCGGTGCGCCGTTCCTGCGCCACCTGATCCTGGCTGCCATCGAAGAATTCCCGCACATCCCGGTGTGCATGCACCAGGACCACGGCACCAGCCCTGACGTGTGCCAGCGCTCGATCCAGCTGGGCTTCAGCTCGGTGATGATGGACGGCTCGCTGGGCGAAGACGGCAAAACCCCGACCGACTACGAGTACAACGTGCGCGTTACCCAGCAGACCGTTGCCATGGCCCACGCCTGCGGCGTGTCGGTCGAAGGCGAGCTGGGCTGCCTGGGTTCGCTGGAAACCGGCATGGCCGGTGAAGAAGACGGCATCGGCGCCGAAGGCGTGCTGGACCACAGCCAGATGCTGACTGACCCGGAAGAGGCCGCCGACTTCGTCAAGAAGACCCAGGTCGACGCCCTGGCCATCGCCATCGGTACCAGCCACGGTGCCTACAAGTTCACCAAGCCGCCTACCGGTGACGTGCTGGCCATCGACCGCATCAAGGAAATCCACAAGCGCATCCCCAACACCCACCTGGTGATGCACGGTTCTTCCTCGGTACCGCAAGAGTGGCTGGCGATCATCAACCAGTACGGCGGCGACATCAAAGAGACCTACGGCGTACCGGTCGAAGAAATCGTCGAAGGCATCAAGCACGGCGTGCGCAAGGTCAACATCGACACCGACCTGCGCCTGGCCTCCACCGGTGCCATGCGCCGCCTGATGGCCCAGAACCCAAGCGAGTTCGACCCGCGCAAGTTCTTCGGTGAAACCGTCAAGGCCATGCGCGACGTGTGCATCGCCCGCTACGAAGCCTTCGGCACCGCCGGCAATGCCTCGAAGATCAAGCCGATCTCCCTGGAAGGCATGTTCCAGCGTTACCTGAAAGGTGAGTTGGCCGCCAAGGTCAACTGATCCGCTGAACGGTACGGAAAACCCGCAGAAATGCGGGTTTTTTTATGGCCGAAATGCCAGCAGGTGACCGTTAGTCGACTACCCTTAGATTTCTTCACTGATAGCGTTCTGATTGCATTGCGTGTTGCAGGCTGGTGTCTAGAGTATTAATCGGATCCAATTGCAGGTTGAAGTCGGTCACACAAGAGAAGCAGCATGGATGGCGCTTACCCTCACCCCCCAGAGAGCAAATCTGTGCTCCTGGTGGTGGATGATTACCCGGAAAACCTCATCAGCATGCGCGCATTGCTGGCGCGCAACGATTGGCAAGTGCTAACGGCAAGTTCGGGGACGGAAGCCCTGAGCGCCTTGCTCGAACACGATGTCGACCTGGTGCTGCTGGATGTGCAGATGCCGGAAATGGACGGCTTCGAAGTCGCCCGGCTGATGCGTGGCAGCCAGCGTACCCGGCTCACCCCGATCATCTTCCTCACCGCCAACGAGCAGTCCGATGCCGCCGTGCTCAAGGGCTACGCCAGTGGCGCGGTGGATTACCTGTTCAAGCCGTTCGACCCGCAGATCCTCAAGCCCAAGGTGCAGGCGCAACTGGACCAGCAGCGCAACCGGCGCATGCTGCAGCGCCTGACCCGCGAGCTGGAAGCGGCCCGGGCCTTCAATGCCTCGATCCTGGAAAACGCCGCCGAGGGCATCCTGGTGGTCGATGCCTCGGGCACCATCAGCTTCGCCAACCCGGCCATTTCGCACTTGCTCCAGGCGCCGGTGGAGCAACTTCAAAGCGTGCACCTGCTGGATCTGGTGCAATTGCCCAATGCCACCTTGTGGCACGACTCCGACTTCCACCAGGCCTACCTGGCACGGCGCATCTTCCGGGTGCACGACGCCCATTTGCGCACGGTGGGCGGCCACCTGGTGCCGGTGGCGCTGTCGTGCGCGCCCTTGCCCGCCGACCAGCAGGCAATGGTGGTGACGGTGCTCGACATGTCGGTGGTGCGCAACCTGCACCAGCAGCTCGAATACCAGGCGGTAACCGACCCCCTTACTGGGTTGCTCAACCGCCGCGGCTTCTACCAGGCCGCCGAAGGCGTGCTGCTGCGCAACGAGCGCTCCGGCAAGGCCCAGGCGCTGATGTACATGGACCTGGACGGCTTCAAGCGCATCAACGATTCGTTGGGGCATGAGGCCGGTGACCGGGTATTGCGCTGGGTGGCCGAGCAGTTCAAGGACTGCCTGGGCAGCGAGGCGCTGCTGGCGCGCATGGGCGGCGACGAGTTCACCGCACTGTTCGACAGCCTGCCGTACCCCGAACAGGCCGGGCGCTTCGCCGAGCAACTGCTGGAGCGGGTTTCCATCCAGCAGCCGATGGAGGGCCTGGATGTCAGCCTGGGCGTGAGCATCGGTATCGCCACCTACCCGGACTGCGGGGCCACGGTCGAAGGCCTGCTGCGCGCCGCCGATGCGGCGATGTATGCGGCCAAGCAGGCCGGGCGCCAGCAATACCGCTTCTACGACCAGGAGCTCAACGGCCGCGCGCGTTCGCGGCTGATGCTCGAAGACAGCGTGCGCCAGGCAGTCGAGGCGCAGGACTTCAGCCTGGTCTACCAGCCGCAGGTCGGCTTCGCCGATGGGCACCTGCGCGGCTTCGAGGCCTTGCTGCGCTGGCAGCACCCCAGCGTTGGCGATGTACCGCCAGGGCTGTTCATTCCCCTGCTGGAAGAGGCCCGCCTGATCAACCGCCTGGCCAGCTGGATCTACCGCCAGGGCGCGGCCCAGCGCCACGCCTGGCGCGAGCGTTTCGCGCCGGACCTGGTGCTGGGCATCAGCCTGAGCCGGGCGCAATTCGCCATGCCCAGCCTGGTCGATGAGCTGCGGCGGGTGATCGACGAGTACCACCTGGTGCCCTCGCAGCTGGAGGTGGAGGTCGCGGAGACTTCGCTGACCGACAACCTCGAGGCGGCCATCAAGCAGATACACCGGGTGCACGAACTGGGCGTGAGGGTGGCGCTGGACGACTTCGGTGCCGGTGACTGCTCGCTGCGCATGCTGCGCGACCTGCCGATCGATACCTTGAAGCTGGACCGCCACCTGGTGGCGCGCCTGCCGGGCTCGGCCGCCGACGCCGCGCTGGTGAGCAGCGTCATCGGCCTGTGCGCGCAATATCGCATCACGGTCATCGCCGAAGGCGTGGAAACGCCGGCCCAGGCGGCCTGGCTGAAAGCCAACGGCTGTGCCTACGTGCAAGGTTTTCTGGTCGCCCACCCGATGACGGCGGCGCACGCCAGCGAGTTCCCGGCAATTTTTCCCTGGCCCCGGCCCTGATTGGCTAGAATCGGCGTTCGTTACGCCGAAAACCGTGCCATGACCGTATTACGCTACTTGCAAGCCTACCCGCCGCACCTGCAACAGCAGGTGCAGCAAATGATCGACAGCGACCGCCTGGGCGGCTACCTGCAGCAGCGCTACCCGGGCCGCCATGACGTGCAGAGCGACAAGGCGCTGTACAACTACGCCCAGCAACTGCGCCAGCAGTACCTGCGTACTGCGCCGCCGCTGGACAAGGTGCTGTTCGACAACCGCCTGGACCTCACCCACCGCGCCCTGGGCCTGAACACGGCGGTGTCCAGGGTGCAGGGCGGCAACCTCAAGGCGAAGAAGGAAATCCGCATCGCCTCGCTGTTCAAGGAGGCGGCGCCGGCGTTTCTGCGCATGATCGTGGTGCACGAGCTTGCGCACCTGCGCGAGCGTGACCACAGCAAGGCGTTCTACCAGCTGTGCCAGCACATGGAACCGGACTACCACCAACTGGAATTCGACCTGCGCGTGTACCTGACCTATCGGGAACTGCCAGGCAACCTGTAAGGACCCCGCAGCATGGAAGTGAGCAAGACCAAGAGCAGCTTCTATCGTCGTTTGTACGTGGCCTGGCTGATCGACAGCCAGACCGCCACCAGCGTACCGGCCCTGATGGAGGCCACCGGCATGCCGCGGCGCACCGCCCAGGACACCATCGCAGCCCTGGCCGACCTGGACATCGTCTGCGAGTTCGAGCAGCAGGAAGGGGCGCGCAACCACGCCGGGCACTACCGCATCCATGACTGGGGGGCGATCGACAAGCAGTGGATCATCCGGCACCTGCGCCAGATCCGCGAGGTGCTCGGCTACCCGTGAGCTGCCGGGCTCAGGCCTTGCGCATGCCGATGTGGGGGATGTCGTCTTCCAGGTACTGCTCGCCCACCACTTCGAAGCCGTGCTGGCCATAGAAGCCCTGCAGGTGCGCCTGCGCCGACAGGTACACCGGCGTGCCCGGCCAGCAATGCGCGGCCGCTTCCAGCCCTTTGAGCAGCAGCGGGTGGCCCAGCTTCAGCCCGCGCGCCTGCGGCGCCGTCACCACGCGGCCAATGACCACGTCGCCACCCTGGGACTGCGGATCGAGCAGGCGCAGGTAGGCCAGCAGCTGGTCTTCCTGCCACGCCATCAGGTGCAGGGTATCGCCTGCCAGGTCCTGGCCGTCGACTTCCTGGTAGGCGCAGCGCTGCTCCACCACGAACACTTCGGTGCGCAACTGCAGGATGGCGTAGAGCTGCTCCTTGCTCAGATCAGTGTGGTGTTTGCAGACCCATTCGATGGACATGGCGGGTAACTCCTGAAAATGATCGTCGATCATCGCAAATCTGCTGGCCGGCGACGAGTGGCAGATGGGTTCGGCCAAAATAGAGGCTAAATGACACTATTGGCCGCTGCCCTGCGCCACGGCTTTGTGTACTCTCGTTTGCAGATGCCTTTCATCACGTGTGCCCCCTCTGCAAAAGGACTTCAGCATGCGGCCACTGCTTTACGCGTTGGGATTGTTGGGCGTGATGCTGACAGCACCTGCCCTGGGCCAGGAAAAGCTGCGGCTGGTGGCCGACAACTGGCCGCCGTTCACCGACAGCGGCATGCCCGGCGGTGGCCTGGCCACTAGCCTGGTCACTACAGCGCTGACACGTGCGGGTTATGCCAGCGGCTACGAGGAAGTGCCCTGGGCGCGAGCGCTGATGGGCATTGGCGAAGGGCGCTACGACGTGTTGATCAACACTTGGTACAACGACTCGCGGGCGCAGGTCGGCCAGTTTTCCAAGGGCTACCTGAACAACCGTATTCGCCTGCTCAAGCGCAAGGGCGACAACTTCCGCTACCAGCAGCAGAGCGACCTGTACCCCTACAGCATTGCCGTGGTGCGCGACTACGCCTACTCGCCGGTGTTCGATGACGACAGCCGCCTGCACAAGGTGCAGGTGCGCAACTTCTCCACGGCCGTGCGCATGCTGGCGGCAGGGCGGGTGAACCTGGCGGTGGAGGATGAGTACGTGGCGCGCTACAACCTGCAGCGCGAGCCGCAGCAGGTGCGCGATGGCGTGACGCTGGTGGGGCCGCCGCTGGCGGAGAATACCCTGCATATTCTGGTGAGCCTGAAGCATCCCGAGCACCAGCAGATCGTCGAACGCTTCGAACGGGCCATTGCGGCGATGAAGGCCGATGGCAGCTATGCGCGGTTGTTGCGCCAGCATGGCTTTTGACTTCTGGCGTCTGTGCTGGCCCTATCGCCGGCAAGCCGGCTCCCACAGGTACCCCTTTGGTCTTCAGGGCTGTGCAGATCACTGGCTTTGTGAGCCCTCTTTGATCAGGTGCGCGGCCAGGGTCCGCAGCGGCCCCAGCTGCCGGCAGATCAAGGCCAGCTGCGTCTGTACCAGCCGCTGATGCTCATCCACCTCATCGGGCATCTGCTCCAGCGCATTGGCCAGCGCTTCCTCGGCATCGCTGTGAATGGCCACCGGCAAGCGCGCCGCCAGGCCATTGGCAATCTCGTCCAGGCTGTCGGCCAGGCTCTGCCCGGCGCCGTCGATCAACTGTTCCTGCACCTCTGCCGGCAAGGCATTGTCGCGGTGTGCGCCCAGCCCCGAGAGGTAGCTGAGCAAGGTATGCGACAGCACCAGGAAGCGGAAGCCCACGTCCGCCTCCTTACGGAAATGCCCAGGCTCCATGAGCATGTTGGCCAGCGTGGTGGACAGTGCGGCATCGGCGTTGTGGGCGTTGCGCCGGGCCAGGCGGTAGGCGAGGTCGTCGCGCTTGCCGTGGGCGTACTGCTGCATGATCTGGCGCAGGTACAGGCTTGCGCAGCTCAAGGTATTGGCCAGCGCCTTGTTCAGGCGCCGGCCCTGCCAGTCGGGGAGGAACAGGAACACCGCGAGGATGGCGATCAGGCTGCCCACCAGCGTATCGAACAGGCGCGGCAGGAACAGGCCGTAGCCATCGCCGATCTGATTGAAGCAGAACAGCACCATCAGCGTGATGGCCGCCGTGGCCAGGGTGTAGCGGGTGGTGCGGTTGACGAAGAACACCACCCCGGCAACCACCGCGAACAGCGACTGGATCACAGGGTTGGGGAACAGGTCGAACAGCGCCCAGCCCACGGTCAGGCCGATGGCCGTGCCGAAAATCCGCTGCACCAGCTTGCGCCGGGTCGCGCCGTAGTTGGGCTGGCAGACGAACAGCGTGGTGAGGATGATCCAGTAGCCCTGGGTCGGGTGGATCAGGTGCACCATGCCATAGCCGATCGACAGCGCCAGCGGCAGGCGCAGGGCGTGGCGGAACAGCAGCGAGGTGGGTGTGAGCTGGGTGCGCAGGCGGGTCCAGACGTCCTTGAGGTTGCGCGGCGAGCGGTCGAGCAGGCTGCTGTCGCTGGCATCGGCGAGGCTGTCCGGGTTGCTGGCGGCGCCCAGCAGGCGGTCGAGGGTGGCCAGGTTGGCCGCCAGTGCTCGCAGCGAGCGCAACAGGCCGCGCCAGGCCGGGTTGTTCTGGTTGCGCAGGTGCTCCAGGGAGGCGTTGAGGTCTTCCAGGGTGTCGGCGAAGCGGCTGTCGAGCACGAACGGCTGGCGCAGGCGGATCGAGCGCGCCAGGTCCTGGCAGGCCGAACCTTGATGGCGCAGCAGGCGCTGGCAGCGGAACATCACGTCGCTGTGGAAGAACGCATCGGCCAGGGCGTTGTAGGGGTAGTGCGAGGCGCTGACGCGCTCGTGGATGTCCTGGGCCAAAAAGTACAGCTTCAGGTAGCGGCTGACCTTGGAGTTGGGCTGGCTGTTGCCCACCCGGTGCAGGATGATTTCCTTGGCCGCGTTGAGGGCCGCGACCACCTTGCCGTTCTGCTGGGCCAGCTCCAGGCGCCGGGCTTCCAGGTCATGGTTGCGGATCGGCTCGAACAGGTTGGCCTTGAGCTTGAGGTAGCGGCCCAGTTCGAAGAACAGCTTGGCCAGGCTCTGCTGCACCGGCTGGTTGGAAAACAGCGCCTGCCACAGCACCGACAGTAAGCCGTACCAGGCAGCGCCGGCCACCAGCAGCAGCGGTTCGTGCCAGAAGTCGGTGACCTGGCCGCCGCGCTGGTCGACGCCAATCATGGTGTACACCGCGGTGATCAGCGTGGCCGAGGCGATGGCGCCATAGCGCTCGCCCAGCGCCCCGAGCATGGTCAGGCCGAAGGCCGCCAGCGCCAGGGCGATGGCGAATATCCAGGGGTAGGGGAACAGCAGCTCGACGGCGAGGGCGGCGATGGCGAAGCACACCAAGGTCACCGCCAGGGCGCTGAGGCGGCCCTGCCAACTGTCGTCGGTCTCGGCCAGGGCGCTGGCGATGATGCCGAGGAACAGCGGAATCAACAGGCCCATCTCGTTCTGGTACCAGCACAAGGCCAGGCTGCCGGTGAGGGCAATGGTCACTCGAATGCTGTAGCTGAACTTGTCTTGGCCCCACAGGCGACGCAGTGACTGACGGAACGAGCTCGATGACATGATGGCCTTGGGCAGTGATCGAATGAATGCATTGCCGCACGGACCAGCAAGAAGCGTTCCGTGCTGCTGAATGGATTCTACTCTACACGAACTGCGCCGCAGCGTTGGCCGATGCCCAGGCCCACTGGAAATTGAAACCGCCCAGGTGGCCGGTGACATCCAGCACTTCACCGATGAAGTACAGCCCAGGGCTCTTCAGCGATTCCATGGTCTTGGACGACACCTCGCGGGTGTCGACGCCGCCCAGGGTCACCTCGGCGGTGCGATAGCCCTCGGTGCCGGCCGGCACCAGCTGCCAGGCGGCCAGCTTGTCGGCGATCTGCGCCAGTTCCGCCGGGGTGTACTGCTTCATCGGCCTGGATTCGAACCACTGCTCGGCCAGCAGGTTGGCCAGCTTGCGGGTGAACACCTCGCCCAGCACCGTCTTGAGTTCGGCGTTGGCGCGTTCGGCCTGCTGCTGTTGCAGCCAGGCCAGCGCATCGCGATCGGGCAGCAGGTTGATCTCGACGGTGTCGCCGGCTTCCCAGAACGATGAGATCTGCAAGATTGCCGGGCCACTCAGGCCGCGATGGGTGAACAGCAGGTTTTCGCGAAAGCTGGTGCCGTTGCAGCTGG
The DNA here is from genome assembly GCF_044745345.1 of Pseudomonas sp. NPDC087029. Taxonomy (NCBI): domain Bacteria; kingdom Pseudomonadati; phylum Pseudomonadota; class Gammaproteobacteria; order Pseudomonadales; family Pseudomonadaceae; genus Pseudomonas; species Pseudomonas sp. NPDC087029. The sequence continues at coordinate 199,065 of NZ_JBIVAB010000002.1, read as the reverse complement.
CCGTGCAGTCCAGCGAGGTGCCCGAAAGTTCGGTGCACAGTGCCTTGAGTTGGGGCTCGGTGATGGTGAACGGCACCAGGCCGGCGCGGGTCGGCAGCAGGGTGTGGCCGAACTGGCGCGCCACCTGGTAGCCGAAACCGGTGGCGCCCAGGGTCGGGATCGACAAGCCGCCGGTGGCGATCACCAGCGACTGGCAGGCGAACTGCCCGGCGCTGGTTTGCAGCAGGTAGCCGCCTTCGGTCTTCTCGATGTGCTGGATGCTGGTTTCCATGCGCAGTTCGGCACCGGCCTCGGCACATTCGGCCAGCAGCATGTTGAGGATGTCGCTGGCCTTGTTGTCGCAGAACAGCTGGCCGAGCTTTTTCTCGTGGTAGGGCACGCCGTGCTTGGCCACCAGCTCGATGAAGTCCCACTGGGTGTAGCGGGCCAGGGCCGATTTGCAGAAGTGCGCGTTGTGCGACAGGAAGTTGGCCGGCTCGGTGTACAGGTTGGTGAAGTTGCAGCGCCCGCCGCCGGACATGAGGATCTTCTTGCCGGGCTTGTTGGCGTGGTCGAGCAGCAGCACCCGGCGGCCACGGCGGGCGCTGAGCTGGGCGCACATCAGGCCGGCGGCGCCGGCGCCGAGGATGATCACGTCGGTGGAGTGCACGGTATACCTCTTGGTAATAGGGGCCGCGGTGCGGCCCAATCGCCGGCAAGCCGGCTCCCACAAGGGCGGGCACACTCCTCATGTGGGAGCCGGCTTGCCGGCGATTGGGCTGCAAAGCAGCCCCAGGAATCGTCAGATAATGCGGACTTTCAGGGCCCGGCCCTTGATCTTGCCGCTGTTCAGCCGCTGCATGGCCTGCTTGGCCAGCGCCCGCTCCACGGCAACGAAGGCCTGGAAGTCGAAGATGGCGATCTTGCCCACCTGCTTGCCCGGAATGCCGGCATCACCGGTCAGCGCACCCAGGATGTCACCCGGGCGCAGCTTGTCCTTGCGCCCGGCGGCAATGCACAGGGTGGTCATCACCGGCAGCAGCGGCTCGCCGCCTTTGTGCTTCAGGCTGTCCAGCTGGTCCCAGCGCAGCGGGCTTTTCTGCAGCGCTTCGATGGCCTGGGCGCGGTGGCCTTCGGCTGGCGCCACCAGGCTCACGGCAATGCCTTTCTCGCCTGCACGGCCGGTGCGGCCGACGCGGTGCACGTGGATTTCCGCATCACGGGCCAATTCCACGTTGATGACCATGTCCAGGCCATCGATGTCCAGGCCACGGGCGGCCACGTCGGTGGCCACCAGCACCGAGCTGCTGCGGTTGGCAAACATGGTCAGCACCTGGTCGCGGTCGCGCTGCTCCAGGTCGCCGTGCAGGGCCTGGGCGACGATGCCCTTGGCGGTCAGGTGGGCCACCACGTCCTCGCACTGCTGCTTGGTGAAGCAGAACGCCACGCAGGACTGCGGGCGGTAGTGGCCGAGCACGCGGGTGACGGCTTCCAGGCGCTGCTGCGGGTCGATCTCGATGAAGCGCTGCTCGATCTGGTTGTCGGCGTGCAGGCTCTCGACCTTCACTTGCTGGGGCTTGCGCATGAAATCGGCGGCCAGTTGCTCGATGCCGGCCGGGTAGGTGGCCGAGAACAGCAGGGTCTGGCGGCGCGACGGGGTCTTGCCGATGATGGCGGCGATGGCGTCGAAGAAGCCCATGTCGAGCATGCGGTCGGCTTCGTCGAGCACCAGGGTGTTGAGCCCGTCGAGGACCAGGGTGCCCTTGTCCAGGTGCTGCTGGATGCGGCCTGGGGTGCCGACGATGATGTGCGCACCGTGCTCCAGCGAGGCGATCTGCGGGCCCAGCGACACACCGCCGCAGAGGGTGAGGATCTTGATGTTGTCCTCGGCCCGGGCCAGGCGGCGCAGCTCTTTGGCCACCTGGTCGGCGAGCTCGCGGGTGGGGCACAGCACCAGGGCCTGGCAGCCGAAGTAGCGCGGGTTGATCGGGTTGAGCAGGCCGATGCCGAAGGCGGCGGTCTTGCCGCTGCCGGTCTTGGCCTGGGCGATCAGGTCCTGGCCCTTGAGGATGACGGGCAGGCTCTGGGCCTGGATGGGCGTCATCGAGGCATAGCCGAGGGCGTCCAGGTTGGCCAGCATGGCGGCGGACAGCGGCAAGGTAGCAAAGGCGGTGGATTCGGTGGTCACGAGGCGGGCCTGCGGTGCGAAGCGAAAAATGCCGCACAGTCTACCAGCCCCATGGCCATTCGCCCTACGATTCCACGTGTTGTTCCGGACGACGGGCACGCCTTCCGTCCGTCGGCGCCAGTTGCAGGAAGATCGCCGCGGCCAGCATGGCCATGACGCCGATGGTCACGAAGGTCAGCTGGAAGGCCTGCAGGGTGGTTTCCACGCCTTCGGCGCTGCCGGCGGCGGTGAAGCCGCCGAGCAAGGCGCCGGCGCAGGCCACGCCCAGGCTCAACGACAGCTGCGCGACCACCGACAGCAGGCTGTTGCCGCTGCTGGCGGCGGCATCGTCGAGGTCGATCAGGGTCACCGTGTTCATCGCCGTGAACTGCATCGAGTTGACCGCCCCGAGCAGGCCCAGTTGCACCAGCAGCACGGCATAGGGGGTCTGCTCATCGACCAGCCCCAGGCTGGCCAGCAGCAGGCCCAGCAGCAGCGTGTTGCCGGTGAGCACGATGCGGTAGCCCAGGCGTTCGATCAGTGGCCTGGCGATGGACTTGGCGAGCATCGCCGCCGCCGCCAGCGGGATCATGCTCATGCCCGCCTGGGCCGGCGAATAGCCCAGCGCCACCTGCAGCAGCAACGGCACCAGGAACGGCAGGGCGCCGCTGCCCAGGCGCGCGAACAGGTTGCCGAGGATGCCGATGGCGAAGGTGCGCACGCGAAACAGGCTGGGCGAGAACAGCGGCTCCGGGTCGCGCCCGGCGCGCAGCCAGTAGGCGGCCAGGCAGGCCATGCCGGCGAACAGCAAAAGCATGACCCGCAGGTGCGGCAGGTGCAGTTCGCCCAGGCCTTCCATGGCGATGGTGATCAGCACCATCGCCGCGCCGAAGAGGATGAAGCCCGGGCCGTCGAAGGTGGTGCGCTCGGCGCCGCGCAGGTCGGGGATGAACTTCCACACCGCATAGCAACCCAGCGCGCCCACCGGCAGGTTGATCAGAAAGATCCAGTGCCAGCTGAGGATTTCCACCAGCCAGCCGCCCAGGGTGGGGCCAAGCAGCGGGCCGAGCAGGCCGGGGATGGTGATGAAGCTCATGATCCGCACCAGCTCGGTGCGCGGGTAGGCGCGCAGCACCACCAGCCGCCCCACCGGCAGCATCAACGCGCCGCCCAGGCCCTGCACCACGCGGGCGAAGATCAGGAAGCCGAGGCTGTTGGTCATGGCGCACAGCAGCGAGCCGAAGCTGAACAGCAGGATGGCGCTGAAGAAGATGCGCTTGGTGCCGAAGCGGTCGGCGATCCAGCCCGAGGCGGGGATCAGCAGGGCCACGGTGAGCATGTAGGCGATGATCACACCCTGCATGCGCAGCGGGTTTTCATCCAGGGAGCGGGCCATGGCCGGCAGCGCGGTGTTGAGGATGGTGCCGTCCAGGGACTGCATGAAGAAAGCGATCGCCACCACCCAGGGGATCCAGCGGGCGGTGGTCGGGTCCAGCGGGGTGCGTTCGGGCATGGCGTCCTCTTCCGTCTGTCCGGGCCTCATCGCCGGCAAGCCGGCTCCCACAGGGGTGTTGTGGGAGCCGGCTTGCCGGCGATGAGGCGCGGATGGCCAATCACAATGTCAAGGTCAGCCCTTTGACCAGCGCCCCCGGCAAATGACTCGACCCGGTACTGCGCTGCCCATAGGTACTGGTCGACAGGATCATCTCGCGCTCGCAGGTCAGGTCTTCCAGCTGGCTGCCCAGCAGGCTGTACAGGCTGTCATCGAAGCGCATGGTGCTGACTGGCCCCTGGATCTGCCCGTTCTCCACCCAGAAGGTGGCAAAGCGGGTCAGCCCGGTCATGCGCGCCGCGGGCAGGTCCGAGTAGTTCAGGTACCACAGGTTACTGATGTATAGCCCAGTGCCCAGGCGCTCAAGAATCTGCTCGCTGGCCAAGCCGCCCGGCGCCAGGCTCAGCGCGCAGGGCGACTCGTAGCTGTCGGCGCCGTTGCTGGGCAATCCGAACTCCACTGCACTGCGAGCGCTGACCAGCTTGTCCACCGCGCGCCCCTGGCGGATCAGCGGCACATCCAGGCGCGGCGAGCCCTCATCGGAAAACGCCGGGCTCAACGAACCACTGACCTGTTCGCTGAAGCTGACCTGCGGGCTCAGCCGCGCATCGCCGTTGTACAAGCGCTGCAGGGCACTGTTGCCGGTGGCCAGCGCCTGGGCCGAGAAACCGCCCCAGCACAGCATGCCGGCGATTTCGTCCATGGCGGCAGGTGCCAGGTAGGCGCGGTAGCTGCCGGGCTTGAGGGTGACTGCCGGGCGGCCGAGGAAGCCCAGCTGCTCACGGGCCTGGCGCAGGCGCGCGCTGAAGTCGTCGGCGTTCCACACCTGGCCGGCATAGTTGGCTTTCACGGCCTGGCCATTGCTGTGGAACAGGCTCCAGTCGAAGTTGAAGCTGTTGGCCTGGTGCCAGCCAAAGGCGCCGAAGGAGCTGGCGAAACCGCGGCAAATCGGGCCGGCGGCATAGATGCCGACCAGGTCCAGGTCGCCCGCTTCGCGCTCGAGCAGCGCCAGCACTTCGCTCAGCGCCGGCAGCGGCTGTTGCTGCTGGCTGTGGCTGTGCCAGGCGTTCTCGTCCAGGCGCAGGTAAGGGTCCACGGCCAGCAACGGCAGGGTCTGGCGCAGTTGCTGCAAAGCCTCGCCCAGGCGCTGGCGGTCCAGCTGCGCATCGTCGCTCAAGGTGACCTGGTGTTCGGCCTGGCGCCCGTCTCGGATCAGCCGCAACTGCGCGCTGGCTTGGCTCACGGCGCCGGCCTGGCGCACCTTGGCGTGGTTGAAACGCGCGAACTGCGAGTGTTCGGCGCTGTAGCCGAGGGTGAACTGCTCGCCGGGTTGCAGTGCATCGCGCAGCACGCCCACCAGGGCTTCGAATGTTTGCTGTGGTGTCATCAGGCGTCTCCCCCGAATACGTCGATCTGGCGGAACACGCAGGCGGGCGAGGCGTGGCCGACGCGTACCACCTGGTTGGGTTCGCCCTTGCCGCAGTTGGGCGTGCCCAAGACCTGGAAGGTGCTGCGGTCGCCGACCGCCGCCAGGTTGCCCCAGAACTGCGCGGAAATACCGCGGTAGTTGGGGTTCTTGACGATGCCCTTGAGCTCGCCGTTTTCGATCAATTGCCCCCATTCGCAGCCGAACTGGAACTTGTTGCGCGCATCGTCGATGGACCAGGAGCGGTTGGTGCGCATCAGGATGCCGTGCTCGATGCCTGCGATCAGCTGCTGCAGCGGCTGGTCGCCGGGCTCGATGTTGAGGTTGGCCATGCGGTCGATCGGCGCGCGGTTCCAGCCGCAGGCACGGCTGTTGGCCACGCCGTCCAGGCCTGAGCGGAACTGCGACAGCGCACCGCCCAGCGGGCGCAGCAGCAGGCCGTCGCGAATCAGGTACTGCTTGCTGGCCGGGGTGCCGTCGTCGTCATGGCTGTAGCTGGCCAGCTCTTCGCCGATGGTCGGGTCGAAGGTCACGTTGAGCCATTTGGAGCCGTACTGCAGGTGGCCGAAATCGCTGGCTTTGACGAAGCTTGTGCCGGCGTAGTTGCGCTCGTCGCCGAGGATGCGGTCCATCTCCAGCGGGTGGCCGATGGACTCGTGGATCTGCAGCATCATCTGGTCGGGCATCAGCAGCAGGTCGCGGGCGCCGCTGGGGGTGTTGGGCGCCAGCAACAGCTGCAGGGCCTCGTCGGCGATGTGGCGGCCAGCGCCGACCAGGCCGCAGCGCTCGATGACCTCGAAACCGCCCTGCTGGCCGAAGTTGTCACGGCCAAGGCTGCGGCTCTGGCTGTCCTTCCCGTCGCTGGCGGTCACGCCAAGGCCTGGGAACAGGAAGCGCTGGGCATGGCGCAGCTCGGCGCCGGCGCTGTTCAGGTAGGTCTGCTCGACCAGGCTCATGCCAAGGCTGGCCTGCCAATCCACCAGGCGGCTGTCCTTGGGCACGCTGGCCGATTCGGCGGCGAGCAGGCCAAGGCAGTCGGCGAGGCTCGGCAGCGGTTGCTCGAAGTTGGGCGAGACATGGTCGTGGCGCGCAGCGGTCACCGTTTGCTCGCGCAGGTCGAGCAGGCTGTGCCGGGCGATTTGCCGGGCCAGGTTTTCGGCCTGTTCGAGGGCGCGCTGCAGGCCTTGCTGGGACAAGTCGGCGGTGGCCGCATAGGCCTCCACGCCATTGACCCGCACGGTGAGCATGGCGCCTTCGTCCTGGCTGAACAGCGGCGGCTCGGCGACGTTGCGCCGAACCGAAAGCGATTGGTGCGACTGTTTTACATGACGCAGGGAAAACAACTCGGCCGTGCTGCGCAGCGCGGCGAAGCGCTGGCGCAGCAAAGCGCTGGAATCGAACATGGAAAAGCCTCCGTGTACACGGTGGCTCCCCCTAGAACCACCCCTCTTGCATGGCCAGGCAGGTGTCGTCGCGCGCCTCGAGCAATGCCAGCTCATTATGGCAGCCAGGTACTTCCCAGGTCAGGAAATAACGTGCGGCCTGCAGCTTGCCCTGGTAGAAGTCGCGGTCGCCGGCATTGCCCTCGAGCAGGCCCAGTTCGGCGTGGATGGCCTGCTCCAGCCAGCGCCAGCCGACCACGCAATGGCCGAACGCCTTGAGGTACAGCGCGGAGTTGGCCAGGGCGCCGGCGACCTTGCCGTGCGCCAGGTCGCCGAGCAGGGCCAGGGTCACGGCCTGCAGGCGATTGACCAGTTGCTCCAATGGCTGGCGCAGGGCGTCGAGGTTCGGATGATGGCTGGCGCGTTCGCCGGTTGCGGCGATCAGCCGGATCAGCAGTTTCAAGCCGGCGCCGTTGTTCTGCGCCAGCTTGCGCCCGAGCAGGTCGAGCGACTGGATGCCCTCGGTGCCCTCGTGGATCGGGTTCAGGCGGTTGTCGCGGTAGTACTGCTCCACTGGGTATTCGCGGGTGTAGCCGTGGCCGCCGAGGATCTGGATGGCCAGCTCATTGGCCTTGAGGCAGAAGGCCGAGGGCCAGGACTTGACGATCGGGGTCAGCAGGTCGAGCAGCTCCTTGGCCTGTTGCCGTGCGCTTTCGTCGGGGGCGGTGTGGGTGTCGTCGAACAGGCGCGCAGCGTACAGGCCGAGGTCGAACGCGCCCTCCACGTAGGCTTTCTGTGCCAGCAGCATGCGCTTGACGTCGGTGTGGTTGATGATCGGCACGGCCGGGCTGTGCGGGTCCTTGCTGTCCGGCAGGCGGCCCTGCGGGCGCTGGCGCGCGTACTCCAGCGAGTACAGGTAGCCGGCGTAGCCGAGCATCACCGCGCCCATGCCGACGCCGATGCGCGCCTCGTTCATCATCTGGAACATGCAGGCCAGGCCCTGGTGGGGCTGCCCCACCAGGTAGCCGACGCATTCGCCGTTGTCGCCGAAGTTCAGCGCGGTGGAGGTGGTGCCGCGCCAGCCCATCTTGTGGAACAGGCCCGCCAGCAGCACATCGTTGCGCGCACCGCGGCTGCCGTCGTCGTTGACCAGGTACTTGGGCACGATGAACAGCGAGATGCCCTTCACCCCGGCGGGGGCGTCCGGCAGCTTGGCCAGCACCATGTGCACGATGTTTTCCGACAGCTCGTGGTCGCCGCCGGAGATGAAGATCTTGTTGCCCTTGAGCCGATAGCTGCCGTCGCCGGCAGGTTCGGCGCGGGTGCGGATATCGGCCAGCGAGGAGCCGGCGTGGGGCTCGGTCAGCGCCATGGTGCCGTAGTAGCGGCCTTCGATCATCGGCTGCAGGTACAGGCGCTTTTGTTCTTCGCTGCCGAAGGTTTCGATCAGGTTGGCCGCGCCCATGGTCAGGAACGGGTAGGCCGTGGTGCCGGCGTTGGCCGCCTGGAAGTGCGCGAAGCAGGCTTGCGAGACCAGGCTGGGCAGTTGCATGCCGCCCACTTCGAAGTCGCGGTTGGCGTTGAGGAAGCCTGCTTCGAGGAAGGCGTCCACCGCAGGCTTGACCTCGGGAATCAGCTCGGCGCGGCCGTCCATATAGCGCGGCTCGTTCTCGTCGGCCTTGCGGTTGTGCGGGGCGAAGTACTTCTCGGCGATGGTGCGGGCGGTGGACAACGCGGCGTCGAAGGTTTCGCGGCTGTGCTCGGCGAAGCGCGGGCGTTGGGTCAGGGCTTGGGCGTCGAGCACTTCGTAGAGTTCGAAGGCGAGGTTGCGGGAGCTGAGCAGGGTCTCGGGCATGGGGGCGGTCCTTGGGCGGGCTTGAGCCGAGTCTAGGGATTGAGGGGGGAGGGGGACAGGTTAATTGGTGTGGGTGATATGGGTTCAGAAGATGACGTGGCCGATGAGGGCTCGCCCGGTGCCCGATGGGGTGTCTATAGGAAAATTCTTACTTGCGCCTAGGACGCGTATGGCAGATTCCCTTGCGATAGAGCGGTTGAATAGTGATCCCTTTCAAGTCGCGGGCTGGATATCAATGTCGTTAGAATCAAACGCCTCATTTATGGTTAACCGGCAGTTTTTCGTCGTGTCCCCCAAGAAGTTTGCAGTCATGACACTTTTTACATTCGGCGGGTATTCGCTTTTCTGTTTTCATCGTTCCTGGGTGTTGCATCGTGCTGCTACGGGAGAGCGGGTTTTACCGCTCATGCGCGCACTCTTTGGCCTCTTCTTCATGTACTCACTTTTCAGGTGCGTCGATAAAAAGATTTGCCAGACGGGGCGCAGCTACGCGTGGTCTCCGGCTGTGCTGACGGTCGCGATTGTTCTTGGATGGATAATGCTCTTGTTTGTGGATCAGGGGTTGTGGCAGAGCCATCCACATCTGGCGAGTTCATTGCTTATTGGGGCCTTTGGCCTGCAGGTGTTTGCGCTCACCCGGGTTCAGTGCGCCATTAACTTCTGTGAAGGAGATGAGAGCGGGCAGTCGAACGCTAGATTCACGGCTGCGAACTGGCTAGGGATGGCGTTGGGCCTTGTGATGTGGCCCTTGCTTATTTTATTGACGCTGCTTTCCGTGTTGTTGAGTTACAACATTGTCGGCGCTTGATTGGGCGCCTGTGGGAGCCGGCTTGCCGGCGATAGGGCCAGATCAGCCAGTAGAGAGATTTCAGGGATGTGTGTATCAAACGCAAGGCGTTCCACGCTGTTGTTCTGGAGCGCCATGGATGCCTTCTATATCGGTTTTGTGTTGTTTAGCAGCCTGCGCCGGGGTGCGATACCGCTTTGGACCGACCTGAATGATGCGCTCGGCAACATGAGCAATTGGGGCGGCGGCCTCGAGGTGATGATATGGATGGGCCTTGCTGTACAGCTTTCCGTGGTTGTGAGCTGTGTGCTGTTTTATAGAGGTGGCAGGTCGGCTATCTACTTTGCGGCTGTGCAGATTCCATTTCGAGCGTTCTTCATTGTTCCGTCGGTGTCTGTTTTCTTGATGGTGCCGGCTTTGGTTGCCGGCTTGAGTAACTGGGTGTGGGCTTGCCTGTTGGTGGCTTCCGAATTGGCCAAGGCAGCGAGTTTGTGGTGGTTGCGTCGAGCGAGGTAGGGCAGCTGGCTGCTCGCCACGACCTTTGTGGTGGTCATGAGATCGAGCGCCGCCCGCGCGGCGCATCGCGGATGAATCCGCTCCTACATTTGTTGCAACGTGCCACGGTCTGGTTGTCCGCTTTTGGCGCCTGCCGAGACATTGCGTCGTACCCACAAGGCTGGCAACCATGGCCTCTCAGACATAGGTACGTTGCAACAAATGTAGGAGCGGATTCATCCGCGATGCGCCGCGCGGGCGGCGCTCGATCTCAAGGGCGCTGCAACACCCAAGCCAGGCACCCGCTGGCACAAAAAAAGGAGAGCCTAAGCTCTCCTTCTTCCTCACCAACCCTCAGCCTCAGCCAATGGTCATCAAGCTGGCGTTCCCCCCCGCCGCAGCGGTGTTCACGCTCACCGCCCGCTCGATCACCAGCCGTTCCAGCGCAATCTGGTGATCACCGCTGGACAGCCCGTGCACGCCAACGATCGCGCCGGCACGCTTGGCCACCTGCTGGCAAACGCCACGCAGCTGGTCCGAGTCGCCATGGTGGATCACGGCATCGAACGCCACTTCATCCTTGTTCCAGTCCGCCACCAGCTTGACCTTGGCCTGCAGCTCCTTCGGCAGGCGGCCGCGCAGGGCTTTGCCTGGTTCGCCATCCACCCACACCGCCGAGCTGCCGACTGCCAGCACCGCGGCAAACTGCGCGAGCAGGTCAGCCTCGTTGTCGGCCAGGCACAGCACATGCTCGCGCGGCAGAATAGTGTAGCTGTTGCGCTCGCCGGTCGGGCCAGGCAGCAGGCGGGCGATGCCGCTTTGCGACTGGCTGGCGAACTGCTCGCACAGCGCGACCAGGTCGGCTTGCTGGTTGCCCTGGGCCCAGGCCTTGAGGCTGTGCAGCGGCTTGATCAGCTGCTCGTGCAGGGTGCGGTCCGGCTTGCCGTCGCCGTCCTGCTGCTGGAAGTGACGGCCAATCGCGTCGGCCGGGCGGGTCGACAGCAGGCGGTACAGGTACAGCGGGCCGCCGGCTTTCGGGCCGGTGCCGGACAGGCCTTCACCGCCGAACGGCTGCACGCCCACCACGGCGCCAACGATGTTGCGGTTGACGTACATGTTGCCGGCGTTGGCGTGCTCCACCACCTTGGCGATGGTCTCGTCGATGCGGGTGTGCACGCCGAGGGTCAGGCCGTAGCCGGAGTCGTTGATCTGCTCGATCAGCTGGTCGAGGTTGCGGCGGTTGTAGCGCACCACGTGCAGCACCGGGCCGAAGATCTCGCGCTTGAGCTCGTCGAAGCTTTCCAGCTCGATCAGGGTCGGCATGACGAAGGTGCCGCGCTTGACCTCGGCCGCATCGGCGATGGCCACCTGGTAGACCGCGCGGCCTTTCTCGCGCATGCCCTGGATGTGCTTCTCGATGCCGGCCTTGGCCTCGGCGTCGATCACCGGGCCGATGTCCACGGCCAGGCGGTCCGGGTTGCCCAGGCGGCTTTCGGCCATGGCGCCCTTGAGCATTTCGATCACGCGGTCGGCGGAGTCTTCCTGCAGGCACAGTACGCGCAGGGCCGAGCAACGCTGGCCGGCACTGTCGAAGGCCGAGGACACCACGTCGATCACCACCTGCTCGGTCAGCGCCGAGGAGTCGACGATCATCGCGTTCTGCCCGCCGGTTTCGGCGATCAGCGGGATCGGCCGGCCCTGGTTGTCCAGGCGCCCGGCGACATTGCGCTGCAGCAGGCGCGCCACTTCGGTGGAGCCGGTGAACATCACGCCCTTGACCCGTTCGTCGCCGACCAGGCCAGCACCGACGGTTTCGCCGCGCCCTGGCAGCAGTTGCAGCACGCCTTGCGGGATGCCGGCTTCGAGCAGCAGGCGCACGGCCTGGGCAGCGATCAGCGGGGTTTGTTCGGCCGGCTTGGCCAGCACCGGGTTGCCGGCGGCCAGGGCCGCGGCCACCTGGCCGGTGAAGATTGCCAGCGGGAAGTTCCACGGGCTGATGCACACCACCGGGCCCAGTGGGCGGTGGGCGTCGTTGCTGAAGTCGTGGCGGGCCTGTACGGCGTAGTAGCGCAGGAAGTCCACCGCTTCGCGCACTTCGGCGATGGCGTTGGCGAAGGTCTTGCCGGCCTCGCGGATGAGCAGGCCCATCAGCGGCTGGATCTCGGCTTCCATCAGGTCGGCGGTGCGCTCGAGAATCGCGGCGCGCTCGGCCGGCGGGGTGGCCTGCCAGATCGGCGCGGCATTCAGCGCGCACTGGATGGCGTTGTCGACGTCGGCGACCGTGGCTTCCTGCACGTGGCCCACTACATCACGCTGGTCGGCCGGGTTCAGTACCGGCACGGCAGCGGCCTCGCTGGCGGCGCAGGCCAGCAGCGGGGCGGCTTTCCAGGCGTTGTTGGCGGTGGCCAGCATGGCGCAGGACAGCGACGCCAGGCGGTGTTCGTTGGCCATGTCGATGCCGGCCGAGTTGGCCCGCTCGCTGCCGTACAGGTCGCGCGGCAGCGGGATGCGCGGGTGCGGCAAGCCGATGCTGCCTTCCTGGGTGCCCATGCGCTCGATGCTGGCGACCGGGTCGGCGACCAGTTCCTGGATGGAGATCGAGTGGTCGGCGATGCGGTTGACGAACGAGGTGTTGGCGCCGTTTTCCAGCAGGCGACGAACCAGGTAGGCCAGCAGGGTTTCGTGGGTGCCGACCGGTGCGTACACGCGGCACGGCCGATTCAGCTTGCCTTCGGAAACCTTGCCCACCACTTGTTCGTACAGCGGCTCGCCCATGCCGTGCAGGCACTGGAATTCGTACTGGCCTGGGTAATAGTTCTGGCCGGCGATGTGGTAGATGGCCGACAGGGTGTGGGCGTTGTGGGTGGCGAATTGCGGGTAGATGGATTCTGGTACCGCCAGCAGTTTGCGTGCACAGGCAACGTAGGAAACGTCGGTGTACACCTTGCGGGTATACACCGGGTAGCCTTCCAGGCCATCGACCTGGGCGCGCTTGATCTCGCTGTCCCAGTAGGCGCCTTTCACCAGGCGGATCATCAGGCGGTGGCGGCTGCGCTTGGCCAGGTCGATGACGTAGTCGATCACATACGGGCAGCGCTTCTGGTAGGCCTGGATGACGAAGCCGATACCGTTCCAGCCGGCCAGCGAAGGCTCGAAGCACAGGCGCTCGAGCAGGTCGAGGGACAGCTCCAGGCGGTCGGCTTCTTCGGCGTCGATGTTCAGGCCGATGTCGTACTGCTTGGCCAGCAGGGTCAGCGACAGCAGGCGTGGGTACAGCTCTTCCATCACGCGCTCGTACTGGGCGCGGCTGTAGCGCGGGTGCAGTGCCGACAGCTTGATCGAGATGCCCGGGCCTTCATAGATGCCACGGCCATGGGAGGCCTTGCCGATCGAGTGGATCGCCTGCTCGTAGGAGGCCAGGTACTTCTGGGCGTCGTGCTCGGTCAGTGCGGCTTCGCCGAGCATGTCGTAGGAATAGCGGAAGCCCTTGGCTTCGAAGCGGCTGGCATTGGCCAGCGCTTCGGCGATGGTTTCGCCGGTGACGAACTGCTCGCCCATCAGGCGCATGGCCATGTCGACGCCCTTGCGGATCATCGGCTCGCCGCTCTTGCCGATGATGCGGGTGAGCGAGGAGGTGAGGCCGGATTCGTTGTGGGTGGAAACCAGCTTGCCGGTCAGCAGCAGGCCCCAGGTAGCGGCGTTGACGAACAGCGACGGGCTGTTGCCCAGGTGCGGCTGCCAGTTGCCGGTGCTGATCTTGTCGCGGATCAGCGCGTCACGGGTGCCTTTGTCGGGGATGCGCAGCAGGGCTTCGGCCAGGCACATCAGGGCCACGCCCTCCTGGGACGACAGCGAAAATTCCTGCAGCAGGCCCTGAACGATGCCTGCACGGCCACCGGCGCTCTTCTGGTTACGCAATTTTTCGGCAAGGCCCGCCGCCATCTTGTTGGTGGCCTCTGCCAGCGGTGCGCTCAGGCGCGCCTGCTCCAGCAGCATCGGTACCACTTCCTGCTCGGGGCGGCGGTAGGCGGCAGTGATCGCCGAGCGCAGCACCGATTGCGGAAGGATGCTTTCGGCAAATTCCAGGAAGCACTGATGGCTGTGTTCGGCCTGGACTTCGCCGGCATCGTCGGCGGCATTGCTGGCATGACCGTTGAGTTCGGTCAGGGTGGCACCACCCTCGAGCTTCTCCAGGTAATTGAAGATCGCTTGCTTGATCAACCAGTGCGGCGTGCGGTCGATGGACTGCGCAGCGGCCTTGAGTCGCTCGCGGGTCGGGTCGTCAAGTTTGACCCCAAGGGTGGTCGTCGCCATTTCTTATCCTCATTATTGGCCATCGGTCGTGGCCTAAGCTGGCGTCAAGAGTATCTGTAGGACAATTCGGGTGCAACCAGGTGCAACCCGAATTTTTTGTGTAAAAGGTGCAACTCGTCTGCTGCCTTTTTCGGCAGGTAAAAAACTGACTTTTGCCGCAGTTTTTCTGCTGAAAAACCCGCTTATCGCACCAAAAGGGAGCAAAAAAGCCACTTGAGCTGAAAATGCACGGCCGGGTGCAACTTGCAAATGAAAAATGGTTGCACCTACTTTGCGTTGTTGCATAGGATTCGCGGCCTGGGTGCAACCGTCTCGCTTACGGGTGCGCATGAGATAAAAACAAACGCCAGGGCACACGCATGGGCAATCCACTAACGATCACTTTCGTGGTCTACATCGCGGCAATGGTGCTGATCGGCTTCGCCGCCTATCGCTCCACCAACAACCTTTCCGACTACATCCTGGGCGGACGCAGCCTGGGCAGCGTGGTTACCGCGCTTTCCGCGGGCGCCTCCGACATGAGTGGCTGGCTGCTGATGGGCCTGCCGGGCGCCATCTACTTCTCCGGCCTGTCCGAAGCCTGGATCGCCATCGGCCTGACGGTCGGTGCCTACCTCAACTGGCTGTTCGTTGCCGGCCGCCTGCGCGTGCAGACCGAGCACAACGGCGATGCGCTGACCCTGCCGGACTACTTCTCCAGCCGCTTCGAAGATGCCAGCGGCCTGCTGCGGATCATCTCGGCCATCGTCATCCTGGTGTTCTTCACCATCTACTGCGCCTCCGGCATCGTCGCCGGTGCCCGTCTGTTCGAGAGCACCTTCGGCATGCCTTACGAGACCGCGCTGTGGGCGGGTGCCGCGGCGACCATCGCCTACACCTTCGTCGGCGGTTTCCTGGCGGTGAGCTGGACCGATACCGTGCAGGCCTCGCTGATGATCTTCGCGCTGATCCTGACGCCGATCATCGTGCTGATCTCCACCGGCGGCATCGACACCACCTTCCTCGCCATCGAGGCGCAGAACCCTGCCAACTTCGACATGTTCAAGGGCGCGACCTTCATCGGCATCATCTCGCTGATGGGCTGGGGCCTGGGCTACTTCGGCCAGCCGCACATCCTGGCGCGCTTCATGGCCGCCGATTCGGTCAAGTCGATCGCCAACGCCCGCCGCATCTCCATGACCTGGATGATCCTGTGCCTGGGCGGCACCTGCGCCGTGGGCTTCTTCGGCATCGCCTACTTCTCCGCGCACCCCGAGCTGGCAGGCCCGGTCACCGAGAACCATGAGCGCGTGTTCATCGAGCTGGCGAAGATCCTGTTCAACCCATGGATCGCCGGTGTGCTGCTGTCGGCCATCCTGGCGGCGGTGATGAGCACCTTGAGCTGCCAGCTGCTGGTGTGCTCCAGCGCCCTGACCGAAGACTTCTACAAGTCGTTCCTGCGCAAGAATGCCTCCCAGCGTGAGCTGGTGTGGGTCGGCCGCCTGATGGTGCTGGCCGTGGCGCTGATCGCCATCGCCATGGCCGCCAACCCGGAAAACCGCGTGCTGGGCCTGGTGGCCTACGCCTGGGCCGGCTTTGGTGCCGCCTTCGGCCCGGTGGTGCTGATTTCGGTACTGTGGAAGGGCATGACCCGTAACGGTGCGCTGGCTGGCATCGTGGTGGGTGCGCTGACCGTCATCCTGTGGAAGAAATTCGACACCCTCGGGCTGTACGAAATCATCCCGGGCTTCCTGTTCGCCAGCGTCGCCATCGTGCTGGTAAGCAAGCTGGGCAGCCCGTCCAAGGGCATGGTCGCGCGCTTTGAAACGGCCGATGCGGCCTATCACGCCGACAAGTAACGCGTGGTGATTGGCCTGGCGCCATCGCCGGCAAGCCGGCTCCTACAGGTATGGCGCTGCTCTTGAGGGTAGCGCTCAACGTGTGGGAGCCGGCTTGCCGGCGATGGCGGCGGCGCCGATCGACAGCCAGGCCTGACTCCGTGCGCAAGGCGAGGTAAACTTGCCGCCCCCGCAGGAGTTTCCATGAACTATCGTCACGCCTTCCACGCCGGCAACCACGCCGACGTCCTCAAGCACATCGTGCTGACCCGCCTCATCGCCCTGATGTCGCGCAAGGAGCAGCCGTTCGCCTATATCGACACCCACGCCGGCCTCGGTCTGTATGACCTGCAGGGCGACCAGGCGACCCGTACCGGTGAATACCTCGAAGGTGTCGCGCGCCTGTGGAACCGTGATGACCTGCCGGCGATGGCTGCCGACTACCTGCGCATCATCAAGCGCCTGAATGCCGATGGCGAGCTGCGCTACTACCCGGGTTCGCCGGAGCTGGCGCGCCGCCTGATGCGCCAGCAGGACCGTGCGCTGCTCAACGAGAAGCACCCCGAAGACGGCCCGCTGCTCAAGGAAAACATGAAGAAGGACCCCCGCGTGGTGGTCCACTTGGGCGAGGGCTGGCACGTGCCGCGGGCGCTGCTGCCGGTGCCGGAGAAGCGCGCGATCATGCTGATCGACCCGCCTTTCGAGCAGGCCGATGAGCTCAAGCGTTGCACCACCTCGATGAAAGAGGCGATCGGCCGCATGCGCCAGACGGTCGCGGCGATCTGGTACCCGATCAAGGACCAGCGCTCGCTGACCCGCTTCTACCAGGACCTGACCAGCACGGGCGCGCCCAAGCTGCTGCGGGTCGAGCTCTATGTGCATCACCAGGACAGCCCGCAGGGCCTGAACGGCTCGGGCCTGGCCATCGCCAACCCGCCATGGGGCCTGGAAGACGAGCTCAAGGAGCTGCTGCCGTGGCTGGCCAAGGAATTGGCACAGACGGCGGGTAGCTACCGGATGGACTGGCTGATCGCCGAGTGACCTGCGGCGGCATCCCTCTGTAGGAGCGGCCTTGTGTCGCGAAAGGGCTGCGAAGCGGCCCCGACATTCTCCGCGTTGCTGCTAAAAACTGGGGCCGCTGCGCGCCCCTTTCGCGACACAAGGCCGCTCCTACAAGGGGGCGGTGTGTCGTACTTGTTTGCGTTATAATCTCGCCCTTTAGCCGCCACCCGCCCACGAGGCCGCTGGCGCATCTCTACCGAATGAAGAGGCTAAACCCTTGGCATTGACGATTCTTGGCCTGTCCGGCGCCCTTAGCCATGACCCTTCCGCGGCCCTGTACATCGACGGCAAGCTGATTGCCGCCGCCGAAGAAGAGCGCTTCGTGCGTGACAAGCATGCGAAGAACCGCATGCCTTACGAGTCGGCGAAGTTCTGCCTGGAGCAGGCGGGCATCAAACCGTCCGATGTCGACGTGGTCGCCATCCCGTTCGCGCCGATCAGCCTGTTCGGCAAGGCCCGCTGGCACTATGCCAAGCGTTACTGGTACGCCCCGGACCGCGCCCTCGACGCCATCCTGATGGGCAACCGCCGCTACAAGCGCTACCGCAAGAAGATCGTCTGGTGCCTGGAGCAACTGGGCTTCGACCCGAAAAAGGTCAAGATCGAGCCGGTGGAGCACCACCTGGCCCACGCCTCCAGCGCCTACCACTGCTCGGGCTTCAAGGAAAAGACCGCGATCCTCGGCATCGACGGCAAGGGCGAGTACGCCACGACCTTCTTCGGCTACGGCGAAAACGGCAAGATCCACAAGATCAAGGAATTCTTCGACCCGGATTCGCTGGGCGGCCTGTATGGCGCGATCACCGAATTCCTCGGCTTCGAGATGCTCGATGGCGAGTTCAAGGTCATGGGCATGGCGCCGTATGGCGATGCCAGCAAATATGACTTCTCGCGCCTGGCCAGCTTCGAGAACGGCGAACTGGTGATCAACACCGAATACGCCAACGTGATCGGCCTGCGCCGCTATAAAGAGAAGGGCAAGGGCTTCTACTTCTCGCCCAAGCTGATCGAATGGCTGGGCCCCAAGCGCGAAGGCGACATCGCCGACGAGCCGTACATCCACTATGCGGCCAGCATGCAGGCGCTGTTCGAGAAGCTGGCGCTGCAGATGATCGACCACTACCTGGGCGACACCCTGCGTGAAACCGGCAAGCTGGCCTTCGCCGGCGGCTGCGCGCTGAACGTCAAGCTCAACCAGAAGATCATCGCCCGTCCCGACGTGAAGGAGCTGTTCGTCCAGCCGGCTTCCGGCGACGCCGGTACCGCGGTGGGTGCCGCTGCCTATGTGTCCCATGCCCGTGGCGTGCCGGTCGAGAAAATGGAACACGTCTACCTCGGCCCGTCTTACTCCAACGAGGACGTGATCGCCGCCTGCGCCCGTCACCCGAACCAGCCGAAATGGCGCAAGCTCGACAACATGCCGCAGCAGATCGCCAAGATCATGGTCGACGGCAACCCGGTGGCCTGGTTCCAGGGCCGCATGGAGTTCGGCCCGCGTGCGCTGGGTGGTCGTTCGATCATCGGCTGCCCGAGCGTCGAAGGCGTGGCCGACCGCATCAACCACCAGATCAAGTTCCGCGAGCGCTGGAGACCCTTCTGCCCGTCGATGCTCGACACCGTCGCACCGCAGATGATCAAGGTCGACCACCCGGCGCCGTTCATGACCTTCACCTTCGAAGTGGCTGAAGAGTGGAAGACCCGCGTACCGGAAGTGGTGCACGAGGACGGCACGTCGCGAGCCCAGGTGCTCAAGCGCGAGTACAACCCGCGCTACTACGACATGATGAAGGCGCTGGAGGACCTGACCGGCAACGGCGTGTCGCTGAACACTTCGCTGAACCGCCGCGGCGAGCCGATGATCTGCTCGCCGACCGATGCCCTGAACATGTTCTTCGGTTCGGACCTGCAGTACCTGATCATGGAAGACATCCTGGTCGTCAAGGACGGCGCGGCCGCGTATGACCAGCCGCTCTGAACCGCGTGTGCTGCAGTTCTGCCATGGCTATGACGGGCCGTTCCTCGACTGCGCCCGTCAGTACGCCAGCCTGTTCCAGGGCAGCGGCTACAAGGTCACCACGGTCTTTCTCACCGGCGCCCGCGACCCGCAGGTCGCGGCCGGTTGCGCGTCGGACGAGGTGCTGTTCCTGGAATTCAGCTCCAAGGCCGTGCGCGGCCTGAAGCTCGGCGCCATCCGCGCCTTGCGGCGCATTGCTGCCGAGCGCGATTTCAGCTTCTGCATCGCCCACCGCTTCAAGCCGATCTATATAACGTTGCTGGCGACCGGCCTGCCGGTGATCGGCGTGCACCATGCCTTCGGCGACTATCAGCGCAAGGGGCGGCGGCTGTTCGCCAACCTGTTCAGCAAACGTTTGAGCCTGCTCGGCGTGTCCGACGCGGTGCGTGACGACATGCGCCGCTGCTTGCCGCACTGGCCTGCCGAGCGCATCCAGACCCTGTACAACCGCATCGACATCCAGGCCCTGGAAGCGGCCCTGGTGCCTCGCGCCGAAGCGCGCGAGGCGCTCGGGCTGGATGCGCAGGCGTGGGTGGTGGGTAACGTCGGGCGCCTGCACCCGGACAAGGACCAGGCCACCTTGCTGCGTGGCTTTGCCCAGGCGCTGCCGATGCTGCCGGCTGGCGCACGCCTGGCCATCCTTGGCAAAGGCCGCCTGGAAGACAAGCTCAAGGCACAGGCCGCAGAGCTGGGTATCGCCGGGCAGGTCGACTTCCTTGGCCAGGTACCCGATGCGCGCCGCTATTTCCAGGCATTCGACGTGTTCGCCCTGAGCTCCGACCATGAGCCGTTCGGCATGGTCCTGCTCGAAGCCATGGTCGCCGGCATGCCGGTGCTGGCCACGGCCTGCGGTGGCGCACGCGAGGTGGTCGAGGGCGTGGGCATGCTGTTCCCGCTCGGTGACGCCGGGCAGCTGGCCCAGGGCCTGCAGCACATGGCCCAGCTGGATGCGCAGCAGCGCGAGGCGTGTGCCATGCACATGCTGCAACGCCTGCAGCAGCGGTTTTCCGACCAGGCGGTGCGCGAGGCCTTCTGGCAATTGCCGCAGGTACGTGCGTTGGTGGCGAAGGCGTGATGCTCAATCATATTCAAGCGTTTCGCGAGCGCGGCTGGCAGGTCATCGATGCCGCCACTTATGCCCAGGCCTGGGCGCGCTTCGGCGGCAGTGTGGCGACGCATCCGCTGGTGATCGAACAGCTCGCTGAGCTGGCGCAGATTCCCGTGCGTTACCTGGGCTGGCACCAGGCGGGCGAGCTGAAGGCGGCCATTCCTGCCTGGGGGCGTCACCTGGCGCTGTCCAAGGAGGTGCTCAAGCGCGCGGGCAAGAAGGGCCTGTTCGACCTGGGTAATGCCGAGATCCTGCTGCCGGCCGCCGCCGATGCTGCGGCGCCTTTGCGCCATGCCGGGCGCTATCTGTCCGAACTGAGCCAAGGGCGCTTCACTGGCCTCAAGGCACAGAAGGAGCAACTGGCCATGGCCAGGGCGCCTGAAGACCTGTCGAAGAAATTCCGCTACAACCAGCGCCGCGAGTTGCGCCTGCTGGAAGAGGCGGGCGGCGTGGTACGCCCGATCAGCGAGTTCAGCGCCAGCGAGATCGCGGCCATGTACCTGGACCTGTTCCAGCGCCGCTGGAATTTCCCGGCCACTGGCGCCGAGCGCATGGCCGAGGTGATCGAGCGCTTGCGCGAGCTGCTGATCGGCTCGGTGCTGATGCTCGAGGACAAGCCCATCGCCATTCAGCTGGTGTATCGGGTCGAGGCGCCGGAATGGGTCAGCGTCGAATACGTCAACGGCGGCGTCGACCCTGAAACCAAGGCGTTCAGCCCCGGCAGCGTGCTGAGTTTCCTCAACACCCAGGCTGCCTGGGAAGATGCCCGGGCGCGCAACAAGCCGCTGCGGTTCTCGTTCGGTCGTGCCGACCGCGAGTACAAGGACCGCTGGTGCAACCCCGTGCCGGTGTACCAGGCGTGAGTCGCAAGCAGCAGTTGCTCAAGCGCCACCGGCGCAACAAGCGCCTGGGCCTGCTGGCTGGCCTGGTCGCGCTGGTGTGCCTGGGCGTGTTCGCCTGGTGGTGGCTGCCGCTGTTGCTGCTGCCACTGCTGTGGGCCGCGCACGAGGCCTGGTTCGCCGATCACCTGTTCTATGCACCGAACGAAGACTATGCCTACCGCTTTGGCGAGCACACCCGTGAAGGCGCCGTCACCTGGCGTGGCGGGCTGCTCAAGGCCGATACGCTACTGCAAGGCGATGAAACGCTGATTCTCGAAGTGCGGGTAAAAAGCGGCTGGCTGGGGCGTTTTCTCGACCCGCGCGTCGAGCTGCTGGCCGATTCGGGCAGCGACAGCCAGGCGTTCGAGCGGGGCGTGGATGGGGTGCGCTTTCTCAACCTGACCGGGCTGGCCACACCGCTGCAGGCGGGTACGCTGCGGGTGCGTGGGCGTCATTGCCGCGTGCTGGGCGAGCCGCGCCTGTGGGTAACGCCCAGTGTCGAGCTGCAACGGCGCCGGGTGATGGTGATTGCGCCGCATGCTGATGATGCGGAACTGGCGGCCTACGGCTTGTACAGCCAGGCAGACGAAACCTGGGTGGTGACCCTGACCGCTGGCGAGATCGAGGCCCAGCATTATCAGCAGATGGGCTTGGCCAAGGCCGAGGCCGCCCGCCTCAAGGGCCGCCTGCGTGCCTGGGACAGCATTGCCGTGCCACGCTGGGCCGGGGTGCCGGAAGCGCATTGCCTGCAGCTGGGCTATTTCTGCCTGCAGCTGCCTGCCATGCAGGCCGCGCCGGATACCCCGGCCGCCTCCCGCGAAGCGGACATGGCCGATATTCGCCCGTTCCGCCAGTTCAACCCGTTCCCGTTGCCGGGCGACAGCGATGGCGCGCCGACCTGGCGCAACCTGCTGGCCGACCTGCGTGCGCTGCTGGAGATGGCCAAGCCCGAGGTGCTGGTCATGCCGCACCCGCAGCTCGACCCCCACCCCGACCATATCTGTGCCCAGGCCGCTGTGCTGGAGGCCCTGCAGGGCCTGGCGTGGCAGCCGCAGACGCTGCTCTGCTACGCCAACCACCTGCATGACAACGACCGCTGGCCGATGGGTGACAGCGGCGATGGCGTGG
This sequence comes from Pseudomonas sp. NPDC087029, assembly GCF_044745345.1. Classification (NCBI taxonomy): domain Bacteria; kingdom Pseudomonadati; phylum Pseudomonadota; class Gammaproteobacteria; order Pseudomonadales; family Pseudomonadaceae; genus Pseudomonas; species Pseudomonas sp. NPDC087029. Next base: position 177,098 of record NZ_JBIVAB010000002.1, on the reverse strand, counting down.
CCCTGCCGCCGCAAATGAGCGCCGAGCAGGCCTGGGCGCCGTGCACCTTGGTGCTGGACCTGGCGACCCAGCGCGACAAGGCCATGGCCTTGGGCATGATGCACGACCTGCAGCCCCGGGCGCCGTTCAAGCGTCGCCTGCGCCGGTTGCTGCAGCGCTGGCTGGCTGGGCGGCGGCCTTCGCCCTACGGCGAGAACGAATTCTTCCGCAAGGCCGTGCGCCGCCATGAACTGTTCTGGCGCCGCGAGCTGTAACAACGCTGATGGTTGACCGCGAAGGCGCAGAGCGCCAAAGGAAAGCAATGAAAGTCCTATTTCTGGTGCAGAAGGAACAGCGGGCCATCCTCGATCGCCTGTACGACGGCGTCGCGGCCAACTGCGAGTGCGACTTGCGCTGGCTGACCAGCGAAGATCAGCGCAACCTGCGCCGCTACTTCAAGCGTGAAGTGCAGGTCGAGCGTTATGACCGCATCGTCTTCTTCCTGCGCTTCAAGCAGGAAATCCGCCAGGTCGCGTTCATCCGCACGGTGCCCAACCTGGTGATCCTCGAACACGATGCCTACCAGAACTACATCCCTTGCAAGTACACCGGCAAGTTCAGCGCCCATTACCGCAAGTTGCCCTGGGCGCGGGTCATCAGCTCCGGCTACATGGTCAGCGAGCGGCTGCGCCAGGAAGGGTTCGATGCGGTCTTCGTGCCCAAGGGCTACGATGAGCAGCTGCTCAACGACCAGGGCCGCGAGCGTGACATCGAACTGGCCTTCGTCGGCAGCACCAACAGCGTCGCCTACAGTGGGCGCAAGGCGCTGCTGGACGAGCTGGGGCGGGTGGAAAACCTGGTGGTGACCCGTACCAAGTCGGGCGAGGACTACTGCAACACCCTCAACCGCATCCGCTTTTTCGTCAGTGCCGATGTCGGCATGGGCGAGTACATGATCAAGAATTTCGAAGCCATGGCCTGCGGTTGCGTGCTGCTGGCATTCGACCAGGGCGAGGAAGAAAACCGCGCCCTGGGCCTGCAGGACATGCACAACGTGGTGTTCTACGACAGCATTCCGACCCTGCAGGCAAAGCTGAAAACGTTGCGCGCCGACCCTGCGTTGGCACGGCAAATTGCAGAAAACGGGCGCCATTTGGCAGTTTCCCGTTTCAGTTTTGCTGAAGTTGGCCGTAGCATCGTCGACCACATGCGCCCGGCACTGAGGCTGCACCCACCCCTGTCCGCATGGCAGCGGTTGCGCTTGAAGTTGGGAATTTAACCAAAAGAACTTTCGTGCTCACGGACCGGGAACGGGAAGTCGATTGTCGCAACGCGGAGGGAGTCCGGTGCGCTTTTCTGAAGAAAGTGATGTCACGCTTGTCGTGACCAGCTGCGGCCGATTCGACCTGCTCAAGGACACCCTTGAGAGTTTCGATCGCTTTAACACCGCGCCTGTACGTGAAGTATTGATTACCGAAGACTCGGGGGACGATGCCGTGCACGGCGCTGTGCCCGAGCACTGGAAGCCGTATTGCACGGTGTTCGTCAACCGCCCCAAGCTTGGGCAGTTGCCGTCCATCGACCTGGCCTATAGCCGGGTCAGGACGCCTTACATCTTCCACTGTGAAGATGACTGGCAGTTCTATCGCCAGGGTTTCGTGGAAGATTCCCGCACGGTACTGGGCGAGCGCCCCGACCTGTTGCAGGTCTGGTTGCGCAGCTATGCCCATGACCTGGCGATCCACAGCCCTTACATTCACCTGGGTGATCGCCAGGTGATCGCCGGGGTGCCTTGCTACCCTCTGTTGTCGGAAAAGGCCGAGTGGCAGGCGTTTTCGCTCAACCCAGGCTTGCGTCGCCTGAGCGATTATCAGCGCTGTGCGCCATTTGCCGCCTATTCTGGTGAGAAAGCGCTTTCCCGCCGCTATGCTGAGTTAAATCTGACAGCTGTATCGCTGGAGGGTGATGCAGTCTTGCACACGGGGTTTGGCAGCCACGTAACCTTGCCCGAAGAGGTTCAGCGCAAGGCCAAACGGCGCCAGAGAGATCGGATAAAGCTGGCATTGACGCTGGTTATGGGTGCCTTGGTAGGCTTGGGAATATCTTTTTTTGTTCAATGACATCGCTGTCCCACCTGGCTTGCACGGGAGAGGGGCACTAACCCCATGAACATCGTCAACATGATGTGGGCAGGCGGTTCGCCCTACATGTCCATCCACCAGGTGCACCGGCAGGTGTTGTCCAATGCCGGTGCCGATGCCCGTATCAGCAACTGGCTGCTGCTGGGCAGTGGCCTGTGTTGTGGGCTGGGCTCCACGCGTGAATGGCATATGCCTCAGCGGGCGCTGAAAGGGCGCCATCTGTGGCGCCTGTTGCGCCCATGGCTGCGCATGCGCCTGCGCAAGGCGCTGACCGAAGCCCAGGCCGACGTGCTGCTGCTCGATGGCATTGGTGTTGCACGCCTGGCGCTGCCATTGCTGCAGAAGTTTCCTGGCGTGCGGGCGAAAGTGCTGTTCCATGGGCGCACCCGCTTGCAGGCCAGCGACATTCGCCTGCTCAGTGCATTGCCTGCCGAGCGCCTGAGCATCGCCGCGGTTTCGCATACCCTCGCGCAATCGCTGGAGCGAGACCTCGGCCGGCCAGTGCAGACCTTGCGTATGGCCCTGGAGCCAGAGACCTTCCGTCACGCCTTGATGAGCCGGGAGCAGGCGCGACAGGCGCTGGCCTTGCCCTCAGGTAGCGAGCAGGTGATTGGCGCCGTGGGCCGGCTGGTGGAGAGCAAAGGTTTCGATATGTTGATCGAGGCATTTGCCAAAGGCGCGGCCCTGCAACCTCACTTGCACCTGGCAATTATCGGCGACGGCCCGTTGCGTGGGGCGCTGCAGGCGCGGGTCGAGGCGCTGGGCTTGCGCGAACGGGTGCACCTGTGCGGCTACCGCGATGACCTGCGCCAGCTCTACAACGCGCTCGACTGGCTTCTGGTGCCGTCCCGTGCCGAAGGCCTGGGTTTGGTGGTGCAAGAGGCAGTGATGGCCGATGTGCCGGTAATCTGCAGTGACTTGCCGGTATTTCGCGAGCAGCTCGAAGGCGCGGGGCGCTACCTGCCGGTTGGCGATCTCGATGCCTGGGCCGATGCCATCGCGCACTGTGATGCGTGTGGCGCGGCGGCCCTGGCCGCCAGGCAGCGCCAGGCGCTGGCGCCGGAGGCGGCCTGGCTGGCCTTCCAGCATGGCTCGGCGAGCCTGCTGCGCGGCTGAGGTTCAGCGCGCCAGCAGGGCCGCCTCGAAGTCGGCGAGCGGGAAGCGGTCGCCGAGCTTCTCCCGTTCGATGTAGCGCACCATGTGCTGCACATTGCGCCGAACCATCCGTGCCGACAGCGGCGGGCGCAGGAAACGCATGTCTGCCACGTCGATCAGGCCAAGGCGATCGTCAGGCGTTACCACTACATTGCCCAGGTGCAGCGAGCGGAAATACACCCCGCTGCGGTGCAGCTGGCGAATCAGTTCGATCAGGCGCGGCAGGTAGGTGGCCCAGCTGAAGTCGATATCGCGCGACATCTGCAACAGCGTGCGTCCCGGCAGCGGGCGGTACAGCACCGCCGTGCGCCCTGGCAGGTCGAGCTTGTGATAGCTGATCACCTGCAGGGTGGGAATGCCCAGTTGCGCAAGGCGTTCGGCATTGTCGATGAAGCGCTGTGAGTAAGGGCGCAGCAGTGCAGATGAAATCAGACGCTTGCGACGAAAAACCTTGAGGAAATTACCATCCTCGAGCAGGTAGACTTTGGCGCCATGGCTGTCTGCCTCTATCACCTGGGCGCCAAGTGTCAGCTGATCGAAGTCGACCTGGTTGAGCCGGGAGCATTGCATGAATTGAGCCTTGTCGTCTGGCGAACAAAATGACCGGCAATAATGCCGAAAATAATGCGGTAGCACCATGATGGTGTCTTTTGAGTGACCGGGGGAATGGATGTTGTACGAAAAAAACTGGGCACGGGCCTGGTTGGGTTTTGGCTTGGTCTGGTTCGTGGCGGCGATCGCCCTGGCGCCCAGCAACAAGATTTATCAACAAGGCCTGGTGCTGTTTTTATGGCTGCCTACTTTGGTGCTCGCGTGGTCGGCGCGGGCGGTGTATCTGCAGGCGTTCCGGCTCCAGCCGGCGCTATGGGCCTCTCTGCTGGCATTGATGGTGTGGGCGGGGCTGACGCTGGTGTGGTCGACTGCACCGGATCCCGGGCGTGAGGTGAAGCGGCTGGTCTACATCCTGGTGTTTCTGATGGCGTTCCCCTTGCTGGCCCAGGCCGGGCTCGCGCGCATTCGCTGCTTGCTGCAGCTCGGTGCTGGCTTGCTGGCGATTGCCGCACTGATCTCTATCGTCAAGTTCTATGGCGTGCAAGGCCGGCCATTGCTGAATCGTATCGAAGGCATCGGTGAAATATCGCACCCGATTCTCGGCGCCTATGTAATAGGGGCGGCCGTGCTGATGCTGCTCTATCAAATGCCTCGGCAGCGCGCCGCCCAGCTTGGCTGGGTGCTGGCATTGGCATGCCTGGGAGCGTTCATTGCGCTCAGCCAGAGCCGTGGCGCGGTGTTGGCGTTGCTGATTACCGTGGTACTTGCGCCGCTGTGGTTCCGTGACCGTCATAGCCGGCTCTTCGCGGTGCTGGCATTGCTTGCCACCGGTCTTGCCTTTTTCTTTGTCTACGACGTTATCACCCAGCGTGGCTCCTCTTACCGTCCGGAGATTTTCCAGGCGGTGCTGCAGATGATCGGCGAGCGTCCCTGGACGGGGCTGGGGCTGGGTGCCGAATACGATGTGAGAACGGCGAGGAAGGTGTTCGATCACTCGCACAACATGTTCACCCACGTCGCGATCGAGATAGGCCTGCCCGGCATGCTGCTGTGGGTCGCCGCCTGGCTGTTCGCCCTGGGCGAAATCGTGCGTGCCCGGAATACCCTGATGGGCAAGATCCTGCTCGCGCTGTGGGTCTACTCGACCCTGGCCATGCAGTTCGATGCCGCCAGCATCAGCGGAACCCCGCGCGCCGAATGGTTCGTCAGCTGGCTGACGGTCGGCCTGGCCATGTTGTTACCCTGGGGGCGTGCCGAAAAGGGCGCCTGTGGTAAAATTTCCGGTTCAACCTGAACAGCGAGCTCGATGATGGCCGAAACACCGCGACCGGCGGAGCATTCCTCCAGCCTGAAGATCTACTTCCGGCTGCTGAGCTACGTGAAACCCTATGTCGGCATTTTCCTGCTGAGCATCATCGGTTTCGTGATCTTTGCCTCGACCCAGCCCATGCTGGCCGGCATCTTGAAATACTTCGTCGATGGCCTGAGCAACCCCGAAGCGGTGTTGTTCCCCAACGTGCCGTACCTGCGCGACCTGCAGTTGCTGCAGGCGGTGCCGCTGCTGATCATCCTGATCGCCGCCTGGCAGGGGCTGGGGTCGTTCCTGGGCAACTATTTTTTGGCCAAGGTTTCCCTGTGCCTGGTGCATGACCTGCGCGTCGAGTTGTTCAACAAGCTGCTGGTACTGCCCAACCGCTATTTCGACAACCACAACTCCGGGCACCTGATCTCGCGCATCACCTTCAACGTGACCATGGTCACCGGCGCCGCCACTGACGCGATCAAGGTGGTTATCCGCGAAGGCCTGACGGTGGTGTTCCTGTTCGCCTACCTGCTGTGGATGAACTGGCACCTGACCCTGGTGATGGTCGCCATCCTGCCGGTGATCGCGGTGATGGTCAGCGTCGCCAGCAAGAAATTCCGCAAGCAGAGCAAGAAGATCCAGGTGGCCATGGGCGACGTGACCCACGTCGCGTCCGAAACCATCCAGGGTTACCGTGTGGTGCGCAGCTTCGGCGGCGAAGCCTACGAGCAGCAGCGCTTCGGTCGCGCCAGCCAGAGCAACACCGACAAGCAGCTGCGCATGACCAAGACCGGTTCGCTGTATACGCCGATGCTGCAGCTGGTGATCTACAGCGCCATGGCCGCGTTGATGTTCCTGGTGCTGTTCCTGCGCGGTGAGTCCACCGCCGGTGACCTGGTGGCCTACATCACGGCCGCGGGCCTGCTGCCCAAGCCGATCCGCCAGCTTTCGGAAGTCAGCTCGACCATCCAGAAGGGCCTGGCCGGCGCCGAAAGCATCTTCGAGCAGCTGGACGAGGAGCCTGAGCTCGATACCGGCGCGGTCGAGAAGGAGCGCGTGCAGGGGCGCCTGGAAGTGCGCAACCTGAGCTTCACCTACCCGAACACCGAACGCGAAGTGCTCAGCGATATCAGCTTCGTCGCCGAACCTGGGCAGATGATTGCCCTGGTGGGCCGCTCCGGCAGCGGCAAGTCGACCCTGGCGGCGCTGATTCCGCGCTTCTATCACCACAGCAAAGGGCAGATCCTGCTCGATGGCGTGGAAATCGAGGACTATCGCTTGCGCAACCTGCGCAAGCACGTGTCGCAGGTGACCCAGCATGTGACCCTGTTCAACGACACGGTGGCCAACAACATCGCCTACGGCGACCTGGCCGGCGCCCCGCGCGCGGACATCGAAGCGGCAGCGGCCGACGCCTATGCCAAGGAGTTCGTCGACCGCCTGCCCAAAGGCTTCGACACCGAGGTGGGCGAAAACGGCGTGCTGCTCTCCGGCGGCCAGCGCCAGCGCCTGGCAATTGCCCGGGCCTTGCTGAAGAACGCCCCGCTGCTGATCCTCGACGAAGCGACCTCGGCCCTGGACACCGAATCCGAACGGCATATCCAGGCCGCGCTGGACCACGTGATGCAAGGCCGTACCACCCTGGTGATCGCTCACCGCCTGTCGACCATCGAGAAGGCCGACCAGATCCTGGTCATGGACCAGGGCCGCCTGGTGGAACGTGGCACCCATGCCGAGCTGCTGGCTGCAAATGGCCATTATGCCCGCCTGCATGCCATGGGCCTGGACGAGCCGACCAAGGCCGATATCACCTGAGCCTACCTTGATCGGGGCCTTGCGGCCCCGATTGTCACTGGAATTTTCCAGGGCCCGATCTGGCCGTAAAGCCCTCGACTGCCCTGTGCTAATATCCTGCCCCTGTTCATTATTTTCATATGGGTTGCCCATGAAGTTGTCCATGCCGCGTTTCGATCAAGCCCCGGTACTGGTGGTCGGCGATGTCATGCTCGACCGCTACTGGCATGGCGGTACTTCGCGTATTTCGCCTGAAGCGCCGGTGCCGGTGGTCAAGGTCGATCAGATCGAGGATCGCCCCGGCGGCGCGGCCAACGTTGCCTTGAACATCGCCGCCCTGGGCGCGCCGGCTTCGCTGATCGGCGTGACCGGCCAGGATGAGGCCGCCGACAGCCTGGCCAACAGCCTGCAGGCCGCCGGCGTACGCTCGGTATTCCAGCGCATCGCCCACCAGCCGACCATCGTCAAGCTGCGGGTCATGAGCCGCCACCAGCAACTGCTGCGCATCGATTTCGAAGAGCCCTTTGCCACCGACCCGCTGTCGCTGGGCACTGAAGTCGACAGCCTGCTCGAGGGCGTCAAGGTGCTGGTGCTGTCCGACTACGGCAAGGGCGCGCTGAAGAACCACCAGAGCCTGATCCAGGCCGCCCGTGCCAAGGGCATTCCGGTGCTGGCCGACCCCAAGGGCAAGGACTTTTCCATCTACCGCGGCGCCAGCCTGATCACCCCGAACTTGAGCGAGTTCGAAACCATCGTCGGCCGCTGCGCCGACGAGGCCGAACTGGTCGCCAAGGGCCTGCAGCTGCTGCAGGACCTGGACCTGGGTGCCTTGCTGGTAACCCGTGGCGAGCATGGCATGACCCTGCTGCGCATCGGCCAGCCGGCGCTGCACCTGCCGGCCCGTGCCCGTGAAGTGTTCGATGTGACCGGTGCCGGCGATACCGTGATCTCCACCCTGGCGGCGGCCATTGCCGCGGGTGAAGACCTGCCGCATGCCGTGGCCCTGGCCAACCTCGCGGCCGGCATCGTGGTCGGCAAGCTGGGTACCGCGGCCATCAGCGCACCTGAACTGCGCCGCGCGATCCAGCGCGAGGAAGGTTCCGAGCGTGGTGTGCTGGGCCTGGAGCAGCTGCTGCTGGCGATCGACGACGCGCGTGCGCACAACGAGAAGATCGTGTTCACCAACGGTTGCTTCGACATCCTGCATGCCGGCCACGTGACCTACCTCGAGCAGGCGCGCGCCCAGGGCGATCGCTTGATCGTCGCGGTCAACGACGATGCGTCGGTCAGCCGCCTGAAAGGGCCGGGTCGGCCGATCAACAGCGTCGATCGGCGCATGGCGGTGCTGGCGGGGCTGGGTGCGGTGGACTGGGTCATCAGCTTCCCCGAAGGCACGCCGGAAAACCTGCTGAGCCAGGTCAAGCCGGATGTACTGGTCAAGGGCGGTGACTATGGCATCGACCAGGTGGTCGGCGCCGATATCGTCCGCGCCTATGGCGGCACGGTGAAAGTGCTGGGGCTGGTCGAGAACAGCTCGACCACGGCGATCGTCGAGAAAATCCGCAAGAACTGATGTAGCCGGGGCCGCAGGGCGGCCCCGTATCACTTGTGCAGGGTAGTGCGCGCCCGCTCCAGCAGCGCCCGCGCCTTGTCGCCAAAGCGCTGCAGGTGTGAGGCCGGCTCTGCCTTGCGCTCCACCAGGCCCTGCTGCTTCACCCAGTCCCTCCAGCGGATGCGCTCCTCGGCAACCACCCAGCCGCTCTGCCTGGCAAAGCTTTCGGCCAGGTACAGCCCGCGGGTGCTCGCCGGCACCAGTTCGTCCTTCTTCAGCGTGTACAGCTCGGCCAGTGGCTGACCGTCTTGCAGTGGCATCAGGTACAGGTCTGGCCGTTTGCGGTTCAGCCGTGCCACCAGCTGCCCGCCTTCGAGCCGTTCATCGACGTGGAACAAGCTCAGCTTCTTGGCTTCTTTGGGCACTTGCAGGCGCATGTCGTAGATCAGCTGCAACGATGCCGTTGGCAGGTGAACATAGGCACGCGGGCGCTCCAACAGCATCAGGTTGCCGCAATGTACGGCGCGCGCGGCGCCGGACTCTGGCGTCAGCACGAAGGGCAGGGCTTCGCGGTAATGCAGGGCTGCGGCATAAGGCGCCGGCAGCCAGGTGTCGTTGAAGCGCCCGCCCAGCCAGCCCTCTGGCGTTTCCAGCAGGCATTCCTCGGCCACTTCCTGCACGGCAGTGTGCAGCGGCAAGTTGAGTTCCTGGGCCGGGACATAGCCTGAGATCAGCTTCAGCACCACATCGCCACGGTCCTGGCGGCGTTGCCGGACCAGTACCCAGTAATCACGCTGCTGCCAGTGCAGGGTCAGGCGCACTGAAACGCCGAGGTTGGCCAGCTCGACCACGAAGCGCTGGTTGTCAGGCAGTTGGATGGCCTTGCGCCGCTGCTGGGTCTGGGCGAAGTTCAGCGGCATGCCGATGCTCTGGTAGACCAGGCTTTCGGCCGTGGCCTCGACATGCAGTGGCAGCGTCTTGAAGTTGCTTGGGTTCTTGCGGATCAGGGTACGCGGCACGAGGCTCCTCCTTGCGTCGGGCCCGTTTCCAGGCCCTGGGGTGGGGTCAACTCAATGCTGGCCCAGGATGCGGGCGACGGTGGCCACGTTATGGGCCAGGTGCAACGGATTGATGGTGCCGACGATAGCACTGCTCACGCCCGGGTGGGAGAACAGCAACTCGAAGCTGGCCTGGACCGGGTCGACACCCGGCGCCAGGCAGATATGCCCGCTGGCCAGGGCTTTCTTCACCAGGATGGCCTTGCCGTGTTCGGCAGCGTAGTCCAGCACCGGGCGCTCCGCCTGCTCGTTGAGGTTGTAGGTGACCATCGCGCAATCACCTTGCTCCAGGGCCTTGAGGCCGCCGGCCACGGTCTTGCCGGAGAGGCCGAAGCCAAGAATCTTGCCTTCCTGCTTGAGCGCGGCGAGGGCCTGGTAAACCTCGGTCTGCTCGAGGATCGCCAAATCGTTGCCGTCGGAATGCACCAGCACCAGTTCGATGCGGTCGGTTTCCAGGCGCTGCAGGCTCCGCTCCACCGAATTGCGGGTATGGGCGGCACTGAAGTCGAAGTGCGACTGGCCGTTCTCGAACTCTTCACCGACCTTGCTGACGATCACCCATTCATCGCGCTGGCCGCGCAGCAGTGGGCCCAGGCGTTCCTCGCTGCGACCGTAAGCTGGCGCCGTGTCGATCAGGTTGATGCCCAGCTCGCGGGCCTGGGCCAGCAGCAGGCGGGCTTCGTCGTCGCCGGGGATGGTGAAGCCGGAGGGGTATTTCACGCCCTGGTCGCGGCCGAGCTTGACCGTGCCCAGGCCCAGGGGCGACACGCTGAAGCCGGTGCTGCCCAGGGGGCGGTGGAAGTCGTGCAGGGTCGGCAGGGTCATGGCAGCAGTTGCTCCCAGGCCGCTACGCCGAGGGGCGGGCGTGGCAGGTCGGCCAGGTCGGCCTGGGCCTGGGGGCGGATGCCGTCGCGTTCCAGGTGGCTGAGCACCCGGTCGCTGAAGTCCGGTGCCAGGGCCAGCTTGGTCGGCCACCCCACCAGCAGGCGCTGCTGGTCGGCGAGAAACGCGTTGTCCGGGCGTACCAGGCCGGACTGCGCAGGTTCGGCGCGATCCACCCGCAGGGTGGCCCAGCGTACCTGGCTCTGGTCGACCCACGGCAGCAACTGGGCGACTTCCTTCTGCGCGGCGGCAATCTGCGCGGCGGGCTCGCGGGCGACCCCGTCGGCTTCGGCCAGGTCGCCGCCCATGTACCACACCCATTGGCCATCGGCGGCCGGGTGAGTGGTGATCGTCACCCTGGGCTTGGTGCCGCCGCCCAGGCAGTGGGCATAGAGCGGTTTGAGGTTGGCGCCTTTAGCCATGACCATGTGCAGTGGGCGTGTCTGCATGGCGGGCTGCTGCAGGCCCAGGGCGTGCAACAGCTCTTCGGTGCCGGCGCCTGCGCTCAGCACCACGCGCTGGGCGCGGATCTCGCGGCCGTCGACGCGCAGGCCGAGCAGTTCGTCGCCGTCGCGCAGCGGTTCGATGCGCTCGCCGGCCAGCAGGCTGTCTCCTGCCAGTTCGGCCAGGTTGGCCAGCAGGCTGGGCACGTCGATCACCAGCTCGGCCAGGCGATACACCTTGCCCTTGAAGGCGCGGTCCTGCAGGGCCGGCGGCAGCTGCTCGCCCTTGACCTGTTCGACCCGGGTGCGCACGGCCTTGCTGGCGAAGAAGCTGGTGAGGTTGCCGGCCAGGGTGCCGGGCGACCACAGGTAATGCGCATCGGACAGCAGGCGGGTGCGGCCGAGGTCGAGCTCGCCGCTGCCAGCCAGCGCTTCGCGCCAGCGCCGCGGCATGTCGGCGATGGCCTCGGAGGCGCCGGTCAGGGCGCCGTGCAAGGCGTACTTGGTGCCGCCGTGGATGATGCCCTGGGACTTGATGGTCTGCTCGCCGCCGAGGCTGGCGCGTTCCACCAGCACGGTCGAATAGCCCAGGCGACGCAGCCGGGCATTGAGCCACAGGCCTGCGACCCCGGCGCCGACGATCAGCACGTCAGTGGAAATGGCGGTTGGCATGGCGGTACCTCGAAGACTGGGACAGCTGGCAAGTATACAGCCCGCATCAATGCCCGGCAGTTTTCGAGAACAGCTGGATCACCACCACCCCGCCAACGATCATCGCCATGCCCAGCATCGCCGGCACATCCAGCTTCTGCCCGTAGACCACCAGCGCGGCCACGCTGATCAGCACGATGCCCAGGCCCGACCAGATCGCATAGGCGATGCCCACCGGGATGCTGCGCACCACCAGGGTCAGCATCCAGAACGCGATACCATAGCCGACCACCATCAGCAGCAACGGCAACGGCGTGCTCAGGCCCTTCACCGCCTTCATGGAGGCGGTGGCGATGACTTCGGCGCAGATGGCGATGGCGAGGTAGGTGTAGGCGTTCATGGTGCGATTCTCCGGTGACTGGTCGAGCATTCTAGACGCCCCTCGGATGCGGTAAAGTCATTACCTATCGTTATGGGAGATAGGTTGATGGCAGAACGTTGGGACCTGGAGCAACTGCGGCTGTTCGCCCGGGTGGCCGAACTGCGGTCGTTTTCTGCCGTTGCGCGCGAGCAGCGCAAGGCGCAATCGGCGGTCAGCAATGCCATTGCGCTGCTGGAAGCCGACCTGGGCGTCACCCTGTTCGAGCGCAGCAGTGGCCGGCAGCCCAAACTCACCGAAAACGGCACGGCGCTGCTGCAGGATGCCCGTGAACTGCTGCGCCAGTGCGAGCACCTGGATGGCCGGGCACTGGCCCTGATGCGTGGCCAGGAAGCGCTGTTGCGGGTGGCCCAGGATGAAGCCATGCCTTACCAGCCGGTCATCGACAGCCTCGACGAGCTGGCCAGCCGCTACCCGCACCTGGAAGTGCAACTGGCCAGCGGTGCCCAGGGCGACGTGGCGCGCAAGCTGGCGGAGCGGCGCGCGGACCTGGGGTTGTTCTTCCACCACGAAAGCATGCCCGCCGCGCTGGAACGGCGCACCCTGGGCAGTGTGGAGATGGTCACGGTGTGTGCGGTCGACCATCCGCTGGCGCGTGAAGGCCGGGTCACCCGCCAGCAGCTGGCACGCCACCGCCAATTGCTCATCACCCCGCAGCAGAGCGGCTACCCTGGTGGCGAGGCGATCAGCCCGCAGGTCTGGCGCGCCGACAGCTTCTACGCCATGGCCGAGCTGCTGATGCGCGGCCTGGGCTGGGCCTGGCTGCCGCGGCATGTGGTGCAGTACCCCACCTACCAGGCGCAGATGGTCGAGCTGCACAGCGAATGGCGCCCGCCTGCCCTGGTGGTGGAACTGGCCTGGCGCCGCGACGAGCCCTTGGGCCCGGCCGCGCAATGGCTGGCCGAGCGCTTTGCGGTACACCTGCGTGCGATCGGGTAGACTTCGCCGCCATGAACAGAACTCTCTATACCCTGCTGTTTCACCTGGGCCTGCCACTGGTTGCGCTGCGCCTGTACCTGCGTGCCCGCAAGGCGCCGGCCTATGGCCAGCGTATCGGTGAGCGCTTTGCCCGCAACCTGCCGGCCATGCGCCAGGGCGGCATCTGGGTGCATGCGGTATCGGTCGGCGAAAGCATCGCGGCCGCGCCCATGGTGCGCGCGCTGCTCAAGGCCTACCCGGACCTGCCGATCACGCTCACCTGCATGACCCCGACCGGTTCCGAGCGCATTCGCGCCCTGTTCGCCGATGAACCGCGCATCCAGCATTGCTACCTGCCCTACGACCTGCCGTGGGCGGCGGGGCGCTTTCTCGACCATGTGCGCCCCTGCCTGGGCATCATCATGGAAACCGAGCTGTGGCCCAACCACATCCACCAGTGCGCCAAGCGCGGCATTCCGGTGGCCCTGGCCAACGCCCGCTTGTCCGAGCGCTCGGCCCGTGGCTATGCACGCTTTGCCAGGCTGACCCGGCCCATGCTCGCCGAGATGAACCTGATCGCCGTGCAGACCGAAACCGAGGCGCAGCGCTTTCGCGACCTGGGCGCCCGTGCCGAGTGCGTGCAGGTGACAGGTTCGATCAAGTTCGACCTGAAGATCGACGCGCAACTGCTGCCGCGCGCCAGGGCACTGCGTGAGCAGTGGGGCGCGAATCAGCGCCCGGTGTGGATCGCCGCCAGTACCCATGAGGGCGAGGATGCGGTGATCCTGCAGGCGCACCAGAAGCTGTTGCAGGTGCACGCCGATGCGCTGCTCATCCTGGTGCCGCGCCACCCCGAGCGGTTCGATGCGGTGCATGCCCTGTGCAGCCAGCAGTTCGCCACGGTACGCCGTTCCGCCGGCACGGCGGTCGACGCCCAGACCCAGGTGCTGCTGGGCGACACCATGGGCGAGTTGCTGTTCCTGTATGCGCTGGCCGACATCGCCTTCGTCGGCGGCAGCCTGGTCGCCACCGGCGGGCACAACCCGCTCGAGCCTGCGGCTTTGGCGTTGCCAGTGATCATGGGGCCGCACGTGTTCAACTTCCTGGAGATCAGCGCGATGCTGCGCGAGGCAGGCGCCCTGCAGCAGGTGGATGATGCCGATGGCTTGGCAGAGGCCGTGCGGCGGCTCATCGAGCTGCCGCAGGATGCCCGGCGCATGGGCGCGGCCGGGCAGGCGGTGATGCAGCGTAATCAGGGGGCGCTGCAGCGGTTGCTGGACGCCCTGGGGCGGCTTGTCACAGGCTGAGTGGATAGAGGGCCACGAAGCCCTGGAAGTCATTGCTGTCTTTCATGCGGATCCCTCCGCCGACTACCAGGCGGGGAGGGTCCTGCAGCAACAGCATGCTGTTTGCCAGTGTAGTTTCTTTGCCGATTACCACGCCTTCCGGGAATTCTTCCTGCACCAGGCCATGCTGGTCGAAAGCGGCAGCGACGAAACCTGGAGTGGGGAAGGCAATGACGCCACCGACAGCGTAGATTCGCTCCTCCTGGCGCTTGTTCAGTCGCGAGGCCACCTGCAGGAACGAGGTCTCGTAGCCTTTGAGCTCGAGGTGGAAGGGGCGGCCGTTGTTGAAGCCCGCATCGAGGCTGCCATCGAGGGCATCGAGCCGCGCCACCAGCGCCCTTCGCTGGCCATTCACGTGAGTCATGCCAACGACCGTCACCGCGCGCTGGTCGGGCGAGAAGGTCAGGTTCATCAGGTTCACGCTGTCTTCATGCTCGAGCGTCACCACTCCCTTGCCGTTGAAACCATCGATCGGCCTGCCGGACATGTCGTAGGTGGCAATGATGCCCTTGGCGCCAGCATTGCCGATGACCACGATCACGTCTTCGCTGCGCAGCGCAGCATTGGTCAGTTCGAAGCCCTCGGCGCCTTGTGGCGCTGGTTTGAGCTTGCCGCCATCGCCGAAGCTGCAGTCGAGGTCGCCGTTTTCCTTGAGGCGCAGCAAGTAACCGGTTTCTGCCGACGCGACCAGGTAGCCACCGCCCGGCAGGGTGATGTGGGAGGTGGACGAGGGTGCTGCGTAGCTTGCCATCGCCGTTGTCTGGACGCTCAAGGCTCTGGCCGGGGTAGCCTGCCTCGATGCCAGGTCACGCAGGACCTTGGTGCCAGAGTCACCAAACGAGGTGTCCAGCGAGCCGGTCGATTTGAGCCTTGCAAACGCCGGGTAGAGATCATCGCCCCACAGCGCGCCGGCGAGGAACAGGGTGCCGTCTTGGCGGGGTTGGGCCGATAGCCCGAAGAACAGCTCGTCACCTGGCTCGAAATAGTGCGTGGCCAGCAGGGTTTCCTGTTTTTCGCGATCCAGGCTTGTCACGGTGAAGGCGCTGTCCTCCAAGGCCGAGTTGCCGGTAAGGAGCAGCAAGTCCTTGGATCCCGGCGCGAGGCTGACGGTGCCGACCTCGCCGGTCTTGTTCAGGTAGATGAAGTCCGGGTTCTACTGGTTCTGCTTGCAGTTCATGTTCTTTCCATCCTCATTGGCCGATGTTGGCGAACGCTTTCGGCGAATGTAGGAGGAAGTGCAAAGCTGCGTAACTGTCAGAAATGCTAGGCAAGCCCTGAAGAGACGCCCCTTCAGGGCCGAGCCGGCAGCTTAGGGTTTGCGCTCGAAGTTCTTGGCGGCAGCGGCTGCCAGGTCCGGTGGCAGGAAGTCCTTGTCCGGGTTGTAGTCAGCCTTCAGGTAGCGCTTGAGGTCGATCAAATCCTGCGGGCTCAGGGTGCCGGCGGCCTGCTTCAGGCTCAGGTTGTCGAGGATGTAGTCATAGCGGCTGTTGTTGTAGTCGCGCACCGACGTGTACAGCTGGCGCTGGGCATCGAGCACGTCGACGATATTGCGGGTACCGACCTGGTAGCCGATTTCGGTCGCTTCCAGCGCGCTCTGGTTGGAAATGATCGATTGCTTGCGTGCCTGCACCTGTTCCACGTCGGTGTTCACGGCGCGGTGCAGGTTGCGGGTGTTCTCCACCACCTGGCGGCGCAGGCTTTCGCGCTGCTGCTCGCTCTGGCTCAGGCGCTGGTAGGCCTCGCGCACCTGCGAGCTGATCAGGCCGCCGCTGTAGATCGGGATATTCAGCTGCAGGCCGATGCTGGTCTGCTCAACGTCGCCGCCATAGCGCTGGCCGGGGAAGGGCGAGGGGTTGTTGAAGCCGAAGTTGTCGTTGTCGCCTTTCTCGTAGCGGGCCACCGCATCGAGGGTCGGCGCGTGCCCGGCCTTGCGCTGGCGCAAGGTTTCCTCGGCGGCGTCGACGGCATGGTTGGTGGCCAGCAGGTTGAGGTTCTGGCGCCCGGCGGTTTCCACCCAGGCCTTGGCGTCGTTGGGGGTCGGCACCTGGATCGGCAAGGTGTGGACCACACCCTGGATCGAGCTGTACTCGCGGTTGGTCAGCGTGACCAGCGCCTCGAAGGCATCCTGCACCTGGCGCTCGGCGATGATCCGGTTGGCGCGCGCGGTGTCGTAGCTGGCCTGGGACTGCAGCACGTCGGTCTTGTCGGAAAGGCCGACATCGAAACGTTCATTGGACTGGTCGAGCTGGCGCTTGAAGGCGGCCTCCTCGGCCTTGGTCGCGGCCAGGTTGTCCTGGGCGCGCAGCACCGCGAAGTAGTTTTGCGCGGTCTGCAGGATCAGGTTCTGCTCGGTCGCCGACAGCTCCAGCGCCGCCTGCTCGTTGACCGCCTCGGCTGCCTGCAGCTGGAACCAGCGGTCGGCGCGGAAGATCGGCTGCGAAAGGGTGGCGTTCCACGAGTTGCCACTGCGGTTGCTGGTGGTCGACGGCTCGTCGAGCTTGGTGCGCGTGCTGAGCATCTCGGCACCGGCCGAGAGGTTCGGCAGCAGGCCGGCGCGGGCCTGGGGCACCACTTCGCGGCGGGCGCCATAATCGGCGCGGGCGGCAGCAAGATCGGCGTTGTTGTCTACCGCTTCCTGGTAGACGCTGACCAGATCGGTCTTCACCGTCGTGGGCACATCCGCTGCCCAGACCACTCCGTTGGACGCACAAGACACGGCAATCGCCAGTGAGAGTTTGCGCAGCATAAGAGGCAATCCTTGTACGAAATTGTAATTTCTGAACTGTTGAGTATCGAATGACGGGCCAGTGTAGTGCCGTGAGCAGTCGGCAACAATCGCCGAGTGCGCCTTTCATCATCGCTACGTTTTACCCGCTTGGCTTAGCCGACCACTCCAGTCTAGACTGCGCATGTTCTTGTCGGGGTGCCTTGAAGCAAAGGCTGAGATCGCAGAGGTGCGGATCCCGTTGAACCTGATCAGGTTAGCGCCTGCGTAGGGAACAAGATTGCTCGCCTTCCCGGGGAGCCTCTTGTGCCAGGTCCGGGAATGTCGCAGCTGCATGCAGCTCAAGGCACCCCTCCATCCGGCACTGCACACCCGTCAAGGGGTGCGTTCGCGTCTTTCAGGTTCTCCCCGACATTCCACCCGCAAGGAAGACGTCTGGAGAGCCTGTGATGAGCAAACAAGAAAAAACGATCAACCTCAGCGAGTCGGCGCAAGTCGACCAGCAGTCGGTGCAACCCTTCCCGCGTTCGCGCAAAGTGTATGTCGAAGGCTCGCGCCCGGACATCCGCGTGCCCATGCGCGAAATCAGCCTGCACGACACGCCCACCGACTTCGGCGGCGAAAGCAACGCGCCGGTGCTGGTCTACGACACCTCCGGCCCGTACACCGACCCCAATGTCATCATCGACGTGCGCAAAGGCCTGGCCGATGTGCGCTCGGCCTGGATCGACGCCCGCGGCGACACCGAGCGCCTGGCCGGCCTGAGCTCCAACTTCGGCCAGCAGCGCCTGAACGATACCGAACTGGCCAAGCTGCGCTTCGCCCACGTGCGCAACCCGCGCCGGGCCAAGGCCGGCGCCAACGTCACGCAGATGCACTACGCGCGCCAGGGCATCATCACCGCCGAGATGGAATACGTCGCCATCCGCGAGAACATGAAGCTGCAGGAGGCCCGCGCCGCCGGCCTGCTCAGCCAGCAGCACGCCGGCCACAGCTTCGGCGCGAGCATCCCGAAAGAAATCACTGCCGAATTCGTGCGCGAGGAAATCGCCCGCGGCCGCGCGATCATCCCGGCCAACATCAACCACCCGGAGCTGGAGCCGATGATCATCGGCCGCAACTTCCTGGTGAAGATCAACGGCAATATCGGCAACAGCGCGCTGGGTTCCTCGATCGAGGAAGAAGTGGCCAAGCTGACCTGGGGCATCCGCTGGGGTTCGGACACGGTCATGGACCTGTCCACCGGCAAGCACATCCACGAAACCCGCGAGTGGATCATCCGCAACTCGCCAGTGCCGATCGGCACCGTGCCGATCTACCAGGCGCTGGAAAAGGTCGGCGGCATCGCCGAGGACCTGACCTGGGAGCTGTTCCGCGACACCTTGATCGAACAGGCCGAGCAGGGCGTGGACTACTTCACCATCCACGCCGGCGTGCTGCTGCGCTACGTGCCGCTGACCGCCAAGCGGGTGACCGGCATCGTCAGCCGCGGCGGCTCGATCATGGCCAAGTGGTGCCTGGCGCATCACCAGGAGAACTTCCTGTACACGCATTTCGACGAGATCTGCGAAATCATGAAGGCCTACGACGTCAGCTTCTCGCTGGGCGACGGCCTGCGCCCGGGCTCGATCGCCGACGCCAACGACGCGGCCCAGTTCGGTGAGCTGGAAACCCTCGGCGAGCTGACCAAGATCGCCTGGAAGCACGACGTGCAGTGCATGATCGAAGGCCCGGGCCACGTGCCGATGCAGCTGATCAAGGAGAACATGGACAAGCAGCTGGAGTGCTGCGACGAGGCGCCGTTCTACACCCTCGGCCCGCTGACCACCGACATCGCCCCGGGCTACGACCACATCACCTCGGGCATCGGCGCGGCGATGATCGGCTGGTTCGGTTGCGCCATGCTCTGCTACGTCACGCCCAAGGAGCACCTGGGCCTGCCGAACAAGGACGACGTCAAGACCGGCATCATCACCTACAAGATCGCCGCCCACGCCGCCGACCTTGCCAAGGGCCACCCGGGCGCGCAGATTCGTGACAACGCGCTGTCCAAGGCGCGCTTCGAATTCCGCTGGGAAGACCAGTTCAACCTGGGCCTGGACCCGGACACCGCACGGGCCTTCCACGACGAGACGCTGCCCAAGGAATCGGCCAAGGTCGCGCACTTCTGCTCGATGTGCGGGCCGAAGTTCTGCTCGATGAAGATCACCCAGGAAGTGCGTGAATACGCCGCCAACCAGCGCATCGAGGCGGTGGACGTGGCGGTCGAGGATGGCATGCGCGAGCAGGCCGAGCGGTTCCGCCAGGAAGGCAGCCAGCTGTACCACAAGGTTTGACAACAACAATCGGGCAGTGCGCGCGGCGCACCGCATCGCCGGCAAGCCGGCTCCCACACCCTTCTGTGGGAGCCGGCTTGCCGGCGATTGGCCTCAATACTTTTTCTGGCGAGCACGAATCAGCATGACCACCCCCAGCCATTTTTCCCCTGACCATCCGGTCCCTTCCAGCCAGCGCCCGTTCGGCGCCCGCGACCTGTTCTCCCTATGGTTCTCCCTCGGCATCGGCCTGATGGTCCTGCAAGTGGGCGCCATGCTCGCCCCCGGCCTGGGCCTGGCCGGCGCGGTGCTGGCCATCGCCCTGGGCACGGGCGTGGGCGTACTGCTGCTGGGCGCCGCCGGCGTGATCGGCAGTGACACCGGCCTCTCGGCCATGGCCACCCTGCGCCTGAGCCTGGGCCGCCACGGCGCGCGCCTGCCGGCGCTGCTCAACCTGCTGCAACTGGTGGGCTGGGGCGCGTTCGAAATCATCGTCATGCGTGACGCCGCCAGCCTGCTGGGCGCGCGCACCTTCGGCGAACACAGCCTGTGGAACAGCCCGATGCTCTGGACCCTGTGCTTCGGCGGCCTGGCCACCCTGCTGGCGGTCAGCGGGCCATTGGCCTTCGTGCGCAAGATCCTGCGCAAGTGGGGCATCTGGGTGCTGATGGGCGCTTGCCTGTGGCTGACCTGGAACCTGTTCGCCAAGGCCGACCTGGCCCAATTGTGGAACCTCGGTGGCGATGGTTCGATGTCGCTGGCCGTGGGCTTTGACATCGTCATCGCCATGCCGCTGTCGTGGCTGCCGCTGATCGCCGACTACTCGCGTTTTGCCAGCAGTGCCAAGCGCGTGTTCGGCGGCACCGTGCTGGGCTACTTCATCGGCAATACCTGGCTGATGAGCCTGGGCGTGGCCTACACCCTGGCCTTTGCCCCGAGCGGCGAGGTCAATGCCTTGTTGCTGGCCCTGGCGGGCGCCGGCATGGGCATCCCGTTGCTGCTGATTCTGCTGGACGAGTCGGAAAAGGCCTTTGCCGATATCCATTCGGCTGCCGTTTCCAGCGGCTTGCTGGTGCCGGTGAAGATCGAGCACCTGGCCCTGGCCATCGGCGTGCTGTGCACCTTGATCGCGCTGCTGGCGCCGCTGGCGCAGTACGAGAACTTCCTGCTGCTGATCGGTTCGGTGTTCGCGCCGCTGTTCGGCGTGGTGCTGGTGGACCATTACCTGGTGCGCCGCCGCCGTGCCCCGGCACAGATCGACGGGCTGCACTGGCAGGCGCTGCTGGCCTGGGTGGTGGGTGTTGCGGTCTATCACCTGATCGCCGCGCAGGCGCCGTCGCTGGGTGCGACCCTGCCAGCACTGCTGCTGGCAGGTGGGCTGCATGCGCTACTGAGCCTCAGCCGCGGCCGGGAAACAGTTCAGGCTTGAGCACGCCGTTCAGGCGCGGGTAGGGGATCTTGAGCTCCACGTGGCCCATGGAATAGGGCGCGATGGTGTAGACCTCGTACTTGACCACTACCGCGCCGTAGGTGAGGGCGATGTGCGGGGACTTCTGGAACGGCCAGGTCTTGACGAACTCGGCGTCCTTGTCCATGCCCACGCTGATCAGCCAGGCGCGGTGGGATTCTTCCACGGTCTTCCAGAAGGTGTCTTCCTGGCCCGGCACCAGCATGTCCTGCAGGGTCAGCACCTTGTCCTGCTTGCGCGAATAGTTGATGAAGGCGCGCCCGGGCATGCCGTGGGCGCCGCCGCTGTCGAGGTAGCTCGACAATTCGACGATCACCAGGCCGTCATGCTGCTCGCGTACCTTGGCTTGCAGGTAGCTGCTGTTGCGTTTGTCGGCGGTGGCCAGGTACTGCTGCTCGTAGGCCTGCAAGGTGGCCGGCGCGGTGCCATGCTGGTTGTCTTCGGTGAGCTGCAGCAGGCGCTTCTCGACGATGGCGTCGAGTTTTGGCAGGGCCGGGAAGTGCACGGTGTCGATGTTCACCAGCGGGCAGTCACTGGCGCTGCAGCCAGGTTTGATGTGCTCCCAGGCGTCGCGCTTGACCTCGAGCGGGGCGCGGTAGTTGGGTGTGAACAGGCTCTGGCAGGCCCCCAGGGCCAAGGCCAGCACCGCCACGGAAGTCAGTTTGACAAGTGTCATGATGATCCTTGCAGAACAGGGAAAAGTCGGCCTTTGACCGTCTGCGCGGCCTTCAGTTCGCCACTAAGCTAACAGAGAGAAGGCGTGCTGTCCCGACTGGGCGAACGGTTGCCGGAAAGGGATGAAACCGGCAGGCGTGCAGAGTAGGATGGCGCGAAGCGGTAGTTGAGGTAATGAGGATTTCCATGTCAGACGCGTTCAATTCAGTGCCCAAGGGCTTCGAGATCATCGAGCGGGCCAATTGCTTCCAGGGCTTCTACAAGCTCGACAAGCTGCGCCTGCGCCACGAGCTGTTCGCTGGCGGCATGGGCCGCGAGATCAGCCGTGAGCTGTTCGTGCGGCACGACGCCGTGTGCGTGCTGCCCTACGATCCGCAGCGCGATGAAGTGGTGCTGATCGAGCAGTTTAGGGTGGGTGCGCTGGACAAGGTCGGCAACCCCTGGCTGATCGAGATGGTCGCCGGGCTGATCGACAAGGACGAGCAACCGGAAGAAGTGGCCCACCGTGAAGCCGAGGAAGAAGCCGGCCTGACCTTCAGTGCCCTGTGGCCGATGACGCGTTATTTCCCCTCGCCGGGCGGCAGTGATGAATACGTGCACCTGTTCCTCGGGCGCTGCACCAGCGAAGGTGCCGGTGGCCTGCATGGCCTGGAGGAGGAGGGCGAGGACATCCGGGTACGCGTGTGGTCGTTCGAGGATGCCCTGCAAGCTGTGCGCGATGGGCGCATCTGCAATGCGGCGACCATCATCGGCCTGCAATGGCTGGCCCTGAACCGCGATGAAGTCCGAGGTATGTGGAAGTGAACCTGCTGCGTGAGCGTTATCGGGTCGACCTGGCCGGGCTGCAAGCAGCCTGCGAGGCCAACTATGCCCGGCTCATGCGCCTGCTGCCCGACATGCGCACCACTCAGAGCTCGCGGCGCATCGGCATGACCCAGGGCGACCAGATGCTGGGCGTGCTGGTGCTCGACGTGTTGCTGGCCTGCCCCTACACCACCACCTTGCGGGTGCGTCAGGAGCACAGCCTGCCCTGGCTGCCGGTGCCACACCTGGAAGTGCAGGTGTACCACGATGCGCGCATGGCCGAAGTGGTCAGCGCCGAGCACACCCGGCGCCTGCGCAGCATCTACCCGTATCCCAACGAAGCGATGCACCAGCCGGACGAGAAAGCCCAGCTCAACCTGTTCCTCGGCGAATGGCTGAGCCACTGCCTGGCCTGCGGCCACGAACTGGCAAGTGTGCGCTGAAATGTGACGGCAGTCTGCTTCGACGGTTTGCGCGGCGCGGCTGCAGCGCCATAATTCCCGCTGAATCCGCTCGAGGAGACGGCCGTTGCCGCACCCAGACCCTTCCCCGGCACCCGTGCATGTGGTGCAACTGACCGACGCTCACCTGTTCGCCGACCCGGCGGGCACGCTGCTGGGCCTGAACACCCGCGACAGCCTGCGCCACGTGATCGACCAGGTGCGGCGCGAGCAGCCGCGTATCGACCTGCTGCTGTGCACGGGGGACCTGTCCCAGGACGCCAGCGTCGCGTCCTACCAGGCATTTCGTGACCTGACCGCCGGGCTGGGGGCGTCTGCACGCTGGTTGCCGGGCAACCATGACGAGGCGCGGGTGATGGCCGAGGTGGCGCCGCAACTGGTGCAGGCAGTGACCGACGTGGGTGGCTGGCGCGTGGTGATGCTCAACACGGCCGTGCTAGGGGCGACCCATGGGCTGCTTGCGCAGGACCAGTTGGCCGTGCTCGACGAGGCCCTGGCAACGGCAGGTGAGCGGCATTGCCTGGTGTGCTGCCACCACCAGCCGGTGGATATCGGTTGCGCCTGGATCGCGCCGATCGGCCTGCGCAATGCCGATGAGCTGATGCAGCGGCTGGCGGGTTATCCACAGGTGAAGGCCCTGCTCTGGGGGCACATCCACCAGCCATGGGATGAAGTGCGCGATGGCCTGCGCCTGCTGGCCACGCCGTCCACCTGCATCCAGTTCGCGGCGCGCAGCGAGGACTTCAAGGTGAGCGAGGAGCAGCCGGGGTATCGGTGGCTGCGCCTGCATGCCGACGGGCGGTTGGAGACCGGGGTGGAGCGAGCGACGGACTTCGAAGTCAGGCTCGACTTTGACAGCCCGGGGTATTGAGAAACTGGGGCTTCTGCGCAGCCCAATCGCCGGCAAGCCGGCTCCCACATGAAGGCCCAGTGGGAGCCGGCTTGCCGGCGATTGGGGCGCAAGGCGCCGCCGAAATTGTTGCGAAAAACCTGGCGCGGCGCCAAAACCCGGCGAACACGCTACACTGCGCATCCCTGCGCCCGCACCCACGGGCGCGAAGCCTAAGATTCCGGGGGCAGCATGTCGGGTTCCATCCTCTATATCCATGGCTTCAACAGCTCTCCACTGTCTACCAAGGCGCGCCAACTAGAGGCCGTGATGCAGCAGCTCGGGCTATCGGCCCAACTGCGCCTGCCCGCCTTGCACCATCACCCGCGCCAGGCCATCGCCCAGCTCGAAGCGGCCATCGCCGAGCTGGGTGCGCCGCTGCTGGTCGGCAGTTCGCTCGGCGGCTACTATGCCACCCACCTGGCCGAGCGCCATGGCCTGAAGGCGCTGCTGGTCAACCCGGCAGTCACCCCGCACAAGCGCTTCGACGGCTATCTCGGCAGCCAGCGTAACCACTACACCGGTGAAACCTGGGAGCTGACCCACGACCATGTACAGGCGTTGGCCGAACTGGAAGTGCCGGCACTCAAAGACCCCAGCCGCTATCAAGTGTGGTTGCAGACCGCCGATGAAACCCTGGACTATCGCGACGCCGAACGCTATTACCGAGCCTGTGCCCTGCGCATCCAGGCCGGTGGCGACCACAGCTACCAGGGTTTTGCCGCGCAGCTGCCGGCCCTGCTGGCGTTCGCCGGGGTTGCCCGGCAGCAATACGCGGCACTCGATTTTTCTGTATTTTGATTTTTTCGCATTCACCAGACTGACGACGAGAACCCATGGCCAATCCCAGCGCTAGCGCCTATAACGCAGACGCCATCGAAGTCCTCTCGGGCCTTGACCCGGTCCGCAAGCGGCCGGGCATGTACACCGATACCAGCCGGCCGAACCACCTGGCCCAGGAAGTCATCGACAACAGCGTCGACGAAGCCCTGGCCGGCCACGCCCGGTCGGTCCAGGTCATCCTGCATGCCGACCACTCGCTGGAAGTGAGCGACGACGGCCGCGGCATGCCGGTGGATATCCACCCCGAAGAAGGCGTGTCGGGTGTCGAGCTGATCCTCACCAAGCTGCACGCCGGCGGCAAGTTCTCCAACAAGAACTACCAGTTCTCCGGCGGTCTGCACGGCGTTGGTATCTCGGTGGTCAACGCCCTGTCGACCCAGGTGCGCGTGCGCGTCAAGCGCGACGGCAACGAGTACCAGATGACCTTCGCCGACGGCTTCAAGGCCAGCGAGCTGGAAGTGGTCGGCAGCGTCGGCAAGCGCAACACCGGCACCAGTGTGTACTTCAGCCCGGACCCGAAGTATTTCGATTCGCCGAAATTCTCCATCAGCCGCCTCAAGCACGTGCTCAAGGCCAAGGCCGTGCTGTGCCCGGGCCTGTTGGTGAGCTTCGAGGACAAGGCCAGCGGCGAGAAGGTCGAGTGGCACTACGAAGACGGCCTGCGCTCCTACCTGGTCGACTCGGTCAGCGAGTTCCTGCGTCTGCCTGACGAGCCGTTCTGCGGCAGCCTGGCCGGCAACAAGGAAGCCGTGGACTGGGCCTTGCTGTGGCTGCCCGAAGGTGGCGACAGCGTTCAGGAAAGCTACGTCAACCTGATCCCCACCGCCCAGGGCGGTACCCACGTCAACGGCCTGCGCCAGGGCCTTCTGGATGCGATGCGCGAATTCTGCGAGTTCCGCAACCTGCTGCCACGTGGGGTGAAGCTGGCGCCGGAAGACGTCTGGGAACGCATCACCTTCGTGCTCTCGATGAAGATGCAGGAGCCGCAATTCTCCGGGCAGACCAAGGAACGCCTGTCGTCCCGCGAGGCCGCGGCCTTCGTTTCGGGCGTGGTCAAGGACGCTTTCAGCCTGTGGCTCAACGCCCACCCCGAAGTGGGCATGCAGCTGGCGGAGCTGGCCATCAGCAACGCCGGGCGCCGCCTGAAGGCGAGCAAGAAGGTCGAGCGCAAGCGCATCACCCAGGGCCCGGCATTGCCGGGCAAACTGGCCGACTGCGCCGGGCAGGACCCGATGCGCGCCGAGCTGTTCCTGGTCGAGGGCGACTCCGCCGGTGGTTCGGCCAAGCAGGCGCGGGACAAGGAGTTCCAGGCGATCCTGCCGCTGCGCGGCAAGATCCTCAACACCTGGGAAGTGGACGGCGGTGAAGTGCTGGCCAGCCAGGAAGTGCACAACATTGCCGTGGCCATCGGTGTCGACCCCGGCGCCGCCGACCTGTCGCAGCTGCGCTACGGCAAGATCTGCATCCTCGCCGACGCCGACTCCGACGGCCTGCACATCGCCACCCTGCTGTGCGCCCTGTTCGTCCAGCACTTCCGCCCGCTGGTGGAAGCCGGCCACGTGTATGTCGCCATGCCGCCGCTGTACCGCATCGACCTGGGCAAGGAAATCTACTACGCGCTCGACGAAGCCGAGCGCGACGGCATCCTTGACCGGCTGGTCGCCGAGAAGAAGCGCGGCAAGCCACAGGTCACGCGATTCAAGGGCCTGGGCGAGATGAACCCGCCGCAGCTGCGTGAAACCACCATGGACCCGAACACCCGTCGCCTGGTCCAGCTGACCCTGGACGACCTGCCGGGCACCACCGAGATCATGGACATGCTGCTGGCCAAGAAACGCGCAGGCGATCGCAAGAACTGGCTGGAAACCAAAGGCAACCTGGCCGAGGTCCTGGTTTGATTCGTCTGCTGGCCGCAGTGCTGCTGAGCCTCGTTGCCCTGCCAAGCCTGGCGGGCAACTGGCCAGAGCTGAAGCTGGTAGCCGAGCACCCAATCGACGGCATGCGCGGTGGCAACCTTTCCGGGTTGGCCATTTGCCGTGGTGCGCTGTGGGGTGTTTCCGACCGCGACGACGACCGCATCTACCGCCTCGACCAGCAAGGCAGCGTGTGGCGCGCCCAACCCTTGACCTTCACGCCGCCGCCGGTGCCGGAGAGCGGCTTGCCCTGGGGCTTGAAGACCCGCAATTGGGCCGCGTCGTACATCCGCGGAGGCGAGCTGGACTACGAAGGCATCACCTGCGATCAGGCCGACAACATCTACCTGGTCAGCGAAGCCCATGCGGCGGTGCTGCAATTGCCGCTCGAAGGTGAGCCGGATTGGCTGAAGATCGACCCGGCGATGATTCGCCAGGCCCGTGCCAGCGGCATGCTGCTGCACTTCAACGCCTTGTTCGAAGGCCTGGCGATCAACCCCGCCGGCGACCGCCTGTGGCTGGCCGCCGAGCGCGAGCGCCGCGGGCTGGTGGCGATCGAGCGCCAGCAGTCGGTGTGGACCTGCGGCGCCACCTGCGTGCTGCTGAGCGAGGCCGGGGTGGAAATGCAGCCGCCGCAGATGCCCAACGCGCGGGCGCTGGCGCGGGATTTTGCCGACCTGGCCTGGTTCGAGGGCAAGCTGTTCACCCTCGAGCGCAATGCCTACCGCATCTGCCGGCGTGATGCCGACAGCGGCAAGGTCGAGCGCTGCTGGTCGTTCGCCGCCGATGCGCTGGTGCCGCAGCGCCTCTACGATCAGCCGTTCGGCCTGGCCGAAGCCCTGGTGATCGACGCCAAGGGCGCCTGGGTCGGTATCGACAACAACAACGGCGACCGCGCCGATGGCGAAAGCCGGCCGGTGGTCTGGCGCTTCGACGCACCGCAAGGTGGCTGGAGCGCCAAACCATGAGCCAGGCACCGGGCAAGCGTGCGGGCAGGGTACTGATGATCGTCGCCTGGGCGGCGGCGATGTTCCTCGCCACGCGTTTCTTCGGAGACTGGGAGACGCGCCAGAGCAACCCCAATGCCCAGGTGCAATCGGCGCATGGCGAAGGCTTCATCGAGGTGCGCCTGCTGGGCAACGGCCAGGGCCATTTCGTGGCCGATGGCGCGATCAATGGCCAAGCGGTGCATTTCATGCTCGACACCGGCGCCACCGACGTGGCGATCCCCGAGGTGCTGGCTCGCGACCTGGCCCTGCAGCGTGGCAGCCCGGTGATGCTCAGTACCGCCAATGGCCGTACCGAAGGCTACCGCACGCGCCTGGACAGCCTGCAGCTTGGCGATATCCGCCTGCAGAACGTGCGCGCCCTGGTGGTGCCCGGGCTGGATGGGCAAACCGTGCTGCTCGGCATGAGCGCACTGAAACAACTTGAATTTACCCAGCGCGGCGGCACCATGCTGCTGCGCCAGAACCTGAAATGACGAGGCCCGCATGAGCGACTCACTGGAACTCAGCCTCGACGGCGTCGAACGCCGTTCGTTGGCTGACTTCACCGAACAGGCCTACCTCAACTACTCCATGTACGTGATCATGGACCGGGCCCTGCCGCATATCGGCGATGGCCTGAAGCCTGTGCAGCGACGCATCGTCTATGCCATGAGCGAGTTGGGGCTCGATGCCGATGCCAAGCACAAGAAGTCGGCGCGTACCGTCGGCGACGTGCTCGGCAAGTTCCACCCCCACGGCGATTCGGCCTGCTACGAGGCCATGGTGCTGATGGCGCAGCCGTTCAGCTACCGCTACACGCTGGTCGATGGCCAGGGTAACTGGGGTGCGCCGGACGATCCGAAGTCGTTCGCCGCCATGCGTTATACCGAGGCGCGGCTGTCGCGCTATTCCGAAGTGCTGCTCAGCGAGCTGGGCCAGGGCACCGCGGACTGGGTGCCGAACTTCGACGGCACCCTGCAGGAGCCGGCGGTGTTGCCGGCGCGGCTGCCGAACATCCTGCTCAACGGCACCACCGGCATTGCCGTGGGCATGGCCACCGACGTTCCGCCGCACAACCTGCGCGAAGTGGCCAGCGCCTGCGTGCGCCTGCTCGACGAGCCCAAGGCCACCCTCGAGCAGCTGTGCGAGCATATCCAGGGCCCCGACTACCCGACCGAAGCCGAAATCATCACCCCGCGTGCCGAGATCCTGAAGATCTACGAAAGCGGCCGTGGCTCGATCCGCATGCGTGCGGTGTACCGCGTCGAGGACGGCGACATCGTCGTCACCGCGCTGCCGCACCAGGTCTCCGGCGCCAAGGTGCTGGAGCAGATCGCCGCGCAGATGCAGGCCAAGAAGCTGCCGATGGTCGCCGACCTGCGTGACGAGTCGGACCACGAGAACCCCTGCCGTATCGTCATCATCCCGCGCTCCAACCGGGTGGATGCGGCCGAGCTGATGCAGCACCTGTTCGCCACCACCGACCTGGAAAGCAGCTACCGGGTCAACGTCAACATCATCGGCCTCGATGGCCGGCCGCAGCTGAAGAATTTGCGCGCCTTGCTGCTGGAGTGGCTGGAGTTCCGCATCGGCACCGTTCGTCGCCGGCTGCAGCACCGCCTGGACAAGGTCGAGAAGCGCCTGCACCTGTTGGAAGGCTTGCTCACCGCGTTCCTCAACCTGGATGAAGTGATCCACATCATCCGCACCGAGGAGCACCCCAAGCAGGCGTTGATCGCCCGTTTCGAGCTGTCCGAGATCCAGGCCGAATACATCCTCGAGACCCGCCTGCGTCAGCTGGCGCGCCTGGAAGAGATGAAGATCCGTGGCGAGCAGGACGAGCTGCTCAAGGAGCAGGCCAAGCTGCAGGCCCTGCTGGGCAGCGACGCCAAGCTGCGCAAGCTGGTGCGCAGCGAGCTGATCAAGGATGCCGAAACCTACGGCGATGCGCGCCGTTCGCCGATCGTCGAGCGCGCGGAGGCCAAGGCGCTGTCCGAAAACGAGCTGATGCCGACTGAGCCTGTCACCGTGGTGCTGTCGGAGAAGGGCTGGGTGCGTTGCGCCAAGGGCCACGACATCGATGCCACCGGCCTTTCCTACAAGGCGGGCGATGGCTTCAAGGCCGCAGCCGCTGGCCGTTCCAACCAATTTGCCGTGCTCATCGACTCCACCGGGCGCAGTTATTCACTGCCAGCCCATAGCCTGCCTTCGGCGCGGGGCCAGGGCGAGCCGCTGACCGGCCGGCTGACGCCGCCGCCGGGCGCGACCTTCGAATGCGTGCTGTTGCCTGAAGACGATGCCCTGTATGTGGTGGCGTCCGACGCCGGCTACGGCTTCGTGGTCAAGGGTGAAGACCTGCAGGCCAAGAACAAGGCCGGCAAGGGCCTGATCAGCCTGCCCAACGGCTCCAAGGTGATGAGCCCGCGCCCGGTGGCCAACCGTGAGCAGGACTGGCTGGCGGCAGTGACCACCGAAGGCCGCCTGCTGGTGTTCAAGGTGGCCGACCTGCCGCAGCTGGGCAAAGGCAAGGGCAACAAGATCATTGGCGTGCCAGGTGATCGAGTGGCCAGTCGTGAAGAATATGTCACCGACCTGGCCGTGATTGCCGAGGGTGCGACCCTTGTTTTGCAAGCCGGCAAGCGTACCCTGTCACTGAAGCCCGACGACCTCGAGCATTACAAGGGTGAACGCGGCCGGCGTGGTAGCAAGCTGCCACGCGGCTTCCAGCGTGTCGATGGGTTGCAGGTAGAAGGCCCGGCCTGACCCGATGAGTGGTCTGGAACGGCATTTTCAGCGCCGTTCCAGGCGGAAATGCTGGAGTCGGGCCGATATTTCGCGGATGATAGTGCCCTTGCGGTGCCGGCGTGGCCGTGTGCCCGAATGAACGAATATCAGTATCACTGCGGTTTGCCGGGGGCGACCGCTTGGATGGGATGAATGAAATTTCTGCGCCTTCCATTTGCGCTGTTGATGACGGGCTTGCTGGGGCTGAGCGGATGCAGCATGCATCAGCCGGTTGCCCTGTATCAGCTCGACAGCGGTGATCCTGGCCAGCCTTCGCAAAGTGCGGGCATGGCCGTGGTGCTCGGCCCGGTGTCGATTGCCGATTACCTGCAACGTGAAACCTTCCTGCAGCGCCAGGCCGATGGCAGCCTGAGTTCGGCGACCGACGGTCGTTGGGCGGGTAGCCTGTCGGCAGACATCGATCAACTGCTGGTGCGTCAGCTGGCCTGGCGCCTGGACAGCCAGCGCGTTGTGCTGTCGCCGGCCAGCACCGGCTTCTCGCCAGACGTGCAGGTGTTGCTGTCGATCACCCGCCTGGACTCGGGCAAGAACCAGCCGGCGATTCTCGACGCCCAATGGCGTTTGCTCGACCGCCGTGGCCATGTGCGCGACAACCGCATCGTTCACCTCGAGCAGCAGCATGAGGGTACCGAGTCGTCGCAGGTGCAGGCTCAGGGGCAGCTGTTGCAGAAGCTGGCCGAACAGTTGAGCGCGGCGGTCAAGCCGCTGGCCAACCAGCCGGCGATCGCCGAGGAGGCGCCGAAGAAGCCTGCAGCACCGGTGCAGGTGAAGAAGGAGCCGGAGAAGTCGAAGATCCCGATGGCTTCGCCGATCCGTACCGATATGGAAGTCTATCGGTTCTGATACTTGCGCCAGTCACGAAAAAGCCCGCACATGTGCGGGCTTTTTTATTGCCTGGTTTGACGCATGCCCTTGTAGGAGCGGCCTTGTGTCGCGAAAGGGCCGCAAGGCGGCCCCAGGATCTCGCGGCGCTGCTGATATTGCTGGGGCCGCTTTGCGGCCCTTTCGCGACACAAGGCCGCTCCTACGAACAGCGGCGCTTGGCCTTACGCCCTGCGCTCGTGCATCCGCGCCAGCTGGCGCTCCAGCATCGACGGATAAGGCTCCATCAGCCGCTCCACGCAGCAGGCGCCCTCAGGGCTGGCAATCGGCCGAATACGGGCACGTTGGCGAATCAGTGCGTCATCGCTGATCGGCCGCTCCACCAGCAGCAGGTTACGGCTGTGCTGGGACAGCGCCAGGGCATCCTGGGCCTTTTCCTCCAGCAGCAGGTCGACCTGCTCCAGCCCCTGCAGGTCGTCGCCCAGGGTCAGGCCAAGCTGCAGTTGCAGGGTGATGCCACTGTCGGCTACCTCGATCTGCAGGGCGTGCCCCAGGGCGCGCAGCAGCTCGCCGCAGCAAATGGCGTTGGTCAGGTAGTCCTCGCCGCAGTCGCTGCTGTGGAACAGCACCAGGGTGCTGCCGTCATTGAGCGTGAAGGTTTCACCCTCGTACAGCGACGCCGCCTGTTCCAGGCAGTCGCGGTAGCGCTCCAGCAGTTCGGTCAGGCGTGTGCGCGGCAGGCGACGCAGTTGCTCCTGGGAGCCGAGCTGCACCGCCAGCACTGCGGTGTACTGCGGTTCGTCGGACTTGACCACGGTCGGCTTGGGTGCGGGCTCTTCGTCCAGCAGCCCGGCAAAGGCCTCGTCGTCGTCTTCGTCGACGTCGGCCGTGACCTTGGCGCGTGGCGCAGCTTTGGGCGCCGGCGCGGGCGCAGCCTCGTGCAGGTCGTCGAACTCGTCTTCAGGTTCTTCTTCAGGCGCAGGCTCCGGCTCCGGCGGTGGCGGCGGAGCCAGGCGGGCGTGCAGCTGGCGGGCGATATCGCCGATCTCATCCTGGCGGTCGATCGCCGGGGTGTAGGGGTGCGGGTCGCGCAGCCAGACACGCAGCTGCAGCAGCGGCAGGGTGATGTGGCGGCCTTGGCGCAGGCTCAGGCTCAGCGCCAGGGCCAGCAGGATCGCGGCCAGGATGCCCATGCTCTGCAGGCTGATCAGCATCGGCTGCTGGAACTGGTTCATGTCCAGGCTGATGCGCAACTGCCCGGCGGTCACGTCCTGGAAGGTGATCTTGGTCTGGTACAGGCCTTGCGTCTCGCCCAGCAGGCTGTTGCGCGGGCGCTGGCCGGCCTCGGCGAGGATGCGGTTGTCGACGCTGTAGATCGCCGCATGGGCCACCAAGGGGTTCTTCACCAGGTTACCCAGCAGCACGTTGAGGCTGAGGATGTCGTTGGACACCAGCAGCTCGGTCGCCGAGGTGGCGGTCTGGGTGGTCAGGCTCTGGCCAAGGGCGTCGGCCTGTTCGTGCATGGCCTGCTTGAACTGCAGGCCCATCACGCAGGCATAGATCACCAACGCCAGCGCCACCAGGAAAATGTTGGTGCTGGCGATGCGCAGTGCCAGTGGAACGCGACGTTGGCGCAGGGCTCGGAAGATCATGAGGAAGAAGTTGTCTGGTTTGACGGGCGTGGGCCGGTTCACAGAGCGCGGCTCTTAGTGGCGGAAAAGTGTTGCGCAGTATAGCGACCCGTGTTTTGTCGGCAAAGTATCGATGGCGCCCGATGGTCACGGAAAATCGGTAGAATGCGCATTTTTCATCGAAGTCGGAGCCAGGTTGTGCGCGAAATCGTCCTGATCAACATCACCGGTGAGGACCGTCCCGGTCTCACCGCCGCAATTACCGGCGTCCTGCTCCAGGGCGGTGTGAACATCCTCGACATCGGCCTGGCCGTCATGCACGGCACCTTGTCGTTCGGCATCCTGGTCGATATCCCGGACAACGAAGTGGCCACCAGCCTGCTGCAGAGCGTGCAGTCCAAGGCCCATGAGCTGAACCTGCAGGCCCGCTACACGCCGATTTCCGAGGCCGATTACCAGCACTGGGCCGATGGCCACGGTGAGGCTCGCCACATCGTCACCCTGCTCAGCCGCAAGATCACCCCCGAGCAGCTGCAGCGGGTGAGTGCGGTCATCAGCCAGTACGGCCTGACCATCGAGCGCATCGAGCGCCTGTCTGCCCGCGTCGGCCTCGATGCCGCGAGCGAAAAAGGCAAGGCTGCCGTGGAAATTTCCGTGCGTGGCGTGCCGAGCGATGCCCAGGCCCTGCGCGCCGACTTCTTTGCCTTGTCCGAAGCGCTGAGCATCGACATTGCCTTCCAGAAGGATGACCTGTTCCGCCGCAACCGCCGCCTGGCGGTGTTCGACATGGACTCGACGCTGATCGAGGCCGAGGTCATCGACGAGCTGGCCAAGGCGGCGGGCGTCGGCGAGCAGGTCGCGGCCATCACCGAGCGGGCGATGCGCGGCGAGCTGGATTTTCGCGCCAGCTTCAAGGAGCGCATGGCGCTGCTCAAGGGCCTGGATGTCGGCGTGCTCGACGAGATCGGCGCTTCCCTGCGCCTGACCGAAGGCGCCGAGAACCTGTTCGCCGAACTCAAGCGCCTGGGCTACAAGACCGCGATCCTTTCCGGTGGCTTCACCTACTTCGCCAAGCAGGTGCAGGCGCGCCTGGGCATCGACTACGTGTTCGCCAACGAGCTGGAAGTGGTCGACGGCAAGGTGACCGGCGTGGCCGTGGAGCCGATCGTCGATGCCCAGCGCAAGGCCGAGCTGCTGCAGCAGCTGGCGAGCGAAGAGGGCTTGCAGCTGGAGCAGACGATTGCCGTGGGTGACGGGGCCAACGACCTGCCGATGCTGTCGCTGGCGGGCCTGGGTGTGGCCTTCCGTGCCAAGCCGCTGGTGCGTCAGTCGGCCAAGCAGGCGATTTCGACCCTGGGGCTGGATGGGGTGCTGTATCTGTTGGGGCTGCGCGACCGCGACGCCCGCGTCTGATCTGGAATATTGGGGCCGCTTTGCGGCCCTTTCGCGACACAAGGCCGCTCCTACAGGTGTACGCGATCCCCTGTAGGAGCGGCCTTGTGTCGCGAAAGGGCTGCAAAGCAGCCCCGAGGGCGAATCAACCCTGCGCAGGCACCGCCAGCAGCTCACCCATGCGGGTAGCCGAACCGGCACCCAGGGTTTCGGCCCATTTCACCTGCTCCGGCCCGAACAGCACGATGGCCGTGGAGCCCAGCTTGAAGCGGCCCAGCTCCGCACCTTTGTCCAGGTGGATCGGCGCACGGCTGCCTTCGTCATAGCGGAAAGTCTTCAGCTCACGCTTGGGCGGCGTGACCAAGCCTGCCCAGACCGTCTCGATCGAGGCAACGATCATCGCACCGACCAGCACCACGGCCATCGGCCCGCGCTCGGTATCGAACAGGCACACGACGCGCTCGTTGCGGGCGAACAGTTCAGGGACGTTTTCCGCCGTGGTCTGGTTCACCGAGAACAGGCGGCCCGGCACATAGACCATCTCGCGCAGGGTGCCGGCCAGCGGCATGTGCACGCGGTGGTAGTCCTTGGGCGACAGGTAGATGGTGGCGAACTCGCCGCCCATGAACGGCGCGGCCAGGGCCGGGTCGCCGCCGAGCAGCTCCAGGGCGCTGAAGCTGTGGCCCTTGGCCTGGAAGATGCGGCCGTGCTCGATCGGGCCGAGCTGGCTGACGGCACCGTCGGCCGGGCAGAGGATCGCCCCCGGGGTTTCGTCCAGCGGGCGCGCGCCCGGCTTCAGCGCACGGGTGAAGAAGGCGTTGAAGTGCTCGTAGGCACTCAGGTCTTCGACCAGCGCTTCGCTCATGTTCACCTGGTAGCGCTTGGCGAACCAGGCGGTGAAGGCATTCTTGAACCAGCGTGCGCGGCACTCGGCGACGCAGCCGGCCAACCGCGACAGCAGGTGGTGCGGCAGCAGGTACTGGCTGATGATGAACAAACGGGATTTCATGCAGGTTCCTTAAACTTCTACAGGCGTGTCCGGGTGGTTGCCCCATTCACTCCACGACCCGGCGTAGGCCTTGATGCGCGGGTAACCGAGGGCTTTGGCCACCAGGTAGGTGAAACCGGAGCGGCGGTGTGACTGGCAATGGGTGATCACTTCCTTGTCGGGCGTGATGCCCAATTGCTGCAGGACTTCGGCGATGTCCTGGCGAATGCGCAGGTGGTCGTTGAGGTCCATGCCGGCGGTCCATTCGAAATTGATGGCGCCGGGGATATGCCCGCCCTTGGCTGCCAAGACCTTCTCGCCACTGAATTCCTGCGGTGCGCGGGCATCCCAGATGACCAGGTCGTCGGCGCCCAGGCGGCTTTGCAGGTATTCGCGGGTGGCGGTGGGCTCGCCATGCACGTGCAGGCGCACAGGCGTGTTGGCCGCAGGCGGCACTTCGGTGACCAGCTTGTCGGCCGGCCAGGCCTGGATGCCGCCGTTGAGGTAGTGATAGGCCCGATGGCCGATCACGTCGAGCAGCCAGATGAAGCGCCCGGCCCAGCCGCCGCCTTCGTCGTCGTAGACCACGTAGACGGCATCGTCGCGATGGCCGAGTTCGCTGAACAGTTTCTCCAGGTCGGCAACGGCCGGCAGCAGGCCGGGCGCAGGCGGCAGGCCCAGCTGGGTGCGCTTGCCCTCGACGAAGCGAGCGCCGGGGATGTGGCCGCTGACATAGCGGTTGGCGCTGCTCAGGTCGACCAGGATCAGTTGCGCTGAGCCCAGGCGCGGCAGCAGATCCTCGGGCTCGATCACCAGGGGCAATCCGGAAAAGTCTGTCATCCACGGTCTCCAGTGTGGAAAGAGGGGGGCGATTGTAGCGCAAGGGTCAGGCATTGCGATTGGCAAACACCGCCAGGGCGCGTTCGATGCATTGCGCGGTTTTGCCAAAGGCCTGCACGCTGACGTCGGCCAGCGGTTTGCCGCCCTGGTCGGCCACTGCCAGCATCAGCACCTGGTCGTTGACCGCCAGCGAGCGCAGCAGCACGTGTTCGCTGCGAAACAGCGCGCGCAGGGCCGGCGGCAACAGGGCAGAGAACTGGCCGTGGTTTTCTGGCGTCAGGCGCAGTTGCCCGGCCTTGCTGACCAGCTTCTGCAGCAGTTTGTTCTGGGTAAGGGGCAGGGCGATTGCCGCCGCCTCCTTCGGCAGGCCGGCCGCTTGCTGGACGCGCAGCAGGTCGTTGGCTTTGTCCAGGTTGAGCAGCAGGATGCGCTGCATACCGCATGCCTGCAGGGCTTCGCGCGCCTGGGTGGCCAGGTGCACGCCATTGCTGAACGGGCTGGGCTGGGCCAGCAGGCCCTGGCACAGGGTGCGCCAGAGGCCGAGCTGCTCGGCGTTGGGCGGTGGTGGCGCCAGCATGTCGGGGTGCGGGCGGCGTTGCTGCCAGGGCCAGAGCAATGCCTCGGCCGGGTGGAACAGCGCGTGCCGGGCATGGCGCCGGGCACTGGCGGCAGCCTGTTGGTGAACCTGCTGCTGCACGTCTTCCAGCGAGGTTTGCAGGTACAGCGCGGTCAGCAGCTGCCAGCGCAGCAGGTGCGGATTGTCCCAGCCTACCTGGGCGGCCAGCGCCAGGTTGTTGGCCAGCAGCACGGTGTTGGCGGGCTGGTTGAACCAGCGGCGCAGGCCCGGTGTTTCGTCCAGGCGGTGCTGTTGGCTAAGCAGGTCTTCGTCGCGGGCGATACTCAGCACCTGGGCCAGTTGCTCGCGTTCTTCGAGCAGCAGGCGGTAGCCCTGGGTGACCCACTGCGGCAGGCGCCATTGTTCGGCCACGGCTCGGCACAGGGCCATGATGCGCACGCCGAACAGCTCTTCTTCGACCTCGGCGGCCTCTTCGCCCTTGTGGATAACCCGAAGCTCCCAGGTGTCCAGCAGCTTGGGGCAGGTCAGCGCCATGGGCCACAGCGGCGAGAGGAACAGCAGGCTGCCCCAGTGGATTTCCTGCCACAACCGCGCCAGGCGGCTGGCGAACAGGCCGCTGGCCTGCTGCGCGGCATGCTGGCTGATCATCAGGAACTGGCCCAGCACCGGCGGAACCTCGGCCTCCGGCACTGCCGGCAGGCGGGTGAGCAGCTCGCGGGTGCGCGCCAGGCCCAGGCGGTTGAGGGCGATTTCCAGGCTCTCGGCCGGTTCGGCCTGGCTGGCGTTGGCCGAGTGATTGGCCTCGCGCATCACCGACAGCACCAGGGCCGGGCTGTCCTGCATCAGTTCGGCGATGTCGCGCAAGGAGCGGCGGCTATCGTTGATGGCGCTCATGACCCGGTCGTAACTCTGCTTCGGCACCGGTACACGCACACCGTCGAGCAGTTTTACCCAGGCCTCTAGGGTACGCGGATTCTGAGTGGACACCTTGGATTCCATTGGCATTTTGACATCAGTCCAAACTGGCTTTTCTCATTATGTGGCTATAGTCTGGCGCAGTTCTGCCGATAAGTAGAAGAAGAGTTTTAAAGCTCCCGTCCCTCACCCTGACCACGACAGCAAGTGCTTTGAACCTATGGCTAAAATTATCGGCATCATCGTCGTATTCGCGAGCGTGCTCGGCGGATATGTGCTCTCCCACGGCAAGATCGCGGCGCTGATCCAGCCGTTCGAAGTGCTGATCATCGGCGGTGCGGCCTTTGGCGCTTTCATGCAGGCCAACCCGGGTTACATGACCATGCATGTAATCAAGAAGTCGATGAAGATGTTCGGCTCGCGCTTCACCCACACCTTCTACCTGGAAGTGCTGGGCCTTATCTACGAGATTCTCAACAAGAGCCGTCGCGAGGGCATGATGGCCATCGAGGGCGACATCGAGGACGCCGCGGCCAGCCCGATCTTCGCCAAGTACCCTGCGGTGCTGGGCGATGAGCGCATGACCGCGTTCATCTGCGACTACCTGCGCATCATGTCCACCGGCAACATGGCGCCCCATGAGCTCGAAGGCCTGTTCGACATGGAGCTGCTGAGCATGAAGGAAGAGCTCGAGCACCCGTCGCACGCGGTCTCCGGCATTGCCGACGGCATGCCGGGCTTCGGTATCGTCGCGGCGGTACTGGGTATCGTGGTGACCATGGCGTCGCTGGGTGAGGGCGATCAGAAGTCCATTGGCCTGCACGTGGGTGCGGCGCTGGTGGGTACCTTCTTCGGTATTCTGGCGGCCTACGGCTTCTTCGGCCCGCTGGCCAAGTGCCTGGAGCACGATGCCAAGGAGGAGCTCAACCTCTATGAGTCGATCAAGGCGTCGCTGGTGGCCTCGGCCTCCGGCATGCCGCCTTCGCTGGCCGTGGAGTTCGGGCGCAAGGTGCTGTACCCCAAGCATCGCCCAAGCTTCGCCGAGCTGGAACAAGCGGTTCGCGGTCGCTGATCCATGGAAAACAATCAGCCGATAATCATCAAGCGCGTCAAGCGCTATGGTGGCGGGCACCACGGGGGTGCCTGGAAGATCGCCTTCGCCGACTTCGCCACGGCGATGATGGCGTTCTTCCTGGTGCTGTGGCTGCTGTCCACCGCCACGCCGGAACAGAAGATCGCCATTGCCGGCTACTTCAAGGACCCGATCGGCTTCTCCGAGAGTGGTACGCCCTACGTCATCGACCTGGGCGGATCGCCCCAGCTGGCGCCGGAAAAGACCATCAACCCGGAAGAAAAGTCCGAGCCTACGCCTGACACCAGCATCCAGCTGGACAAGGACCAGGTCGAGACCATGGCCGAGCAGGTGGAGCGCGAGCGCCTGGAGCTGTTGCTGCAGGAGTTGCAGAACAAGGTCGAAGAGAACCCGCAGCTGCAGAAGTTCAAGGACCAGATCCTGTTCGAGATCACCCAGGACGGCCTGCGCATCCAGATCATGGATGCCGAGAACCGGCCGATGTTCGACATTGGCAGCGCGCGCCTGCAGCCGTACTTCGAGGACATCCTGCTGGCCATGGCCGACACCATCAAGGCGGTGCCGAACAAGATCAGCATCAGTGGCCATACCGATGCCAAGCCTTATTCGGGCAGCGGTGAGTTCGGCAACTGGGAACTGTCGGCCAACCGTGCCAATGCCGCGCGCCGTGCGTTGGTGGCCGGTGGCTACCCGGATGACCAGGTGGCGCGCGTGGTGGGCTACGCCTCGTCGTCGCTGTTCGATCGCAAGGACCCGTTCAACCCGGTCAACCGCCGTATCGACATCATCGTCCTGACCAAGAAAGCCCAGCGCAACATCGAGGGCGAGCAGGGCACGCCAGAGGCGACGCCGCCGGCCCAGGCGCCGGCACCTGCGGGTGCTGCACCGGGCGCTTCGGCGGCGCCGGGTGCCGATGACGCGCCGATGCAGCCGCGTGAGCTGCGCCAGAAGCTGAACATCTTCGAGGATGGCACCTTGAAGATGGACGAGGCGAAGGACCAGTAAGGCCTGAGGGGCCGCTTTGCAGCCCCTGCCGGCGTTCAAAACCCCCGCCGGATCTTGGCCTTGAGGTCGGCATGGAAGTAGTCCGCATTGTCCCGGTCCGCCCAGCTGCCGCCAGGCGCTGGCAAGGTCAGGGCGCGGGCGAAGGTGCGCTCGTCGTGGTAGGCCCGTACGAACAGGTCGATGTGCGTGCGCTCGCGCATCACCGGCCACTTGCAAAGGTGCGCCGGCAACGTATCGCCGGTGGGTTGAAAGAAGCTCACCCGGCGCCCGGCCATTACCGCGGCCCCGAGCAGCCAGGCGGTCCACCACTCTTCGCTGAACGCTTCTGGCAGCAGGCCTATCCAGTGGGTCGCATCACTCATGTGCTGGCAGAAACTGCCATACAGGTCTTCGCTGGTCTGCCCGTCGAAGTCGAACAGGACCAGTTGTGCGGGGATGCCTTCGAGCAGCAGGCGCTCGTTGAGAATGAAGGCGTCAAGCCGCTCTTCGTGGCGGTAGCTGATGAACACCGGCATCGCGGTTGCCCTCCCTGATAGAAGCCATGACCATCAGGGAAAGCAGCGGTGGGAGCAATAGATGACGCTAAATCCGGAATCGTCCTACTTTCTGCGGTAAGAAATCCTACAGATCAGTAGGCGTCTTCCGGCAGGCTGGCAATGATCGAGCGGTAGCTGTTCATCCGTTGCGGCTTGATGCGGCCGTCTTCCAGCGCCTTGAGCAGCGCACAACCGGGCTCGCGGTCATGTTTGCAGTCGCGGAAACGGCAGGTGCCGAACAGGTCGCGGAATTCGATGAAGCCATCTTCCACATCGCTGCGGCTGACGTGGCCGAGGCCGAATTCGCGAATGCCCGGGGAATCGATCAGGTCGCCGCCATTGGGGAAGTGATACAGGCGCGCGGTAGTGGTGGTGTGCGTGCCCTGGCCGGACCATTCGGAAAGATCGCCCACGCGGGTGCCGGCATCCGGCAGCAGGCTGTTGACCAGCGATGACTTGCCCACGCCCGACTGGCCGACGAACACGCTGATGTGCCCGTCCAGCATCTGCTGCAGGCGTTGCATGCCATCGCCCTGGTGCGCCGACACTTCCAGCAGCGGGTAGCCCAGCTCGCGGTAGACCTCGAGCAACGCGTGCAGGCCGGGGCCGTTGTGCTCGTCGATCAGGTCGGCCTTGTTCAGCAGCAGCAGCGGGCGGATACCGGCGTGCTCGGCGGCCACCAGGTAGCGGTCGATCAGGTTCGGGTGCGGCTCGGGGGCCGGGGCGAAGACGATCACGATCAAGTCGACGTTGGCCGCCACCGGCTTGAGCTGGCCGTGGTTGTTCGGCCGGCACAGCTCGGTGCTGCGCGGCATCTGCGCGACGATCACGCCAATGCCCTGGTTGCCCGCACGCCATACCACGCGGTCGCCGGTGACCAGCGCTGGGAGGTTGGCCCGCAGGTGGCAACGGAACACCTGGCCGGCGACTTCGCCGTCCTGGGCCTCGACCTCGACCTGTACACCGAAGTGGGCGATCACCAGGCCGAGTTGTTCAGGCCCAAGGTCACCCCCCTCCAGCTCCTGCAGCGCATGCTGTTCGCGTTTGGCGGCGCGTGCGGCGCGTTCGTTCTGGATTTTTTCGATGCGCCAGTTCTGGCGGCGATTGAGCTGGCGTTTGGCCATGAAGGTTCCGTGGAGGGGCGAATGAAATCGGCGGGCAGTTTAGCACGCCAGGCGCCGGACCATGGCCCCTGGCGTTGCAGTGCGCATGCGCAGGCCATGCCCGCTAGGCTAATATGAGCGCCTATACGAGGAGCCCTGCATGCAGAACCCACAGAACCTGATCTGGATCGACCTGGAAATGACCGGCCTCGATCCGGACAACGACGTCATCATCGAGATGGCCACCATCGTCACCGACAGCGAGCTGAACACCCTGGCCGAAGGCCCGGTGATCGCCATCCACCACAGCGACGAAGTGCTGGCGCGCATGGACGAGTGGAACACCCGCACCCACGGCGCCTCGGGCCTGACCCAGCGCGTGCGCGAAAGCCAGGTCAGCATGGCCGAGGCCGAGGCGCAGACCATCGCCTTCCTCGAGCAGTGGGTGCCCAAGGGCAAGTCGCCGATCTGCGGCAACAGCATCTGCCAGGACCGCCGCTTCCTCTACCGCCACATGCGCGGCCTGGAAAACTACTTCCACTACCGCAACCTCGACGTCTCCACCGTCAAGGAGCTGGCTGCACGCTGGGCGCCGGAGGTGCGTGACAGCTTCAAGAAGGGCAGCACCCACCTGGCGCTGGACGATATCCGCGAGTCGATCGCCGAGCTGCGCCACTATCGCCAGCACTTCATCAAGGTGTGAGCCGCAGGGGCGCAGATAATCCATCGGCGCCCTCTTTTGGTGCCTTGGGCAACTGGTTAGACTGCGCGCCTTTCTCGCACGGACCCGCACCATGTTGCTGATGCTCTACCTCATCGCCATCACCGCCGAAGCCATGACCGGCGCCTTGTCTGCCGGCCGTCGCGGCATGGACTGGTTTGGCGTGGTGCTGATTGCCTGCGTCACCGCCCTGGGGGGCGGCTCGGTGCGCGACGTGCTGCTCGGGCACTACCCGCTGACCTGGGTGAAGCACCCGGAATACCTGGTGTTGACCAGCCTTGCCGCGCTGCTGACGATTTTCATCGCGCCGATGATGCGCCGCTTGCGCTCGCTGTTCCTGGTGCTCGATGCCCTGGGGCTGGTGGCCTTTACCCTGATTGGTTGCATGACTGCGCTGGAGATGGGGCAGGGCATGCTGGTGGCATCGATCAGCGGGGTGATCACCGGGGTGTTTGGCGGGATCCTGCGGGATATCTTCTGCAACGACATTCCCCTGGTGTTTCGCCGTGAGCTGTATGCCAGCGTGTCGTTCGCGGCGGCGTGGTTCTACCTGGGGTGCGTGTATTTCAAGCTGCCGGCCGAGCAGGCGATGCTGCTGACCTTGTTCGGCGGCTTTCTGGTGCGCTTGCTGGCCATTCGTTTTCATTGGGAAATGCCCAAGTTCCACTACAACGACCAGCAGTGAGGCGGTGCCGCTGTGGGCCCTATCGCCGGCAAGCCTGCTCCCACGGGTAGGGCCGCGCCGCTGTTACTGTGGGAGCCGGCTTGCCGGCGATTGGGGTGCGCAGCGGCCCCTAGCGGTGCTCATGCTGCGCCAGCGCCCACTGCACATGCTCGCGCACTAGCTCCGACGGGTCGTCCTGGCGAGCCTTCAACGCCTCCAGCACCGGTATGGTCGAAGGCGCATTGCCCAGCCCCACCGCCAGGTTGCGCAGCCACCGCTCGTACCCCGCACGCCGCAGCGGCCCGCCTTCGGTCTTGCGCAGGAAGGTGCGTTCATCCCACAGGAACATCTCGGCCAGCTCGGCGTTTTCCAGGCCGTGCCGAGGCTGGAAGTCGTTTTCCTGGGTGGGCCGGGCAAAGCGGTTCCACGGGCAGACGATCTGACAATCGTCGCAGCCGAACACCCGATTGCCCATCATCGCGCGCAACTCCACGGGAATCGCACCCTTCAGCTCGATGGTCAGGTACGAGATGCAGCGCCGCGCATCCAGCACATAAGGCCCGACGAAGGCCTTGGTCGGGCAGATATCCAGGCAGGCCTCGCAGCGCCCGCAGTGTTCACTGGCATGCGCCTCGTCCACCGGCAGCGGTAGGTCGACGAACAGTTCGGCGAGGAAGAAGTAACTGCCGGCCTTGCGGTTGAGCAGCAGGGTGTTCTTGCCGATCCAACCCAGCCCGGCCTGTTCGGCCAGGGCCTTTTCCAGCACCGGAGCGCTGTCGACGAAGGCGCGGTAGCCGAACGGGCCGATCGCTTCCTGGATGCGGTCGGCCAGGTGCTGCACGCGCTTGCGCACCAGCTTGTGGTAGTCGCGGCCCAGGGCATAGCGCGACACATAGGCCTTTTCCGGCTGCGCCAGGCGTTGCGCCATCTGCGTGTCGCCGGGCAGGTAGTCCATGCGCAGTGACACCACGCGTACGGTGCCGGGGATCAGCTGTTCGGGGTGGGCGCGCTTGCTGCCGTGGGCGCCAAGGTATTCCATCTCGCCCTGGTAGCCGGCGTCGAGCCAGCGCTGCAGGTGATGTTCGTGCTCGCCAAGGTCCACCCCGGCGATGCCGACGTGGGCAAAACCGAGTTCTCGGCCCCAATTCTTGATCGATTGGGCCAGTGCGGCGAGGTCAGGTGCGGAAGCGGACATGGATGGGCAAGGCAATACGGGCTCAGGTGCGTATAATTCTGCCAGACATTGGAGCCTTTGACCCCATGCCCCAGACCAAACACCCCGGCCACGCCCCGCAACTGCTCACTGGCTTGACGGTCGCGCGCCTGCCTGCACGGCATGCGCAGGCCCAGAAAGGCGACTTCGGCCACCTGCTGGTGGTCGGTGGCGACCTCGGCACCGGTGGCGCCGTGCTGCTCAGTGCCGAGGCGGCGCTGCGCTGCGGCGCTGGCCTGGTCAGCGTGGCGACCCGCCCCGAACACGTGGCCGCAAGCCTTGCGCGCCTGCCGGAAGTCATGTGCCTGGGGCTGAGTTCGGCCAACCAGCTCATGGCCCCGCTCGAGCGTGCCTCGGTGCTGGTGGTGGGCCCTGGCCTGGGCCAGGCGGCCTGGGGCCGCAGCCTGCTGTCGGCGGTGGCCAATGCCGAGCGGCCGCAGGTGTGGGACGCCGATGCCCTGAACCTGCTGGCGCGCACGCCGCTGGCCCTGCCCAGCGCCAGCATCCTCACCCCGCACCCGGGGGAGGCGGCGCGGCTGCTGGGCATTTCCACCGAGGCGGTGCAGGCCGACCGTGCTGGAGCCGCGCGCAAGCTGGCGCGGCGCTATGCCAGTGTGTGCGTGCTCAAGGGGGCCGGCACCCTGGTCGCCGACCCTGCGGGCAAGCTGGCGCTGTGCGAGCGCGGCCACCCGGCGATGGCCGGCGCGGGGCTGGGCGATGTGTTGACCGGGGTGCTGGGTGCGCTGCTGGCCCAGGGGCTGGCTACCTGGGATGCCGCGTGCCTGGGGGTGTGGCTGCACGCCTGTGCGGGCGAGCGCCTGGGGAGCAAAGGTAGAGGCTTGGCGGCCAGTGATCTGGCGCCGGTTATTCGTGAGTTGTTGGAGGAGCATTCTGCGTGTCTGGCATAACCCTGTTTCTGGCCGATGAAGCGGCCACGGTCGCCTTTGGCGGCAAACTGGCCGAGGTGACCGGCGGTCACGGCGTGATTTTTCTCGAAGGTGACCTGGGCGCTGGCAAGACCACCCTGTCCCGTGGCCTGATCCGTGGCCTGGGCCATACTGGAGCGGTGAAAAGTCCGACATTTACTGTGGTAGAACCCTACGAGATCGGCGACGTGCGTGCCTACCA
Organism: Pseudomonas sp. NPDC087029; assembly: GCF_044745345.1. Classification (NCBI taxonomy): domain Bacteria; kingdom Pseudomonadati; phylum Pseudomonadota; class Gammaproteobacteria; order Pseudomonadales; family Pseudomonadaceae; genus Pseudomonas; species Pseudomonas sp. NPDC087029. The sequence goes on along the minus strand of NZ_JBIVAB010000002.1, from coordinate 132,370 downwards.
CTTCGACCTGTATCGCCTGGTCGATCCGGAAGAGCTGGAGTTCATGGGCATTCGCGACTACTTCGAAGGCGACCCGCTGTGCCTGTTCGAGTGGCCACAAAAGGGTGCGGGCGTTTTGCCAAAGCCTGACCTGACCATTACCATAAGCCCCCAAGCGGGCGGACGCTCGCTGAACCTTTCGCCGCAGGGGGCTCGCGGCGAGGCTTGGTGCACTGCACTGGCCGAACACAATAAACAGTAAGTGGGGTAGGTATGCGCATACGCGCACTGGTCGCTGTGGTTGGGCTGCTGCTGACAGCAGTGACCGTTGACGCTCTGGCCGTCACACAAGTCAAGAGCATGCGCCTGTGGCGCGCGCCGGACAACACACGGCTGGTCTTCGACCTGTCCGGCCCGGTGCAGCATAGCGTCTTCACCCTGAGCGCGCCCGACCGCCTGGTGATCGACATCAATGGCGCGACCCTGGCCGCGCCGCTGAACGTGTCCACTTCCAACACGCCGATCAGCAGCGTGCGCTCTGCCCAGCGCACGCCCACCGACCTGCGCGTGGTGGTCGACCTGAAAAAATCGGTCACCCCGAAGAGCTTCACCCTGGCGCCCAATGCCCAGTACGGCAATCGCCTGGTGGTAGACCTGTACGACCAGGAATCCGACGCCATCGCAGCCACGGCGCCGCCGCCAGCGCCGACCCCGACACCTACCCCGGCGACCACGCCTGCCGTGCCGGTCAGCCCGGCGCAGCCTGCGATCAAGCTGCCGCCGGTACCCGCCGGCAAGCGCGACATCGTGGTCGCCATCGACGCCGGCCACGGCGGCGAGGACCCGGGTGCCTCCGGCTCGCGCGGCCAGCATGAAAAAGACATCGTGCTGCAGATCGCCAAGGAACTGCAGCGCCAGATCAACACCGAGAAGGGCTACCGCGCCGAGCTGACCCGTACCGGTGACTACTTCATCCCGCTGCGCAAGCGCACCGAGATCGCCCGCAAGAAGGGCGCCGACCTGTTCATTTCGATCCACGCCGACGCCGCGCCGTCGCGGGCCGCGTTCGGTGCTTCGGTGTTCGCCCTGTCCGACCGTGGTGCCACCTCCGAGACCGCGCGCTGGCTGGCCGACACGGAAAACCGCTCCGACCTGATCGGCGGTGCCGGCAACGTCAGCCTCGACGACAAGGACCGCATGCTGGCCGGTGTGCTGCTCGACCTGTCGATGACCGCCACCCTCAGCTCCAGCTTGAATGTCGGGCAAAAGGTGCTCGGCAACATGGGCCGGGTCACTTCGCTGCACAAGCAGCGCGTGGAACAGGCGGGCTTCATGGTGCTGAAATCGCCGGATATCCCATCGATCCTCGTTGAAACCGGGTTCATCTCGAACAACAACGAAGCCGCCAAGCTGGCCACCGCGAGCCACCAGCAGGCCCTGGCGCGTTCGATCCATACCGGCGTGCGCCAGTACTTCCAGCAAAACCCGCCGCCTGGCACCTACGTAGCCTGGCTGCGCGACAGCGGCAAGATTGCCCAGGGTCCGCGTGACCATACCGTGCGCCCTGGCGAGACGCTGGCGATGATTGCCGTGCGCTACCAGGTCAGCGTGCCGAGCCTGCGCAGCAGCAACAGCCTGAAGACCGATGAACTGAAAGTCGGCCAGCACCTCAGCATCCCCGCCACCACACTGGCCTCGCAGCAATGAGTGGCGGTTCGCGCATCCAGCTGCTCAGCCCGCGGCTGGCCAACCAGATTGCCGCAGGTGAGGTGGTCGAGCGCCCGGCCTCGGTGGCCAAGGAACTGCTGGAAAACAGCCTCGACTCCGGTGCCCGGCGCATCGATGTCGAGGTCGAGCAGGGCGGCGTCAAGCTGCTGCGGGTGCGCGACGACGGCGGCGGTATCTCCGCCGACGACCTGCCGCTGGCCCTGGCCCGTCACGCCACCAGCAAGATTCGCGAGCTGGAAGACCTCGAAGGCGTGCTGAGCCTCGGTTTTCGCGGTGAGGCCCTGGCATCGATCAGCTCGGTGGCGCGCCTGACCCTGACTTCGCGCACCGCCAACGCCAGCGAAGCCTGGCAGGTGGAAACCGAAGGGCGCGACATGACGCCGCGGGTGCAGCCTGCCGCTCACCCGGTCGGTACCTCGGTGGAAGTGCGTGACCTGTTCTTCAACACCCCGGCCCGGCGCAAGTTCCTCAAGGCCGAGAAGACCGAGTTCGATCACCTGCAGGAAGTCATCCGGCGCCTGGCCCTGGCCCGTTTCGACGTCGGCTTCCACCTGCGCCACAACGGCAAGAGCATTCTCAGCCTGCACGAAGCGCACGACGAAACCGCCCGTGCGCGCAGGGTCGGCGCCATCTGCGGGCCAGGCTTCATGGAGCAGGCGCTGCCCATCGATGTCGGGCGCAACGGCCTGCGCCTGTGGGGTTGGGTCGGCCTGCCGACGTTCTCGCGCAGCCAGGCGGACTTGCAGTACTTTTTCGTCAATGGCCGCGCGGTACGCGACAAACTGGTCGCCCATGCCGTGCGCCAGGCCTATCGCGACGTGCTGTTCAATGGCCGTCACCCGACCTTCGTGCTGTTCCTCGAGCTCGAGCCCAATGGCGTCGACGTCAACGTGCACCCGACCAAGCACGAAGTGCGTTTCCGCGAGGGGCGCTCGGTGCATGACTTCCTCTACGGCACCTTGCACCGTGCGCTGGCCGACGTTCGCCCGGAAGACCAGCTGGCTGCGCCTGCTGCGGCGGCTGAAATCGCTCGCCCGAGTGGCCAGCAGGCGGGTGAGTTCGGCCCGCAGGGCGAAATGCGCCTGGCCTCGCCAGTGCTCGAACAGCCCCAGGCTCCCCAGTTTGCGGTTTCCAATGGCGGCAGTGGCGCGGGCTACCAGTACCAGTACACCCCCCGCCCATCCCAACCGCTGCCAGCGGCCGAGTCGCAGGCGGTCTATCGCGAGTTCTACAAGCCGTTGAGCGACGGCGCCGGGGCGCCTGCCGCGCTGCCCGAGAGCCAGGGCGATATCCCGCCGCTGGGCTATGCCCTGGCCCAGCTCAAGGGCATCTACATCCTGGCCGAGAATGCCGTCGGGCTGGTGCTGGTGGACATGCACGCCGCCCACGAGCGCATCATGTACGAGCGGCTCAAGGTGGCGATGGCCAGCGAGGGCCTGAGCGGCCAGCCGTTGCTGGTGCCGGAGACGCTGGCGCTGAGCCAGCGCGAAGCCGACTGCGCCGAAGAGCATGGCCAGTGGTTCCAACGCCTGGGCTTTGAGTTACAGCGTCTGGGCCCGGAAACCCTGGCGATCCGCCAGATCCCGGCCTTGCTCAAGCAAGCCGAGGCCAACCGCCTGGTGCAGGATGTGCTCGCCGACCTGATGGAATACGGCACCAGCGACCGCATCCAGGCGCACCTCAACGAACTGCTCGGCACCATGGCCTGCCACGGCGCCGTGCGCGCCAACCGGCGCCTGGCCATCCCCGAGATGAACGCCTTGCTGCGCGACATGGAAAACACCGAGCGCAGCGGCCAGTGCAACCACGGCCGCCCGACCTGGACCCAGATGGGCCTGGACGACCTGGACAAACTTTTCCTGCGCGGTCGATGAAATGAGCGGCAAGCCCCCAGCAATATTCCTCATGGGCCCGACGGCGGCCGGCAAGACCGACCTGGCCATCGAGCTGACCAAGGTGCTGCCCTGCGAGCTGATCAGCGTCGACTCGGCGCTGGTCTATCGCGGCATGGACATCGGTTCGGCCAAGCCCTCCAAGGAGATCCTGGCCGCTCATCCGCACCGCCTGATCGACATTCGCGACCCGGCCGAAAGCTATTCGGCCGCACAGTTTCGCGCTGATGCCCTCGAGGCGATGGCCGAAATCACCGCACGCGGCAAGATCCCGCTGCTGGTGGGCGGCACCATGCTCTATTACAAGGCCCTGGTCGACGGCCTGGCGGACATGCCTGCGGCCGATGCCGCGGTGCGCGCCGAGCTGGAGGCCCAGGCGCAGGCGCTGGGCCTGGCCGAACTGCACCGGCAGCTGGCCGAAGTGGACCCGCAATCGGCCGCGCGCATTCACCCCAACGACCCGCAACGCCTAATTCGGGCGCTGGAAGTGTACCGGGTGAGCGGCGAGAGCATGACGGCCCATCGGCAACGTCAATTCGCGGAAAGTCGCGGCGCAGACGCAGGCGCTGACTCGCATTTGCCCTATACTGTCGCGAGTTTGGCGATTGCTCCTACAGATCGTCACATTTTGCATCAGCGAATTGCGCTACGATTTTCGCAGATGCTGGAACAGGGCTTCATCGACGAGGTCCGATCGCTGCGAGCCAGAAGTGACTTGCACGCGGCGCTGCCGTCTATACGGGCAGTGGGGTATCGGCAGGTCTGGGACTACCTCGACGGCAAGCTGACTGAGAATGAGATGCGAGAACGCGGTATCATTGCTACCCGGCAGCTGGCCAAGCGGCAGTTCACCTGGTTGCGTAGCTGGCCCGACGTACACTGGCTCGACAGCCTGGCCTGCGACAATCTGTCCCGCACCTTGAAATACCTTGGGGCCGTCTCCATATTGAGATGAGTCCCTGCTGATTGCCGTCTATTCTTGCGAAGGGACGGCCAACTTATCGATTTCTTTGACTTTCTATTATTGATCCTTACAGGAGTGCGGCATATGTCAAAAGGGCATTCGCTACAAGACCCTTACTTGAATACCTTGAGAAAAGAAAAGGTTGCGGTTTCTATCTATCTGGTCAACGGCATCAAACTGCAGGGCCAGATCGAGTCGTTCGACCAGTTCGTCGTTCTGCTGAAGAACACTGTCAGCCAGATGGTTTACAAGCACGCCATTTCGACCGTAGTTCCTGTGCGTGCGATTCGCCTGCCTAGCCCGTCCGATTCCGAACACGGTGAAAGCGAGCCAGGCAACGCCTGATAGGAGCCTGCATTGTTCTTTGAGCGCCACGGTGGTGGTGAGCGAGCGCTGCTCGTTCACTTGGAAGGTCAGAACCCTGAGGCGCGCGAAGATCCGCAGGAGTTTCAGGAACTGGCATTGTCGGCCGGCGCCGACATCGTTTCGCTGGTCACGGTGGCCCGGCATCAGCCGACCGCCAAATACCTGATTGGCAGCGGCAAGGTCGAGGAGTTTCGCGACCTGGTCAAAGCCGAACAGGTAGACCTGGTGATTTTCAATCACACCCTCACGCCCAGTCAGGAGCGCAACCTCGAACGTGTCTTCGAGTGTCGCGTGCTCGACCGCACCGGGCTGATCCTCGACATCTTCGCCCAACGGGCGCGTACCCATGAAGGCAAGCTGCAGGTCGAACTGGCCCAGCTTGAGCACATGAGCACGCGGCTGGTGCGCGGCTGGACCCACCTTGAACGTCAGAAGGGTGGTATCGGCCTGCGCGGCCCGGGTGAAACCCAGCTTGAAACCGACCGTCGTTTGCTGCGGGTACGCCTGCGGCAGATCAAGGGGCGCCTGGAGAAGGTCCGCAGCCAGCGTGAGCAGGCTCGCCGTGGCCGCCGCCGTGCGGATATCCCGTCGGTTTCGCTGGTGGGCTACACCAACGCCGGCAAGTCGACGCTGTTCAACGCCTTGACCCAGTCCGAGGTGTACGCCGCCGACCAGTTGTTCGCCACCCTCGACCCGACGTTGCGCCGTCTTGAGCTCAACGACCTCGGGCCGATCGTGCTGGCCGACACCGTGGGCTTCATTCGCCACCTGCCGCACAAGCTGGTCGAGGCTTTTCGGGCTACGCTCGAAGAGTCGAGCAACTCCGACCTGCTGCTGCACGTGATCGACGCCCATGAGCCAGAGCGCATGGAGCAGATCGAGCAGGTGCTGGCGGTACTGGGCGAGATCGGTGCCGAAGGCTTGCCGATCCTCGAGGTCTATAACAAACTCGACCTGCTCGAAGATGTCGAGCCGCAGATCCAGCGCAACGCCGACGGCAAGCCGGAGCGGGTCTGGGTCTCGGCACGAGATGGACGTGGCCTGGAGCTGGTGGGTCAGGCGATTGCCGAGTTGCTGGGGGATGATCTGTTTGTCGGTACCCTGTGTCTGGAGCAGCGTTTTGCCCGCTTGCGCGCGCAATTCTTTGCCCTGGGTGCCGTGCAGAGTGAGGAGCATGACGAAGAAGGGCGCAGCCTGCTGAGTGTGCGACTGCCCATGGTCGAGTTGAATCGCCTGGTCAGCCGTGAAGGCATGGAGCCGCAAGTGTTTGTCGAGCAACACACTTTGCAATAAATGCCCGGCGAGGTCGCCGGGCGGCAGTGGCAGGCATTCTGTAGCATTGGACGGCGCGCCGTGGGCGCGTCTTTGCTTTATCAGATGGAGAGCGCTATGGCTTGGAACGAGCCGGGTGGCAACTCGAACAATCAGGATCCCTGGGGCGGTCGCCGTGGTGGCGGCGGCGGTGGTGGCGATAAAAAAGGCCCGCCGGATCTGGACGAGGCCTTCCGCAAACTGCAGGACAGCCTGAATGGCATGTTCGGCGGTGGCAAGAAACGTGGCGGCGGTGACCGCAATGTGGGCAAGGGCGGCGGCTACGGCCTGCTGGGCATCGGCCTGGCGGTACTGGCTGCGATCTGGCTGTACAGCGCCGTGTACGTGGTCGACGAGCAGGAGCAGGCCGTCGTGCTGCGCTTCGGCAAGTACTATGAGACGGTCGGTCCCGGCCTGAACATCTACTTCCCGCCAATCGATCGCAAGTACATGGAAAACGTCACGCGCGAGCGTGCCTACACCAAGCAGGGCCAGATGCTCACCGAAGACGAGAACATCGTCGAAGTGCCGCTGACCGTCCAGTACAAGATCAGTAACCTGCAGGACTTCGTGCTCAACGTCGACCAGCCCGAGGTGAGCTTGCAGCATGCCACCGACAGCGCCCTGCGCCACGTGGTGGGTTCCACTTCGATGGACCAGGTGCTGACCGAAGGCCGTGAGCAGATGGCCGTGGATATCCGCGAACGCCTGCAGCGCTTCCTCGACAACTACCGTACCGGTATCACCGTTACCCAGGTCAACGTACAGAGCGCGGCAGCCCCGCGTGAAGTGCAGGAAGCCTTCGACGACGTGATCCGTGCCCGTGAAGACGAGCAGCGTGCCCGCAACCAGGCCGAGTCCTACGCCAACGGCGTGGTGCCGGAAGCCCGTGGTCAGGCCCAGCGCATCATCGAGGACGCCAACGGTTACCGCGACGAAGTCATCGCCCGCGCCAAGGGTGAGGCGGACCGCTTCACCAAGCTGGTCGCCGAGTACCGCAAGGCACCTGACGTGACCCGCCAGCGCCTGTACCTGGAGACCATGCAAGAGGTCTACAGCAATACCAGCAAGGTCATGGTGGCCACCAAGGACGGGCAGAACAACCTGCTCTACCTGCCACTGGACAAGATGGTCGAAGGCAGCCGCAACACGTCCGCGCCGGTTACCAGCGCAACCCCGTCGGCCAACGACGCGGCAGCGCGTGCAGCGCAGGACCTGCAACAGCAACAGCAACAGCTGCGTACTAGGGAGAGCCGCTGATGAGCAATAAATCGCTGATCGCCCTGATCGCCGCTGTGGTTCTGGCCGTGGTGGCCTGGAACAGCTTCTACATCGTGTCGCAGACCGAACGCGCGGTACTGCTGCAGTTCGGCCGTGTGGTCCAGGCGGATGTTCAGCCGGGCCTGCACGTGAAGGTTCCGTATGTGAACCAGGTGCGCAAGTTCGACGCCCGTCTGATGACCCTCGACGCCCCGACCCAGCGGTTCCTGACCCTGGAGAAGAAAGCGGTGATGGTCGACGCCTACGCCAAGTGGCGCGTCAAGGATGCCGAGCGTTTCTACACCGCCACTTCCGGCATGAAGCAGATCGCCGACGAGCGTCTGTCGCGTCGTCTGGAAAGCGGCCTGCGTGACCAGTTCGGTAAACGCACCCTGCACGAAGTGGTATCCGGTGAACGTGACGCGCTGATGGCTGACATCACCGCCTCGCTGAACCGCATGGCCAACAAGGAGCTGGGTATCGAGGTGGTCGACGTGCGCGTCAAGGCCATCGACCTGCCGAAGGAAGTCAACCGCAGCGTGTTCGACCGCATGAGCACCGAGCGTGAGCGTGAAGCTCGCGAGCACCGTGCCAAGGGTAACGAGCTGGCCGAAGGTATCCGTGCCGATGCCGACCGTCAGCGCCGTGTACTGCTGGCCGAAGCCTATCGCGAAGCTGAAGAGACCCGTGGTGATGGCGACGCCCAGTCGGCCGCCATCTATGCCAAGGCCTACACCCAGGACGCCGATTTCTATGCGTTCTACCGTAGCCTGCAGGCATACCGTGAAAGCTTCTCCAGCAAGAGCGACGTGCTGGTCCTGGATCCGAAGAACGAGTTCTTCCGCTTCCTCGACAAGAGCAAACCCTGATGCATTGAGGGGCGCATACCCCGCCTGGCAGCTAAAACACCAGGCGGGGTGCATCCTGAATGAAAAGGGGTGTATGATGCGGCAGCCGGGAAATTTCCCGGCTTTTTTGCGTCTGCAAGGTTGATTGGCAAACGGCCAGTTGACGGTTTGGTCAGGTCGCAAGGCAATTCGAGGGTATTGGGTACGGTGGTGGCGCTGGGATCAGTGCTGCCTGCTGCTGTGCGCCAATGCCTGCTTTACTGACGGCTCGCCTGCAGGCAAGCCGCCCGGACCAGAGGGGAAATGGCGTAATGGCAACGGTAGACCGCTGGCTGCTGCCAGATGGCATCGAGGAAGTACTGCCACCTGAGGCTGCGCGCATCGAGATCGCGCGCCGCCAGGTGTTGGACCTGTTCCAGAGTTGGGGCTACGAACTGGTCGTCACCCCGCATATCGAGTACCTGGAGTCGCTGCTCACCGGCGCCGGCCAGGACCTGGACCAGCGCACCTTCAAGGTGGTCGACCCACAGTCCGGCCGCCTGATGGGCTTCCGCGCCGACTTCACCCCGCAGGTGGCGCGTATCGACGCCCACACCCTGCGCCGTGAAGGCCCGAGCCGCCTGTGCTATGCCGGCAGCGTGCTGCACGCCGAGCCGCGCGCCCTGTCCACCTCGCGCAGCCCGATCCAGCTGGGTGCCGAGCTGTACGGCGACGCCAGCCCCACCAGCGATGTCGAGGTCATCAGCCTGATGCTCGCCACGCTGCAACTGACCGACGTCGCGGACGTGCACATGGACCTCGGCCATGTCGGCATCTACCGCGGCCTGGCGCGCGCCGCCGGCCTGTCGGGCGCTGTCGAGCAGCAGTTGTTCGACGCCCTGCAGCGCAAGTCGGTGGATGAAGTGCAGGCGCTGACGGCCGACCTGCCGAAGGACCTGGGCAACATGCTGCGCGCCCTGGTCGAGCTGTGCGGTGGCCGTGAAGTGCTGGCCGAAGCCCGCGTGCGCCTGGGCCGTGCCCCGGCCAGCGTGCTGGCGGCACTGGACGATTTGCTGGCGATCGCCGATCGCCTGGCTTCGCGTTACCCCGAGCTGCCGCTGTACTTCGACCTCGGCGAGCTGCGCGGCTACAACTACCACACCGGCGTGGTGTTTGCGGTGTTCGTGCCGGGCGAAGGTCAATCGATCGCCCAGGGCGGCCGTTATGACGACATCGGGGCCGATTTCGGCCGGGCGCGCCCGGCCACCGGTTTCTCCACGGATTTGAAGACCCTGGTCACACTGGGGCGAGCGGAGGTCGTATTGCCAACTGGCGGCATCTGGATGCCCGACAGTGGTGACGCGGCCCTCTGGCAGCAGGTCTGCCAGTTGCGCAACGAGGGCCAGCGAGTGGTCCAGGCCCTGCCTGGCCAGCCGTTGAGTGCTGCTCTCGAGGCGGATTGTGATCGTCAATTGATTCAGCAAGACGGGCGCTGGCAGGTACTGCCGCTGACCCAATGAGTTTCTGCGCCGGCAGTTGGCCGGCAACCAAGTTTGCGTGAATGAGGACAAGTGTTATGGGTAAGAATGTCGTCGTCCTGGGCACCCAGTGGGGTGATGAGGGCAAAGGCAAGATCGTCGATCTGCTGACCGAACATGCTGCCGCCGTAGTGCGCTACCAGGGTGGCCACAACGCGGGCCACACCCTGGTGATCAACGGTGAAAAAACCGTTCTGCACCTGATTCCGTCCGGCATCCTGCGTGAAGGCGTTCAGTGCCTGATCGGCAACGGCGTGGTCGTTGCCCCGGATGCCCTGATGCGTGAAATCACCAAGCTGGAAGAGAAGGGCGTGCCGGTGCGCGAGCGCCTGCGCATCAGCCCGGCTGCGCCGCTGATCCTGTCGTACCACGTGGCCCTGGACCAGGCCCGCGAGAAAGCCCGTGGCGAAGCCAAGATCGGCACCACCGGCCGTGGTATCGGCCCAGCCTACGAAGACAAGGTCGCTCGCCGCGGCCTGCGCGTTGGCGACCTGTTCCACCGCGAGCGTTTCGCCGCCAAGCTGGGTGAGCTGCTGGATTACCACAACTTCCAGCTGGTGAACTACTACAAAGAGCCGGCCATCGACTTCCAGCAGACGCTGGACGAGTGCATGGCCTACGCCGAACAGCTCAAGCCGATGATGCTCGACGTCACCGCCGAGCTGCACAACCTGCGCCGCGCCGGCAAGGACATCATGTTCGAAGGCGCCCAGGGCTCGCTGCTGGACATCGACCACGGTACCTACCCGTACGTCACCAGCTCCAACACCACTGCCGGCGGCATCTCCACCGGTTCCGGCGTTGGCCCGATGTACCTGGACTACATCCTGGGCATCACCAAGGCGTACACCACTCGCGTAGGTTCCGGCCCGTTCCCGACCGAACTGTTCGACGAGACCGGCGCTACCCTGGCCAAGCGTGGCCACGAGTTCGGTTCGACCACCGGCCGTGCCCGTCGTTGCGGCTGGTTCGATGCCGTGATCCTGCGTCGCGCCATCGACGTCAACAGCATCTCGGGCATCTGCCTGACCAAGCTGGACGTGCTGGACGGCCTGGAAACCATCAACATCTGTGTTGGCTACAAGAACGAGAACGGCGCCGTCATCGACGCACCGTCCGACGCCGACAGCTACATCGGCCTGGAGCCGGTGTATGAAGAGATGCCAGGCTGGAGCGAATCGACCCTGGGTGCCAAGACCCTGGAAGAGCTGCCAGAAGCTGCTCGCGCTTACATCAAGCGCATCGAGGAGCTGACCGGCGCGCCGATCGACATCATCTCCACCGGCCCGGACCGCAACGAGACCATCGTGCTGCGTCATCCGTTCGCCTGATCTGCCCACCAGGCTGATCTGACGCCGTGGCCCTGAAAGGGGCCGCGGCGTTTTCATTTCTGCTGCTGGACCTTGGCACTTATCCCTGCTGCCCTCGGCACAACCCTTGCTGTAAGAAGTTTCTGTAGATGCCATCAAAATAATGGCGCCAGAATGCACGAGGGTTTCACCGTGTCTGCCATCCTCTCATTGTTACGAAGCCGCCTGTTGCGGCCTGTGTTTGTTGCCTTGGGTATCGCCCTTTTGGTGCAGGTGCTGGTTGCCGTTGCGCTGACACGAAGCACCGTCACTGCCCTGGAGGCCGATCTTGGCGAGCGCCTGGGCAATGACAGCCGCAAGCTCGCCAGTGAGCTGGAGCAGGCGGGCCAGGACGTGCGCTCGGGCCTCGAAGGCCTTTCCAGCAGCACCCGCCAGCGCCTCAGTGCAGGCCTGTCCGAGCGTCTGCAGAACGAACAGCAGCAACTGCGCGCCACCCTGGAAAAGAACCTCAAGGATTCCGCCAACGACATGGCCGAATTGCTGGCCTCGGTCGCCCCACGGGCGATCTGGGACAACGACGTGCCGACGCTGTCCGACTTCGCCCGCCGCGCCCAGCGCAATCCCAACGTGCTGTTCGTGATCTACGACGACGCCCAGGGTCAGCACCTGACGCGCTACCTGAACCGGCAGAACCCGATCAACCAGGCCCTGATCGAAAAAGGGCAGGGAGAGCGGGCGCTGGACAAGGTGCTTGAAGCTGCCCGCCGCGACCCATCGGTGTACTTCGTCGAGGCGTCGATCAGCCCCAATGGCGCGGAAATCGGCAAGGTCCTGATGGGGGTTTCCACCGCCGCTGTGGACGAGGAACTCAAGGCCCTGGACCAGCGCTTCAGTGCCCTGATCGCCAGTGGCGAGCAACTGGTCGGCGACAGCCTTGGTGCGGCGGCGGCAGACAGCGGCAAAGCCCTGCGCGACCGGCTGGAAGCCGCGCAGGGCAGCGCCACGGCCATGCAGGCCAACACCGCGCAAACCGTGCGCGATGCAGCGGCGGAGCTGCGCTGGCGTATCGGCCTGGGCCTTGTGCTGGTCGGCCTGGGTGTACTGCTATTGGTTGCCCTGGTGCTGGGCCGCCGCGTGCTGAGCAAGCTGCGCCTGCTGATCACTGCGCTGAACGACCTGGCCGCCGGCGAAGGCGACCTGACCAAGCGCGTGAACCTGGACAGCCGCGACGAGATCGGCGACATGGCCTCGGCAGTCAACCGCTTCGTCGACAAGCTGCAGCCGATCGTGCGCGAGGCCGGTGAAGTGGCCCAGCGCACTGGCGTCGAAATCGGCGCCATGGCCCAGCGCAACGCCGGTGCCGACGCCGCTGCGGCCTTGCAGCGCGATGAAGTGGCCGCCAGCCTGCGTGACCTCTCGAGCATGGCCGACGAAGCCCAGGCCGAGAGCCAGGCGATGCAGGCGGCGCTGCGCCAGGTGGTGGACATTCGCCAGGCCACCGATGAGAACAGCCGCACCTCGACGCAACTGGCCGGGCTGATCGAAAACCTCGCCGGGCAGGTTGAAACCGGCTCGCAGGTGATCGAGCGGCTGGCCAAGCAGAGCGAACAGATCGAAGTGGTGCTGACCGTGATCCACGGCATCGCCGAGCAGACCAACCTGCTGGCCCTCAACGCCGCCATCGAAGCTGCGCGTGCCGGCGAGACCGGGCGCGGGTTTGCCGTGGTCGCTGATGAAGTGCGGGCATTGGCGAGCAAGACGCAAAGCTCCACCGGCGACATCCAGTCGCACATCGCTGCGTTGCAGAAGGGCGCCAAGGAGGCGGTGGCCACCATCAGCCAGGCCGGCCTCAAGGCCAGCGAAGGCCTGCTGGTGCTGCGCGACAACGAGCGCCGCCAGCAGTCGGTGCAGGCGGCGGTGGAGCAGGTGCATGCGGCTATCGGCCTGGCTACCCGCGCCGCGGAGCAACAGGCGAACGGGGCGCAAGCGGTGCGCGGGCGTGTCGAGAACATCCATGCCCAGGCCGAGCGTTCGGCCGAGGTGGTGATGCAGACCACGGCCAGCAGCAAGGTGCTCGATGACCTGGCCGCGCAATTGCGCGCCAGCCTGGGCCAGTTCCGGGCCTGAGACCGAGCAACACCTCTTGTGGGAGCCGGCTTGCCGGCGATGGGCCGCGCAGCGGCCCCTCCTGCTTTGCTAAGCTCCCGCGCGCCCCATGACAAAAGGACTTGTACATGCCCGCCAAACTCATCGCCGCCCCAGCCGACCTGGACTTCCTGCACAACGACAGCGTGCCGCTGAACGCCCCGCTGACGGCCCTGCAAGCCTACTGCGCCATGACCTCGCACACCCCCGCCTGGCTAGCCGGCGCCTTCCGCCTGCGCGACTTCATCTCCCGCCGCTTCAACGTCGCCGACATTCAAGGCTTTACGCCCCGCAGCCCCGAGCACGTGCCAAAAGTGGGCGAGCGTCTGGATTTCTTCACGGTCGAGGGCATCAGCGATCAGCAACTGGTCCTGACTTCGCGTGATACGCACCTGGCGGTGATGGTTTGCATGGATCTGCCATCCGAGGGCGCCGGTGCGCCCTGCTTGAGCGTGACAACCTCGGTGCAGTGCTTCAATGCTTTCGGGCGTGCCTATATGGTGCCGGTGGGTCTTGCCCATGGCCCCATCGTACGGCGCATGCTGCGCAATGTTCTCAAGGAAGGCTCAGGCCGCGCTGCGACCTGAGCGCGGTTTCATGCCTTGTTCAGATACATCCGCGTAGTCAGCAGATACACCGGCAACCCCGACACCACAATCAACAACGCTGCATAAGGCGCCGCCGCCGCAAACTCAACGTTGGCGGTATGCGCCCAGACCTCGGTGGCCAGGGTGGTCATGCCCGTCGGGCTGAGCAGCAGGGTGGCGGTCAGCTCCTTCATGGCGTCGAGGAACACCAGGGCGAAGGCGGCTGCCAGGGCAGGGAAGATGATCGGCAGGGTCACCCGGCAGAACGCCGCGAAGCTGCTGGCGCCAAGCGTGCGGGCCGCCTCTTCGAGTGTCGGCGAGGCCTTGTTCAGGGCAGTGCGCACCGGGGCTTGCGCCAGAGGCAGGAACAGCAGCGCATAGGCCAGCAGCAACAGTGCAGTGGTCTGGTACAGCGCCGGCACATAGTGCAATGCGAACACCACCAGAGTCAGCGCGATCACCAGGCCGGGCAGGGCGTGCAGCAGGTACGGCAGGCGCTCGGCCCAGAGCGCCAGGCGGCCCTTGTAGCGCACCACCAGGAAGCTCACCGGCAACGCCAGCAGCACGCAGAACCCTGCGCCGCCCAGCGACACCGACAGCGATGTGAACAGCGCCTTGCTGATCGCCGCCACCGGGAAGGCGGCCGAAGAGCCCACGCTCAGCCAATAGCCGAGCATGGCCAGCGGAATGCCGCTGCCCAGTATCGCCAGCCCCAGGCAGAACAGCTGCGCCAGCGGCGTCCAGCCACGCAGGCGTACCGGTTGCGCGCGGCGCGCCACGCCCTGGCCGATGCGCACGTGGCGGGCCTTGCCGCGTACCTTCAGCTCCAGCCACAGCATCACCAGGCACAGCGCCAGCAACACCGCCGACAGCATGGCCGCGTTGGCGTTGCTGAACTCCAGCTCGAACTGCTGGTAGATCGCCGTGGTGAAGGTCTGCAGGCCGAGAATCGACAGGGCGCCGAACTCCACCAGCATGTGCAGGGCAATCAACAGCGCACCGCCCAGCATCGACGGCCACAGCAGCGGCAGGGTGACCTTGGTGAACACGCCCCAGCGGCTGCAGCCCAGGGTGCGCGCCGACTCCTCCAGCGAGGTGTCGAGGTTGCGCAGGGTCGCGGCCACCGGCAGGAACACCAGTGGGTACTTGGACAGCGCCATGACCATGATCGCCCCGCCCAGGCCTTCGAAGTCCGAGCTCAGCGATACCCAGGTAAAGCTGCTGACGAACGACGGCACGGCGAACGGCAGGCACAGCACCACGCCCCACAGACGGCGGCCCGGCAGGTTGCTGCGTTCGAGCAACCAGGCCAGCGCCATGCCGACCACCATGCAGGCCAGCGTCACCCCGACCATCAGCATCAGGGTGTTGCGCATCAGGCCCCAGACGAATGGCCGCCAGAGCAGGTGCAGCGCTTCGCGCCAGCCGGCTTCCCAGGCTTTCATGGCGACGTACAGCAATGGCAGCAAGCTCATCGCCACCAGGAACAGCACGGGCAGCACCACCCAGATGGAGGGGCGCTTGCGGCGCGGCACGAAACGTACCGGAGCCGGCTGGGACAGGGCGGCAGTCATCAGAGCAGGCCGACCTCGCGTTCAAGCTCGATCGCTTCCTCGGCATTGCCAAGGTCCGCTGGCGAGATCTTTGGCGGGCGCAGGTCTTCGAACGGCTTCAGGCCACGGTCGGAAACCATGCCCTTGTGCAGCGGGTATTCGGCGGTGGTCTGGGTGATCACGCGCTGGCCTTCTTCGCTGGCCATCCAGTTGAGCAGGGCCTGGGCTTCCTTCGGATGCTTGCTGGCCTTGACCGCGCCTGCGCCCGAGATGGTCACCAGGTTGCCGGCGTCGCCGTCGGCCAGGTAGTACAGCTTGGAATCGAGCTTGCCGCGCTCGCGCTCCAGGGCGTACCAGTAGTAGTTGTTCACCAGCACGGCGGCGACTTCGCCTTTTTCCACGGCCTTCAAGGCCACCATGTTGTTGGTGTAGGTCTTGCCGAAGGCTTTCAGGCCGGTCAGCCATTCTTCGGTGGCTTCACGCCCGTGCATCTTGAGGATGGCCACGGCCTGTTCCTGGAAGGCACCGCTGGTCGGCACGTAGCCGACGCGGCCTTCCCATTCGGGGCCGGCGAAATCCATCACGGTGGTCGGCAGGTCTTTCTCGTCGACCTTCTTGGGGTTGAACACCACCACCCGGGTGCGTGCGGTCACGCCCATCCAGGTGCCGTTGGCGCCCACGTACTCCTTGGGCAGCATGTTCAGCGTGGCGTCGTCGATCTTCGCCAGCAGGCCCAGCTCGCCCAGGTTGTTCAGGGGTGGGGATTCTTCGGTATAGATGATGTCGGCCGGCGAGCGGTCGCCTTCCTCGATGATCTGGCTGGCCAGCTGGTTGCTGCTGCCCTTGCGGATATTGATGTGGATGCCGGTCTTGGCCTCGTAGGCCTTGGCGATGGCTTCGCCGATTTCCTTGTGCTGACCGTTGTACATGGTCAGGGTGACCGGGTCGTCTGCCATGGCGGCCGGAGCGCCGATCACCAGGCTCAGAACTGCGGCGGCCAGGGTGCGCATCAGCGGTTGCGGACGGATCGTCATGCGGGTACTTCCTCGCTTACGGCTACATATTCAGAAACAATGGTAAACGAAATCGTTTCTCAAGTGGCCGGGTGACGAGAAATTCATGGGCAGACCATGGTGCAAGGGCTGCACAGGCGCTGCGAGTGGGGGAGGGGTTAAATCGCAGGCAAGAAAAAACCCACTAGCAAGCTAGTGGGTTTTTGTATGGTGCCCAGGAGAAGACTCGAACTTCCACGACCTTGCGGTCACTGATACCTGAAACCAGCGCGTCTACCAATTCCGCCACCTGGGCAAAGCTTTACATCAGCTGATGAAGGCGACTATCGTTCGCTTTCACACAGTAGTAACAGATCCTTGGTCATCTGTTACTTGAAATACTTGGTGCCCAGGAGAAGACTCGAACTTCCACGACCTTGCGGTCACTGATACCTGAAACCAGCGCGTCTACCAATTCCGCCACCTGGGCACACATTCGAGACTACAAGATGCTTTACAGCGTCGTTCATCTCTACTACAACTTCGGGGTTGTCCGTCGTTGTGGTGCGCACTATACGGACGCTCCCGAGGGCTGTAAAGCCCCCAATCGAAAAAAATTTCAAAAAATTCAACTTGTTGATTCCACAGCCCTATTGCTGCTCGCAGGACATGCCGTTGGGGCTGTCCAAGGCTGACATTTCCGGTTTCAATACGCCTATGCCAGAATTCCTATCTATATACCCCAAGGTGAACCCCTTCTGATGGCCGATTGGCAATCCCTCGATCCCGAGGCCGCTCGCGAAGCGGAAAAATACGACAACCCCATTCCCAGCCGTGAGCTGATCCTGCAGCGCCTTGCCGACCGTGGTGAGCCAGCGGCGCGCGAGGAGCTGGCGGCAGAGTTCGGTCTTCACGAAGAAGACCAGATCGAAGCCCTGCGCCGCCGCCTGCGTGCCATGGAGCGTGACGGCCAGCTTATCTATACCCGGCGCGGCACTTATGCCCCGGTAGACAAGCTGGACCTGATCTGCGGCCGTGTCTCGGGCCACCGCGATGGCTTCGGCTTCCTTATTCCTGACGATGGCAGCGACGACCTGTTCCTCAGCCCGTCGCAGATGCGCCTGGTGTTCGATGGCGACCGCGCCCTGGCGCGGGTCTCCGGCGTGGACCGCCGTGGCCGGCGCGAAGGCGTGCTGGTCGAGGTCATCTCCCGCGCCCATGAAAGCGTGGTGGGCCGCTACTTCGAAGAAGGCGGCATCGGCTACGTGACCCCGGACAACCCGAAGATCCAGCAGGAAGTGCTGGTGACCGCCGGGCGTAACGGCGGCGCCAAGATCGGCCAGTTCGTCGAGATCAAGATCACCCACTGGCCGACCCCACGCTTCCAGCCGCAAGGCGACGTGGTCGAGGTCATCGGCAACTACATGGCGCCGGGCATGGAAATCGACGTTGCCTTGCGCAGCTACGATATCCCGCACGTCTGGCCGCAGGACGTGATCAAGGAAGCGCGCAAGTTCCGCTCCGAAGTCGAAGAGAAGGACAAGGAAAAGCGCATCGACCTGCGCCACCTGCCGTTCGTCACCATCGACGGCGAGGATGCTCGCGACTTCGACGATGCCGTCTATTGCGAACCGCTGGGCAAGCTGCGCCTGTTCTCCGGTGGCTGGCGCCTGTACGTGGCCATCGCCGACGTGTCCAGCTACGTGCGCCTGGGTTCGGCCCTGGACGTCGAGGCCCAGCAGCGCGGCAACTCGGTGTACTTCCCCGAGCGTGTGGTGCCGATGCTCCCCGAAGAGCTGTCCAACGGCCTGTGCTCGCTGAACCCGCACGTCGATCGCCTGGCCATGGTCTGCGAAATGACCATGAACAAGGCCGGCCAGATGGTCGACTATCAGTTCTACGAGGGGGTGATCCACTCCCACGCGCGGCTGACCTACAACAAGGTCAGCAGCATGCTCGAGCATGCCCGTACCCGTGAGGGCAAGGCCCTGCGCGAGGAATACAAGGCGGTCGTGCCGGACCTGAAGAACCTGTACAACCTGTACAAGGTGCTGGTCGATGCCCGTCACGCCCGTGGTGCGATCGATTTCGAGACCCAGGAAACCCGCATCATCTTCGGCGACGAGCGCAAGATCGCGGAAATCCGCCCGACCGTGCGCAACGATGCCCACAAGCTGATCGAAGAATGCATGCTGGCGGCCAACGTCGCCACCGCCGAATTCCTGCACAAGCATGGTGTGCCGGCGCTTTACCGCGTGCACGACGGCCCGCCGCCGGAGCGCCTGGAAAAGCTGCGCGCCTTCCTCGGCGAGCTGGGCCTGAGCCTGCACAAGGGCAAGGACCCATCGCCCAAGGACTACCAGGCCCTGTTGGCGAGCATCGCCGGGCGCCCGGATTTCCACCTGATCCAGACCGTGATGCTGCGCTCGTTGAGCCAGGCGGTGTACAGCACCGACAACAACGGTCACTTCGGTTTGAACTACGAGGCGTACACCCACTTCACCTCGCCGATCCGCCGTTACCCGGACTTGCTGGTGCACCGCGCCATCCGCAGCATCATCCGCTCCAAGGTCGATACCCCGCACGTCAAGCGTGCCGGCGCCATGAGCATTCCCAAGGCGCGTATCTACCCCTACGACGTGAATACCCTTGACCAGCTTGGCGAACAATGCTCGATGACCGAGCGCCGCGCCGACGAAGCCACCCGCGACGTGGTCAACTGGCTCAAGTGCGAGTTCATGAAGGACCGCGTGGGCGAGACCTTCCCGGGCGTGATCACCGCAGTCACCGGTTTCGGCCTGTTCGTCGAGCTGACCGATATCTACGTGGAAGGCCTGGTGCACGTCAGTGCGCTGCCGGGCGACTACTACCACTTCGACCCTGTGCACCACCGCCTGTCGGGTGAGCGTACCGGGCGCAGCTTCCGCCTGGGCGACACCATCGAGGTGAAGGTCATGCGCGTCGACCTCGACGAGCGCAAGATCGACTTCGAAGTGTCCGAGCAGCAGCTCGCCGCACCGATCGGCCGCAAGGGCCGTGGCGCCGCACCTGCCGCCGACAAGCCCGAGCAGCCGCCGGTGGTGGAGGCCAAGGCCACGCCCAAGCCGCGCAGCCGCAAGAGCGAAGCCGCTGAAGCGTACTTCCCCAAGGACGCCGTGCAGCGCAACGCCGAAGTGCGCAAGAGCCGCGAGATGAAGAAGGCGCTGATGAGCGAGGCGCGCACCGGCGGCCACGCCAGCAGCAAGTCGGAGAAGGGCGCCAAACCGTCCGGCAAGCCGACCAAGCACCGTAAAGGCCCGCCGAAGTCCGGCGCGCCACGCAAGAGCAAGAACAAGTCATGAGTCAGCTGGAAAAGATCTACGGCGTGCACGCCGTGCAGGCGCTGCTGCAGCACCATCCGAAGCGGGTCAAGCAGATCTGGCTGTCGGAAGGGCGCAGCGAGCCGCGTATCCAGGCGTTGCTGGCGCTGGCCGCCGAAAACCGCGTCGCGGTCGGCCAGGCCGAGCGCCGTGAGCTGGATGCCTGGGTCGAGGGCGTCCACCAGGGCGTGGTGGCCGAGGTCAGCCCGAGCCAGGTGTGGGGCGAGCTGATGCTCGAGGAATTGCTCGAGCGCACCGAAACCCCGCCGCTGATCCTGGTGCTGGACGGTGTCACCGACCCGCACAACCTCGGCGCCTGCCTGCGCACGGCCGATGCGGCCGGTGCCACGGCGGTGGTGGTGCCCAAGGACAAGTCGGCGACCCTGACGCCGGTGGTGCGCAAGGTTGCCTGCGGCGCTGCGGAGGTGATTCCGCTGGTGGCCGTGACCAACCTCGCGCGTACCCTGGAAAAGCTCCAGCAGCGCGGCCTGTGGGTGGTCGGCACCGCGGGCGAGGCGGAGCAGGAGATCTATCAGCAGGACCTGACCGGGCCTTTGGTGATGATCATGGGCGCCGAAGGCAAGGGCATGCGCCGCCTGACCCGCGAGCACTGCGATTTTCTGGTGAAGTTGCCGATGGGCGGTAGCGTCAGCAGCCTGAACGTTTCGGTGGCCACCGGGGTGTGCCTGTTCGAGGCCGTGCGTCAGCGCCAGGCCAAACGCTGACCCCATGGCCCTATCGCCGGCAAGCCGGCTCCCACAGTGAATGGTTTGGCTGATCCTGTGGGAGCCGGCTTGCCGGCGATAGGGCCCTTGTAGCTGAGAAAGTGTTTCCGGCTGTTCAAATAATCGCCAATCACCTTGCTTGTGTGCCCCGCCTTCTCTACAATTGCGCCCCTTGCCGAGCTGGCAGGCGCGCATGTGCCTCCCCTCCATGGCAAGACACACAGTGTCATTCACTCCTTGTCTGACTAGATATCCTGGCAGACTACTAACCCGTAAGGAGCATTCATGCGTCATTACGAAATCATCTTCCTGGTTCACCCGGACCAGAGCGAGCAAGTCGGCGGCATGGTTGAGCGTTACACCAAGCTGATCGAAGAAGACGGCGGCAAAATCCACCGCCTGGAAGACTGGGGCCGTCGTCAACTGGCCTACGCAATCAACAATGTTCACAAGGCTCACTACGTGATGCTGAACGTTGAGTGCACCGGCAAGGCCCTGGCCGAGCTGGAAGACAACTTCCGCTACAACGATGCCGTTATCCGTAACCTGGTCATCCGTCGCGACGAAGCCGTTACCGGCCAGTCCGAGATGCTGAAGGCTGAAGAGAACCGCAGCGAGCGCCGTGAGCGTCGCGAGCGTCCTGAGCATGCTGACTCCGCCGAAGGCGACGACAGCAATGACAGCGACTCCAGCGATAACGCTGACGAGTAATCCACGGACCTTTAGAGGAGCCTATTAAATGGCACGTTTCTTCCGTCGTCGTAAATTCTGCCGCTTCACTGCTGAAGACGTGAAAGAGATCGACTTCAAAGATCTCAACACCCTGAAAGCTTACGTATCCGAAACCGGCAAGATCGTTCCAAGCCGTATCACCGGTACCAAAGCTCGTTATCAGCGTCAGCTGGCTACCGCTATCAAGCGCGCCCGCTTCCTGGCCCTGCTGCCCTACACCGACAGCCACGGCCGCTGAGACCGGGTCGTCGACAAGCAGTAAGGGATTAGCATGCGAGCGTTAGCAAGTTTCATCATGCGCGGTCGTGTGCAGGCCACCCTGGTGGTGGTCATCAGCGCGGTACTGCCGCTGCTGTTCTGGTTGAGTGCCGCTGCCGGCAGCCTTGTGCTGCTGCGGCGCGGGTTCAAGGATGCTTCAACGGTCATCGCCGGCGGCCTGCTGGCCGGGCTGGCCGTGTGGTACATGGGCGACCCCATCACCTTCATGGTGATCGCAGGTGCCCTGAGCCTGGCCGCCATGTTGCGTGCCGAGCATCCCTGGAGCCGAGTGTTGGTGGTCAGTGCCGTGTTCGCCGTGGTTTTCAGCCACGTGCTCGACCTGGCGCTGGCCCAGACCTTCGATGTGCTGGCCAAGGCGTTTGCCGAAGCCATGCCGAAGATCGAAGGGCAACCGGTACTCTCCGGTGAGCTGATCCGCCCTGTGCTGGTCGCCTCCACAGCAGTGACGGTGCAATTGTTCAGTGTGCTGGCCCTGGTGCTGGCGCGCTATTGGCAGGCAGCGTTGTACAACCCTGGAGGCTTCGGCCGCGAATTTCGCGCGCTGAGGCTGCCGAAACAGACCATGGCGGTCTTGGTGGCAGTGATGGTGGTGGCTCCGTTCATCGGGCCGCAGTTCATCATCCTGGCATCGGCATCGAGCCTGGTACTGGTCCTGGCCGGCATCGCCTTGATGCACGGGCTGGTGGCACAGGGGCGACTGGCCGGGTTCTGGCTGGTGGGCATGTACGTGACGTTGCCGCTGATCATGCAGCTGATTTATCCGTTACTGATGGTTCTGGCCATTGTCGACAGCCTGATTGATTTTCGCGGTCGCAAGTCCCCCCCGGGGAAAGACTCCGCGAACGGTGAAGGTTAAAAGTTAAGAGGTTTTACCAAATGGAACTGATCCTGCTGGAAAAAGTCGCTAACCTGGGCAACCTGGGCGACAAAGTTAAGGTTAAGGCTGGTTACGGCCGTAACTTCCTGCTGCCATTCGGCAAGGCCACCGTTGCCAACGCCGCCAACCTGGCTGCGTTCGAAGAGCGTCGCGCCGAGCTGGAAAAAGCAGCTGCTGACCGTAAAGCTTCGGCTGAAAGCCGCGCTGCCCAACTGGCCGAGCTGGAAGTGACCATCACTGCCACCGCTGGCGACGAAGGCAAGCTGTTCGGTTCGATCGGCACCCACGACATCGCTGACGCCCTGACCGCCTCCGGCGTTGAAGTGGCCAAAGCTGAAGTGCGTCTGCCGAACGGCACCATCCGTCAAGTTGGCGAATACGACGTAGCCGTGCACCTGCACAGCGACGTTGAAGCCACTGTACGTGTGGTCGTCGTAGCTGCCTAAGCTGCGCTGACTGGCTAGCCCCTCGCGGGTTAGCCGGTTAACATCGGGCACGGTCCTGTTTTCGACAGGCCGTGCCCTTTGTCTTTTTCATCCTCCAGAATTCTTTCGTGGCCATGAACGAGATTACCAACCCCGAACAACTCGACCTGCAAACCGCTGCCCTGAAGGTGCCGCCGCATTCCATCGAGGCCGAACAGGCCGTGCTCGGTGGCCTGATGCTGGACAACAACGCCTGGGAGCGGGTGCTGGATCAGGTCTCGGATGGTGACTTCTACCGGCATGACCACCGCCTGATCTTCCGCGCCGTGCACAAGCTCGCGGACGCCAACCAGCCGTTCGACGTGGTCACCCTGCACGAGCAGCTGGACAAGGAAGGCCTGTCGACCCAGGTCGGCGGCCTGGCCTACCTGGCAGAGCTGGCCAAGAACACGCCCTCGGTGGCCAACATCAAGGCCTATGCCGCGATCATTCGCGAGCGAGCCACATTGCGCCAGCTGATCAGCATCAGCACCGACATCGCCGACAACGCCTTCAACCCGCAAGGGCGCAACGCCGAAGAGATCCTCGACGACGCCGAGCGGCAGATCTTCCAGATCGCCGAGGCGCGGCCGAAGACCGGCGGCCCGGTGGGCGTCAACGAGCTGTTGACCAAGGCCATCGATCGCATCGACACGCTGTTCAACTCCGACAGCGACATCACCGGCGTGTCCACCGGCTACACCGACCTGGACGAGAAGACCAGCGGCCTGCAGGCCGCCGACCTGATCATCGTTGCGGGCCGTCCGTCGATGGGCAAGACCACCTTCGCCATGAACCTGGTGGAGAACGCCGTACTGCGCACCGACAAGGCCGTGCTGGTGTTCTCCCTGGAGATGCCAGGTGAATCGCTGATCATGCGTATGCTCTCTTCGCTGGGCCGCATCGACCAGACCAAGGTGCGTTCCGGCCAGCTGGACGACGATGACTGGCCGCGCCTGACCTCGGCGGTCAACCTGCTCAACGACCGCAAGCTGTTCATCGACGATACCGCCGGCATCAGCCCCTCGGAAATGCGTGCGCGCACCCGCCGCCTGGCGCGTGAGCACGGCGAAATCGCCATGATCATGGTCGACTACCTGCAGCTCATGCAGATCCCGGGCTCTGCCGGTGACAACCGCACCAACGAGATTTCCGAGATCTCCCGCTCGCTCAAGGCCCTGGCCAAGGAATTCAACTGCCCGGTCATCGCCCTGTCGCAGCTCAACCGTTCCCTGGAACAGCGCCCGAACAAGCGCCCGGTGAACTCCGACTTGCGTGAATCGGGTGCAATCGAGCAGGACGCCGACGTGATCATGTTCGTGTACCGCGACGAGGTGTACCACCCGGAGACCGAGCACAAGGGCGTTGCCGAAATCATCATCGGCAAGCAGCGTAACGGCCCCATCGGCTTCGTGCGCCTGGCGTTCATCGGCAAGTACACCCGCTTCGAGAACCTCGCGCCGGGCATGTACAACTTCGACGACGACGAGTAAGTCGCCGCGCCCATCGCCGGCTTGCCGGCGATGAGGCCAATCAGGCACACAATGAATCCGACAACCACCGTCGGATTTGGTCAATTTTTGTGCTATATTCCGCGCCCGCGATTTCCCTGCACACCAGAACCGGTCACTGACATGCAAGCAGCCAAACCTCTCTACGACTATCCCAAGTACTGGGCCGAATGCTTCGGGCCAGCACCTTTCCTGCCGATGAGCAGGCAGGAGATGGATCTGCTCGGCTGGGATTCCTGCGACATCATCATCGTGACCGGTGATGCCTACGTCGACCACCCGTCGTTCGGCATGGCCATCATCGGCCGCCTGCTGGAAGCCCAGGGCTTTCGCGTGGGCATCATCGCCCAGCCGAACTGGCAGTCCAAAGACGACTTCATGAAGCTCGGCGAGCCGAACCTGTTCTTCGGTGTCGCGGCCGGCAACATGGACTCGATGATCAACCGCTACACCGCCGACAAGAAGATGCGCTCCGACGACGCCTACACCCCAGGCGGGTTGGCCGGCAGCCGTCCGGACCGCGCCAGCCTGGTGTACAGCCAGCGCTGCAAGGAAGCCTACAAGCACGTGCCGATCGTGCTGGGCGGCATCGAGGCCTCGCTGCGCCGCATCGCCCACTACGACTACTGGCAGGACAAGGTTCGCCACTCGATCCTGATCGACGCCAGCGCCGACATCCTGCTGTTCGGCAACGCCGAGCGTGCAGTGGTGGAAGTGGCCCAGCGCCTGTCTAACGGCGAGAACATCGAAACCATCACCGACGTGCGCGGCACCGCCTTCGTGCGCCGCGACACGCCGCAGGGCTGGTTCGAGATCGACTCCACCCGTATCGACCGCCCAGGCCGTGTCGACAAGATCATCAACCCGTACGTGAATACCCAGGACACCCAGGCCTGCGCCATCGAGCAGGCCAAGGGCGACCAGGAGGATCCGAACGAGGCCAAGGTGGTGCAGATCCTCGATAGCCCGAGCGTCACCCGCGAGAAGTCGGTGATCCGCCTGCCGTCGTTCGAGAAAGTGCGCAACGACCCAGTGCTGTACGCCCACGCCAACCGCGTGCTGCACCTGGAAACCAACCCGGGCAACGCCCGCGCCCTGGTGCAGAAGCATGGCGAAGTGGATGTGTGGTTCAACCCGCCACCCATTCCCATGAGCACCGAGGAAATGGACTACGTGTTCGGCATGCCCTACGCCCGTGTGCCACACCCGGCCTACGGCAAGGAGCGCATCCCGGCCTACGAGATGATCCGCTTCTCGGTCAACATCATGCGTGGCTGCTTCGGTGGCTGCACCTTCTGCTCGATCACCGAGCACGAAGGCCGCATCATCCAGAACCGTTCGCACGAGTCGATCCTCAACGAGATCGAAGAGATGCGCGACAAGGTGCCGGGCTTCACCGGCGTGGTCTCCGACCTTGGCGGCCCGACCGCCAACATGTACCGCATCGCCTGCAAGAGCCCGGAGATCGAGAAGCACTGCCGCAAGCCGTCGTGCGTGTTCCCGGGCATCTGCGAGAACCTCAACACCGACCACAGCTCGCTGATCGAACTGTACCGCAAGGCCCGTGCCTTGCCGGGTGTGAAGAAGATCCTGATCGCCTCTGGCCTGCGCTACGACCTGGCGGTGGAATCGCCGGAGTACGTCAAGGAGCTGGTCACCCACCACGTGGGCGGCTACCTGAAGATTGCCCCGGAGCACACCGAGCGTGGCCCGCTGGACAAGATGATGAAGCCGGGCATCGGTACCTACGACCGCTTCAAGCGCATGTTCGAGAAGTTCTCGAAAGAGGCGGGCAAAGAGCAGTACCTGATCCCGTACTTCATCGCCGCCCACCCCGGCACCACCGATGAAGACATGATGAACCTGGCCCTGTGGCTCAAGGGCAACGGCTTCCGCGCCGACCAGGTGCAGGCGTTCTACCCATCGCCCATGGCCTCGGCCACGGCCATGTACCACTCGGGCAAGAACCCGCTGCGCAAGGTCACCTACAAGAGCGAGGGCGTGGAAATCGTCAAGAGCGACGAGCAGCGCCGCTTGCACAAGGCGTTCCTGCGCTACCACGACCCGAAGGGCTGGCCGATGCTGCGCGAAGCACTGCAGCGCATGGGCCGCGCCGACCTGATCGGCCCGGGCAAGCACCAGCTGATCCCGCTGCACCAGCCGCAGACCGACACCTACCAGAGCGCGCGTCGCAAGAACTCGACGCCAGCGGGCAGCCACAAGGTGGGCAAGGAGCAGAAGATCCTCACCCAGCACACCGGCCTGCCACCGCGTGGCAGCGATGGCAGCAAGCCGTGGGACAAGCGCGAGAAGGCCAAGGCCGAGGCGTTCGCCCGCAACCAGCAGGCGGCCAAGGAACGCAAGGAAGCGGCCAAGGGTGGCGGCAAGGGCAAGAAACCGCGCCAGCCGGTCATTCCGCGCTGATTGCAGGGGCTGCTTTGCAGCCCAATCGCTGGCAAGCCAGCTCCCACAGGTAAAGCGCAGGCCTTAGGTTCCGTGCAATCTCTGTGGGAGCTGGCTTGCCAGCGATTGGGCCGCAGAGCGGCCCCTCGATCAATCAGGCTTCTTGTCCACCCACTTTGGCAACACCGGCGAGACAAAGTCGTTCATCCCATCCAGCAGTGCATCCGCCTGCTGCTCCAGCAGCAACATCGCCCGATGTTGCGGCCGCACGAATCCCTCTTCGACGATATGGTCGAGGAACCCGCCAAGCTTTTCATAGAACCCGTTCACATCGAGCAGCCCCAGCGGCTTGGCGTGATAGCCCAGTTGCCCCCAGGTCCACACCTCGAACAGTTCTTCCAACGTGCCCAGCCCGCCCGGCAGGGCGATGAAGGCGTCGCTCAGCTCGGCCATGCGGGCCTTGCGCGCGTGCATGCCGTCGACCACTTCCAGGCGAGTCAGGCCCTTGTGGCCGATTTCGGCGTTCATCAGGCTTTCGGGAATGATGCCGATCACCTCGCCACCGGCGGCCATGGCGGCGTCGGCCACGGTACCCATCAGGCCCACCGCGCCACCGCCATAGACCAGGGTCAGGCCGCGGCGGGCGATGGCCTGGCCAAGGGCAACGGCAGCTTCGCGGTAGGCGGGGTTGGCACCGATGCTGGCGCCGCAGAACACACAAACGGAACGTACAGGCATTGTTCATCTCCAGTCACTTTGCGTGACAGGGTACGGCGCAGGCCTGGCGCTTCCAAGGCCGCGTTCACTCCGGGCGGGAGAATTCGCAGCTCGCGCCGGTGGCGCCGTGGGCGTAGGCTGCGAGCAGGCTGTTCATGAAATTGGACAAGGACATGGGCGTTGCTCCTAAATGAGAGGTTGTCCCATCGTCTAGTAAAAGGGCATGATGTGCCCTTAGATTGGTTGTATACAATCCATTGAACAATTCTACTGCCTGGCCACTTGACGCCACTGTTGATTCATATCAGCCAGCGGACGAACGGTTTCAGGCAGTCTCGCAATTGATAAAAACCCTGCCAAGGAGATTCATGATGTTTGCGAAAGCTGTAGCGGTATCCCTGCTGACCCTCGCCAGCGCTTCCGTCTTCGCAGCCGAGTGTTCGGTGACTGTCGACTCGACCGACCAGATGTCCTTCAACACCAAGGAAATCGTCATCGACAAGAGCTGCAAGCAATTCACCGTGAACCTGGAGCATTCCGGCAACCTGCCGAAGAATGTCATGGGCCATAACATCGTCATCAGCAAGGCCGCTGACATGCAGCCGATCGCGACCGATGGCCTGGCCGCCGGCATCGACAAGAACTACCTGAAAGAAGGTGACGAGCGCGTCATCGCCCACACCAAGATCATTGGCGCCGGCGAGAAAGACTCGGTGACCTTCGATGTGGCCAAGCTGGTTGCAGGCACCGACTACGGCTTCTTCTGCTCGTTCCCAGGGCACATTTCGATGATGAAGGGCACTGTCGTCGTCAAGTGATGAGCTGATGCTCGGGAGGGCGTTGCCTTCCATTCGCGGGGCAAGCCCGCTGCCACTCGGTATGTACCTTGTGGCAGCGGGCTTGCCCCGCGAAGTTTTTATGGGGCGAACGGCAGTTCGCGCTTGTGCTGGGTCTTGCGGTAGGTCGCCACGATGATGTCGAACGCTTCCTGCTCCACCGGCAGCCCATGCAGGAACGCATCGATCTGCTGGTAGGTCACCCCGTGCGAGGCCTCGTCCGGCTTACCCGGCTCCAGGTCTTCCAGGTCGGCGGTCGGCACTTTCTCCACCAGTGACTCCGGCGCGCCAAAGCTGCGGGCAATGGCCCGTACCTGGTTCTTCACCAGGCCACTGAGCGGCGCCAGGTCGCAGGCACCGTCACCAAACTTGGTGAAGAAGCCCATCACCGCTTCAGCCGCGTGGTCGGTACCGATCACCAGCCCTGCGCGAGCGCCGGCAATGGTGTACTGCGCCACCATGCGCGTGCGCGCCTTGACGTTGCCGACGACGAAATCCACCAGGCTCGGCGAGCCGCCTTCCAGCGCCTTCACTTCCTTGGCCAGCGCCCGCACCGCCGGGGCGATGTCGACCGTGTGCAGTTCGTCGGCCTTGATCACGTCCAGGCAGGCCTGGGCGTCGTGCTCGTCATGCTGCACCTGGTACGGCAGGCGCACGGCGATGAAGCGGTAGGCTGGGTCGCCGGTCTCGGCGCGCAACTCGTTGATGGCGCGCTGGGCGAGCAGGGCGGCGGTCAGCGAGTCGACGCCGCCGCTGATACCCAGCACCAGGGTCTTGAGCCGGGCGTTGGCCAGGCAATCCTTGATGAACGCCACGCGCCGGGCGACTTCGGCCTGCAGCGCTGCAGCGTCTGCGAACGGCGGCTGCACCTTCAGCGCCTGGGCAATCTCTTGCTGAACGGCTTGCATGGGTTACTCCTTGCTGGGGACTTTGAATACGTGACGCATGTAGGCGACGAAGTTGGGGTCGCGGCACTGGGTCTTGGCAGCTTCGTCGGAGATCTTGGCCACCGGCGAGCCATTGCAGTCAGTCATTTTAAGCACGATGTTCATTGGCGCCACGCCTGGTATGTCGCAGGTCAGGTTGGTGCCAATGCCGAAGCTGACGTTGATGCGCCCGCGCAGGGCACGGAAGATTTCCAGCGAGCGGGTCAGGTTCAGGCCATCGGAGAACACCAGGGTCTTGGTCATCGGGTCGATGCCCAGTTTCTGGTAGTGGGCGATGGCCTTTTCCGCCCAGGCCACCGGCTCGCCCGAATCGTGGCGCAGGCCGTCGAACAGCTTGGCGAAGTACAAGTCGAAATCGCGCAGGAAGGCATCCATGGTGATGCAGTCGGTCAGCGCGATGCCAAGTAGCCCGCGGTATTCGCGGACCCAGCAGTCGAGGGCGGCGATCTGGCTGTCGATCAGCCGCGGGCCGAGCTGCTGGTGGGCCATGAACCACTCGTGGGCCATGGTGCCCAGCGGCTTGATATCCAGTTTCCATGCCAGGTCGACGTTGCTGGTGCCAACGAAGCGGCCCGGGAACTCGTCGCGCAGCACCTGCACCACTTCGGCTTGCACGCGGCTGGAGAAGCGCCGGCGCGTGCCGAAATCGGCGACCTGCAGCTCGGCCAGCTCATCGTCGCTGGCATGCGCGCGCAGCCAGTCGAACTTGCGGTGCAGCTGGTCGCGCGCTTCGGCCAGGCGCATGTGCGGGTGCAGGTGGCGGTTGCGCACTTCGCTGATCAGGGCCAGCAGCGGCACTTCGAAGAGGATCACATGCAGCCAGGGGCCACGCAGGCGCAGGCACAGCTGGCCCTCTTCGATGCCCAGGTGCACGTAGCGCAGGTTGAAGCGGAACAGGCGCAGAAAACGCAGGAAGTCGGGCTTGAGGAAGCTGATGCGTTCGAGGAAGGCCAGCTGGCCATCATCCAGGGTGAGGTCGCTGAGCAGTTCGAGCTGGCGGCGGATCTCGCCCAGGTAGGGGCGCAGGTCCTCGCCGTTGCGGCAGCGGAATTCCCATTCCACGTCGGCGTCCGGGTAGTTGTGCAGCACGCCCTGCATCATGGTGAGCTTGTAGAAATCGGTGTCGAGCAGGTTGTGCACGATGCGCTCGGCGAATGCGCTCTCGCTCATCAAGGGGGCTCCAGAAGCGGCGAATGGCGGCCATTGTGCCAGTCTTTTCAGTTTTGTTGTGTCAGCACCGGCCCTATCGCCGGCAAGCCGGCTCCCACAGCGTTAATTGTGGGAGCCGGCTTGCCGGCGATGGCGCCATCACGGCCAAAACAGGTGTTTTTCCGTGCACCAGCTAGCCTTGAAACAGTGCCGCCTGTAGCAGTCGCGCACCAGCGGTGTGCAGTTCGGTGACGGTGTGCGGTTACAGGGCGGTTGCACGTAAACACTTGCCAGGGTTGCAATGATGGCACAGCGCGGTTGCTCCTTGTCTGTACGAGTGGTGGCGCCTGCCGCACGGCAGACGGTTGCACGCTCAATAAAGAAAAGGCCGCCGGTCGCCTGCCTGGCCCTTGCCCAGTGTGTTTTCCCGGAAGACAAAACCGATGGCACGGCCCTTGCTCGGAGCACAGGGCTGAGAAGTTGTAGTGCCAACCAAAAAAAACTCTAGGAGCACCACCTCATGTCGCAGACGTTTTACAAGAAAGGTTTCCTGGCACTTGCCGTGGCAACGGCCCTGGGTGTTTCTTCGTTTGTACAGGCCGACGTGAAGATCGGCGTCGCGGGCCCCATGACCGGGGCCAACGCAGCGTTTGGCGAGCAATACATGAAAGGTGCCCAGGCGGCGGCAGACAAGGTCAACGCTGCGGGCGGCATTAACGGCGAGAAGATCGTGCTGGTCAAAGGCGACGACGCCTGCGAGCCGAAACAGGCCGTGGCCGTGGCCAACCGCCTGGTCGATCAGGACAAGGTGATCGGCGTGGTCGGGCACTTCTGCTCCTCCAACACCATCCCCGCCTCCGAGGTGTATGACGAGGCCGGCGTCATCGCCATCACCCCAGGCTCCACCAACCCGCAGGTCACCGAGCGCGGGCTGAACGCGATGTTCCGCATGTGCGGCCGTGACGACCAGCAGGGCATCGTCGCCGGCAACTACATCGTCGACGTGCTCAAGGGCAAGAAGGTCGCAGTCATCCACGACAAGGACACCTACGGCCAGGGCCTGGCCGATGCCACCAAGGAGCAGCTGAAGAAACGCGGCGTGGAACCGGTGCTGTATGAAGGCCTGACCCGCGGCGAGAAGGACTTCAGCGCCCTGGTCACCAAGATCCGCGCCGCTGGCGCCGACGTGGTGTACTTCGGTGGCCTGCACCCCGAAGCCGGCCCGCTGGTGCGCCAGCTGCGCGAGCAGGGCCTGAAGGACGTCAAGTTCATGTCCGATGACGGCATCGTCACCGACGAACTGGTGGCCACTGCCGGCGGTGCGCAGTTCGTCGACGGCGTGTACATGACCTTTGGCGCCGACCCGCGCCTGCTGCCGGAAAGCAAGGCGGTGGTCGAGGAGTTCCGCAAGGCCGGTACCGAGCCTGAAGGCTACACCCTGTACGCCTACGCCTCGATCCAGGCGCTGGCCGCCGGCTTCAACGGCGCCAAGTCGAACAAGGGCGAAGACGCCGCCAAGTGGCTCAAGGCCAACCCCGTCGAAACCGTGATGGGCAAGAAGGAATGGGACAGCAAGGGCGACCTGAAAGTCTCCGACTACGTGGTCTACCAGTGGGATGCCCAAGGCAAGTACCACCAGCTGGAAAAACAAAAATAACAATGGCCAACGGCCCGGGCGCTGATGCCCGGGCCAGTGCCCCGCGGTACCTGTCTTTATCCGAAGATCTGCACAGTTCTGCGCTGCGAGGGCCGCTGCATCCGGGGCCCGCCGTGGTCGGCGCTCGTGCAATCTCAATCAGGTGAGATTGCGTTATGGATGGTATTTTCCTGCAGCAACTGGTCAACGGCCTGACCCTCGGGTCGGTCTATGGCCTGATCGCCATCGGCTACACAATGGTCTATGGCATCATCGGCATGATCAACTTCGCGCACGGCGAGGTGTATATGATTTCCGCGTACCTCGCGGCAATCAGTCTGGCATTGCTGGCCTATTTCGGCGTCGAATCGTTCCCGCTTTTGATGCTGGGGACCTTGTTGTTCACCGTCGTCGTCACGGGCGTCTATGGCTTCACCATCGAACGCATCGCCTACAAACCCCTGCGTAACTCCACCCGCCTGGCACCGCTGATCAGCGCCATCGGTATCTCGCTGATCCTGCAGAACTACGCGCAGATCAGCCAGGGCGCCCGCCAGCAAGGCGTGCCAACCCTGCTCGAAGGCGCCTGGCGCGTCGAGGTGGGCACAGGCTTCGTGCAACTGACCTACACCAAGATCTTCATCCTGGTCGCCGCCTTCGTCGGCATGGGCCTGCTCACCTACGTGATCAAGTACACCAAGCTCGGCCGCATGTGCCGCGCCACCCAGCAAGACCGCAAGATGGCGTCGATCCTGGGCATCAACACCGACCGGGTGATCTCCTACGTCTTCGTCATCGGGGCCGTGATGGCCGCCCTGGCCGGCGTGCTGATCACCATGAACTACGGCACCTTCGACTTCTACGCAGGCTTCATCATCGGCATCAAGGCGTTCACCGCCGCCGTGCTCGGTGGTATCGGCTCGCTGCCTGGGGCGATGCTGGGCGGGATCATCCTGGGGATCTCCGAATCGCTGTTCTCCGGCCTGATCAACTCCGACTACAAGGACGTATTCAGCTTCTCGCTGCTGGTGATGATCCTTATCTTCCGCCCACAAGGCCTGTTGGGTCGCCCGCTCGTGGCTAAGGTGTGAACATGTCGATTGCCAAGATTGCTTCTGCCTCCGAAACCAAGGGTTTCGATCTCAAACGCAGTGTGCTCGAGACCATCGTCGCGGGCCTGCTGGCGCTCATCGTGTTCGGCCCGATCGTCGGCGTGGTGCTCGACGGCTACACCTTCAATGCCGAGCCGCGCCGGGTGGCCTGGCTGGTCGGCGGGGTGATGCTGGGGCGCTTTCTGCTCAGCCTGTACGTACAGACCGCCGCCGGGCGGCGCATGCTCGAGGGCTTCGACAGCGGCGGTTCGGGCGTGCATGTCAACGCCCCGGGCTACAAGTCGCGGCTGCGCTACATCATCCCGGCGCTGATCGTGATCGCCATCATCTTCCCGGTGTTCGCCAACAAGTACCTGCTGACCGTGGTCATCCTCGGCCTGATCTACGTGCTGCTGGGCCTGGGCCTGAACATCGTGGTGGGCCTGGCCGGCCTGCTCGACCTGGGCTACGTGGCCTTCTACGCCATTGGCGCCTACGGCCTGGCGCTGGGCTACCAGTACCTGGGCCTGGGCTTCTGGAGCGTGCTGCCGCTGGCGGCCATCGCCGCGGCGCTGGCGGGGTGCATACTCGGCTTCCCGGTGTTGCGCATGCACGGTGACTACCTGGCCATCGTGACCCTGGGCTTTGGCGAGATCATCCGCCTGGTGCTGAACAACTGGCTGTCGTTCACCGGCGGCCCGAACGGCATGCCGGCGCCGTCGCCGACCTTCTTTGGCCTGGAGTTCGGCCGCCGGGCCAAGGACGGTGGGGTGCCGATCCATGAGTTTCTCGGCATCGATTACAACGCCAACCTGAAGTTCGTGTTCATCTACGCGGTGCTGTTCCTGGTGGTGCTGGCGGTGTTGTACGTCAAGCACCGGCTGACCCGCATGCCGGTCGGCCGCGCCTGGGAAGCGCTGCGCGAAGACGAAATCGCCTGCCGCTCGATGGGCCTGAACCACGTGCTGGTCAAGCTCTCGGCGTTCACCCTCGGCGCTTCCACCGCGGGCCTTGCCGGGGTGTTCTTTGCCACCTACCAGGGCTTCGTCAACCCGTCGTCGTTCACCTTCTTCGAGTCGGCGCTGATCCTGGCCATCGTCGTGCTCGGCGGCATGGGCTCGACCGTCGGCGTGGTGATCGCCGCCTTCGTGCTGACCGTGGCGCCGGAGCTGCTGCGCAGCTTCTCCGAATACCGCGTGCTGCTGTTTGGCGTGCTGATGGTGCTGATGATGATCTGGCGACCGCGCGGGCTGATTCGCATCAGCCGCACCGGTGTGGTCCCGCGTAAAGGAGTGGCGCCATGAGCGACGAAATCATTCTCTCGGTCGACAACCTGATGATGCAGTTCGGTGGCATCAAGGCGCTCAGCGATGTCAGCCTGAAGGTCCGGCGCAACCAGATCTTCGCCCTGATCGGCCCCAACGGCGCCGGCAAGACCACCGTGTTCAACTGCCTCACCGGCTTCTACAAGGCCAGCGGCGGGCGCATCGAGCTGAACGTGCGCGGCAGCCACACCAACGTCATCCAGTTGCTCGGCGAGCGCTTCCAGGCGACCGACTTCGTGTCGCCGGCGAAGTTTGCCAACCGCCTGTACTACAAGATGTTCGGCGGTACCCACCTGGTCAACCGCGCGGGCCTGGCGCGCACCTTCCAGAACATCCGCCTGTTCAAGGAAATGTCGGTGGTGGAAAACCTGCTGGTGGCCCAGCACATGTGGGTCAACCGCAACCTGCTGGCCGGGGTGCTCAACACCAAGGCCTACCGCAAGGCCGAGAGCGATGCCCTGGACCATGCGTTCTACTGGCTGGAGGTGGTCGACCTGGTCGATTGCGCCAACCGCCTGGCCGGCGAGTTGTCCTACGGCCAGCAGCGCCGCCTGGAAATCGCCCGGGCCATGTGCACGCGGCCGAAGATCATCTGCCTGGACGAGCCGGCTGCCGGCCTCAACCCGCAGGAGACCGAGGCGCTGAGCCGCATGATCCGCGTGCTGCGTGACGAGCATGACATCACCGTGGTGCTCATCGAGCACGACATGGGCATGGTCATGAGCATCTCCGACCATATCGTCGTGCTCGACCACGGCAACGTGATCGCCGAAGGCGCGCCACAGGACATCCGCCACAACCCGACGGTGATCGCCGCCTACCTGGGTGCCGACGAAGAGGAGCTGGTATGAGTGCACCCATTCTCGAGCTGAAAGAACTGGACGTGTTCTACGGGCCGATCCAGGCCCTGAAGAAAGTCTCGATGCACATCAACGAAGGCGAGACGGTGAGCCTGATCGGTGCCAACGGTGCCGGCAAGTCGACCTTGCTGATGTCGATCTTCGGCCAGCCGCGTGCGGCGGCCGGGCACATCCTCTATCGCGGCACCGACATCACCCGCAAGTCGTCGCACTACATCGCCTCCAACGGCATCGCCCAGTCGCCGGAAGGGCGGCGGGTGTTCCCCGACATGACCGTCGAGGAAAACCTGATGATGGGCACCATCCCCATTGGCGACAAGCATGCCAGCGAAGACATGCAGCGCATGTTCGAGCTGTTTCCGCGCTTGAAGGAGCGGCGCAACCAGCGGGCCATGACCATGTCCGGCGGCGAGCAGCAGATGCTGGCCATTGCGCGGGCGTTGATGAGCCGGCCCAAGCTGTTGCTGCTCGACGAGCCTTCGCTGGGGCTGGCGCCGATCGTGGTCAAGCAGATCTTCGCGACCCTGCGTGAACTGGCCAAGACCGGGATGACCATCTTCCTGGTAGAGCAGAACGCCAACCATGCGCTGAAGCTGTCCGACCGGGCGTATGTGATGGTGAACGGGGAGATCCGCATGACCGGCACCGGGCAGGAGCTGTTGGTCAACGAAGAGGTGCGCAACGCCTACCTGGGCGGGCACTGAAGACAGTTGGGGGCTGCTGCGCAGCCCAATCGCCGGCAAGCCGGCTCCCACAGGTTCACCCCTGCCGTTGTGGGAGCCGGCTTGCCGGCGATTGGGCCGCACAGCGGCCCCTGGCACATGTGGACAACTTGTCGCATATCTTTCTCGAAGCGCACTACAAACCCTTCGCAACCCCTTGTTTCCACAGGCGCTATGTTTTCCACGGATAATGTGGAACCGCCTGTGGAAAACATGGTGGCACCTCGCTCGAACCCTTTGATTGCAAGGGCTTCAAGCATCTGTTCATTTTTTGATCAGTGATGCTTTGTGGATGATTGCACAGGCTTTTTTCCACAGATCTGATACGCCCTGAATTCACCGATTGCCTGTGGATAACTCTGTGAAAAACCCTTGGACAGACCGCTGCAGACGGCATGCTTGAAAGCGTTGAGCCATCACCCGCCGACCACAGTTCGCTGAAAGGGTTCCGCTGGGCAGCCAAGTTGCCCCCAATCCGTGGGGAAAGGCTTGTGGATAACATGCGTATACCTGACGCCAGCCGCTCTGCAGCGGGGCTTTCGCGACTATGTACAAAAAATGACCAGCTGCTTTGACGCCTTGCTGCCAAGGCCAAGCAAAGGCATGCTGGATGGCCTGCCGAAGACCCTATCCACCGCGAGGAACAGAGCATGACGTCCACCGTATTCATCACTGGCGCGACTTCCGGTTTTGGCGAGGCCACCGCCCGCCGTTTTGCCGATGCCGGCTGGAAGCTGGTACTCACCGGGCGCCGCAAGGACCGCCTGGATGCCCTGTGCGCCGAGCTGTCGGCCAAGACCGAAGTGCACGGCCTGGTGCTTGACGTGCGCGACCGCAAAGCCATGGAACAAGCGCTCGCCAGCTTGCCTGCCGGCTTCGACAAGCTGCGCGGCCTGGTCAATAACGCAGGCCTGGCACTGGGAGTGGATGCGGCGCAGAACTGCAGCCTGGACGACTGGGAAACCATGGTCGACACCAACATCAAGGGCCTGATGTACACCACCCGCCTGCTGCTGCCGCGCCTGATCGCCCATGGCCGCGGCGCATCGATCCTCAACGTCGGCTCCGTGGCCGGCAACTACCCGTACCCGGGCGCCAACGTGTACGGCGGCACCAAGGCCTTCGTCGGCCAGTTCTCGCTGAGCCTGCGCTGCGATCTGCGCGGCACGGGCGTGCGCGTCAGCAACATCGAGCCGGGCCTGTGCGAGAGCGAGTTCTCGCTGGTGCGCTTCGGCGGCGACCAGGCCAAGTACGATGCCACCTACGCCGGCGCCGAGCCGATCCAGCCGCAGGACATCGCCGAGACCATCTTCTGGATCCTCAACCAGCCGGCGCACATCAACATCAACAGCCTCGAGCTGATGCCGGTGAGCCAGGACTGGGCGGGGTTCTCGATCGACCGCTCGGCCAAGGGCTGATTCAGACGCGGGGCAAGCCCGTTCCCACAGGTGCTGGTGAATGTGTGGGAGCGGGCTTGCCCCGCGAATACGTCAGCTCAGGCGCTGCAAACCTTCCAGGCAAGTCGCCAGGTGATAGGGCGTCGTCGAAGGCATGTCATGCCGGCTCACCGCACCCTCAGTGTCGCGGCACTCATACCAGCCACCTGCATGCAGGAACCGCTGCTCCATGGCCTGCAACTGCAGAGCCAGTTGCGCTTCATTCCCTGAACGCAGCACCAGCGCCCGCAGATACTCCGCCTGCGCCCAGATGCGCTGGGTGGCATCGATGACCTTGCCGTCTACATCGAGCATGGCCAGCACCGCCCCATCCTTCACCCCGCACTGCTCGGCATAGCCAAAGGCGCGATCGATGGAGGTGTGCAGCGCTGTGCCGCGCAGCAGCGGCGAAGTCTGCAGCAGGTAGAACCATTCGAACTGGTGCCCCGGTTCGAACCAGTTATCCACAGCACCCCGAGGCTTCTCCAGCATCAGCCCGTGCTGCGGTTCGATGAAGTGCGCCTGCAGCGCCTCGCACAGTTGCAGCAGGTCGTGGCGAACCGCGTCGTCTTCACGCACGGCGAGCACCTGCAGGAAGGCTTCGGCCAGGTGCATCTGCGGGTTCTGCAAGGGGCCGCTGCCCAGGTCGGACCAATCTTCGCCCAGGCTGGCTTCGTACAAGCCATCGTCGCGAGCGAACTGCTCGGCCACGATCTCAAGGGCTGCATTGAGGGCGGATTCCACCAGCCCTTCGCGCACCTTGCCCCAGTAGTGGGCGCAGGCGAAGACGATGAAGGCGTGGGTGTAGAGGTCCTTGCGCCGGTCCAGCGGCTTGCCTTGGGCATCGATGCTGTAGAACCAGCCGCCGTGCTCGGCATCATGGAAATGCCGCTGCAGCGAGCGGAACAGTGCAGCAGCGCGTTCGGCTGCCCCCGGCTGCTCGATGCGGCTGCTGAACAGGTAGAGCTGACGCGCACAGGCCATGGCCCGGTAGCGCTGCACCGGCAGCGGCTGGTGACCGGCGTCTAGGGCTTCGTAGGGCAGGGCCATGTCGGCGTTCCAGCCCGGGCCCTGCCACAGCGGCACGATGCGTTCGGCGAAGTGCTGGTTGAAGCGGGCCAGTGCGGGCTGAAGGGGGCAGGGGTTGGGCATGAAGGTGCTCGTCAGGGTCAGGCAGTGCGCCATGGTAGCAGAACTCGGGCTCAGCCCGGATTGCCCAGGCCCTGCCAATGCCGGGCGCCGACGAAGATGAAACGCAACTGCTGGGTGATCTTTTCCTGTGCGGTGAGTGCCTGTGGATAACCCTGTTCGGGGTTGTCGATCAGTTCGGGCAGGGTGGCAAACACGGTTTTCACCACCAGGTCGGCCATCACTGCCAGGGCGGCCTTGTCCAGGTGCCGCCAGCGCTTCATGCGCGCAAGGTCGGTGGCCAGGTCGTCGCTGATGCCCTGGCGCAGGCCGGCAATG
Organism: Pseudomonas sp. NPDC087029; assembly: GCF_044745345.1. NCBI lineage: Bacteria > Pseudomonadati > Pseudomonadota > Gammaproteobacteria > Pseudomonadales > Pseudomonadaceae > Pseudomonas > Pseudomonas sp. NPDC087029. Next base: position 93,382 of record NZ_JBIVAB010000002.1, on the reverse strand, counting down.
GCCTGGCGCACCGCTTGCGAGCCGCCGTACTGCTCGCGCGCCAGGAACAGGAATTGCGCACGGTGGGCGGCCACCACGTCGAGGAAGATGCGTACCGAAGCGTCGGTGATGCCGCCGAGCTCGAACTCGTTCTGCCGCACCAGGCGGATGGTATGGCGGAAGGTGGCGTCCACTTCGGCCACCAGCGCCAGGCCCAGGGCGTCCATGTCGGGGAAGTGCCGGTAAAAGCCGGTGGGCACGATACCCGCCGCCTTGGCCACTTCGCGCAGGCTGATGCTGCCGAAACCGCGGCCGCTCTGCATGAGCTGGCAGGCAGCGTCGAGCAGGGCCTGGCGGGTCTGGAGCTTCTGTTCGGCGCGCGGCAGCATGGCAGGTAATTCTGAGACGGTAAGGCTGGGCACTCTAGATAAAAAAACGAAGCCCGGTCAATGGACCGGGCTGGGAGGGGAGCAAGCGCTGTGCGTCAGGTTGTTGTTTTCGGCCATGGCGATCAGCTCACATGGCTGATTTCAACCAGACGATCCGAGCCACCTTCGGCAACACGGCCAGAGCGTTCGATCAGGCGGTCGGAGCCACCTTCGGCAACACGGCCAGAGCGTTCGATCAGGCGGTCGGAGCCACCTTCGGCAACACGGCCGGAGCGTTCGATCAGGCGGTCGGAGCCACCTTCGGCAACGCGGCCAGAGCGTTCGATCAGGCGATCCGAGCCACCTTCGGCGACGCGGCCACTGCGTTCGATCAAGCGATCAGAACCACCTTCGGCTACGGTTTTCAGTGGTTGGGCGATTTCGGCGGCGCTGGAGCGCGATTCGGCGGTCAGGTGCTGGTCGGCAGCTGGCACAGCGAAAGCGTTGGCGGCCAGAATGGACAGGGTCAGGGTAAGCAGGGCGCGTTTCATGGTCTCGGTGCTCCTTGGCGGGGCTGGAAAGTGGGTACGGAGCCAATGCTACGCCCGGGAGCACCAGAGAGAAGTTCATACGGGTAATGGTAACAATCGACCGGATTGATAGACCTTTTCAGGGGCTCTAATCCACTGCTTTCAAGGTCGTAGATGGCTACTGGCCGGTATCTGCTGCGCACCCCGCCAAGACCAATGGCCGAGGCAGAAGCTGCGAAAAACTTCGCTATCATGCACGCCACCGATAAAACCCCACGGGTTTTCATCAGTCCCAGATATTGAGTGCCATCGCTGTGCCCGCTTTGTGCCATGCCGTCAGGAGAACCACGCAATGACGCGTCCCGCCAGAATCCTCGTCTGGACCCTCACCACCCTGCTGACCTTGTTGGCGATCCTGGTGGTGCTGATCGCCACCTTCGACTGGAATCGCGTCAAGCCACTGCTCAACGAGAAGGTCTCCGAGGCCTTGCACCGGCCCTTCGCCATCAACGGCAACCTCGCCGTGCACTGGCGCACCGAGCCCGAAGAAGGCGGCTGGCGTGCCTGGGTGCCCTGGCCGCACTTCATCGCCGAGGACCTGACCCTGGGCAACCCCGAGTGGCTCAAGACGCCGCAGATGGTCGGCCTTGAGCGTGTCGAGTTTCGCCTGGCGCCGCTGCCGCTGGTGCTGCAGCAGATCGTCATCCCGCGCATCGACCTGGTCAAACCTACCGCCAGCCTGACCCGCCTGGCCGATGGCCGGGCCAACTGGACCTTCGACTTCGGCCCCAAGGACGAAAACGCCGAGCCTTCCAAGTGGCAGCTGGACATCGGCGCCATCGGCTTCGACCAGGGCAACGTCAGTTTCGATGACCAGACCCTGAAAACCAGCATGAAGGTGCAGGTCGACCCGCTGGGCAAGCCGATCCCGTTCAGCGACATCGTCGGCAAGGCCAGCGCCGAAAAGGCCGGGGGTGCCCAGGACTACGCCTTCGGCTTCAAGGCCCAGGGCCGCTACAAGGACCAGCCGGTGTCCGGCACCGGCAAGATCGGCGGCCTGCTGGCGCTGCAGGATGCCAACCAGCCATTCCCGCTGCAGGCCGATGTGCGCATCGCCGACACCCACGTGGTGCTGGCCGGCACCCTGACCGACCCGCGCAACCTGGGCGCCCTCGACCTGCGCCTGCGCCTGTCGGGCGCAAGCCTTGGCAACCTCTACCCGCTGACCGGCGTGACCCTGCCCGATACCCCTGCCTACGAAACCGACGGCCACCTCACGGCCAACCTGCATGCCGCCGGGGGCGCGACATTCAATTACCAGGGCTTCAACGGCAAGATCGGCGACAGCGACATTCATGGCGACCTGGCCTTCGTCGCCAGCCAGCCGCGGCCCAAGCTCTCCGGCAAGCTGGTGTCCAACCAGCTGCTGTTCAAGGACCTGGCGCCGCTGATCGGCGCCGATTCCAACGCCGAGCAGAAGGCCCGCGGCGGTGCCAGCAAACAGCCAAGCGGCAAGGTGCTGCCGGTGGAGGAGTTTCGCACCGAACGCTGGCGCGCCATGGATGCGGACGTCACCTTCGCCGGCAAACGCATCGTCCACAGCGAGCAGCTGCCGTTCAATGACCTGTCTGCCCACGTTATCCTCGAAGACGGCCTGCTGCGCCTGGAGCCGCTGCGCTTTGGCGTGGCCGGCGGCAACCTGGCCTCGAACATTCGCCTGGACGGGCGCAGCGTGCCCCTGCAGGGCCGCGCCCAGCTGACCGCGCGCGGCTTCAAGCTCAAGCAGCTGTTCCCAACTTTTGCGCCCATGCAGACCAGCTTCGGCGAGCTCAATGGCGATGCCGACATCAGCGGCCGCGGCAACTCGGTGGCGGCGCTGCTGGGCACGGCCAATGGCGACCTGCGCATGCTGATCAACGATGGGGCGATCAGCCGCAGCCTGATGGAGATCGCCGGGCTCAACGTCGGCAACTATGTGGTCGGCAAGCTGTTTGGCGACGAGGACGTGAAGATCAATTGCGCGGCGGCCGATGTCGGCATCAAGGATGGCCTGGCGACCACGCGGCTGTTCATCTTCGATACCGAGAACGCGATCATCTACATCAATGGCACGGCGAATTTTGCCAGCGAGCAGCTGGATTTGAAGATCAGCCCGGAATCCAAGGGCCTGCGGCTGTTCTCGCTGCGCTCGCCGTTGTATGTGCGCGGGCCGTTCGCCAAGCCGAGCGCGGGTGTACAGGCGGTGCCGCTGGCCTTGCGCGGGGCGGGGATGGTGGCCTTGGGTGTCGTTGCAGGGCCTGCGGCGGGGTTGCTGGCGCTGGTGGCGCCGAGCAGTGGCGACCAGCCCAACCAGTGCACGCCATTGCTGCAGCAGATGAAAGCCGGCAAGGCGCCGGCTGCGGTGAAGGGCAGGAAATAGCAAGGGGGCCGCTTTGCGGCCCTTTCGCGACACAAGGCCGCTCCTACAGAACAACGTGGTCGTCTGTAGGAGCGGCCTTGTGTCGCGAAAGGGCTGCAAAGCAGCCCCGTGCGATTACAACCCTTGCAGCAAGTCGGACATGTCGTCCGCGTGCTCTTCTTCCTGGGCCAGGATGTCTTCAAAGATGCGCCGCGTAGTCGGGTCGGTATCGCCGATGTACTGGATGATCTCGCGGTAGCTGTCGATCGCGATGCGCTCGGCCACCAAGTCCTCCAGCACCATCTCCTTCAGCGAATTACCCGCCACGTACTGGGCATGGGAATTCTTGGTCAGGTTGTCCGGGTTGAAATCCGGCTCCCCGCCCAGCTGCACGATGCGCTCGGCCAGTTTGTCGGCGTGCTCGGCTTCCTGATTGGCATGCTCGAGAAACTCTTCGGCCGCGACGCTCGCCTTGATGCCGCTGGCCATGAAGTAATGGCGCTTGTAGCGCAACACGCAGACCAGCTCGGTGGCCAGCGACTCGTTGAGCAGGCGCAGGATTTCCTTGCGGTCAGCCTGGTAGCCCTCGGTCACGGCGCCTTGTTCCACATGCTGGCGGGCGCGCTTGCGCAGGGTTTGCACATCGGTCAGTTCAACGTTGCTCATGGTTGTCTCCAAACAGATCAGGACGGTGGGTCAAGGTGTGACGGAGGCTTTCGCGTCTCGTACCGCTTCGCTGTCCTCTTCTCGTTGCTTGCAAGTCTTGAAGCCCTTGGCATCGACGTGGCCGGTGGCGTCGAAACGCACGTAGTAGGGCTGCTGGCGGCCGTCTTGGTTGAGGATGTAGTCGTTGCAGGTGCCCCCGTGCGGCAAATCGATCACGTTGGATGGGCTGCCGCCGATGGCAATGACCTTCTGCATGGTCATGCCGTTTTCCACTTGCTTGACCAGCGGCTGGTCACGGTAGGTGACGTAGTCCACCGGGTTTTCCGGGCGGCTGCCGCAGGCGGCCAGGGTGGCGCTTGCCAGAAGGATTGCCAGGGTCTGCTTGTACATGGTCCCGCTCCTTGCACAGGGTCTGTTCTGGGTTGGAACCGCAGCGCGCGTCAGGAGTTCGATTGCGATGGTCATCAAGGCCGCTGTAGTGTGGGCCGATCGTCCATGGAGAGGGGGCTGGGCAATGGGGCAGGAATTGGCCACGCGCTACCCGCTGGTGCTGGTACCGGGCATGCTCGGCTTCGTCAGGGTGCTGCTCTACCCCTACTGGTTCGGCATCGTGCCGGCGTTGCGCAAGGGTGGCGCGCAGGTGTTTCCGGTGCAGGTTTCGCCATTGCACTCAAACGAGGTGCGCGGCGAGCAGCTGCTGGCGATCATCGAGGACATCTGCCAACGCACCGGCGCCGACAAGGTCAACCTGATCGGCCATAGCCAGGGCGCCTTGAATGCCCGCTACGCCGCCGCCAAGCGGCCAGGCCGGGTTGCCTCGGTCACCTCCGTGGCCGGGCCCAACCACGGCTCGGAACTGGCAGACCACCTGGAGCGCACGGCGCCGGGCGACTCGCCCCAGGGCCGGCTGCTCAAGGCCGCACTGCACGGCCTGGGGATGTTGCTGGTGTGGCTGGAAACCGGTTGGCGCCGCGACCCGCTGCCAGTTGACGTGCACGCTTCGCACCAGGCCCTGACCAGTGCCGGCGTGGCGCGCTTCAACCAGGCTTATCCACAGGGCTTGCCCGACACCTGGGGCGGTGAAGGGCCGAGCGAGGTGGATGGCGTGCGCTACTACTCCTGGTCCGGCACCCTGCAGCCTGGGCTCACCGACCAGGGCAGCAACCGCTTCGACGGCAGCAACCGCTTCTGCCGCCTGTTCGCGCGCAGCTTCGTCAAGGAAAAGGGCCACTGCGACGGCATGGTCGGGCGCTTCAGTTCACACCTGGGGCAGGTGATCGGCGACGACTTCCCGCTCGATCACCTGGACATCGTCAACCAGTCATTGGGCGCCGTCGGCAAGGGCGCTGAGCCTGTGCGCCTGTTCACCGAGCACGCCGCGCGGCTCAAGGCTGCGGGGCTGTAGCCGCACGGCGTACAGGCGTGGTCCAGCGTTCGGCGAGGACCACGCCGGCCAGGGTCAGCAGGCCGCCGATCAGGTGGTAGCTGGCCAGGCGTTCATCGAGCACGCCGGCGGCGATCAGCGCGGTCACCACCGGCAGCAGGTTGAAGAACAGCGTCGTGCGGCTAGGCCCCAGGCGGTGCACGGCCTGCATCCACACCAGCGGTGCGACCATCGAGGCCAGCACGCAGGCATACAGCACCAGGCCGACGTTATGTGCATTCAGGCCGGTCTTTTCCGAGAGCAGGAACAGCGGCAGCAGCACCAGGATCGCCACCAGCACCTGCAGGTACAGCAGCTGCAAAGGCGGCAGGCGCAGCTGCCATTTCTTCAGCAGGAAGCTGTACAGCGCATAGGCCAGGGTAGCCACCAGCATCAGCAGGTCGCCGCTGTTCAGGCCCTGTTCGAGCAGCGCGCCAGGGTGGCCGGCAGACACCACTTCGAGCACGCCATAAAACGACACCAGCGCGCCGAACAAGGCGCCGAAGGTCAGGCGCTGGCCGAGCCAGGCGATCGACAGGGCCAGCGACATCAGCGGCATCAGCGAGAGGATGATGCCCATGTTGGTGGCGCTGGTGATGCCGGCGGCGAAGTACGCCAGGCTCTGGTACAGCGCCATGCCCAGGACGCCGAGCACGAACACCTTGCCCAGGTGCGGGCGGATCGCCGCACGGTTGCGCCACACCTTGGGCAGCAGGAACGGGGTGAACAGCAGGCCGGCCAGCAGCCACCGGTAGAAGCCGATTTCGGCAGGGTGGATGGCACCGGCGGAGAGCTTGGTGACCACGGTATTGCCAGCCCAGATGAGGATGGCGGTGAGGGGGAAGAGGTAATTCATGCCGCTGTGATTCTCTGAGGTGTTGCGAAAGGGCCGCCCAGGGGGCCCCGATAAGCACCTATTATCCGCTGTCCGTCCGCAAGCCTATACTCGTATCCAGACAACCTGCCCCTGCAAGCAGACACCATGGCCCGCAAATACCTCGACATCCCCCAGTTCGACGAGCTCCCGGCGCCGGTGTATTTCCGCCACGACGAGTTCGGCGCCGACACCCACAGCGCCCCCCATCGCCACGCCTGGGGCCAGCTCAACTACACCGCCCATGGCGTCATGCACCTGGACGTCGATGGCCAGCGCTTCCTTTCACCCCCGCACTACGCGGTGTGGGTGCCGCCGGGCACCGAGCATGGCTGCTACAACCCCCAGGCCATCGTCTACCGCTCGGTCTATCTGCAGCGCAGCCTGTGCAAAGGCTTGCCGCAACAGCCGTGCAGCCTGGTGATCAGCGACATTCTCAAGGCCATCCTCGGCGACTTCGCCCGGCGCGACCTGAAGGTGGCGCAGGATGAGCGCGACCAGCGCCTGGTCCAGGTGCTGCTCGACCAACTGCTGCTGGCGCCGACCCAGACCTGCTACCTGCCATTCGCCCGCAGCGACGGCCTGCGCCAGGTGCTCGACGCCCTTGGTGCCGAGCCCGGCGACAACCGCCCGCTGGCCGCCTGGGCGGCGCAGGTGCATGTCAGCGAGCGCACCCTGGCGCGCCAGTTTCTGCGCGAGCTGGGCATCAGCTTCGGCGAGTGGCGCCTGCGCTTGCGCTTCTTGCGCGCCATCGAAGCGTTGGAAGCCGGCCAGCCGATCCAGGCGATTGCCTTCGACCTGGGCTACAGCAGCGCCTCGGCCTTCATCGCCATGTTCCAGCGCCAGGCCCAGTGCACGCCGGAGCAGTACCGGCGGCAGGCACGGGCAGGTTTGTAAAAATTCTTGTCTACACTGTTCAGCACCACCGTGCATCGGGCGCGGAGACAAGGAGACCACTCCATGAAAATGCTGCAAATGCCGTTGCTGGTATTGGCTGTGTTGTTCAGCGCGCAAGGATTCGCCGCCACCGCGCAACAGGAAAAGATGAAAACCTGCAACGCCGACGCCACCACCAAGGCACTCAAGGGTGATGAGCGCAAGGCGTTCATGAGCACGTGCCTGAAGAAAGACGCGACTCCTGCGCCCACCCAGCAGGAAAAGATGACCTTGTGCAACAAAGACGCCAGCGACAAAGCGCTCAAGGGCGACGCGCGCAAGACGTACATGAGCGACTGCCTGAAGAAGAAATGACCTGCGCCTATGCCTGTGGCCACAAGGCTGGCAGACTGCGGGTCTTTCCGCTGTCTGCCGTCGAGGCTGTATGACCTTCACCCCCCGCCAGATCACCCTTGCCAGCCTGATCATCGTGATGGCTGGCTTGCTCCTGGCCCTGCCCCTGAAGTTGCTGCCCAGCCTGCTCGCCGGGCTGTTGGTGTTCGAGCTGGTCAACATGCTCACGCCACGCCTGCAACCGCTGATTGCCGGGCAGCGCGCGCGCTGGCTGGCGGTGGCGCTGCTGGGCACGCTGGTGGTCAGCACCCTGACGCTGCTGATTGCCGGCGCGTTCAGTTTCCTGCTGCACGAGGCGGAAAACCCGGGCGCTTCGCTGGACAAGTTCATGGGCCTGGTCGAACGTGCCCGAGGCCAGCTGCCGCCATTCATCGAGGCCTACCTGCCGGCCAGTGCGGCCGAGTTCAAGGTGGCCATCGGTGACTGGATCAGAAGCCACCTGAGCGACCTGCAACTGGTGGGCAAGGGCATGGCGCACATGTTCGTGACCCTGCTGATCGGCATGATTCTCGGGGCCATCATCGCCCTGCAGCGCATCCCCGACCTGTCGCGTCGCAAGCCCTTGGCGGCGGCCCTGTTCGAGCGCCTGAACCTGCTGGTGCAGGCGTTTCGCAACATCGTCTTCGCGCAGATCAAGATTTCCCTGCTCAATACCGCGTTCACCGGTATTTTCCTGGCCGTGGTGATGCCGCTGTTCGGCGTGCACCTGCCGCTGACCAAGACCTTGATCGTGCTGACCTTCCTGCTGGGGCTGCTGCCGGTGATTGGCAACCTGATGTCCAACACGCTGATCACCATCGTCGGCCTGTCGCTGTCGATCTGGGTGGCGGCGGCGGCGCTGGGGTACCTGATCGTCATCCACAAGGCCGAGTACTTCCTCAACGCGCGGATCGTGGGCGGGCAGATCAGTGCCAAGGCCTGGGAGCTGTTGCTGGCGATGCTGGTATTTGAAGCGGCGTTCGGGCTGCCGGGGGTGGTGGCGGGGCCGATCTATTACGCCTATCTGAAGAGTGAATTGAAGCGAGCGGAGCTGGTTTGATGAATGCTGGGGCCGCTTTGCGGCCCTTTCGCGACACAAGGCCGCTCCTACAGACGACCGCGTCCTCCTGTAGGAGCGGCCTTGTGTCGCGAAAGGGCTGCAGAGCAGCCCCCAAAGGTCAGGCCGCCCCGTAACGCTTGCGCGCCTCGATCGCCAACCCGCTACCGATGCTGCCAAAGATATTGCCTTCCACATGCCGCGCATTGGGCAGCATCGCCGCCACGCTGTTGCGCAGCGCCGGGATACCGCTGGAGCCACCGGTAAAGAACACCGTGTCCACCTGCCCCTGGCTCACCCCCGCCTTGCCCAGCAGCTCGGTCACGCTGCCGCGCACCCGCTCCAGCAACCCTTCGATGGCGCCTTCGAACACTGCACGGGTCAAATCCACACCCAGCTCGCGCTCGACCCGGCCCAGGTCGATACGGCGGCTCTGCTGCTCGGTCAGCTCGATCTTGCTGGCCTCCACTTCCATTGCCAGCCAGTGCCCGGCGCGCTGTTCGATCAGCTTGAACAGGCGGTCGATGCCCAGGGTGTCCTCGATGTCGTAGCGCATGCTGCCCAGGGCCAGCTGCGATTTTTGCGAGTACAGGGCGTTGATGGTGTGCCAGGTGGCCAGGTTGAGGTGGTAGCTGGTGGGCATCAGCGCGCCGCTCTTCATCCGGCTGCCGTAGCCGAACAGCGGCATCACGCCTTGCAGGCTCAGCTGCTTGTCGAAGTCGGTACCGCCGATGTGCACGCCGCCGGTGGCGAGGATGTCGTTCTGGCGCTCGGCCACCTGGTGGCGCTCCGGGGAGAGGCGGATCAGGGTAAAGTCCGAGGTACCGCCGCCGATATCGACGATGAGCACCAGCTCTTCGCGGCTGATCCCCGACTCGTAGTCGAAGGCTGCGGCGATCGGCTCGTACTGGAACGACACGTCCTTGAAACCGAGCTTGCGCGCTACCTCGGCCAGGGTGTCCTCGGCCTCCTGGTCGGCGGCCGGGTCTTCGTCGACGAAGAACACCGGGCGGCCCAGCACCACCTGGTCGAATTCGCGGCCGGCAGCGGCCTCGGCGCGTTTTTTCAGCTCGCCGATGAACATGCCCAGCAGGTCCTTGAACGGCAGGGCGCTGCCCAGCACGCTGGTGTCGTGCTTGATCAGCTTGGAGCCCAGCAGGCTCTTGAGCGAGCGCATCAGGCGGCCTTCGTAGCCTTCCAGGTACTCGTGCAGTGCCAGGCGGCCATACACCGGGCGGCGCTCTTCGATATTGAAGAAGACCACCGAGGGCAGGGTGATCTTGCCGTCTTCCAGGGCGATCAGCGACTCGCTGCCCGGGCGGTGCCAGCCGACCGTGGAGTTGGAGGTGCCGAAATCGATGCCCAGGGCGCGGGCCGGGGATACGTCAGACATGGGAAAAAGGCTTCCGGAGGCAAAACGGCCGCGCAGTTTATGCCAGTTGGCCAGAGAATCAAGACCGGCCGTCTGCCTTGCAGCAGCGCCAAGCGCACCTTGAAAGGCTATGCTTGACCCCTATCTTCTGTTGCAACACGCAAATTCACATTGGTGATCCATAGATGGACTTCAAAGACTACTACAAGATACTCGGCGTAGAGCCCACGGCGGACGAGAAGGCGATCAAGGCCGCGTACCGCAAGCTGGCGCGCAAGTATCACCCCGATGTCAGCAAGGAGCGCGACGCCGAGGAGAAATTCAAGGAGGCCAATGAGGCCTACGAGGTGCTGGGCGATGCCCAGAAGCGCGCCGAGTTCGACGAAATCCGCAAGTACGGCGGCCAGCACGGCCGGCCATTCCAGGCCCCACCGGGCTGGGAAAGCCGAGGCGGTGGTGGTGGCGGCGGCTTCGAGGGCGGCGACTTCTCCGACTTCTTCAGTTCGATCTTCGGCGCCCGCGGCTCCAACCCCTTCGGTGGCGCCCGGCAACAACGCAGTGCCGGCAGGCGAGGGCAGGACGTGGAACTGGAACTGGCGATCTTCCTTGAAGAAACCCTGAGCAAGGAATCCAAGCAGATCAGCTTCCAGGTGCCGCAGACCAACGCCGCCGGCCAGCGCACCGGCTTTACCACCAAGACCCTGAACGTGAAGATTCCGGCCGGGGTCAGCGATGGCGAACGCATCCGCCTCAAGGGCCAGGGCGCGCCGGGCGTGGGCGGCGGGGCGAATGGCGACCTGTTCCTGACCATCCGCATGGCGCCGCATCCGCTGTTCGATGTCGAAGGGCATGACCTGATCATCACCGTGCCACTGGCGCCGTGGGAGGCCGCGTTGGGCACCAAGGTGGCGGTGCCGACCCTGGACGGCAAGATCAACCTGACCATCCGCCCCGACAGCCAGAGCGGCCAGCGCCTGCGCGTACCGGGCAAGGGCCTGGCGAACAAGCAAGGCGAGCGCGGCAACCTGTATGCCCAGCTCAAGGTGGTGATGCCGCCGAGCTCCGATGCTACTGCCCGTGAACTGTGGACCCAGCTCTCCGAGAAAGCTGCGTTCAACCCGAGGACACAATGGAGTAAGTGATCATGAGCAGCACCCTGATCGTTCAACTGGACATGCGCACCCTTTGCCAGGAGGCCGACATCACGGCCGACTACGTGGTCGAAATCGTCGAACACGGCATCGTTGAACCTTCGGGGCGAACGCCGGAGGATTGGTTGTTCGACGACCAGGCGCCGCTGGTGGCCAAGCGTGCGGTGAAGCTGCACCGGGAGCTGGAGCTGGAGTGGGAAGGGGTGGCGCTGGCGCTGGAACTGCTGCAGGAGGTGCAGCAGTTGCGCAGCGAGAACAGCATGCTGAGGCAGCGGTTGGGGCGATTTACCCAGATGTGATGTTTGCAGTGCGGGCCTCATCGCGGCTAAAGCCGCTCCTACAAGGGAGCCGAGAGCTCTGTAGGAGCGGCTTTAGCCGCGATGAGGCCCGATCAGGCAACCCAATCTCAATCCGGCTCAGCCCCAGGATTGAGCACCACCTGCATGAAGGTCAGGTCCAGCCACCTGCCGAATTTCACCCCCACCTGCGGCATCTGCCCGGTCACCACGAAGCCCAACCGTTGATGCAGGCGCACCGAGGCCACATTGCCGCTCTCGATGGCCGCCACCATCACATGCTTGCCACACCCCCGCGCCCGCTCGAGCAGCGCCGCCATCAATTGCGGCCCCAACCCTTTGCCACGCTGGTCGTCGCGCACATACACCGAATGCTCCACGGTATGGCGAAACCCCTCGAACGGCCGCCAGTCGCCGAACGAGGCATACCCCAGCACGCCCGTTTCATCCGCCGCCACCAGGATCGGATAGCCCTGTTGCGCCCGCGCCTCGAACCAGGCCTGGCGGTTGGCAAGGTCCACCGGGGTTTCGTTCCAGATCGCCGTGGTGTTGCGCACCGCGTCGTTGTAGATCTCGAGGATGCCCGGCACATCGGTGGCCAGGGCATCGCGGATTTCGTGGCTCATTGCAGCGTCTCGCAAGGTCGATGGCTGCAGATTAAATGGTTACCAGCCCGCGCACACCTTCGGCCTGCATGTTTTCCCCGCGCCCGCGCTGGATGATTTCGCCGCGGGCCATGACCAGGTATTGGTCGGCCAGCGCCTCGGCAAAGTCGTAGAACTGCTCGACCAGCAGGATGGCCATGTCGCCGCGCGCGGCCAGGCGGCGGATCACTGCTCCGATTTCCTTGATCACCGAGGGCTGGATGCCTTCGGTAGGCTCGTCGAGGATCAACAGCCGCGGGCGGCTGGCCAGGGCGCGGCCGATGGCCAGCTGTTGCTGCTGGCCGCCGGACAGGTCGCCGCCGCGGCGTTGTTTCATCTGCTCCAGCACCGGGAACAGTTCGTAGATGAAGGCCGGCACTTCGCGGGCCTCGCGGGCGGGGAAGCGCGACAGGCCCATGAGCAGGTTTTCCTCGACGCTCAGGCGCGGGAAGATTTCGCGCCCCTGGGGCACGTAGGCGATGCCGGCCTGCACCCGCTGCTGCGGCTTGAGCGTGGTGATGGGTTTGCCTTCCCATTCGACGCTGCCTTCGCGGGCGGGCACCAGGCCCATCAGGCAGCGCAGCAGGGTGGTCTTGCCCACGCCGTTGCGCCCGAGCAGGCAGGTGACTTCGCCGACCCGGGCCTCGAAGGACAGGCCGCGCAGGATGTGGCTGCCGCCGTAGTACTGGTGCAGGGTGTCGATTTTCAGCATGTGAGAATTCCTGATGTTGTTGCAGTGCCTGCACCGGCCCCATCGCCGGCAAGCCGGCTCCCACAGGTGCGGCGCAGTTCTCGGTCCTGTGGGAGCCGGCTTGCCGGCGATGGGGCCAGTACAGTCGACGAGAATCATCGGCCCAGGTACACCTCGACCACCCGCTCATCCGCCTGCACCTGCTCAAGCGACCCTTCTGCCAGCACACTGCCCTGGTGCAGCACGGTGACATGGTCGGCAATGCTGCCGACGAACCCCATGTCATGCTCCACCACCATCAGCGAGTGCTTGCCTGCCAGCCCCTTGAACAGCTCGGCGGTGAACTCGGTCTCGGCATCGGTCATGCCCGCCACCGGTTCGTCGAGCAGCAGCAATTGCGGCTCCTGCACCAGCAGCATGCCGATCTCCAGGAACTGCTTCTGCCCGTGCGACAACAGGCCGGCCTGGCGCTGGGCCAGTGGCAGCAGGCGCAGGGTGCCGAGCACTTGCTCGATGCGTGCGCGTTGCTCGCCGTCCAGGCGCGCGGCAAGGCTGGCCCACACCGATTTTTCGGCCTTCAGTGCCAGCTCCAGGTTCTCGAACACCGTCAGCGCCTCGAACACCGTGGGTTTCTGGAACTTGCGGCCGATGCCGGCCTGGGCGATCTGGTATTCGCTCAGGCGGGCAAGGTCCAGGGTGTCGCCGAAAAAGGCAGTGCCGCTGTCGGGCCGGGTCTTGCCGGTGATCACGTCCATCATCGTGGTCTTGCCGGCACCATTGGGGCCGATGATGCAGCGCAGCTCGCCCACGCCGATGTACAGGTTCAGCGCGTTGAGCGCCTTGAACCCGTCAAAGCTGACGCTGATGCCCTCAAGGCTGAGCACCGTGCCGTGGCGTGTGTCGAGCCCGGCGCTGCGGCGGTTGCCCAGGCCGATGGCGTCGCGGCTGGCGCCGAGGTTGTCGAAGACCGGTTCGAGCATGAACTCGGGGTGAACGGGGGGCACGCCTCTCATGGCTGGCTCCTTTTCTTCAGCAGGCCGACCACGCCCTTGGGCAAGTACAAAGTGACGAGAATGAACAGCGCGCCGAGGAAGAACAGCCAGTACTCCGGGAAGGCCACGGTGAACCAGCTCTTCATGCCATTGACCAGGCCGGCACCGAGCAGCGGGCCGATCAGCGTGCCGCGGCCACCCAGGGCGACCCACACGGCAGCCTCGATGGAGTTGGTCGGCGACATCTCGCTGGGGTTGATGATGCCCACCTGCGGCACGTACAGCGCACCGGCCAGGCCGCACAGCACGGCGCTGAGCACCCACACCAGCAGCTTGAAGCCGCGGGGGTCGTAGCCGCAGAACATCAGGCGGTTTTCCCCATCGCGCACGGCGGTGAGCAACCGCCCGAACTTGCTGGTGGTCAGGCGCCAGCACAGGTACAGGCTGGCCAGCAGCAGGCCGACGGTGAGCAGAAACAGCATCGCCCGCGTGCCTGGCGCGGCAATGTCGAAGCCCAGGATGGTGCGAAAGTTGGTGAAGCCATTGTTGCCGCCAAAGCCGGTTTCGTTGCGAAAGAACAGCAGCATGCCGGCGAAGGTCAGGGCCTGGGTCATGATCGAGAAGTACACGCCCTTGATCCGCGAGCGGAAGGCGAAGAAGCCGAACACCAGCGCCAGCAGGCCCGGCGCCAGCACCACCAGGCACATGGCCCAGGCGAAATGCTGGGTGCCGGCCCAGTACCAGGGCAGCTCGCTCCACGACAGGAAGGCCATGAATGCCGGCAGGCCGTCAGCGGCGGCCTGGCGCATCAGGTACATGCCCATGGCGTAGCCACCCAGGGCGAAGAACAGGCCATGGCCCAGCGACAGCAGCCCGGCGTAGCCCCAGACCAGGTCCAGGGCCAGGGCGACGATGGCGTAGCAGAGGATCTTGCCCACCAGCGTGAGGGTGTAGGCCGAAACCTGCAGCGCATGCCCCGCCGGCAGCAACGAGAGCAGCGGCATGGCCAGCAACAGCAGCACGACGATGGCGCCGATGGCCAGCGTCAGGCGCGGCCCGGCTTTTTGTGAAGCGGTGACAAGCAGTGGCTGGTTCATCAGTCGATTACCCGTCCCTTGAGGGCGAACAGGCCTTGCGGGCGCTTCTGGATGAACAGAATCACCAGCGCAAGGATGAGGATCTTGCCCAGCACGGCGCCGATCTGCGGCTCCAGCAGCTTGTTGGCGATGCCAAGGCCGAAGGCCGCCCAGAGGCTGCCGGCCAGTTGCCCGACCCCGCCAAGCACCACCACCAGGAACGAGTCGATGATGTAGCCCTGGCCCAGGTCCGGGCCGACGTTGCCGACCTGGCTCAGGGCCACGCCGCCGAGCCCGGCGATGCCGGAGCCCAGGCCAAAGGCGAGCATGTCGACGCGCCCGGTCGGCACCCCGCAGCAGGCCGCCATGTTGCGGTTCTGGGTGACCGCACGCACGTTCAGGCCCAGCCGCGTGCGGTTGAGCAGCAGCCAGGTGAGCAGCACCACGGCCAGGGCGAAGCCGATGATCACCAGGCGGTTGTAGGGCAGCACCAGGTTGGGCAGCAGCTGGATGCCGCCGGACAGCCAGGCCGGGTTGCTGACTTCGACGTTCTGCGCGCCGAACAACAGGCGGATGGCCTGGATCAGGATCAGGCTGATGCCCCAGGTCGCCAGCAGGGTTTCCAGCGGGCGGCCGTAGAGGTGGCGGATGACCGTGCGCTCCAGCGCCATGCCGACCCCGGCGCTGACGGCGAAGGCCACCGGCAGGGCGATCAGCGGGTAGAACTCGATGGCGCCGGGGGCGTAGCGCTGCAGCAGCACCTGGACCATGTAGGTGCTGTAGGCGCCGAGCATCAGCATCTCGCCATGGGCCATGTTGATCACCCCCAGCAGGCCGAAGGTGATCGCCAGGCCCAGGGCCGCCAGCAGCAGGATCGAGCCCAGCGACAGGCCGCTGAAGGCCTGGCCGAGCAGTTCGCCGGCCAGCAGCTTGCGCTTGACCTGGGCCAGGCTGGTTTCTGCGGCGGTGCGCACGCCGGGGTCGGCTTCCGCGCCCGGTTGCAGCAAAGCCTCCAGGCGCGTGCGGGCCAACGGGTCGCCGGTTTCGCCGAGCAGGCGCACGGCGGCCAGGCGTACCGCAGGTTCGCTGGCGCCCAGTTGCAGGTTGGCCAGGGCCAGGGCCAGGGCGGCATGCACGGCGGCGTCGGGCTCGCTGGCGAAGCGCCGGTCGAGGAAGGCCACCTGGGCGGGTTGGGCGCTTTTTTGCAATTGCTGGGCGGCGGCCAGGCGGGTGTCAGCCTTGTCGCTGAGCAACTGGTGGCTGGCCAAGGCGTTATCGATCAGGCCGCGCAGGCGGTTGTTCAGGCGCAGTTTGCGGGTGTCATCGGCGGCGATGCGGCCCTGGCGCAGGTTTTCCAGCAGTGCCAGGCGCGCGGGGTCGGGTTGCGCCGCCCAGCTTTCGAGCAGTTGAGCCTGCTCGGTGGGCTTGGCGGTGAGGAAAAATTCGCCCTCGCTGGCCTGGGTGGCCAGGGGCAGCAAGAGGAGGAGGATGAGCAGGAGTTTGAGCATGCGGGCAATCCTGGGAATCAGCGGTGGATTCATCGCCGGCAAGCCGGCTCCCACAGGCGCCGCCATCGCCTTCAAGGGCTGTGGAACTCCTGTAGGAGCTGGCTTGCCAGCGATTGGGCTGCACAGCAGCCCCAGTGCACTCAGTTACCTTTCACCGCGTAATCAGGCCGCTTGTCATTGCCCGGAATGAACGGGCTCCACGGCTGCGCCCGCAGCGGCTGCTCGGTCTCCCACACCACACTGAACTGCCCGTCATCCTGGATCTCGCCGATCATCACCGGCTTGTGCAGGTGGTGGTTGGTCTTGTCCATGGTCAGGGTAAAGCCCGACGGCGCCTGGAAACTCTGCCCGGCCAGCGCCTCGCGTACCTTGTCGACATCGGTGGACTTGGCCTTTTCCACCGCTTGCGCCCACAGGTGGATACCCACGTAGGTGGCTTCCATCGGGTCGTTGGTCACGGCCTTGTCGGCGCCCGGCAGGCCCTTGGCCTTGGCGTAGGCCTTCCAGTCGGCGACGAACTTCTGGTTCACCGGGTTATCCACCGACTCGAAGTAGTTCCACGCCGCCAGGTGGCCCACCAGCGGCTTGGTGTCGATGCCGCGCAGCTCTTCTTCGCCCACCGAGAACGCCACCACCGGCACTTCGGTGGCCTTCAGGCCCTGGTTGGCCAGCTCCTTGTAGAACGGCACGTTGGAGTCGCCGTTGACGGTGGAGATCACCGCCGTCTTGCCGCCGGCGGAGAACTTCTTGATGTTGGCGACGATGGTCTGGTAATCGGCGTGGCCGAACGGCGTGTACACCTCCTCGATGTCCTTGTCGGCCACGCCTTTGCTGTGCAGGAAGGCGCGCAGGATCTTGTTGGTGGTGCGCGGGTAGACGTAGTCGGTGCCCAGCAGGAAGAAGCGCCTGGCGCTGCCGCCGTCTTCGCTCATCAGGTATTCCACGGCCGGGATGGCTTGCTGGTTGGGCGCCGCGCCGGTGTAGAACACGTTGGGCGACATCTCTTCACCCTCGTACTGCACCGGGTAGAACAGCAGGCCGTTGAGCTCTTCGAACACCGGCAACACGGATTTGCGCGACACCGAGGTCCAGCAGCCGAACACCACCGCGACCTTGTCCTGGCTCAGCAGCTGGCGGCTCTTTTCGGCGAACAGCGGCCAGTTGGACGCAGGGTCCACCACCACCGGCTCGAGCAGCTTGCCGTTGACCCCACCCTTGGCGTTGATCTCGTCGATGGTCATCAGCGCCATGTCCTTGAGCGACGTCTCGGAGATCGCCATGGTGCCCGACAGCGAATGCAGGATGCCGACCTTGATGGTGTCGGCGGCCTGGATGCTCCAGCTCAGGCCCATCGCCGCGATCGATGCGCTGAGGGTAAAAGCCTTGATCAGACTGCGACGCTTCATGTGCTCTCTCCGCTGAGTTTTTTAGGGTGTTGGCCAAGCGGGGAGGGCATTGCAAGGGGTGTGCCGAGTGGCGGAAGGTGCGCAGTAGAGGGGTTGTGCGAGGTATTAGGGCGTGAAGTGGATCCAGCTTGGTGCCTGGTGGATCTGTGTGCACAGCATTGGGGCCGCTGCGCGGCCCATCGCTGGCAAGCCAGCTCCCACAAGGATTGCATTGTTCTTGAGAGCAACGCTGTACCTGTGGGAGCCGGCTTGCCGGCGATTGGGCTGCAAAGCAGCCCCTTGCAGAATCAGCCGTTACGCACAGCCGTGCGCGGATGCCGCTTGCTGCGCACAAACTGATAAGTCACCGCCAGCAGCACGAACCAGATCGGCGTCACCAGCAGCGCCGCACGGGTGTCGTCTTCAAGACTCAGCAACACCAGAATGAAGGCGAAGAACGCCAGGCACACGAAGCACATGAAGCGCCCGCCCGGCATCTTGTAGTTCGAGGCCTGGTGCAGCGCCGCGCGATGCTTGCGGTACTTCAGGTACGACAGCAGGATCAGCGTCCAGACGAACATGAACAGCACCGCCGACACCGTGGTCACCAGGGTGAACGCCTCGACCACGTTGGGCACCAGGTAGATCAGCACCGCGCCCAGCAACAGGCAGGTGCAGGAGAAGTACAGGCCGTTGGCAGGCACCGCGCGGCGCGACAGCTTCTCGAACGCTCGCGGTGCATCGCCTTCCTGGGCCAGGCCGTAGAGCATGCGGCTGGTGGAGAACACGCCGCTGTTGGCCGACGAGGCGGCCGAGGTCAGCACCACGAAGTTGATGATGCTCGCCGCCGCCGGCAGGCCGGCCAGCACGAACAGCTCGACGAACGGGCTCTTGCCCGGCACCACGTCGCGCCATGGGGTCACGGCCATGATCGCGATCAGCGCCAGCACGTAGAAGACGATGATGCGGATCGGGATCGAGTTGATCGCCCGCGGCAGGGTGCGCTCGGGGTTTTTCGCTTCGGCGGCGGTGGTGCCGACCAGCTCGATGCCGACGAAGGCGAACACGGCAATCTGGAAGCCGGCGAAAAAGCCCATCAGGCCATTGGGGAACATGCCGCCGTCATTCCACAGGTTGGCCAGCTGCGCGGTGCGCCCGCTCGGCGATTCGAAGCCGCTGATGACCATGTACAGGCCGGTGGCGACCAGGCCGAGGATGGCGACGATCTTGATCAGGGCGAACCAGAACTCCAGCTCGCCGAACATCTTCACGGTCACCAGGTTCAACGACAGCAGCACCGCCACGCAGGCCAGCGCCGGTATCCATTGCGGCAGGTCGGGGAACCAGAACTGCGTGTAGGCGGCGATCGCCACCACGTCGGCGATGCCGGTGACCACCCAGCAGAACCAGTAGGTCCAGCCGGTGAAATAGCCGGCCCAGGGGCCGAGCAGGTCGGCGGAGAAGTCGATGAACGATTTGTAGTTGAGGTTCGACAGCAGCAGTTCGCCCATGGCGCGCATGACGAAGAACAGCATGAAGCCGATGATCATGTAGACGAAGATGATCGACGGCCCCGCCAGGCTGATGGTCTTGCCCGAACCCATGAACAGGCCGGTGCCGATGGCGCCGCCGATGGCGATCAGCTGGATGTGGCGGTTGGTCAGGTTGCGCTGCAGGTGCTGGTCTTCAGCAGGAGGGGTTGGGGTCATTGGCTGCATTCCATTGAGGGTCAGTCTTTTTCTGAAAGCCGAGTAGGCTAACACGAGCGTCCCAGATCGGGGCGCGACAGATCGACTCGAGTTTTGCGGCGCAGGGGGCCGCTTTGCGGCCCTTTCGCGACACAAGGCCGCTCCTACAGCACTACGCGTTCGTCTGTAGGAGCGGCCTTGTGTCGCGAAAGGGCTGCAAAGCAGCCCCAAGGCCCTCAAGCGCTAGCCAGCACCCGACGCCGACGCAAGACCCAGCAATCCACCACCCACATCACCACCATCGACACCCCCACCAGCGGGAACATCACCCCCAGCACCAGCATCACCCCCACCGCGGTCTTCCAGCGCGGCAGGTCATGGCGCAGCGGCGGTACGCCCAGGCCACCTTCAGGCCGGCGCTTCCACCACATCACCAGCCCGCTCACCGAGCCCAGCAGAATCATCAGGCACACCAGCAGGATGACGACCTGGTTCAGCGCCCCGAACATCTTGCCTTCATGCAGCATCACACCCAGCTCGGTCGCCCGGGCCACCGGGCTGTAGTCCTGCCAGCGCACATCGGCCAGCACCTTGCCGGTGTATTGATCGATATGCATTGTGGCGTCGTTGCGTGGGTCGTCGGCGAACACCGCCACGGTGTAGACGCCCTCTGCCGTGGTCGGCAGGGTAATGCTGTAACCCGGCTCGACGCGGCGTGCATTGGCCACGTCTTCCACCTGCTGCAAGCTCACCTGCGGCGCTGCCGGCATGTTCGACATGCCATGATGCCCGGCATGCTCGGCGTGCGCGCCGGACTGCGGCATCGGCGTGTTCTCCATGGCCCATGGCACGGTCTGGCGGTGGGCGCTGTTGAGTTCACGGGCCTGCTGGTCGGACTTGGGCACGTCATTCCACATGGCCGCCGGGAAGCGGTTCCACAGGTCGGCATATTGCTTGCCCCACAGCCCGGTCCAGGTCATGCCGCTGAGCAGCATCAACAGCAGCAGCGCCGAACCCCAGAAACCGGTCACGGCATGCAGGTCGCGCCAGAACACCCGGCCTTTGGCCCCCAGGCGCGGCCACAGCACGCCAGCGCTGCCGCGCCCACGGGGCCACCACAGGTACAGGCCGGACACCACCAGCACGATGCCCCAGCCGGCGGCCAGCTCCACCAGGCGGTCGCCGACCGTGCCGACCATCAGCTCGCCGTGCAGGGCGCGGGCGATGGCCTGCAGGTTCTGCTTGGCATCCTGCTCGCCGAGGATCTTGCCGCTGTAGGGGTCGACGAACACATTCAGCTCGCGGCCAGCGTCATGCACCACGAACTGCGCGCTGCGCTCGGCGTCGACCGGTGGCAGGTACTGGCCGACGTGGCCCTTGGGGTAGGCCTGGCGCACTTCGGCCAGCATCAGGTCGGCGCCCTGGCGGTGATGGCCGGCTTCGACCACCATCAGCTCGCGATACAGCACCGGGTCGAGCTGCGGCTTGAACAGGTAGATGATCCCGGTGATCGCCAGCAGGATCATGAACGGGGCGACGAACAGCCCGGCATAGAAGTGCCAGCGCCAGGCCAGGTTGTAGAAGGACACGCGTGTTCCTCTCATTGGGAACCTCCAGTTTTTACCCGCAAGGGGCGCGGCCCGGGGCCGCGCCTTTGGTTAGCGTCAGAAGCTCAGGTCGACCTTGGTCCAGAAGGTCCTGCCTGGCTCGTTCAAAGGTTGTGGGTCCATGGCCGGGTAGCCGAACCCGGCGTTGCCGGCCAGGTTCAGGTGTTCGGCGTAGGTCTTGTCGAACAGGTTGTCGACGCCGGCGCTGAGCTTGAGGTTGTTGTTCACCTTGTAGGCGCCGTTGAGCGAGAACACGCCGAAACCTGCGCTCTTCTCGTAGTCCTTGCCGACCACGTTGCCCTGGTTCTCGGCGATGCGGTTCTGCGCTGCCACCAGTCGCCAGAGCGCCCCGGCGCTCCAGGTGTCGCGGCTGTAGGTCAGGCCCAGGCGGCTTTCCAGCGGCGGCATCTGCGGCAGTGCCTTGCCGTCGCTGCTGTTCTTGCCCCAGGCGTAGGCCAGGGTGGCATCGGCCTTCCAGTTCTCGGTCAGCTTGTAGGCCGCGCCCAGTTCGCCGCCCATGATGCGGGCGTCGATGTTCTGCGCCTGGGTGCTGCTCATGCCCATCATGGCGCTGCGGTAGTCGAACAGGATGTAGTCGCGCACCTGCCCGACATAGCCCGAGGCCCAGGCGTCCAGGCGCTCGTCGCGGTACTGGATGCCGAAGTCGAGCTGGGTGGTCTTCTCCGGCTTGATGCTGTCGAAGGCATTGGTGGAGCCGGCAGGGCCCTGGTCGGGGGAGAACAGCTCCCAGTAGTCGGGGAAGCGCTGGGCATGGCCCAGGCCGATGTAGGTGGTGGCAGGCACTGCCGCCAGGTCGTGCTCGTAGCGCACGAAGCCGCTGGGCAGGGTGTCGGCGCGGGTGTCGCCGCTGGTGGCGCTGTCATCGCGAAAATCCCGGGCCGAGGCGCGGTCCAGGCGGGCGCCGGTGATCAGGCGGTCCTGGCCGGTGGCGTACCAGGTGAGCTCGCCGAAGGCGCCGTAGTTGTGGAAGTCGGCGTCCTTTTCCCAGGGCTTGTCCTTGTAGGCGTCGACGCCCATGGCGCTGCGCCCGCGGTGCTCGTTGGTCTGCGCGTCGATGCCGCTGATCAGCTGCACATCGGCCCAGCGCCAGGTAGCCTTGATGCGTGCGCCCAGGGTGCGGCGGTCGACGGCGGCGGCCATTGGCCCGGCCATCATGCCCATGCCCGAGGGGGTGCGCAGGGTGTAGTTGTCCATCACGTGGTCGGCGTAGTTGTAGTAGACCTGTGCCTCGATCTTGTCGAGCACTTCGCCGAGGTTGGACTTCTCGAAGCGCAGGCCCAGGCTTTCGCGCTTGAACTGCGCACCGTCCATGCCACGCCCGGCATAGCGCGCCTCGCCGTCGCCCTTGCCGGCGGTGAGTTCCAGCAAGGTGTCCTGGTCGGGGGTCCAGCCCAGGGTCACGTCGCCGTTCCACTTGTCCCAGCGCGAGGGCACGGTATCGCCGCTGCCGTCCTGGTAGTCATCGGAATGCGACTGGTTGCCGACGAAGCGCGCGTAGGCCTGGCTGTTGCCGGCGGCGACGTCGACCAGCTTGTCGAAGCGGCCGTTGGAGCCGGCCAGGAGGCTGGCGTTGACGCGGCTGCCGAGGGCGCCAAACTTCTCCGGTTCACGTTCGAAGAGGATGGTCCCGGCCGAGCCACCGGGGCCCCAGATCACGCTTTGCGGGCCTTTGATCACGGTGAGGCTGTCGTAGGTTTCCGGCGAGATGTAGGACGTTGGCGCGTCCATGCGGTTAGGGCAGGCACCGAGCATCACCCCGCCGTTGGTGAGGATGTTCAGGCGCGAGCCGAACATGCCGCGCAATACCGGGTCGCCGTTGGTGCCACCGGCGCGGATCGCCGAGAAGCCGGGGATGGTCTTGAGGTAGTCGGCGCCGTCGCTGGCCGGCACTGGCTGGCGTGGGTCCTTCGGGTTGGTGACCACGGTCAGCGGCGAGCTGGGCGCGATGGCGGTGATCACTGTCGGGCTCAACTCGGCCAGGTCGTGTTCATGGCCTTCGTGGCCAGGGTCGGCGGCCAGGGCCATGGGCGCCAGCAGCGAGCCGCAAAGGGCGGCGAGGGTGCCTTTGAATGCATAGGCAAAAGCAGGGGTACAACCGGACATAGGAATTCCGTCGATCAGTCATGAGTAGGCGCGAAGCCTCCTGGCTCCGTGCAGCAAATGTGGGGTTTCAGACGTTGATCGAGGCGGGTGGCGCGCGGCTGCGCGCACCGGGGAACACGGCCTGCCGGGCGTGGCCCTGGTGTGTCGCAGTGGGGCCTGGGGTAGCGGGGGTGACGCTGGCCGCGCTGAGCGGGCTGAGGGTTTGCGGTAATGCCGGGCAGTTGAACAACAGGCTGCAGTAGCCGCACTTTTCCCACATCACATGCAGCTGGCCATCGTTGCCGTGGCCATGATGTGCGTCGCTGGCATGCTCATGGCCAGCGGCCATGGGCATCTCCATCGGCATGTTCATGCCGGCGTGGTGGCCCATCGGCATCGACTGGGAAACCAGCGGGCCGATGAAGATCATCCACATGGCGAACAGGCTCAGCCAGCCGCCCCCGACGCGCCTGCGGTCAGGGCGGGAGGTACGGCTGAGACGATTGCGCGGCAGGCTCATGGTGCGAGCGCCTGTCAGCTAGCGGTCAGTGGGCGTGTTCATGACCTTGCGGCTGGTCGGCCGGCGGCTGCTTCTGCACGGCGACATCGACGGTAATGTTGCCGGCCTTCTCGAAGTGCAAGGTCAGCGGGAAGCGCTTGCCGTCGCTGAGCAGGCTGCGGTCCTTGGGCTGCATGAGCATCACGTGGTAGGCGCTGGGGGCGAAGACCAGGTCCTTGCCGGCGGGCACCACCACGCTCTTGACCTGCTGCATCTTCATGGCGCCGTTGCTGCTCATGACATGCTCGTGCAGCTGCGCGTCGGCGGTGATGGGGCTGTCGACGCTCAGCAGGCGGTCATCGGCCTTGCCGTTGTTGTGCACGACGAAGTACGCCGCGACATTGGGCGCGTTGGGTGGCAGTTCCAGCGACCAGGGGTGGGCGATGTGCAGGTCGCCCACGGTGTATTCGTGGGCATTGGCGAAGGCGCCGGGCAGCAGCAATGCGGCCACTACGAGAGCTTGCTTGAGCATGGGTGGATCTCCGTTCTGTTCAGGTTCAGGCAGACAGCGTGATGAACTCAGGCCAGGGGAGAGGCGCGGGGATTGAGCGCAGGCCATAACTGGCGCGGCGTGGGCTGATAGCGGGAGGGCGGTGGGGTGAACCCGGCCAGCAGCGTGGGCGGGTTGTGCAATTGCGGCGGGTAGCCTGGCAATGCCAGCAGCGGTGCGGCGCCAGAGCAGCACCAGCAGTGCTGCATGTTGGAATGGTCGTCGCTTTGCGAGCCGAGGTCGATTTTGGCCAGGGCCTGTACGTCGACCTTGGCCTTGCCGGCCACGCTGGAACAGAAAGCCCCCCACAGCAGCTGCTCGGCCGGGCCCTTGGGCGCGGCAGAAGACAGCGGCATGGCCAGCAGGTTGAACAGCACTGCGAGGCAGGCTATCCAGGCGATGTGCCGACGTGGGGGCATGGAGAGATCCGGTCAGGAATCGTGGTAGCTATTGTACGGCGGAGTATAGGTAAAAATGCCGGGGTGCGGTGAAGTGACGCAGGTGGGTGGTGTGATCTGGACCGCTGCGCAGCCCCTATCGCCGGCTTGCCGGCGATAGGGGCGCTACAGCCATCAAGTCTTGTTACGCCCCATCAAGCCACGCACGGTCTCCTGCAGGTCCGCAGGCAGCACCACGACCTTGGCATTGCTGCTGCTGGCCAAGTTCTCCATGGCCCCCACATAGCGCTCGCCCAGCAGGTACATGGCCGGCACCGTCTCGTTGCCCACCGCTTCCTTGACCAGCGAGATCGCGCGCGCCGAGGCTTCGGCCAGGTTGATCTGCGCTTCGGCATCGAGCTTGGCCGACTGCAGGCGCGCCTCGGCTTCGAGGATTGCGGCCTGCTTGGCGCCTTCGGCACGGGTCACGTCGGCCTTGCGCTCACGCTCGGCGGCGGCCTGGCGCTCCATGGCCAGCTGCATGTTCTCGGACGGCTTGATGTCCTGGATTTCCACCGAGCGCACGGTCACGCCCCAGTCTTCGGTCTGCTCGGACATCGCCTCGCGCAGGCGCGCCTTGATCTGCTCGCGGCTCGACAGCGCTTCGTCCAGGTCCATGGCGCCGACGATGGCGCGCAGCGAGGTCATGGTCAGGCTGGTGACGGCGAACGAGAAATTCTGCACGCCATAGGACGCTTTCTGCGGGTCGACCACCTTGGCGAAGCACAGGGCGTTGGCGACGATCACGGCGTTGTCGCGGGTGATGATTTCCTGCTCCTGCACATCGAGGATGATGTCCTTGGTCGGCAGGCGGTAGGCGACCACGTCCATGTACGGGATGACGATGTTGAGGCCCGGCTTGAGGGTGCTGTGGTAGCGGCCCAGGCGCTCGACGATCCACTCCTCGCCCTGGGGCACGATGCGTACCCCCTTGAACACGGTGACCAGGACGAACAGGGCTATGACG
This sequence comes from Pseudomonas sp. NPDC087029, assembly GCF_044745345.1. Classification (NCBI taxonomy): domain Bacteria; kingdom Pseudomonadati; phylum Pseudomonadota; class Gammaproteobacteria; order Pseudomonadales; family Pseudomonadaceae; genus Pseudomonas; species Pseudomonas sp. NPDC087029. The sequence goes on along the minus strand of NZ_JBIVAB010000002.1, from coordinate 67,852 downwards.
GCTACGACGATGAGGCTGGTCATTATGCAAACTTCCTTTTAGTTGCGAGATCAGGCCCGAATGACCCGGGCGGTATTACCTTCGATGGCGACGAGCCGCACACGCTCGCCGGCGGGGATGTCGCTGTCGGCGATGCACACCCATTCCTCGTTGCCCAGCAGCGGCTTCTGGAAGCGCACCCGGCCCTTCTGGAATTGCGAAACGGCACTGGTCAGCAACCCGACCTCGCCGATCACGCTGTCGGCGGTCCAGCGCACGTCCGGCTGCTTGCGCTTGAACAGCTTGAACCAGAGCAACGTGGTGGCCGAGGAGAACAGCACCCACAGCAGCACCTGCATATCCAGCTGCAGGCTGGGGGCGGCCAGGGCGATGAGGGAAACCAGCACGGCACCGATGCCGAACCAGATGATGAAGAACGTGGGCAGGACCAGTTCGAGCAGAATCAGGCCGATGCCGAACACCAGCCAGATCCACCATTGCATTTCCATATGAGTGACGCCTTCCGGGGAGGGGGCTAGAGTCTAATGCCGTCCAGAAGCCAATCGCCACTCAGATCTGTCTGGGTAGATGGTGGGCAATGGTCACAAAAGCTGTAGGAAATGTGGGAGTGCTAGCCGCCTGAGCGTTCAGGGCTCGAGTCTGGCCAGCAGCAGATCAGCACGGGCGAACGTCAAGTCGACTTCGGGCAGCGTCGGGCGCTGCAGTATCAACACAGGCACGCCAAGCTCCCTCGCCACCTCGAGCTTCGGTTCGGTCGCCACGCTGCCGCTGTTCTTGCTGACCAGCACATCGATCCTCCTGCGGGCAAACAAGGCCCGCTCGTCATCGAGCTGAAACGGCCCCCGCGCGCCGATCACCTCGCAGCGTTCATTGCCGGGGCAGGCCTCCAGCGCCCGCAGGGTCCAGAACTGCTCCGAGGGTATCTCGTCGAGATGCTGCAACGGCTCTCGCCCCAAGGTGAACAACGGCCTGTGGAAGGGCTTGAGCGCCTCGATCAGCCTCGCCCAGTCCGCCACTTCACGCCAGTCATCACCGGGCTGGGCCTGCCAGGCCGGGCGGCGCAAGGCCCAGCAGGGGATGCCGACGGCGCGGGCGGCGCTGGCAGCATTGCGGCTGATCTGCGCGGCGTAGGGGTGGGTGGCATCGATCAGCAAGGTGATGCCCGCCTCGCGCAGGTAGCGGGCCAGGCCCTCGGCGCCGCCGTAGCCGCCGACCCGCACCTGGCAGGTGAGGTCCTGCGGCACCCGGCCGATTCCGGCCAGGCTGTAGACATGTTCCGGCCCAAGCTGACGGGCGATGGCCAAAGCTTCGGTGACGCCACCGAGCAGCAGGATGCGCCGGCTCATTGCACACCCGCCTTGCCGACGATGCCGCCCTGGCGGTCGATGGCGAACACTTCCACCTGCACCTGCGCCGGCACCACGCTGCGGGCGAAGGCCAGGGCATGGGCGCACACCGCATCACCCAGGGCGACTCCGGCCGCGTGAGCCAGGGCCAGGGCCTGCTGGCTGGTGTTGGCGGCGATGATCGCCGCCTGCAAGTGCGCATCGGCGCCCACGTCCGCTGCCCAGCCGGCCAGCTGCGGCAGGTCGATGCTCGAATGGCGGCTGTGCAGGTCCATGTGCCCGGCGGCCAACTTGCTGATCTTGCCGAAGCCGCCGCACAGGGTCAGGCGTGGCACCGGCACCTTGCGCAGGTGCTTGAGCACCGCACCGACGAAGTCGCCCATCTCGATCAGGGCGATTTCCGGCAGGCCGTAGACCCGGCGCATGGTGTCTTCGCTGGCATTGCCGGTGCAGGCGGCGATGTGGCGGTAGCCATTGGTGTGGGCCACGTCGATGCCCTGGTGGATCGAGGCGATGTACGCCGAGCACGAGAACGGCCGCACGATGCCGCTGGTGCCGAGAATCGACAGCCCGCCGAGAATGCCCAGGCGCGGGTTCATGGTCTTGAGGGCCAGCGCTTCACCGTCTTGCACGTTCACCGTGACTTCGAAACCGCCCGGGTAGGCGCAGTCCTGGGCCAGCTGCTGCAGGTGCTCGCCGATCATCCGCCGGGGCACCGGGTTGATCGCAGGTTCACCCACGGCCAGCACCAGGCCTGGGCGCGTGACCGTGCCAACGCCAAGCCCGGCGACGAAACGCACGCCCGGCTCAGCCACCAGGCGCACCTGGCTGTAGAGCAGCGCGCCATGGGTGACATCCGGGTCGTCACCGGCATCCTTGAGCGTGCCGGCTTCGGCACGCTCGCCGTCGCGGCGGCAGAACTCCAGGCGCATCTGCACCACCTTGCCCTTGGGCAGGGTGATGCTCACGGCGTCATCCACCTGGCCGGTGAGCAGCAGGCGCGCCGCCGCCAGGCTGGTGGCGGTGGCGCAACTGCCGGTGGTCAGGCCACTGCGCAGCGGGGCCGGTTGTTCACGGGTTTCTTCACGCATCGACGGGTTTCACCACCTCGAGCAAGGTGATCGGCAAGGCCTGGCGCCAGGTATCGAAGGCGCCCAGGGGCTGGGCCTGGGCAACATGGATGCGGGTCAGTTCGCCGCCGTGCCGTTCGCGAAAATGCGCCAGGGCCAGTTCGCTTTGCAAGGTCACGGCATTGGCCACCAGGCGCCCGCCCGGGCGCAGGCGCTCCCAGCACAGCGCCAGTACGCCTTCGCGGGTGACGCCGCCGCCGATGAAGATCGCATCCGGGCGCTCAAGCGCGCTCAGCGCATCCGGCGCCTTGCCCCGCACCAGTTGCAGCCCGGGCACGCCCAGGGCGTCGCGATTGTGTTCGATGAAACCCTGGCGACCTTCATCGGCCTCGATCGCCACTGCCCGGCAGGCAGGATGGGCGCGCATCCATTCGATGCCGATCGAGCCGCAGCCGGCGCCCACGTCCCACAGCAGTTCGCCCGGCTGTGGCGCCAGGCGGGCGAGGGTGATTGCGCGCACATCGCGCTTGGTCAGTTGGCCGTCGTGGCGGAACGCGTTGTCTGGCAAGCCGGCCAGGCGCGACAGGCGCGGTGCATCCGCCGTGGCCTGGCATTCGATGGCGACCAGGTTGAGCGCGGCCGCCGCCGGGTAGGGCCAATCGTCGGCACTGCCCGAAAGCTGGCGCTCGGCCGGCCCACCCAGGTGTTCGAACACCTGCAGGCGGCTCGGCCCGAAGCCGCGCTCGCGCAGCAGCGCCGCGATGGCCGCCGGGCTGTCGCCATCATTGCTCAGCACCAGCAGGCGCATGCCGCTGTACAGGTGGGCATTGAGCGCAGCCAGCGGGCGCGCCACCACCGACACCACCTGCACTTCCTGCAGTGGCCAGCCAAGGCGCGCGGCGGCCAGGGCACAGGAGGAGGGCATCGACAGCACCTGCATTTCTTCGGCCGCGACCTGCCGCGCAAGGCTGGCGCCCACGCCGTAGAACATCGGGTCGCCGCTGGCCAGCACGCACACCGGCTCGCCGCGCAGTGCCAGCACCGGGGCCAGGGAAAACGGGCTTGGCCAGTCCTGCCGCGCGCCACTGATGCAGCGCGGCAGCAAGGCCAGCTGGCGAGGGCTGCCGATGATCCGCGAAGCGCCCAGCAAGGCGCGCCGGGCCTGCTTGCCCAGGCCGCTGAAACCGTCTTCGCCAATGCCTATTACTGTCAGCCAGGGTGCCATTCGATCCAATCCGCCCATCATCCGCGACCACCGGCTTTTCATGCCGCCGGACAAAGCAGGCATAATACCGCGCCTTCTACACTCAAGCGCATTTTCAGCGATTGCCGGACGCCCCTTTGAAGCAGGTCCATACCCCTACCGTTTCGCCCCGTCCCTCGGCCTGCCCGGGGTTGTGGCGCATCGTCAGTGCCCGTGACGGCGGCATCTGCCGCATCAAGCTGCCCGGCGGCCTGCTGCTGGCCGAGCAGGCCGAGGCGGTGGCGGGGGCGGCCGAGCGCTATGCCTCGGGGGTGATCGAGGCGACCAACCGCGGCAACCTGCAGATTCGCGGCATCGGCAACGACCACGCAGGGTTGCTCGACAGCCTGCTGGCAGCCGGGCTCGGCCCACGGGATGCGGCCAGCGATGATGTGCGCAACCTGATGCTCAGCCCCTTGGCCGGGCATGACCCGTCGATGCTGCTGGATGTGCGGCCGCTGGCCGGGCAGATTCTCGACCTGCTGCAAGGCACGCCACGCTTTCACCAGCTGTCGGCCAAGTTTGCCGTGCAGCTGGACGGCGGCGAAGGCCTGGCCATGCTCGAACACCCCCACGACCTGTGGCTCTGCGCCCTGCGCCTCGAGCAGCAGACCTGGCTGGCATTCGGCCTTGCCGGCAGCCCGGCCAGTGGTCGCGTGCTCGGCGCCGTGCCGCTGGAGCAGGGCCCGGCGCTGGTGCGGGCGGTGCTCGAACGCTTCCTCGATTTGGCGACCCCCGAGCAGGCGCGCATGCGCCAGTTGCTGCAGGCGTGCCCGGCCGACCGGTTCGTCGATGGCCTTGGCCTGCAGGTGCGCCGCGATGCGGCCGTGCTCGGCTGGCGCCGTGAGGCGGCTCCAAGCCCATGGCTGGGCGCCATCGACCAGCAGCAGGGCCTGGCCCTGGGCGTGGCGCCACCGCTGGGCAGGTTCACCCCCGCGATGCTGCGAGGCATCGCCCAGGTCGCCCGCGAACTAGGCGACGCCAGCGTGCGCCTGAGCCCTTGGCAGAGCCTGGTGCTGACCAACATCGACCCCGCCGGCCTGGCGCAGGCCCAGCGCACGCTGTCGGCCCTGGGCCTGCTGTGTCATGCCCACGAACCCCTGGCGCGCATCGTCGCCTGCACCGGTGCCAGCGGCTGCGCCAAGGCGCTCGGGCAGACCAAGGCCGATGCGCTGGCGCTGTCGGCGCTGCTGCCCGCAGGCGCCCCGGCCAGCGTGCACCTGTCGGGCTGCGCCCGCTCCTGTGCCATGGCCCATGCCGCCCCGGCCACCCTGCTGGCCCGTGCCCCGGGCCGCTACGACCTCTATTTGCGTGACGCGCGCCAACCGGGCTTCGGTGCCCTGCGCGCCACCGACCTCACCTTGAATGAAGCAGGCGCCATGCTCGCCCTGCCGACGGAGCACCTTGATGATTGACTACATCCGCGATGGTCAGGAGATTTATCGCAATTCCTTCCGGATCATCCGCGAGGAAGCCCGGCTCGAGCGGATTCCCGCCGACCTGGAAAAGCTGGCTGTGCGGGTGATCCACGCCTGCGGCATGGTCGAGGCGATCGACGGCCTGCAGTTCTCCGAAGGTGCCGGCCGTGCCGGGCGTGAAGCCCTGGCCAACGGCGCGCCGATCCTCTGCGATGCGCACATGGTGGCCGAAGGCATCACCCGTGCGCGCCTGCCGGCCAACAACCAGGTCATCTGCACCCTGCGCGACCCCAGCGTCCCGGGCCTGGCCAAGGACGCCGGCAACACCCGCTCGGCGGTGGCGCTGGAGCTGTGGCGGCCGCACCTGGAAGGCAGCGTGGTGGTGATCGGCAACGCGCCGACCGCGCTGTTCTACCTGCTGGAAATGCTCGACGCCGGCGCACCCAAGCCTGCGCTGATCCTCGGCTTCCCGGTCGGCTTCGTCGGCGCGGCAGAGTCCAAGGCGATGCTCGCCGCCGACAGCCGCGGCGTGCCGTTCGTGATCATGCAGGGCCGCCTGGGCGGCAGCGCGATGGCTGCCGCCGCAGTCAACGCCCTGGCCACGGAGGTGGAATGATGGCGCCGCGCGGACGTCTGCTGGGCCTGGGCGTAGGCCCGGGCGACCCTGAACTGATCACCGTCAAAGCCCTGCGCCTGTTGCGCGAGGCCCCGGTGGTCGCCTACTTCGTGGCCAAGGGCAAGCGTGGCAATGCCTTCGGCATCATCGAGGCGCACCTGCAAGGCGAACAGGCCCTGTTGCCGCTGGTGTACCCGGTGACCACCGAGGCGCTGCCGGCGCCGCTGTCCTACGAGCAGGTGATCAGCGACTTCTACGATGAAGCCAGCGTGCAGGTGGCCGAACACCTGGACGCCGGGCGCGACGTGGCGGTGATCTGCGAGGGCGACCCGTTCTTCTACGGCTCCTACATGTACCTGCATGACCGCCTGGCGCAGCGCTTCGAGGCCGAAGTGATCCCGGGCGTCTGCTCCATGCTCGGCGGCGCTTCGGTGCTGGGCGCCCCGCTGGTGTATCGCAACCAGAGCTTGTCGGTGCTGTCGGGCGTGCTGCCTGCCGAGGAGCTCAAGCGGCGCCTGGCCGACGCCGATGCGGCGGTGATCATGAAGCTTGGGCGCAACTTCCCCAAGGTACGTGAGGTGCTGGTGGAACTGGGCCTGGACGGGCGTGCGCTGTACGTCGAGCGCGCCACCATGGCCAACCAGAAGATCGTGCCGCTGGACGAGGTCGACCCGCAATCCTCGCCTTACTTCTCGCTGATCATCGTGCCGGGTGAAAAATGGCAGGGATGAGCATGCACAGCGCCCCGGCAATCATCGTCCTCGGCCCGGGCAGCCTGGCCACGGCGCAACGGATCCAGCAGCGTTATCCGGCGGCGACGATCCACGGCCTCAGTGGCCGGGTCGAAGGCGCCGATGCGTATTACCAGGCGTTCGGCGACACGCTGCGCGCGCTGTACCTGCAGGGCACGCCGATCGTCGCCTTGTGCGCGGCAGGCATCGTCATCCGCAGCCTTGCCAGCCTGCTTGGCGAGAAGGGCGAGGAGCCGCCGGTGCTGGCAGTGGCCGAGGACGGCAGCGCCGTGGTGCCGCTGCTTGGCGGGCTCAGTGGCGTCAACGTCATGGCCCGCGAGCTGGGCGACGCGCTGGGCGTGGCGGCAGCCATCACCACCAGTGGCGAGCTGCGCTTTGGCACCTGCCTGCTGAACCCGCCCGAAGGCTATGCCTTGGCGGATATCGAGCAGGGCAAGCGTTTCGTCTCCGACCTGCTGGCGGGCGAAGCGGTGCGTGTCGAAGGCGACGCGCCCTGGTTGCTGCAGGCTCAGTTGCCGGCCAGCGACAGTGCCCAGCGCACCATTCATGTGGGCTGCGATGCACGCCCGGCCAGCCGCGACGAGTTGCTGATCCACCGCCGCTCGCTGGTGGTGGCGCTTGCCGAAGCCGGGCCGGATCTGCTGGCGCGGATTCGCGATGCGCTGCGCGAGGCAGGCCTGGCGGAGCAGGCACTGGCTTGCCTATTGGCCGTCGATACCTTGATGGCCGAGCCCGCGCTGCATGAGGCGGCTGCGGCACTTGGCGTGGGCCTGCGTTTTGCGCCGCCTTCCGCCAGCCTGGCCAGCCTGCTGGCCGACGAAATACCGGGCGCCACGCTGGTGGAGCAGGCAGACATGGTCATCGCCATCGCCCCGGCACCTGTCGATGTGGCCCGGGTCGGTCGCCGCCGTGGCCGCCTGGCAGTGATCGGCCTTGGCCCGGGCGCCGCCGAACTGATGGTGCCTGCGGTGAAGGCCGAGCTGGGGCGTGCCGAAGACGTGCTGGGCTATGAAACCTATGTGCGCATGGCCGGCCCGTTCCGCGATGACCAGGTGCTGCACTGCACCGACAACCGTGAAGAAATGCAGCGCGCCAGGCATGCCTTCGAGCTCGCCGCCCAAGGCCGTTCGGTGGTGGTGGTGTCGTCGGGCGACCCGGGCGTGTTCGCCATGGCTGCCGCAGTGCTCGAAGCGCTGCACGCATCCGACGACCCGGCCTGGCACCGTGTCGACCTGCAAATGCTGCCGGGGGTTTCAGCGTCGCTGGCCACCGCTGCCCAGGCCGGTGCGCCGCTGGGGCATGACTTCTGCGTGATGTCGCTGTCGGACAACCTCAAGCCCTGGTCAATCATCGAAAAACGCCTGGACCTGGCGGCCCAGGCCGACCTGGTACTGGCCTTCTACAACCCGATTTCCAGATCCAGGCCGCACCAGCTTGGGCGGGCGCTGGAGGTTGTGCGTCGGCACCGGGAGGGGAATACACCTGTAGTGCTTGGCCGTGACATCGGTAGGCCGGGGCAGACGCTCAAGGTGGTGTCGCTGGCCGAACTGGTGCCGGAGATGGTCGACATGCGCACCATGGTGCTGCTGGGCTCCTCCACCACCTGCCAGTTCCCCAAGGCCGATGGCACTCAGTGGGTGTATACGCCGCGCTGGTACCCCAGCGCAGGCTGAGCACCAAGGGAAACGGGTCATGCCTGCTCCCCCGTCATTTGCAGCATAGGGTGAAGGCCCCTCGACGATCCCCGTCGGGGCCTTCAAGGTACTCTGCACATGACCGATCAAAACCCTGTCAGTGGCGACAGCATCGCCGTCGTCGAACAATCCCTCCTCGCGCTGAGCGCTGGCATTTCCGCGCAAAAACGCCGCGATGCCAAAACCACCTTCCAGTTCGCCTCTCGCGTGGCTTCCAAGCAGCACGATCGCGATGGCGAATCCGAGGCCTGGTTCAACAAGTTCCTGGAAGTGATGCGCACCTGTGGCTGGGTGGTGGGCAAGCGCTCCTACGAGCGTGACTACGACCAAAGCCGCTCGCTGACCCTGGGGCCGGTGGCCTTCAAGGTCGCCAGTGCTGCCGGCCAGGCCTTGCTCGGCGGCCCGCTGGGCGAGGCCATCACCCAGTTGATCGGCAAGGGCCTGGAGGCGCTGGGCGGCATCACCCAAGCGCAGGAAATCTACAAGCAGAACATCAAGGGCCACCCGGTCTCGACCACGGGCCTGGCGGCCTGTATCGAAACTCCCGAGGGTGAACTGTTCATGCTGGTGAACGCCTTCAGTGCTTCGCCGAGCGAAAACGACCTGGATACCCTGGTGTTCGAGTGGAAGAGCTCGAGCACGGAGCGGTACAGCGGTTCGGTCGTGCTGAGCTTCAACGAGGTGGTGTACACCGACGAGGTGCGGGCGTCGATCGAAGGCAAGCTCATCGACAAGGCAGTTAAGGCCGTCAGCGAATTCGAGATCTGATCTGCAGCGGGGCCTGATGGCCCCGTTTTCTTTTTCTGCGCTTGAAACTCGAGGTATTTCGATGAGTAAGGATAGTTATTCCCTGTGGCTCGCTGGCGGCACGGCCTTGCTGGTCGCGCAGGCAGCGCTGCCACAAAGGCAGTACGCGCTGGACTCTCTGCTGTACGCCCAGCTGCATTCAGACAAGCTCAATGGCTCACGTTTTGAGAACTATGCGCGTTGGTACAGCGGCTACCGCACGGCACTGGAGGAGCGTGGCTGGGTTCTCACCCGCAGTCACAGCGATTACCAGGAGAGTGCCGTCGCCTTGCCGCTGAATTTGCTCAGGGACAGGTTGCAGGCACGCCACCCCGACCTATCCGGCTATCTGCAAGCGGCCGTTACCCAGCTGACCCAGAATCCGGCGCAGCAGTGCCTGAGTTCATTCACCGTGGCCAAAAGCGGCGTCGTCCATGAGCTGGGCGTTCTGTTACCAGGCCCGTCGATCGATCTCTGCGGGCTGGCCCACGACGGTTTGGCGAAAGGGATCGACCTGCGCGAAAGCGTTTTGACATTGGGCGACTATGTGTCTGAATCTGATCACTGCGAGCTGCACACTGTGCTGGAGCTCAAGCAGCAGAGCAAACACATCAGGCAGCTGGGCCTACTCGAACAGGAGGCTGGCCATGGACCGACATGAAGCCGCCGTGGTGGGTGGCAGCCTGGTGTCCTTGCTCCCTGGAATCAACCAGCGTCAGCGCGAGGCCGTGAAGCTGGCGTCGTTGTGGGCCGAGGATGCGACCATGAATGACGTGCCGCACGAATCGGCCGAAGCGCAGTACCGCTATTACCTGAGAAAGCTGATGCACCTGGGCACGGATGCGAAGTCGGCAGAGCAGGTCCACTGGCCTGATCCACAGCGTGCGATCAAAGTCGAACAGGTGCTAGGCAGGATCAATGCCGTCGCCGGGGAAGTTCACGCCAGCCACATGTCACTGACGTTTGAAGCGCTGAAAAGAAACGGCAAGCCATTGCTGCATTTCGAGTCGCAAAGCAATCAGCGCGCGCAATTTCAGCTGTTGTCTTGCGCGCCTTCGAGCAGCAATTACGTTGACATCGTCCTGTATCACGAAGCGGGGGAGGGTTCAGCCTTCACGGCGGGCTTTCTTTTTCGCGAACGGCGCAACATGCGGGTCAACGCCGAGCTGGTGCGCTTCAATACCCTGCAGTTCGACCTGCTTTGGCGCAGTGCGGTCGAGGGAGGGCTGCAAGTGATGTCGCTCAAGGACATCCATGAGATGGAGATCTAGGGCAGCAGGTAGCCCTTGATCCCTGTAAAGATGATCTGCGCCGCCAGCGCGCAGACGAACAACCCCATCAGCCGGCTGACGATCTGCAGGCCCTGGTCGCCGAGGATGCGTTCGATGCCATGCGAGAGGTACAGCACCAGGCCCACGGTGAAGCTGGCCAGGGCAATGCTGATGATCGCCAGCAGCTTGTCGTCCCAATGCGGTTGCCCCACGCCCATCACCAGCAGTGCACCGATGGTGCCGGGGCCTACCGTGAGCGGGATGGTCAGCGGCACGATGGTCACATCCTGCTGCACGTTGTCGGCCTGAACGGCCGGCTTGCCCTGGGCCATGCTCAGGGCCGAGATGAACAGCACGCTGCCGGCGCCGATGCGAAAGGCGTCGGCGGTGATGCCGAAGATGCCGAAGATCACCCGGCCGAACAGATACAACAGCACGCTGGCAACCAGCGCCGCAAAGGCCACCTTCCAGGCCAGCTGCTTGCGCTCCTTGCTGGAGTGGCCGCGGGTCAGGCTGATGAAGCACGACAGCACGAAGAACGGGCTGTAGAGCACGAGCATCTTGAGGTAGACACTGAACAACTCATGGAGCATGAGCGCGATTCCTGGCAGGGCCGTCGAGGGCAGGGCTTACCCGTGACGCGGGGGATGCAGCCACTATAGTTCAGGAGGTATGCAGCGGATCGTCAGCCTTGGCTTCGCGCTGCCTGGCCCAGTACTGGATCAGCTCGCGCAGCTGCGAAAGCTCCACCGGCTTGGCCATGTGCCCATCCATGCCGGCCAGGCGCGCGCGCTCCTTGTGCTCGGCCAGGATGTGCGCGGTCAGGGCCACGACCGGCGTGCGCCGGCGCTGGTTGGCCAGCTCCCAGTCGCGCAGCTGCTGGGTCGCGGAGAAGCCATCGAGAATCGGCATTTCGCAGTCCATCAACACCAGGTCATAGCGCTGGGCCTTCATTGCCTGCAGGGCTTCTTCGCCGTTGCTGGCGGTGTCAGGCTCCAGGTTCAGCTTGCCCAGCATGCCGCGGATCACCTTGGTCGAGATGCTGTTGTCTTCGGCCACCAGCACGCGGAAGTCCCCCGGAAGCTCCGGCGCCGATGGCGTGTTTGCCACGCTGCTCGGCACCGCCTGCTCGCGGCCGCGCTGGGCCAGTTCTTCGGCCAGGGTGGTCTTCAGGGTGTAGCCGGCCACCGGTTTGGCGAGGATGCGCTTGACCCCGGCGTTGCGGGCGATGACCTTGCTCGGCGCGTTGCTGATGCCGGTGAGCATCACCACCAGGATGTCGTGGTTCAGGCTCGGGTCTTCCTTGATCTTGGCCGCCAGCTGCATGCCGGTCATGCCAGGCATGTTCTGGTCGAGCAGCACCGCATCGAAGTAGTCGCGCAGGTGCGCCTTGGTCCGCAGCAGGGCCAGCGCTTCCTTGCCGGACGGCACCGCGCTGACATTCATGCCCCAGGCGCTGCACTGTTGCACCAGCACCTTGCGGCAGGTGTCGTTGTCGTCCACCACCAGCACCCGGGCGTCGCGCAGCGGGCCGTCGAGGTCGGCCGGCGGCTGCTCCAGGCGCGAGGGGTCGAGCGGCAGGGTCAGCCACAGGGTGTTGCCCATGCTGGTGCTGCTCTTGATGCCGAACTCGCCCTGCATCAGGCCGATGAGCTGCTTGGCGATCACCAGGCCCAGGTGGCCACCGAGCTTGTTGCTGGAAAGGAAGTGGTGGCTGTGCAGCTCGGCCTGCAGCAGGGCTTCGCGCTCGGCGGCCGGCAGCGGCTCGCCGCTGTCCTGCACGGCGATGCGCAGGCGTGGCACTTCGCCGCGCTGGTCCAGCGCCACCACCAGCAGGATCTCGCCCTGGTCGGTGTTCTTCAGGGCGTTTTCCAGCAGGCTCGACAGGGCCTGGCGCAGACGCGTCGGGTCGCCGCTGATCACCCGCGGTACCTGCGGCTGGGTGAAGCTGATCAGCTCGATGTTCTGCTGCTCGGCCTTGGCTCGGAAGATGTTCAGGCAATCTTCGATCAGGGCGTTGAGGTCGAACTGCACGTCGTCCAGTTCGATCTGCCGCGATTCGAGCTTGGAAATGTCGAGAATCTCGTTGATCAGCGTGAGCAGTTCGTTGCCGGCGCTGTGGATGGTCTGCACGTAATCGCGCTGCTTGACCGACAGCGGCGTGCCCAGCAGCAGCTCGGTCATGCCCAGCACGCCGTTCATGGGGGTGCGGATTTCGTGGCTGATCTTGGCCAGGAACTCGGCCTTGGCATTGATTTCGGCATCGCTGGCGGCCAGCGCCCGGCTGGCGCTGAAACGCTCTTCGCTCATGCGCCGCAAGCGCTCGCTGACGGCCAGGTTGAGCAACAGCCCGCACACCACCGTCAGGCCCATGAGGATGCACAGCAGCCATGGCGTGGAGGTGCGGGTGAGGCCCAGCAGGGCCGGCAGCAGTACCAGGCCACCGAGGTTGAACACCAGCATGGCCAGGCTGAACAGCCGTGCCGGCGTGTAGCCCTTGTACCAGTGGTAGCTGCTGACCAGCAGCATGGTCAGGCTGCCCAGGGCCAGCAGGGCATAGGTCATCAGGTTGAGCGGCAGGGTGTCGACGAACAGCAGGATCAGCCCGCTGACCGCAGTGACCAGCATTTCGCCCTGCAGCAGGCGGTCGAGCCGCGGCGAGCGGCAGGGGGCGAAGAAGTGCTGGGTGAAATACAACCCCGCCAGGCCCGCCAGCACCAGCGTGAGGTAGGCGGCCGGGGTTTGTGCGCTGTGCCACAGGTGCCACCAGGGGCCGCTGAGGTTGAGCAGGATCAGGCCGCTGAGCAGCATCAGGCCGTGGTACAGGGCAAGAATCAGGGTGGTGCTGGAGCGGGTGTAGAGGAAGCGGATCAGGTTGTGCAGGATCAGCATCAGCAAACCGCCGAAGAGCATGCCGAACAGCAACGGCAGGCTATGGTCGGAGGCGGCCACGGCCGCAGGCTCGAGGCTGATGGCCGGGCGCAGCTGGTGCTCGGAGACCAGGCGCAGGTAGATATCCAGCGGGTGCGTGCTGTTGGGCAGTGGCAGTACATGGTCGCTGCCGCGCAGGGTCGGGCTGGCGTTGCCGGCCTGGCGGCCATGGCGCAGCTGGCGCAGCAACTTGTCGCCATCGAGGGCGTACAGGTCCAGGTGCGAGAGGTCGGGGGCGAATACCCGCAGCAGTTGCTCCTGGTCACCCGGTTCCAGGCGGTAATGCAGCCACAGTGCCTGTTCGGCAGGGGCGGCATCGAGTTCGCCGAGGGTGGTGGGGCTGAACTGGCTGCGATAGCGATCGGAACGCACATCGCTCAATTGCAGGTTGGCCTGTTCGTCGAGCAGAACGGACCAGCCACCGCCTTGCTCGGCCGAAGCCGGGAGCAGGCAGAGCAAGGTCAGCAAGCTGACGATCAGAGCTGTGGCAATCCGAAGCCGACGCACTACGAGATCCCTTCCTAGCCGATGTGCCGGGTATTAACTATGCGCGGCGCGCCAAGTCGAAGGCAAGGCCCCAGTGGGGCCTCGTCGACGAGCCGAATGCCGCATGCGCTAGGCGCAGCGGCCATTCGGTAAAACTTACTGCTGGTGTTCACCGCGCTCGCGGGCGATGGCCCGGTAGCCGATGTCGGTGCGGTAGAAGCTACCGTTCCAGGACACTTCCTTGGCCAGGCGGTAGGCCTGCTGCTGGGCGTCGGCCACGCTGGCGCCCATGGCGGTGGCGCAGAGCACGCGGCCGCCGTTGCTGACCACTTGGCCATCCTTGAGCGAAGTGCCGGCGTGGAATACCTTGCCTTCGATCTTGGCGGCTGCATCCAGGCCGTTGATCACGTCGCCCTTGGCGTAGTCGCCCGGGTAGCCACCGGCAGCCAGCACCACGCCCAGGCTCGGGCGCGGGTCCCACTGGGCCTCGACCTTGTCCAGGGCCTTGGCGAAGGCGGCTTCGATCAGCAGCACCAGGCTCGACTCCAGGCGCAGCATGACCGGCTGGGTTTCAGGGTCGCCGAAGCGGCAGTTGAACTCGATGACCTTGGGGTTGCCCGCCTTGTCGATCATCAGGCCGGCATAAAGGAAGCCGGTGTACACGTTGCCTTCCTCGGCCATGCCGCGCACGGTCGGCCAGATCACCTGGTCCATCACGCGCTGGTGCACGTCGGCGGTGACCACCGGCGCCGGGGAGTAGGCACCCATGCCGCCGGTGTTGGGGCCGGTGTCCTGGTCGCCGACGCGCTTGTGGTCCTGGCTGGTGGCCATGGGCAGCACGTTGTGGCCGTCGACCATGACGATGAAGCTGGCTTCCTCGCCGTCGAGGAACTCTTCGATCACCACGCGCGAACCTGCGTCACCGAAGGCGTTGCCGGCGAGCATGTCACGCACGGCGTCTTCGGCTTCCTGCAGGGTCATGGCGACGATCACGCCCTTGCCTGCGGCCAGGCCGTCGGCCTTGATCACGATCGGCGCGCCCTTTTCCTTCAGGTAGGCCAGGGCTGGCTCGATCTCGGTGAAGTTCTGGTAGTCGGCGGTCGGGATCTTGTGGCGTGCCAGGAAGTCCTTGGTAAAGGCCTTGGAACCTTCCAGCTGGGCCGCGCCCTTGGTCGGGCCGAAGCAGTCCAGGCCGCGGCTGCGGAACAGGTCGACGACGCCGATGACCAGTGGCGCTTCTGGGCCGACGATGGTCAGGTCGACGTTCTTTTCGGCGAAATCGGCCAGTTGCTCGAGGGCGGTGACGTCGATGGCGACGTTCTCGCACTTGGCTTCGATGGCGGTGCCGGCGTTGCCCGGGGCAACGAAGACTTTCTCGACGCGTGGGTCCTGGGCGACTTTCCAGGCCAGGGCGTGCTCACGGCCGCCGCTGCCGATGATCAAAACTTTCATGTCAAAACCTCTGTTTGGCGGCGATCCTCGTTCCCTGTAGGAGCGGCCTTGTGTCGCGAAAGGGCTGCAAGGCAGCCCCAGGGTTCATGCGGCGATGCTTGAAACCTGGGGCCGCTTTGCGGCCCTTTCGCGACACAAGGCCGCTCCTACAGGGCCGGGGATCGCCCGGCCATCTTGATTAGTGGCGGAAGTGGCGCATGCCGGTGAACACCATCGCGATGCCGGCTTCGTCGGCAGCGGCGATGACTTCAGCATCACGCATCGAACCACCCGGCTGGATCACGGCGCTGATACCCACTTTAGCCGCATTGTCGATGCCATCACGGAACGGGAAGAACGCATCCGAAGCCATCACCGCGCCCTGCACCTGCAGGCCAGCATGCTCGGCCTTGATGGCAGCGATGCGGGCGGAGTTGACGCGGCTCATCTGGCCGGCGCCGACGCCGATGGTCTGGCGCTGCTTGGCGTAGACGATGGCGTTGGACTTGACGAACTTGGCCACTTTCCAGGCGAACACCAGGTCGTGGATCTCTTGCTCGGTCGGTGCACGCTTGGTGACGATCTTCAAATCTTCGGCGGTGATCATGCCGTTGTCGCGGCTCTGCACCAGCAGGCCACCGTTGACGCGCTTGAAGTCCCAACCGGCAGCACGCTCGGCAGGCCACTCGCCGCACTCGAGCAGGCGCACGTTCTGCTTGGCCGCTACCACGTCGCGGGCAGCCTGGGAGATTTTCGGGGCGATGATCACTTCGACGAACTGGCGCTCGACGATGGCCTTGGCGGTTTCGCCGTCCAGCTCGCGGTTGAAGGCGATGATGCCGCCGAACGCCGACTCGGTGTCGGTGGCGTAGGCCAGGTCGTAGGCCTTGCGGATGCCGCCTTCGTCTTCAGGCACCACGGCCACGCCGCACGGGTTGGCGTGCTTGACGATGACGCAGGCCGGCTTGACGAAGCTCTTCACGCACTCCAACGCGGCGTCGGTGTCGGCCACGTTGTTGAACGACAGCTCCTTGCCCTGCAGCTGGATGGCGGTGGAAACGCTGGCCTCGCCTTTTTTCGCTTCAACGTAGAACGCCGCGCTCTGGTGCGGGTTCTCGCCGTAGCGCATTTCCTGGGCCTTGACGAACTGGCTGTTGAAGGTGCGCGGGAATTCGCTGCGCGCTTCGGTGGACAGCGTGTCCTTGGCCTGGTCGATGGTGCCCATGTAGTTGGCGATCATGCCGTCGTAGGCGGCGGTGTGCTCGAACGCCTTGAGCATCAGGTCGAAGCGCTGGGCGTAGGTCAGGCCACCGGCCTTGAGGCCTTCGAGGACGCTGGCGTAGTCGCTGGCGTTGACCACGATGGCCACGTCCTTGTGGTTCTTGGCTGCCGAACGGACCATGGTCGGGCCGCCGATGTCGATGTTCTCGATGGCGGTCGGCAGGTCACAGCCAGGCTTGGCGATGGTGGCTTCGAACGGGTACAGGTTGACGGCGACCAGGTCGATCGGCTTGATGCCGTGCTCGTTCATGATGGCGTCGTCGACGCCGCGACGGCCGAGGATGCCACCGTGGATCTTCGGGTGCAGGGTCTTGACCCGGCCATCCATCATTTCGGCGAAGCCAGTGTAGTCGGCCACTTCCACCGCGTTCACGCCGTTGTCCTTGAGCAGCTTGTAGGTGCCACCGGTGGACAGGATCTCGACACCGAGCTGTTGCAGCTCACGAGCGAATTCGAGGATACCGGTCTTGTCGGAGACGCTGATCAGGGCGCGGCGGACTGGCAGGCGGGTAGTCTGGTCGGTCATTTCGGATTCCAATAACGCGGTGGAGTCAGCAAAAAAGGCGCCTCTGTTCAGGGAGCCGCCTTTTCTGATTGGGATTCTGGCTTACAGCAAGTCGTACTGCTTGAGCTTCTTGCGCAGGGTGCCTCGGTTCAGTCCGAGCATCTCGCTGGCCTTGGTCTGGTTGCCCTTGACGTAATTCATCACGCTCTCGAGCAGGGGCGCCTCGACTTCGGAGAGCACCAGGTTGTACACGTCAGTGACGGTTGCGCCTTCCAGGTGTGCGAAGTAGTTGTGCAGCGCCTTCTCGACGCTGTCGCGAAGGGTCTGGCCCTCTTCGCTCGGCGTGTTGAGGTGCTGTTTGAGGTTGGCGTTGTCGCTCACGGGCGTTGTTCCACTCACTAATGTCTCGGTCATCATCGTCATGCGGCCACCCCTTGTTCGTCCTCTGTCTCAAGGCTCTGTCGACGTTCGCTGAAGTACTCGCGAACGTTGGCGCACTGCGCTTGTGTGTCTTCCAAAGCGTTGAACCGGGAGCGAAACTCCTTGCCGCCGGGTCGTGTTGCCAGGTACCAGCCAACGTGCTTGCGGGCGATACGAACGCCCATCACATCGCCATAGAAGGCGTGCAGCGCAGCCAGGTGCTCCAGCAGGATTCGTTCCACTTCGTCCAGCTTGGCGGCAGGCAGGTGCTCGCCGGTCGCCAGGTAATGCGCGATCTCGCGAAAGATCCAGGGGCGCCCTTGGGCGGCCCGGCCGATCAGCAGACCGTCGACCCCGGTGGCGTCCAGCACCGCCCGGGCCTTTTCTGGCGAAGTGATATCGCCGTTGGCAAAAACCGGGATGGACACCGCCTGCTTGATGGCAGCGATGGTGTCGTATTCGGCTTCGCCGGTGTACAGGTCGGCGCGTGTGCGGCCATGCACCGCCAGCGCCTGGATGCCGGCCTGTTCGGCGAGCTTCGCCACGTTCAGGCCGTTCTTGTTCGCCCGGTCCCAGCCGGTACGAATCTTCAGGGTCACCGGGACGTCCACCGCACCGACCACGGCGTGGAGGATCTCGCTGACCAAAGCTTCATCTCTCAATAAAGCAGAGCCTGCAGCTTTGTTGCAGACTTTTTTTGCCGGGCAGCCCATGTTGATATCGATGATCTGGGCACCCGCCTCGACGTTGGCCCGGGCCGCCGCCGCCATCATCTGCGCATCGCCACCGGCGATCTGTACCGAGCGTGGCTCGGGATCACCTTCGTGGATGCGGCGCAGGCTCGACTTGCGGCTGTTCCACAGGCTCATGTCGCTGCTGACCATCTCCGACACCACCATGCCCGCGCCCAGGCGCTGGCAAAGTGTACGGAAAGGCTGGTCCGTGACCCCGGCCATGGGCGCGAGGATCAGGTTGTTGCGTAGTGTGTATGGGCCGATGCGTACCGCCGACATAGGTGTTCCCTGTTGTGGGGCCGAATCATTGGAGTCGAAAAAGGGTTGGCATGATACCCGCTCTCGGTGACCGGATAAAGATGGATTTGGATAAATTCTGAACAGTTGTCGGCTTATGCCTCAACGCAAACCGAGCGCCTTTGCAGGCCCCCGCAGGGCAGGCTGCGGGGCACTGGTTATTCGGGGGAGCGGAAGCTGAGGCTGTAGTTCACGGCCTTGGGGCCCGGGTCGAGGATGTCCAGGGCGATGTGGATCGGCGTCTGGCTGGGCATTTCGCCACGCCCGGCCAACTCGCCCGAGAGGTATTCGCTGGGTTTGAAGCGACGGCTGGCGATGAGCTGGCCGTTGAGGTCGGCGAAACGCAGCTCCAGCAGCGGGAACGGCTGGGCGAACGGGGCACGGTTGTAGATGATCGCGTCGACGATCAGCGCGCCCTTGAAGTCCGGGTGGCTGCGCACCACCAGGTTGCTGCTCTTGATGCGCGCGATATCGACGCGGGTCGGCACCTGGCAGCCCAACATCGGGCACAGTTGCTGGAAGATCGGCCGGTACTGGTCCTGGCGGGCCATTTCGTCGAAGTGGAACCACACATACTGGAACGCCAAAAGGCCTGCGGCCAGCAGGGTCAGCACGCCCCACAGCAGGCGCTTGCCCCAGTTGGGCTTGGGTTTTTCCCAGCCCAGTTGCAGCGGGTCGTCGACCACGTCGACCAGCGGTTCCTTGCGCGACGGGCGCTCGGCCTTGGCGGCAAAGCCAGGCTCCAGGCGCTCGCCGGGCAGCGGCTCGACAGGCTCGTCATCGCGCGCCGACAGATGGATGTCCATTTCGTCGTCATCCCGGGCGCTCAGGCCTTTTGCATGGATGACGTCATCGTCGTCGCTGGCATGCGGCTCGTCGAAACGCTCGGGTTCGGCAGGCGCGGCACGCTCGTCTTCGAGGTCCAGGTCCAGGTTGGTGCCCAGGGTCGGCTCGGTGCGATCACCGGGGGCCGGCTCCAGGTCCAGTGGCTCCTGCTCCAGCAATACCGGGGCGGGCTCGTGATGGGCTGGGGTGTCCGGGTGCTCGTCGGTGGCGGTGCCGAACAGCGCATCGTCATCCTCGTCGCCGGCCGGCTCGTCGCGCCGCGCCTGCAAGGCCTGCGAGGGTGCGGCGGGGCGCGGTTCCTCAGGCTTGCTGCGGCGCTCCAGGCGCGCCAGTTCCTGGTCCAGGTCGAGTTCGTCCAGGGCTTGCGCGGTGGCGGCCCAATCCTCGGGCTCGACCGGCGGGCGCACGACAGGGGCCGGCTCCGGCGCCGCCACGGGCTCGACCAGCGCTGCTGGCGCAGGCGCTGCAGCAGGCTCGCCGCCGGCCTTGGCGCGGGTCTGCTCGAGCAACTGCTTCGCCGCATTGAACACCTGCAGGCAATGCCCGCAGCGCACCACGCCGCGCGCTACGCTCAGCTGGTGGTGAGTGACGCGAAAGCTGGTCTGGCAATGCGGGCACTGGGTGACGAAACTGTCGGTCATGCGGCGATCCGGGGGGGCTGTGCAGAGGTTAAGTCTAGGCCCGCTTAGCGGCGGCGACCACTGATGCGTACCCAGCCGTCGCGCACGACGATCGGGTCCAGCTCGAAGTCGGCGGCGTAGGCGGCGGCCACTTCCTCACCCTGTTCGGCGAGGATGCCCGACAGCGCCAGCAAGCCGCCTGGGCGAACCAGGCCGGACAGTTGCGGCGCCAGCGAGACCAGCGGCCCTGCGAGGATGTTGGCGACCAGTACGTCGGCCTGCATGGCCGGCATCTGCTCGGGCAGGTACAGGGCGAACTTGTCATCGCTGATGCCGTTGCGCTGGGCGTTGTCGCGCGAAGCTTCCAGGGCCTGCACGTCGATGTCGGTACCGACCGCCTCACGGGCGCCGAGCAGCAGCGCGGCAATCGCCAGGATGCCCGAGCCGCAGCCGAAGTCGAGCACCTGGGTGCCTTGCATCTGCTGGCCGTCGAGCCATTCCAGGCACAACGCGGTGGTCGGGTGGGTGCCGGTGCCAAAGGCCAGGCCCGGGTCGAGCAGCAGGTTGACCGCGTCCTTTTCCGGCGCCTCGTGCCAGCTCGGCACGATCCACAGGCGCTGGCCGAAACGCATCGGCTGGAAGTTGTCCATCCAGCTGCGTTCCCAGTCCTGGTCCTCGATCACCTCGGCGTGGTGCTCGGGCAGTTCGGCGTTGGTCAGCAGGCGCAGGTGGGCGAACACCGCTTCAGGCTGGGCGTGCGCTTCGAACAGGGCCAGCAAGTGGGTGTGCGACCACAGCGGGGTGGTGTTGAGGTCGGGTTCGAAGATCGGCTGGTCTTCGGCATCCATGAACGTGACCGAGACGGCGCCGACTTCGAGCAGGGCGTCTTCGTAGGTTTCGGCTTGTTCCGGGCTGATGGCCAGGCGTACTTGCAGCCAAGGCATGGCGGGCACCTTTGGTAAATCGACAGGGGCAGCCCGAGGCTGCGCGAAGGCTGGCAGTTTACGCGAGTGCAGGGGGTTTGTAGAGCAGGGGCGCGCGTGCGTGTCGCCTTCTTCGCGGGGCAAGCCCGCTCCCACAGGATTATCGCTGCACTTGAGTTGGCGCAACTCCTGTGGGCGCCGGCTTGCCGGCGATGAGCACCTGCCAGGCAATAAAAAACCCCGGCACTGGGCCGGGGTTTTCATGCATCACGCTAACGCGATCACTCCTGGTTGGCCAGTTTGTGCTCGAGGTAGTGGATGTTGACGCCGCCTTTGCAGAAACCTTCATCACGCACCAGGTCGCGGTGCAGCGGGATGTTGGTCTTGATGCCGTCGACGACGATCTCGTCCAGGGCATTGCGCATGCGCGCCATGGCTTCGTCGCGGTCCTTGCCGTAGGTGATCAGCTTGCCGATCAGCGAGTCGTAGTTCGGCGGAACCGAGTAGCCGCTGTACAGGTGCGAATCGACGCGCACGCCGTTGCCGCCTGGGGCGTGGAAGTGCTTCACCTTGCCGGGGCTCGGGATGAACTTCTTCGGGTCTTCGGCGTTGATACGGCATTCCAGCGAGTGGCCACGGATGACCACGTCTTCCTGGCGGATCGACAGCTTGTTGCCAGCGGCGATGCTGAGCATCTCCTTGACGATGTCGATACCGGTGACCATTTCCGACACCGGGTGCTCAACCTGCACGCGGGTGTTCATCTCGATGAAGTAGAAACGGCCGTTCTCGTACAGGAACTCGAAGGTACCGGCACCGCGGTAGCCGATCTCGACGCAGGCATCGACGCAACGCTTGAAGACTTCCTGGCGGGCCTTCTCATCGATGCCCGGGGCCGGTGCTTCTTCCAGTACCTTCTGGTGGCGGCGCTGCAGCGAGCAGTCGCGGTCGCCCAGGTGGATGGCGTTGCCCTGGCCGTCGGACAGCACCTGAACTTCCACGTGGCGTGGGTTGGTCAGGAACTTCTCCAGGTAGACCATCGGGTTGCCGAAGGCAGCACCGGCTTCGGTACGGGTGAGCTTGGCCGAGGCGATCAGGTCCTCTTCCTTGTGCACCACGCGCATGCCGCGACCACCACCGCCACCGGCGGCCTTGATGATCACCGGGTAGCCGACGTCACGGGCGATCGCCAGGGCGACCTCCTCGTCTTCGGGCAGCGGGCCATCGGAGCCTGGTACGGTCGGTACGCCGGTCTTGATCATCGCGTCCTTGGCCGAAACCTTGTCGCCCATCAGGCGAATGGTGTCGGCTTTCGGGCCGATGAAGGCGAAACCGGATTTCTCCACCTGCTCGGCGAAGTCGGCGTTTTCCGCCAGGAAGCCGTAGCCCGGGTGAATGGCGGTGGCGCCTGTCACTTCAGCCGCGGCGATGATCGCCGGGATGTGCAGGTACGAATCTTTGGACGAAGCAGGACCAATGCAGACCGACTCGTCTGCCAGGCCCAGGTGCATCAGTTCGCGGTCGGCCGTGGAGTGCACGGCGACGGTCTTGATGCCCAGCTCTTTGCAGGCACGCAGGATCCGCAGGGCAATTTCCCCGCGGTTGGCGATCAGGACTTTTTCCAGCTTCCCAGACATCGTTGGCTCTCCGCGAATCAAACGATGGTGAACAGCGGCTGGTCGAACTCAACCGGCTGACCGTCTTCCACCAGGATGGCGTCGATGACACCGCCGACATCGGCTTCGATGTGGTTCATCATCTTCATCGCTTCGACGATGCACAAGGTGTCGCCTTTCTTCACGCTCTGGCCAACTTCAGCGAAGTTCGGCGAGGTCGGCGAAGGCTTGCGGTAGAAGGTGCCGACCATTGGCGAGCGGACCACGGTGCCTTTGAGGGCTGGGGCGGCAGCGGCAGCTTCGGCAACCGGGGCAGCAGCGGCAGCAGGCGCTGCGACAGGGGCGGCAGCCATCGGGGCTGGTGCGTAGAACTGCTGGGCAGCTGGGGTCTTGCTGTGACGGCTGATACGGACCGACTCTTCGCCTTCCTTGATCTCCAGTTCGTCGATGCCAGACTCTTCCAGCAGCTCGATCAGTTTCTTGACTTTACGGATATCCATTAATCATCAACTCCCAAAGGTTCGGTCAGGGGGCGTAATTTAAAAACGTATCTGAGACGTTTCTCTCGAACCCCGGCCCACGTGGGCCAAGGTCGCAATCATCAGGGCTGTGCGTTGGCAGCCAGTTGTTCCAGCGCGGACTCCAGGGCCAGGCGATAACCGCTGGCGCCCAGGCCGCAGATCACCCCTACGGCGACATCGGAAAAGTAGGAGTGGTGACGGAACGGTTCGCGTTTGTGCACGTTGGACAGGTGCACTTCGATGAATGGGATGCTCACCGCAAGCAATGCGTCACGTAATGCGACGCTTGTGTGGGTGAAAGCAGCCGGATTGATCAGGATGAAGTCCACACCCTCGTTGCGTGCGGCATGAATACGGTCGATCAGTTCGTACTCGGCATTGCTCTGCAGGTACTGCAGATGGTGACCAGCGGCGCGGGCTCGCTGCTCCAGGTCCTGGTTGATCTGGGCCAGGGTCATGGCGCCGTAGTGGCCAGGTTCCCGGGTACCGAGCAAGTTCAGGTTGGGGCCGTGAAGCACCAGTAGGGTTGCCATCTGCGGATTCCTTGGATTTGTAGGGCAATTCGACACAGCGCGGCGAGTGTGCCGTAAAGCGACGGCAAGTGTCCAGTTCCCGGCAATAGCCAGCACGATGTCCGAGGTTCGCGCGAAGTATGTGACCAAATAATTAAATCTGGTCACTCATGCGCAGAAAGTTGCCGGCTCGCGGGAAGTTATAGACCGAGTTTGCCGCGCACGCGCGCAAGAACGTCGGCGAAATCGACGGCGTTTATCTCGCCAATCACCCGATCAGTGGTCATTTCGCTACCGTTCGCGGCAAAGAACAGCAGCGCCGGTGGGCCGAACAACTGGTAGCGGTCGAGCAGGGTGCGCTGCTCGGCGTTGCTCTGGGTGATGTCGAAACGCAGCAGTTTGAAGACGCCCAACTGGGCTTGCACCGGGGGCGCGTTGAGCACTTCGTGCTCGATCACCTTGCAGCTGATGCACCAGTCGGCGTACCAGTCCAGCAGCACCGGCTGGCCGCTGGCCTTGGCTTGCGCCAGGGCGGCGTCCAGGGCTGCGGGCGTGGTGATGGTTTGCCAGGCGCTTTGCTGGGCTGGGCCACTGCTGGCAGTGGCAACGCTGGGCGGCGGCAGCGGGCGCAGCGGGTCGCCCTGGCCGCTCAGTGCGCCATACCAGCAGGCCAGGGCGTACACCAGCAAGGCCAGGCCAAGCAGTTGGGCCAGGCGTTGGCGTGGCGTCTTGATCACGAACTCCAGGGCGCCGAGGAACAGCGCCACGCCGGCGGCCAGCAAGCCGACCAGCAACGAGGTCGCAGGCCCCGGCAGCACGCGGCTGAGCAGGCCGATGGCCAGGCCCAGCAGCAATACGCCGATGGCGTTTTTCACCGTGTTCAGCCAGGGGCCGCTCTTCGGCAGCCAGGCCGCGCCGCCCGTGGCCACCAACAGCAGCGGCGCGCCCATGCCCAGGCCCAGGGCGAACAGCTTGAGCGCACCGCCCAGGGCATCGCCGCTGGCACTGATATAAAGCAGGGCGCCGGCCAGCGGCGCCGAGACGCACGGCGACACCAGCAGGCTCGACAGCACGCCAAGCACCGCAGCCCCGAGCAGTGAGCCGCCCTTGGTGCGGTTGGCCACGCTGTCCAGGCGGTTGCTCAGGGCTTGCGGCAGTTTCAGCTCGAACAGGCCGAACATGGCCAGGGCGAACAGCACGAAGAACAGCGCGAACGGCACCAGCACCCAGGCCGATTGCAGCCGTGCCTGCAGGTTCAGGCTCGCGCCGAACAGGCCCATCAATGCGCCCAGTACGGCGAAGCTGGCCGCCATCGGCAGGATGTACGCCAGCGACAGCGCAAGGCCACGCGGGCCGCCGACCTGGCCGCGCAGCACCACGCCGGAGAGGATCGGCAGCATGGGCAGCACGCAGGGCGTGAAGGTCAGGCCGACCCCGGCGAGGAAGAACAGCAGCAGCGATTTCCAGCTCCAGGCCTGTTCACCGCTGGCCGGCACTGCGCCACCTTCGCCATCGATGCTCAGCCGTTCGGTCTCGGGTGGGTAGCACAAGCCCTTGTCGGCACAGCCCTGGTAGCCCACCAGCAAGGTGAAGGCGCGGGCGTCGGTGCGCGGCAGTTCGATGTCGAGCACGCCGTGGTAGACCTCCACGTCGCCGAAGAACTCGTCGTGCTTGGCTTCGCCCTTGGGAATGTTCGGCGTGCCCAGGGCGATGTCCGCAGGCTCGGTGCGGAACTGGAAACGATGGCGGTAGAGGTAATAGCCGTCGGTGGCGACGAAGCGCAGCTTGATGCTGTGCGCGTCGGCCTGGACCAGGTCGAGCTTGAAGGCCTCGTGCACCGGCAGGAAGTCGGCACCGCTGGACAGCGAGGCGGCGCCGAGGGTGGCGCTGGGGCGGTTGTCGAGCAGGCCCGTGGCGAAGGCAGGGGCGGCCAGCAGCAGGAACAGCAGGAAAAACAGGCGGCGCATGACGGACTCGCGAGGTGGAACGTGCCGGGCATGATAGCGGAGTTGCCGGGGGTTGGCAGGGGGGTGTCTTGGGGCGCGACGCATGGTCGCTGGTTGTGTTGCGCCAGTACTGGCCCTATCGCCGGCAAGCCGGCTCCCACAGGTACCCCACAGCATTTGAGATCTGTGGAGTCCTTGTGGGAGCCGGCTTGCCGGCGATAGGGCCGCAACGCTCAGACCCTGAACGCCCGAACAGCGCGGTTCAACTCGCCCCCCAGGCTCAACAGCTGCTCGCCTTGCTCACGCCCTTCGCCAATGCGCTGCAGGTTATCCTCGCCCAGCTCATGAATGCGCTCGCTGTGGTCGCGTATCTCGCTCACCGCGCCGCTCTGCTGCGCCGTGACATCGGCAATGCGCACCGCCGTATCGGCAATGGTGCGGATCGCGCTGACGATTTCATCCAGCGCACCATCGGCCGCCTGGGCCTGGTTGGCGGTGGCCTCGGCGTGTTCGAGCTGCGCCCGCATGCCCGCCACCGACCCCCGCGCCGCCTGCTGCAGGCGGTCGATCAGCGCCTGGATCTCGCCCGTCGCCCCGGTGGTGCGTTGCGCCAGCGAGCGCACCTCGTCCGCGACCACGGCAAACCCCCGGCCCATCTCGCCGGCGCGGGCGGCTTCGATGGCGGCGTTCAAGGCCAGCAGGTTGGTCTGCTCGGCAATCGAACGGATCACCGTCAGCACTCCGCCGATGGTCGCCGATTCCTCGGCCAGTTGTTCGATCATGCGGGCATTGCCCTGCACCTCGTCGACCAGCGCGCGCAGGCCCGACAGGCTCTGGCCGATCACCGCCTGGCCCTGTTCCACGGCGCGGCCGGCGTCGCGGCTGGCATCGGCGGCGGAGCTGGCATCGCCGGCCACTTGCTGGATGGTCGCTTCCAGTTCGCCCAGGGCGTCGCGAATCTGCCCGGTGTCGCCGGCCTGGCGTTCGGCGCCGTCGTGCAGGGCGGCGCTCATGCCGGCCAGGGCATGGCTGCTGCCGGCGACCTGCTCGGCGTTGTGGCGGATGGTGCCGACCAGCTCCACCAGGTAGTGGCGCAGGCGGTTGAGCGACTCCTGGATGTCGTGCAGCTCGCGGTTGGTACGGCCCAGGTCGATGGCCTCGGCGAAGTCGCCTTCGGCCCAGCGTGACAGCGCCGGGGCCAGGCTGGTCAGGGTGCGCGCCAGGCGCCGCTGCAAGGTATCGACGAGCAGCGCGATCAGCAGGATCAAACCGATCATCAGCCCCTGCATCAGGCGCACTTCGCTGGCGATCTTGGCGTGCTGGCCGCGCACTTCCGGCTCCAGGCCGGCAATCGCCTGTTGCACGGCATCCAGGCGTTCATGGGTGCTGGCGGCCAGGGCGCTGCGCCGCTCGATCTGCTCGCGGGTGCGCTGCAGTTCGGCCGGGTAGCGGTTGAGCAGGCTCTGCAGGTCGCGCTTGAGGGCTACCGCGACATCTTCCTGCTCGGTACTGGTTTGGGTTTCCAGGCCCATCATGGCGGCGAAGTCGTCGGCACCGGATTCGGCGGCGCGGGTCACGCCCAGCAGCGGCAGGCCATCGATGACCTGGGCCTGGCTGCGGATCAGCTGCAGCTCGCGATCCACTTCATCGGCAAGCTCCGCGCGGCCGCTGCTGACCAGCTTGTCACGGGCCAGCGACAGGCGCCCCAGGTGCAGGCTGGCATCGAACAGCGGCAGCAGGTAGCGGCTGGCCTCGGCGCTGTTGCTGCCGCGGGCGTAGCTGGCCAGCTGTTCGAAGTTGGCGCCCAGCTCGCGCTCGGCCTGCAGCAGCAGGGCCTGGGGGTCGCCGGCGAGCTTGCCTGCAGCCAGCAGTTCGTTGGCGCTGAAGGTGTTCAGCGAGCCGAGGCTGGGCCGCAGTTGGCTGGCCAGTTCGTCCGGCAGTTCGGCCAGCGCCGCCTGCAACTGCTGGTTGGCCTCCATGGCCGCCGCGTGGCGCACGGCATCGCCGCTGCCCAGGTAAGCCTCGATATTGCGGGCGGTGTGGTTCTGGAACTGCTGCGACAAGCTCAGGTAGCGCTCCATCAATTGATAGGGGCGCTCCAGGGCACGCTGCGACCACCACAGGGTCGCGCCCAGGGCGATACACACGGTCACCAGCAACAGGGTGTTGAAATTGGTCAGCCACTTCAGGCGCATAGCCGCGAACTTCCTGCGGGGGAGTGGAGGTAGGTGCCTGAAGTTATTGCGGTTTTATGACGTGGTGATGACGACAGCGGCTTGGCGCCATAAAAAAGTGGCACAGTGCCGCTATCGCTGTGGAGGCTTTGCGGGCAGGCGGCAGGCCCGCTACGGCTCGACGCGCACCACGCAGTTGCGCCCCGCATGCTTGGCCCGGTACAGGGCTTCGTCGGCGGCACTGGCCATGGTCAGGGCATCGAGTTCTTCATCGAGCTGCACCACGCCGGCACTGAAGGTGCATTGCAGGTCGTGGGGCTGGGCGGGGTAGAGAATCTCGGCGAAGCGCCGGCGGATCTCGTCCAGCACTTTGTGCGCCGCTTCCAGCGCGGTGTTGGGCATGACGATGGCGAATTCCTCGCCGCCGTAGCGGCCGATGAAGTCGGTCTTGCGCAGGCGTTGCTTGAGAAACAGCGCCAGGCTCTTGATCACCCGGTCGCCCATGGGGTGGCCATGGCGGTCGTTGATCTTCTTGAAATGGTCGATGTCGAGCATGGCGAAGCTCAGCGGCTGGCTTTCGCGGCGGGCGCGGAAGCTGCAGTCTTCGAGCAGTTGCAGGATGTGCGTGTGGTTGTACAGCCCGGTGAGGCTGTCGCGCACCATCCGCGACTTCAGGTGCCGCGCGCGCGCTGCGCGGTTGCGCACGGTGGTGATCAGGTGGCGCGAGCGAATCGGCTTGGTCAGGAAGTCATCGCCGCCTTCGCTCATGGCATCGAGCTGTTTGTCCAGGTCGTCCTCGGCAGACAGGTAGATGATCGGCACGCTGACGTAGCGGTCGTTGTGGCGGATCACCTTGGCAAGCTCGGGGCCTGAGCAGGTGGGCATGTACAGGTCGAGGATGATCAGGTCGGGCTGGAAGTCGGCAAGCTCGGCCATGGCGCGGATCGGGTCGCTGAGGCTGCGCGTGGTCATGCCGGCGTAGCCCAGCACCCGTTCGGTATGCAGGGCCTGGGTGCGCGAATCGTCGATGATCAGCACGCGCAACGGGTCGGACTGGGCGGTGCTGGTCATGATCTCGAGTTTTTCCAGCAGGCCCGAGGCCTCCAGGGTGCCGGTGAGAAACGCCTGGCCGCCGGCGCGCACCGCCGCCAGGCGCGTGGGCGTATCGGTTTCGTGGAGGCTGAAGAACAGCAGCGGGATGGGCTTGTCCAGGTCTTGCTGCACCTGCGCGGCCAGGGCCAGGCCACGCTCGGGCCCGCCGAAGTCGACATCCATGACCATGGCCGCCGGCATCTGCTCGGCCAGGGCGGCCATCAGTGCCTCGGCATCGAACAGTGGCCGCGCGCTCAGGCCGAAGAACTCGAGCTGCTGCGCCAGGCGCTGGGCGGGCTCGGGGTCTTGCAACAACAGGTAGACCGGCTTGCGCGCAGGCGGCAGCGCCAGCTGGTCGAGTTGGTCACCTTTGCGCAGGCTGGTGCGCGAAAGGCGTTGCAGCAAGTGATCGAGCTCCTGCTCTAGGCGCTCGGGGCTCGGCTCCGCGGCGTGGGTCATGTCCTGGCTACTTATTGGAGGGATGTGCAGGTGCGATGATGGCTCTATGCTAGCACCAGTTTGCAAACGCGCGAGTGCGTTGGGTCAACAAAGCCTTGAAGCGCATTATTCAGTTCATGACTCATTGGTCGCTTATGCGTAAGGCAGTGTCTGCTTTATAGTGCAGCGACACGGGCTTGTCGTGGCACCCTGGCGCAAGCCTGTGGTCCAAGCCCTGAACCGTCGTGACTGATTAAGGACAAAGCCATGCTGGATTGGAAAAACCGTGAGGCCAAAGCCGAGCCCCGCGAGCGTGTCGACGGCCGCGGCGCTGCCGCCCGCAGCTACCTTGGGGGGCTCTGGAGCCGTGCCCTGGGGACGCTGATCGGCCTGTACCTGCTGGTCTGCATCGGCCTGGGCTGGTACTGGAGCGAAGAGCCGGACCTGTTCCCGGTGCAGCAGAACGCCCAGGCGGCGGCCGAGCGCAATGGCCAGCAGATGGTGATTGGCTACACCACCGTGGAAACCCTCAAGACCGTGGCCGGCACCCTGCTGAACAAGCCCGGTGGCTATATTTCCAACGACCGCTTCCCGCCAGGGCTGTGGATGGACAACATGCCGAGCTGGGAATACGGCGTGCTGGTGCAGGTGCGTGACCTGTCCCGTGCCTTGCGCAAGGACTTCGCCCGCTCGCAGTCGCAGTCCACCGAGGACGCCGACCTGGCCAAGGCCGAGCCGCGCTTCAACTTCGACAACAAGAGCTGGATCCTGCCTTCGAGCGAGTCTGAGTTCGAAGAGGGCATCAAGTCGCTGACGCGCTACCAGACTCGCCTGGCCGCAGGCGACAAGGGCGCGATCTTCTACACCCGCGCCGACAACCTGAACAACTGGCTGGGCGATGTCGCCACCCGCCTGGGTTCGCTGTCCCAGCGCCTGTCGGCCAGCGTTGGCCGGGTCAAGCTTAACAACACCCTGAAGACCGAATCGGTGGTCGCCGGCCAAGCGCCGCAGGTGGACGAGGAGCTGGTGGAAACCCCGTGGCTGCAGATCGACAACGTGTTCTACGAGGCCCGTGGCCAGGCGTGGGCGCTGTCGCACCTGCTGCGTGCCATCGAGGTGGACTTCGCCGACGTGCTGGCCAAGAAGAACGCCACGGTCAGCGTGCGCCAGATCATCCGTGAGCTGGAGGCCTCGCAAGAGCCGCTGTGGAGCCCGATGGTGCTCAACGGCAGTGGCTTCGGCATGTGGGCCAACCACTCGCTGGTCATGGCCAACTACATCTCCCGGGCCAACGCTGCGGTCATCGACCTGCGCCAGCTGCTGTCGCAGGGTTGAGCATGGCCATCAGCCCCAACGAGGCCGCCCACCGGGCGGCTTCCGACCGAGAACTGGTCGCCTGGGTGGACGAAACCGACCAGGTGCTGGGGGCGTTGCCCAGGGCCGAACTGCGCGAGCGTGGCCTGATCGGCCGCTGCACGTTCATTTTGCTGTTCAACAGCGCCGGCGAGCTGTGCGTGCACCGGCGTACCTTGAGCAAGGCACTCTACCCCGGCTACTGGGACGTGGCCGCAGGCGGCATGGTGGCGGCGGGCGAGGCCTACGCGGCCTCGGCCGCCCGCGAGCTGGCCGAAGAGCTGGGCATCGCCGGGGTGCCGCTGACGTTCCACGAGCGCTTCTATTTCGACCAGCCGGGCAACCACCTGTGGTGCGCGGTGTATTCGGCGGTGTCGGATGCGCCGCTGCGGTTGCAGCCCGAAGAGGTGATCGAGGCCAGGTTCGTGGCGATCGAGCAGGCGGAGGCGGAAAGCCTGGTCAAGCCCTATTGCCCCGACTCGCTGGCGGCATTGCAGCGCTACAAGGCCAGCCTTTGAGCGCTGCCTTGGCGGGCCGCTGTGATCGCCGGCAAGCCAGCGCCGGCAAAGGCCCCCAGGGTTTTTGCCCAAGGGTCGCAAATCATTCGCAAAATGGCGCATTCCAGTACTTAGCAACGGCGTGATTTATCGTTAAACTGCGCGCCCTTTTCGGGCTGCCGCAAGTCTTGCAGCAGTAGCGCCGCCCCTGCCAGAGTGGGGCTTCGCGGTCGGCTCCCGTCGACCAGTTTTTGTCCTCAGCACCGAGGAACAAAAGTGTCCAAGAAAGCTTCTTCCTTCGCCGCCCTTGGCGGTCTCGTGTACTCCACCGATGCCGGTCGGCACTGCCCCGACTGTGGCCAACCGGTGGACGCCTGCACCTGCAAGCAGCAGCTCATCCCCGAAGGCGATGGCATTGCCCGTGTGCGCCGTGAAAGCAAAGGCCGTGGCGGCAAGACCGTGACCACCGTCACCGGCGTGCCGCTGCCGCTCGACCAGCTCAAGGAGCTGGCCACCACCCTCAAGCGCCGTTGCGGTACCGGCGGCGCGCTGAAGGATGGGGTCATCGAAATCCAGGGCGACCATGTCGAGCTGCTGATTGGTGAGCTGACCAAACAAGGCTTCAAGGCAAAAAAATCAGGCGGCTGATGGCTGCCCGCGATTTTTTGCCCCGCGCTTTCTAAACTCGTTGCCGTGGCCAGGGTCTACCCCTGGGCACGGACGAATCGTCATTTTCAGCTTTTACACTGCGCCCGCCTCCTTGCGGGGCAGTGTCTTGGACTTTTCTATAGGGGACTTGAATGTCCGTACGACGCACACGCAAAGACGATGGTAGCCAATGGACCGTGGCCGACAGCCGCAGTGTTTATGGCATCCGCCATTGGGGCGCTGGTTATTTCGCCATCAATGAAGCCGGGCGCGTCGAAGTGCGCCCCAACGGCCCAGGCAGCGCGCCGATCGACCTGTACGAGCAGGTCGACGAGCTGCGCCAGAGCGGCCTGTCGCTGCCATTGCTGGTGCGCTTCCCCGATATCCTGCAGGACCGCGTGCGCCAGCTGACCGGCGCCTTCGATGCCAACATCGCGCGCCTTGAATACCAGAGCCAGTACACCGCGCTGTACCCGATCAAGGTCAACCAGCAAGAAGCGGTGGTGGAGAACATCATCGCCACGCAGAACGTCTCCATCGGCCTGGAAGCCGGCTCCAAGCCCGAGCTGCTGGCGGTGCTGGCGCTGGCGCCCAAGGGCGGCACCATCGTCTGCAACGGCTACAAGGACCGCGAGTTCATCCGCCTGGCGCTGATGGGCCAGAAGCTCGGCCACAACGTGTTCATCGTCATCGAGAAAGAGTCCGAAGTGGCCCTGGTGATCGAAGAATCTGCCGACCTCAAGGTCAAGCCGCAGGTCGGCCTGCGTGTGCGCCTGTCGTCGCTGGCGTCGAGCAAGTGGGCCGACACCGGGGGCGAGAAGTCCAAGTTCGGCCTCTCGGCCGCCCAGCTGATCTCGGTGGTGCAGCGCTTCCGCGATGCCGGCCTGGACCAGGGCATCCGCCTGCTGCACTTCCACATGGGCTCGCAGATCGCCAACCTGGCCGACTACCAGCACGGCTTCAAGGAAGCCATCCGCTACTACGGCGAGCTGCGTGCGCTGGGCCTGCCGGTCGACCATATCGACGTGGGCGGTGGCCTGGGCGTGGATTACGACGGCACCCACTCGCGCAACGCCAGCTCGATCAACTACGACATGGACGACTACGCCGGCGTGGTGGTGGGCATGCTCAAGGAGTTCTGCGACGCGCAGGGCCTGCCGCACCCGCACATCTTCTCCGAAAGCGGCCGTTCGCTGACCGCGCACCACGCCATGCTGGTGATCCAGGTGACCGACGTCGAAAGCCACAACGACGAAGTGCCGCTGATCGAGAACAAGCAAAGCCTGCCGGAAACCGTGCAGTGGCTGGTCGACCTGCTTGGCCCGACCGACATCGAGATGGTCACCGAAACCTACTGGCGCGCCACCCACTACATGGGCGACGTGGCTGCGCAGTACGCCGATGGCAAGCTCAGCCTGGCCGAAAAGGCCCTGGCCGAGCAGTGCTACTTCGCCGTCTGCCGTCGCCTGCACAACTCGCTGAAAGCCCGCCAGCGCTCGCACCGCCAGGTGCTGGACGAGCTCAACGACAAGCTGGCCGACAAGTACATCTGCAACTTCTCGGTGTTCCAGAGCCTGCCCGACACCTGGGCCATCGGCCAGGTGCTGCCGATCATCCCGCTGCACCGCCTGGATGAAGAGCCGATGCGCCGCGCCGTGCTGCAGGACCTGACCTGCGACTCCGACGGCAAGATCAACCAGTACGTCGACGAGCAGAGCATCGAGACCAGCATGCCGGTGCATGCGGTCAACGAAGGCGAGGACTACCTGCTGGGCGTGTTCCTGGTCGGCGCCTACCAGGAGATCCTCGGCGACATGCACAACCTGTTCGGTGACACCGATTCGGTGAACATCTACCAGAACGCCGATGGCAGCGTGTACCACGCCGGTATCGAGACCCACGACACCATCGAGGACATGCTGCGCTACGTGCACCTGTCGCCGGAGGAGTTGATGACCCACTACCGCGACAAGGTGGCCAGCGCCAAGATCAGCGCCCGCGAGCGCACCCAGTTCCTCGACGCCTTGCGCCTGGGCCTGACCCGCTCCTCGTACCTCTCGTCGTAATCGCCGGGGCCGCTTTGCGGCCCATCGCCGGCAAGCCGGCTCCCACCCAGGCCTGTGGGAGCCGGCTTGCCGGCGAGCTTTTTACTCGGTCCACAACCCCTTGCGCTGCAACCGCCAGCCAACCCACCCCAAGGTCACCGCCCGCAACGCCATGAAGGCAAGAAACGCCAACCACAACCCATGGTTGCCGAACCCTCTCATGGCCCAGGCCAGCGGCAGTGCGACCAGCACCGACAGCAGCATTGCATTGCGCATCTCCCGCGCCCGCGTCGCGCCGATGAACAGCCCGTCGAGCAAGTAGCTCCACACTGCAATCAAGGGCAGCACCGCCAGGTAGGGCAGGTAGGGGTACGCCGCTGCCCGCACGCTGGCGATGTCGGTCTGCAGGTCGATGAACAGGTGCCCGCCCAGCAGGAACAACCCGGCAAACCCAAGGCTGGTGATCAACGACCAGCCACAGGCCACCACCAGTGATCGGCGCAGGGTGTCGCCATCGCGTGCACCAATGGCATGCCCGCACAGCGCTTCCACGGCATGCGCCAGGCCATCCAGGGCATAGGCAGTGAGCAGCAGGCCGTTGAGCAGCAGCGCGTTGGCCGCCACCGTGGCCTCGCCCAGGCGGGCGCCCTGCACGGTAATCAAGAGGAACACCAGCTGCAGCGCCAGGCTGCGCAGGAAGATATCGCGGTTGACTGCCAGCAACGGCCGCCAGGCCTGCCAGCGCTTGAGCGCGGCCCAGGCGACCTGCCCGGGGTAGGCGCGCAGGGCGGGGCGGGTCAGGGCCAGGCCGAGCAGTGCGGCGCTCCACTCGGCAATCACCGAGGCCCGCGCCGAGCCCAGCACGCCCCAGTCCAGGCCCAGCACGAACCACAGGTTGAGGGCGATGTTCAGCAGGTTGGTGGTCAGCAGGATCGCCAGTGGTGCGCGTGCATTCTGGGTGCCGAGGAACCAGCCCACCAGCGCATAGCTGGCCAGCGCCGCCGGTAGGCCGAGCAGGCGGGTGTGGAAGAAGGTTTCGGTCGACTGCTGCAGCTCGGCGCTCGGTTGCATGGCCTGCAGCGCCAACTGGCTCAAGGGCAGGGCGAAGAGGCCGATCAGCAGGGCCAGGCCCACCGCCAGCAGCAGCCCTTGCACCAGCACCTGGCGCAGCGCCGCGCCATCGGCACGCCCTGCGGCCTGGGCGGCGAAGCCCGTGGAGCCCATGCGCAGAAACCCCATCAAGCCGACCATGAAGGTAAACAGCGTGCCGCCCACGGCGACCGCACCGAGCTGATGGGCGTGGGGCAAGTGGCCGATGACCGTGCTGTCCACCAGCGCGACCATGGGCACGGAAATATTCGACAGGATCATCGGCGCGGCCAGGGCCCACACCTTGCGGTGGGTGAGAGAGTGACGCCAGTCGGCGGTCAGAGAGGCCATGCGAAGTCCTGGGTGTGCGGAGGCGGACGCTATTCTACCTAGCGTTGCGCTATAGTTGCTGCCCTCACGTACCCGCTGCCAAAGAGTTCCCACTCCATGTTCAACAAAGGATTGTTGCTGGCCTGCGCGCTGGCCTTGCTCAGTGCCTGTGACTCCTCGACGCCGGGCAAGCCCGCACCTGCCGAAAAACCCCAGGCGGCCGCGCCGGCCGAAGCCCCCGCTGCCCGGCGCGAAGACCCGGCCGTGCTCGCCAAGCGCTACGAAGGCCGCGAACTGAGCGTGCTGGATGCCTCGGAAGTGCAACTGGACGGCGCCAGCAGCCTGTCGGTGAGCTTCTCCGTGCCGCTGGACGCCAAGCAGGATTTGGCCAGCAAAGTGCACCTGGTCGACACCGTGAAGGGCAAGGTCGACGGCGCCTGGGAGCTCTCCGACAACCAGATGGAGCTGCGCCTGCGTCATCTGGAGCCACAGCGCAAGCTGGTGCTCACCGTCGACAAGGGCCTGCTGGCG
Source organism: Pseudomonas sp. NPDC087029 (assembly GCF_044745345.1). Classification (NCBI taxonomy): domain Bacteria; kingdom Pseudomonadati; phylum Pseudomonadota; class Gammaproteobacteria; order Pseudomonadales; family Pseudomonadaceae; genus Pseudomonas; species Pseudomonas sp. NPDC087029. Next base: position 32,390 of record NZ_JBIVAB010000002.1, on the reverse strand, counting down.
GTCAATGGCCAGACGCTGGCCGCCGAATCGGTGACCCGCCTGGAGACCCGCGACATGCAGCCCACGGTCGGCTTCGCCAGCCGCGGCTCGCTGCTGCCCACGCGCCTGGCCGAAGGCCTGCCGGTGATCGCCCTGAACGTCGACAAGGTCGATGTCGAGTTCTTCCGGGTCAAGCCGGACAGGCTGTCGGAGTTCCTGGTGGGCTGGGGCCGCAACAGCAGCCTGTACTACTACCAGTCCAAGGAAACCCTGGACATGGCCGAGCTGGTGTACAGCGGCCGCTTCGACCTCAACCCGGCGCGCAACACCCGCGAGACCGTGCTGCTGCCCATCGCCGGCATCAAGCCGCTGCAGGCGCCGGGTGTGTACCTGGCGGTGATGCGCGCCTCGGGCACCTACGATTACTCGCAGCCCGCGACCCTGTTCACCCTCAGCGACATCGGCGTGTCCGCCCACCGCTACCGCGACCGCCTGGACGTGTTCGCCCAGGCTCTGGAAGGCGGCAAGGCACTGAGCGGCGTCAACCTTGAACTGCACGACGACAAGGGCAAGCTGCTGGCCCAGGCCAGCACCGATGGTGCGGGCCACGCGCAACTGCCGATCACTGCCAAGGCCGACACCCTGATCGCCACCCAGGGCGTGCACACCACGCTGCTGCGCCTGAACACCGCGGCCCTGGACCTGGCCGAATTCGACATCACCGGCCCCCAGGCCAACCCGCTGCAGTTCTTCATCTTCGGCCCGCGTGACCTGTACCGCCCCGGTGAAACCGTGCTGCTCAACGGCCTGCTGCGCGATCAGGACGGCAAGCCGGTCAAGGCCCAGCCGGTCAGCGTGGAAGTGCGCCGCCCCGACGAACAAGTCAGCCGCAAGTTCGTCTGGGAGGCCGATGGCAACGGCCTGTACCAGTACCAGTTGCAACTGGCGACAGAAGCCCCGACCGGCCGCTGGCAGCTGTTGCTCGACCTCGGTGGTGGGCGCAAGCAGGTGTACGAATTCCTCGTCGAAGACTTCCTGCCCGAGCGCCTGGCGCTGGAGCTCAAGGGCAGCAGCACGCCGCTTGCGCCGGAAGATGACGCGCGCATCCAGGTCAATGGCCGCTACCTGTATGGCGCCCCGGCCGCGGGCAATCGCCTGAGTGGCCAGGCCTACCTGCGCCCACTGCGCGAAGCGGTGCCGGCGCTGCCCGGCTACCAGTTCGGCTCGGTCACCGAGGCTGACCTCAACCAGGACCTGGAGCTCGATGAAGTCACCCTCGACCAGGCCGGCAAGGCCGTGGTCGATATCGAAAGCCGTTGGGCCGAGGCCCGTTCGCCGCTGCAACTGACGGTGCAGGCCAGCTTGCAGGAGTCCGGCGGCCGCCCGATTACCCGTCGCCTGGAGCAACCGATCTGGCCTGCCGAGCGCCTGCCCGGGCTGCGCGGCCTGTTCGAGGGCGAGGAAACCGACAGCGACGGCCCGGTGCAATTTGAATTCCTGGTGGCCGACCGTGACGGCCACAAGCTCGCTGCCGAAGGGCTCAAGGTGCGGCTGATCCGCGAGCGCCGCGACTACTACTGGAACTACTCGCAAAGCGACGGCTGGAGCTACGCCTACAACGAGAAATTCCTCACCCAGGATGAACAGACCCTCGACGTCGAGGCGGGCTCCACCGCCAAGCTCAACTTCCAGGTGGAGTGGGGGCCGTACCGCGTCGAGGTGGAAGACCCGCAGACCGGCCTGGTTTCCAGCGAACGCTTCTGGGCCGGCTACCGCGCCCAGGACAACGCCGAAGGCGGTGCGGTGCGCCCCGACCAGGTGAAACTGGCGCTGGACCAGCCGGCCTATGCCGACGGCGCCACGGCCAAGGTGACCGTGACCCCGCCCGCCGCCGGTAGCGGCTACCTGATGGTGGAGTCCAGCGATGGCCCACTGTGGTGGCAGGAAATCGAGGTGCCGGCCGAAGGCAAGACCTTCGAGGTACAGCTCGACAAGAACTGGGCGCGCCACGACCTGTACCTCAGCGCCCTGGTGATTCGCCCGGGCGAGCGCAAGGCCAACGCCACGCCAAAACGCGCGGTCGGCGTCCTCCACCTGCCGCTGGCCCGCGCCGAGCGCAAGCTGGCGCTGAGCCTGCAGGCGCCCGAGAAGATGCGGCCCAAGCAACCCCTGACGGTGCGCTTCAAGGCTGCCAATGCCGACGGCAGCATTCCCAAGCAGGTGCATGTGCTGTTGTCCGCGGTCGACGTGGGCATCCTCAACATCACCGACTTCAAGACCCCCGACCCATTCGCCAGCCTGTTCGGCCGCAAGGCCTACGGCGCCGACCAGCTGGACATCTACGGCCAGCTCATCGAAGCCGGCCAGGGCCGCCTGGCCAGCCTGGCGTTCGGCGGCGACGCGGCGATGGCCAAGGGCGGCAAGCGCCCGAACACCACGGTGACCATCGTCGCCCAGCAGAGCCTGCCAGTGACCCTGGACGACAAGGGCGAAGGCCAGGCGACGGTGGATATCCCCGACTTCAATGGCGAACTGCGGCTGATGGCCCAGGCCTGGACCGAGGAACACTTCGGCATGGCCGAAGGCAAGACCGTGGTGGCCGCGCCGCTGATTGCCGAACTTTCGGCGCCGCGCTTCCTCGCCGGTGGCGACCAGACCCGGCTGGCGCTGGACCTGGCCAACCTCTCCGGCCAGGCCCAGCAGCTGACGGTGCAGGTCAGCACCGAAGGGCCGTTGAGCCTGACGGCGAGCGCCCAGCAAAGCGTCACTCTGGCCGAGGGCCAGCGCAGCACACTGATGATTCCGGTGCAGGCCCAGGGCGGCCTGGGGCAAGGCAAGGTGCAGGTGCAGGTCAATGGCCTGCAGTTGCCGGGTGAGCCGGCCACGGCCTTCACCCGCGAATGGACCCTGGGCATCCGCCCGGCCTACCCGGCGATGCTCAAGCACTACCGGGTAGCGCTCAAGGACCAGCCGTGGACCTTACCGGACGCCGACCTGGCGGCCTTCGAGCCTGCTGGCCTGGAAGCCAGCCTGGCGCTGTCGAGCCGCCCGCCGCTGAACCTGGCCGAGCAGATCCGCGCCCTCGAAGCCTACCCCTACGGTTGCCTCGAGCAGACCACCAGCGGCCTCTACCCGTCGCTCTACGCCGATGCCGAAAGCCTCAAGCGCCTGGGCATCAAGGGCGAGCCGGCAGACGTGCGCAAGCGCAAGATCGAGATGGGCATCGAGCACCTGCTGGGCATGCAGCGCTACAACGGCAGCTTCGGCCTGTGGAGTGCCGACAGCGAGGAGGAGTACTGGCTGACCGCCTATGTCACCGACTTCCTCCTGCGCGCCCGCGACCAGGGCTATGGCGTGCCGGCCGATGCGCTGAAGAAGGCCAACGAGCGCCTGTTGCGCTACCTGCAGGAGCGCAACCTGATCGAGGTGGACTACAGCGAATACGCCGAGCACACCCGTTTTGCCGTGCAGGCCTACGCCGCACTGGTGCTGGCGCGCAACCAGCAGGCGCCGCTGGGCGCCCTGCGCAGCCTGTTCGAACGGCGTGCCGATGCGCGCTCGGGCCTGCCGCTGGTGCAACTGGCCGTGGCGCTGGACAAGATGGGCGACAAGCCGCGCGCGCAGCAAGCGCTGCAAGCCGGCCTTGGCATCAGCCGCAGCAAGGGCTGGATGGCCGACTACGGCAGCAGCCTGCGTGACCAGGCGCTGATCCTGGCGCTGCTGCAGGAGAGCAGCCTGGCCGCTGACCAGGTCGACCAGCGCCTGTTTGCCCTGTCCGATGAGTTGGCGGCCAACCGCTGGCTGTCGACCCAGGAGCGCAATGCCCTGTACCTGGCAGGCCGTGGCCTGCTGGGCAAGCCGGAAGGCCAGTGGCGCGCGCGCCTGGACAGTGCCGGTGAGGTGCGTGAGTTCAGCAACGACGACGCGGGCATGAAGCTCGAAGGCCCGCTGCTGGCATCGCCCTTGAGCGTGCAGAACGAAGGCAGCGTCACGCTCTACCAGCAGCTCACGCTCTCCGGCTACCCGCGCCAGGCACCTGCGGCAGGCGGCAATGGCATGGAGATTCGCCGCGAATACCTGGGCATGAATGGCCAGCCGCTGGACCTGCACAACCTGCGCAGTGGCGACCTGGTGCTGGTGCACCTGGCATTGAAAGCCCAGGAGCGTGTGCCGGATGCATTGGTGGTGGACCTGTTGCCGGCGGGCCTGGAGCTGGAAAACCAGAACCTGGCGCAGAGCGCCGCGAGCCTGGACAACGCCAGCAGTGCGGTGAAAGAGTGGCGGGAGTCGATGCAGAACGCCAGCGTGGTGCATCAGGAGTACCGCGATGACCGCTACGTGGCGGCGCTCAAGCTCGATGGCTATGGCACCACCCACCTGCTGTACCTGGCGCGGGCGGTGACCCCGGGCACCTACCGCGTGCCGCCGGCGCAGGTGGAGTCGATGTACCGGCCGAACCTGCAGGCGGTGGGCGAAGGGCAGGGCGAGATGACGGTCAAGGCGCGGTAGTGCTGGCCCCATCGCCGGCAAGCCGGCTCCCACAGGCCCGTGGGAGCCGGCTTGCCGGCGATGGGTTAAAGGTCAGTGAATCACCCAGCTCATCACCCACAACCCCAGCACCAGCCAGATGATCCCGAGAATGATCGAGGCGCGCATGAAGGCGCGGATTGCCGAGTACAGCAGCATCAGGCCAACGATCAGGGCGAGGATGCTGACCAGCGAAGTGTCCATGCCCAGCGTGCGTGCCAGGCCATCGATGAAGTTGCCACCGGCATTGGCCAGCAGGTTGAACAGGCCGCTCAGCGCATCGACGACAAAGCGGATCAACGCCCCCAGCGCCTGGCCAAGCCACTCGAAAAAACCTTCTACATGCATAGTTGCTTCCTGATGAACGATTCGGCGAGTTGCCGCTTTCAAGCCTTTGGCCATTACCTGGCCAGGTCGGTTCCCCGATGCCTAGCTTAGCTCGACCGCGCACCCGTGCGGGCCGCTTGCTGCGCGCCAGTGCCATCGCCATCGCGCTGCTGTGCGGCCTGTTGTGGCTGGCCGACCGCCTGTGGCCGCTGCCCATGCCGGCAGACGACCTGGCGCGGGTGGTGCTGGCCGAGGACGGCACGCCGTTGTGGCGCTTTGCCGATGCCGACGGGGTATGGCGCTATCCAGTCAGTCCGGAGCAGGTGTCGCCCTACTACCTGCAGGCGCTGCTCACCTACGAGGACCGCTGGTTCTACCACCACCCGGGGGTCAACCCGCTGGCGCTGGTGCGGGCGGCGTGGCTGAACCTGCGCGGCGGGCGCGTGGTGTCGGGCGGCAGCACGCTGTCGATGCAGGTGGCACGCCTGCTCGACCCGCACGACCGCACCCTGGCCGGGAAACTGCGGCAACTGTGGCGCACGGCGCAGCTGGAATGGCACCTGTCCAAGCGCGAGATCCTGCAGCTCTACCTCAACCGCGCGCCGTTCGGCGGCACCTTGCAGGGCGTGGCAGCGGCCAGTTGGGCGTACCTTGGCAAGTCGCCGCAGCACCTCACCGCCGCCGAAGCGGCGCTGCTGGCGGTGCTGCCCCAGGCGCCGAGCCGCTTGCGCCCGGACCGCCACCCGGCGCGTGCCCAGCGCGCGCGGGACAAGGTGCTGCAGCGCCTGGCCGAGTACCAGGTCTGGCCCGCCCAGCAGATCAGCGAAGCCCGCGAAGAGCCGCTGTTGCTGGCGCCACGTCAGGAGCCTGCGCTGGCGCCGCTGCTGGCACGACGCCTGAACACCCCCGGCAGCCCGCCGCTGATCCGCACCACCCTGGACGCCTCCCTGCAACGGCGCCTGGAAGACCTGCTGCTGGGCTGGCGTGCGCGCCTGCCGGAACGCACCTCGGCGGCGATCCTGGTGGTGGATGCGCAAAGCATGGCGACGCGCGCCTACCTGGGCTCGATCGACCTCGCCGACGAGCGCCGTTTCGGCCATGTCGACATGGTTCGCTCGCTGCGCTCACCGGGTTCGACCCTCAAGCCGTTTCTCTACGGCATGGCCCTGGACGACGGCCTGATCCATTCCGAGTCGCTGCTGCAGGATGTGCCGCGCCGCTACGGCGACTACCGCCCCGGCAACTTCTCCATGGGCTTCAGTGGCCCGGTATCGGCCAGCTCGGCGCTGGCGCTGTCGCTCAACCTGCCGGCGGTGCAGTTGCTCGAAGCCTATGGGCCCAAGCGCTTCGCCGCGCAATTGCGCATGGCTGGCATGCCCTTGGCGCTGCCGCCGCTGGCCGAGCCCAACCTGTCGCTGATTCTCGGCGGCGCCGGCAGCCGCCTGGAAGAGCTGGTCGGCGGCTATGCCGCGCTGGCCCGCGCCGGCAACAGTGCCCAGGTGCGCCTGCAGCCCCAGGACCCGCTGCTGGAGCGGCGTCTGTTGTCGCCCGGGGCGGCGTGGATCATCCGGCGCATCCTCAGCGGCCAGGCGCGGCCAGACCGCGACCCGCATGCCGAGCTGGTGCAGCGCCCGCAGCTGGCCTGGAAGACCGGCACCAGCTACGGCTTTCGCGATGCCTGGTCGATTGGCGTCGGCCCGCGCTACCTGATCGGCGTGTGGATCGGCCGGCCCGATGGCACCCCGGTGCCTGGGCAGTTCGGCCTGGCGTCGGCGGCGCCGTTGATGCTGCAGGTGCATGACTTGCTGAGCAACCGCGACAGCCAGCGTGGCATCAGCGTGCCGGCCGAGCGGGTGCCCGACAGCGTGGGCGTGGCCGCGATCTGCTGGCCGCTGGGGCAGCCGCTGGCGCGCCTGGACCCCAACTGCCGCCGCCAGCGCTTTGCCTGGACCCTCGACGGCACCACGCCACCGACCCTGCAGGCGGCCGACCAGCCGCTCGGGCTGGGCTTGCGCGAGCCGGTTTGGGTCAATGCCCAGGGGTTGCGGGTGGATGGCAGTTGCGCGGGCGCCGTGCAGCGCGACATTGCCCTGTGGCCGGCGCCGCTGGAACCCTGGTTGCCGCGTGCCGAGCAGCGGGCGGCGCGGCTGCCGGCGATCGACCCGAGCTGCCCGCCACAGGTGCCGGCCAGTGCGCCGCCGCTGTCGATCGTTGGCGTGCGCCCCGGCGACAACCTGCGCCGCCCGGCCAGCAGCAGCGAGCCGTTGCAGCTGCAGGTGTCGGCCCTTGGCGGCGGTGGGCGGCGCTGGTGGTTCCTCAATGGCCAGCCGTTGGGCGAGACCGAGGGGCAGGCCAGCCTGCAGGTGCGCTTCGAGCGGGTGGGGCAGCATGAACTCAGTGCCCTGGACGAAACCGGCGCCACCGCGCGGGTCGCCTTCCAGGTCAACGAGTAGCGCGCAGGACGGCGTTCGAACTGCGAGCGCCGCGAACGATGCTGAGCCTGGGCGTCAGTGGGTGGTGAAGCGCAGGTGTACCGGCGAAGAGCTGGGGGTCAGCGCCAGCGCCAGCTGGGTGCGGTTGTGCATGTGGGTCAGGCGCAGCACCTGCGAAACGTACAGCTTGACGGTGTTCTCGGTGATGCCCAGTTCGCAGGCGATCTGGTAGTTGGTCTTGCCCTTGCTCACCAGGCGCGCCACTTCCAGCTGGCGTGGCGAGAGTTTCTCGAACGCTGCGGGCAGGTCGCCTTCGGCTTCCTCGGCATCGGTGGAGCGCCGGTGCACGCCCTGGCCGCGGGCTTTCTCGAGGTCCTGGTAAAGCTCATCGATCGAGCCCGCCAGGTCCTGCAGGCGCTGGTTGAGGTTGCCCAGGTCGCGGAAGTTGGCCTTGCGCTCGAGCAGTATCTGCTCCTGGCGGCGCAAGCCTTCGAGCAGCTCGTCGAGGTCCATGGGCTTTTGGTAATAGTCCGCAAAGCCCTCGCGCAGGGCGCGAATCACGTCCTGCTTGTCGGCACGGCCGGTGAGCATGATCGCCTCGAACATGCGCTGGCGCCCGGCAACCTCCTTCAGCGCCCGGACCAGCTCGATACCATCGCGATCGGGCATGTGCAGGTCGCACAGCACCAGGCCGATGGCTTCGTCGGCCACATAGCGTTCGATGGCCTGGTCGGTGGAGAAGGCGGCCACGCAGGGGTGGCCATGGCTTTCGAGGAACTCGCACAACTGCTCGACGATCATTTCCTGGTCGTCGACTACCAGGACTTTCACCTCACTGACTGACTTGTTCACGATCAACTCCCTGTTCTTATACGGCCCAGCTCCCGGACCAGACGCTCTGGCAGCTTAAAAGTAGACGCTGCTGGCGATTCTGTACAAGGCATGTACAAGGTATCGGACCGCAGGAACGATTATTGGATCCACACGGCGGTCAGCAGAAAGCCGGTCAGCACATAGGGGACGAAGGCCTGTTTGTCGCCCATTTGCTCGGTCAGGGTCTGCAAGCGCTTCTTTACCTTAGGGTTGAGCAGGGTCCACAGACGCCTGCGGGTGAGCAGCCACAACAGCACGCTGACACCGGCGCCGATGAAGGTGCCCAGCACGTATTGCGGGCTGGTGGCCAAGGCCAGGGCGCCCATCAGCTTGACGTCGTCGGCGCCGAAGCGCCCGAGCATGTAGCCGGGCAGGGTCAGCAGCATGACGATGGCCAGGGCCCAGCCGGCGTCGCTGGCGTCGGCGCCGATCCAGCTGTGGCCGGTGACGAACAGCCAGGCCAGGGCGCAGGCGGCAACGCCCAGGGTGAGGAAATTGGCGATCTGGCGTTCGCGAATATCTTGTTCAGTGCACAAGGCAAGCCACATCAGGAGAACAATGCTTTGCATTGGCAGTCCTTATTCGTTGAACACTGCTACCCGTTCAGTCAGGTTTCCTAAACAGGGTAGACGCGATCTGACGAACGGGCTATGTGCTGGCTATTTCTTGCTTCCAGGGGGGTAATGGCTGAGCACTTCGGCCACGGTCTTCTGGATCGCGCTGTTGCGCTCTTCGGGGCTTGGCGGGTAGTTGTTCATGATCTGCTCGGCGCTGCCGCGCCACACCAGCTTGCCGTCGTGGCCATCGAACAGGTCGACCTGGATGGTCGCCACCTTGTAGTCGACGCTGCGGGTCTCGTTGTACATCGGGCCGCCCCAGTAGCCGTTCCAGTAGCCACCCCAGCCGCCGCCGTAGTTGGTGGTGATCTGTTGCTGGCGCTGCTCGACGATCAGGTAGGCGCGTACCTTGAGGTCGGCCGGGCGGTTGCCCTGGGCCGGGCGCAGGCCGCGCTGGTCGAGCTGTTCATCCACGGCCTGGCGGATGCGCTGCTCGGTCAGGTCGCTCTTGATGCGTGGGTCATCCGGGCGGTATTGCAAGCCCGGTTCCTGCCATGCCCAGCTGCGGTAGGCGGCAAAATCGCGGCTGGCGTCGAAATCCTGCTGAACGTTGTTGCTCGAGCAGGCCGCAAGCAGCAGCGCGAACGACAGTAGAACGAGGCGGCGCAACATGATGGTTCTCCGTTAACTGTTAACTGGGAGGATAGCCGTTGAGCGCCTTGTGCACCGATTCGCGCAGGGCGCTTTCGCGATCGCGAGGCGAGCTCTGGTCACTGCCGCTTTCGGCACTCGCGCTCCACACCGGCTCGCCATTGCGGGCATCGAACAGGTCGATGCGCACCACCATCACCTCCACTTCGTAGGTGCGCACGATCGGCACGCTGGCATAGCCGCCGTAGCCATTGCGGTAGCCACCGACACCGACTCCGCCGTAGGGGTAGGGGCCGTAGTAGGGGTCGTAGTAGTCATAGTCGCGCACCTGGCGCAGGCGCCGCTCCAGGCGCATGTCGGCGCTTACCAGCAGGTCGCCGGCACTGCCCCGGGCCGGGCGCAGGCCGTGCTGGTCGAGGGCGCCGCTGACGGCGTCGGCCAGTTGCCCGGGGTCGGCATTGGCCGTGCCGGTAGGCAGCTGGCCGTTGCGCCAGCTCCAGCTGCGGTAATGCCCGTAGTCACGCGCCGGCGCCGGGTAGGCGCTGGCGTCGAAGGTGTTGGCCGCCTGGGCGGGGGCCGGTGGCAGCGGGCGGCTGCTGGCAACGTAGGGGTTGCTGGCCTGGCAGGCGGCCAGGGCCAACGGCAGCAGGGCCAGGCACAACGGACGGTACGGCATGTATTCCTCCCGGCGGGCGGGTCAGCGGGGGCGGCACATCCAGTGCAGGTAGCGGCCCAGCCCGGCAAAGCTTGGGTGACGGCGGTGGGCCAGTTCCATTTCCAGCAGGTCGAGCAACTCGGCCTTGTCCTGGAATTCCTTGGGCATGTAGTCGTGGAACACCCTCACGCCACTCTCGCTTTCGACTTGCCACAGACTTTCAAGTTGCGCCTTGAGCTCACGTGGATCAAGCGGTTTCTGCGGGGTCAGGCTCTGCTTTTCACCCTGCAGGCGGTTGCTGCGCAGTTTGCGGAAATGGCCCTTGAGCAGGTTGCGATAGACCAGCGCATCGCGGTTGTAGAAGGCCAGCGACAACCAGCCCCCGGGCACGGTGAGCTGGTGCAGCACTGGCAGGATGCTTTGCGGTTCGGCCAGCCATTCGAGCACGGCGTGGCACAGCACCAGGTCGTAGGGTTCGGTGAGCTGGCCGAGCAGGTCCTGCCAGGGCGCCTGGATAAAAGTGGCGTGCTGGCCGGCTTCGGCAAAGCGCGCGCGGGCGCCTTCGAGCATCGGCGCGGCCGGTTCGGCCAGGGTCACGTGGTGGCCGCGCTCGGCCAGCCAGAGCGCCATGTGGCCAAGGCCGGCCCCGATATCGAGCACCCGCAGCGGGCGGTCGGGCAGGGTTTCGGCCAGGTCGGCCTGGAGCACGGCCAGGCGGATGGCGCCCTTGGCGCCGCCGTAGATCTTCTCGGCGAAGCGCGTGGCCAGCTCATCGAAATGACGGTCGTTCATCGGGCAAAGCGCCTTTCGCTGTCGGCCAGCTTGGCGCGTACCACCTGCTCCAGGTCCAGGCCCAGTTCGCTGCACAGCAGCAACAGGTAGAGCACCACGTCACCGACCTCCTGGCCGGCGTGGGCCAGTTGCTCGGGCGGCAGCTGGCGCGACTGGTCCTCGCTCAGCCACTGGAAGATTTCCACCAGCTCGGCCATTTCCACGCTGGCGGCCATGGCCAGGTTCTTCGGGCTGTGGAAGCCGCGCCAGTCGTTGTTGTCGCGGATTCGGTGCAGGCGTTCGGTGAGTTCTTGCAGGTTCATCGGGGATCTCCTAATGCTGCATAGCTTCATGGGAGGCCCGAAGCAAAGCAAGCGGATTCGGGGCGCTTAGCGTGGCGCCCAGCGCCCGAGCATGTGCAGCAGCTCGCCATGCCCATCCAGACGCAGCTCACCCGCAGGCCCCGGCGCGCTGGCACTGAGCACCACCTCCGAAGGCAGGCGCACCGGCTTGTGGAAATCCACCTCGAAGCTGTAGCCGCTGCTGGCGGGCATATGGGTACGCAGCGCCGCCAGGGCCATGGCCTTGCTCCACATGCCGTGGGCGATCGCCCTGGGGAAGCCGAACAGCCGCGCGCTGGCGGCGCTCAGGTGGATCGGGTTGTAGTCGCCACACACCTTGGCATAGCGCCGGCCGATGTCGCTGTCGCAGTACCAGCGGGTGGCTTCCGGCAGTGCGTCGGGTTCGCTGACCTCGCTGGCATCAGGCTGGCCATCGAGGTGCAGGCCGCGCACCAGCATGCGGCTGGTCTCGCGCCAGAGCACGCCGAGGGCGTCCTCGGCTTCGGTGACCAGGTCGAAGGTGCCGCCCTTGGCATGTGCCTGCAGGTTGTCGGCGTAGACCGCGAAGCGCAGCCCGTCGATGCCGCCCAGCGGGCGCACCACCTCGATGCGGTTGTGCAGGTGGACCAGGCCGAGCAGCGGGAATGGGAAGTCGTGGGCCGTGAGCAGCTGCAACTGCAGGGTGAAGGCCATCACGTGCGGGTAGGTGCCCGGCAGCCGGCCGTCGTCGATGAAGTGACAGAGCCGGCGGTAGGCCGCCAGGTTGCCGGGGTCTACGCGGATGAAGCAGCGCAGGCCGGTGGCCGGCAGCGTGGTGCCGCTGATCTTGCGCTTGCTGGCTGCCCGCAGGTACAGGCTGGCGCGGGCGTCGGGGCTGTGCAGGTCGTGCCATTGCCGGTTCATGTTCACGCCCCCATCAGTGCCTGGCCGCACACCCGCAGCACCTGCCCGCTGACCGCACCGGAGCCCGGCTGGCTGAGCCAGGCGATGGCTTCGGCGACATCCTGCGGGCGCCCGCCCTGGCCCAGCGAGCTCAAGCGCCGCCCGGCCTCGCGCAGGCCCATGGGCATGGCGGCGGTCATGTGCGTTTCGATGAAGCCAGGGGCGACGGCGTTGATGCTGCCACCGCGCTCGGCGAGTGTCGGCGCCCAGGCCTGGGCGAAGCCGATCAGCCCGGCCTTGCTCGCCGCGTAGTTGGACTGGCCGCGGTTGCCGGCAATGCCGCTGACCGAGGCCAGCAGGGTGATGCGTGCATCCGCGCCCAGCGCGCCGCCGTCGAACAGCGCCTTGGTCAGTACCTGCGGGGCCTTGAGGTTGACCGCCAGCACCGCGTCCCAGTATTCCGGGGTCATGTTGGCCAGGGTCTTGTCGCGGGTGATGCCGGCGTTGTGCACGACGATGTCGATGCCCTCGGGCAGGGCCTGGAGCAATTGCGCGGCGGCGTCGCCGGCGCAGATGTCCAGGGCCAGGGCCTTGCCGCCCAGGCGCGCGGCCAGGGCGTCGAGGTCCTGTTGCGCCTGGGGAACGTCCAGCAGCAAGACCTGCGCACCGTCGCGGGCCAGGGTTTCGGCGATGGCGGCGCCGATGCCCCGCGCAGCGCCGGTGACCAGGGCGCGCCGGCCGGCCAGCGGTCGGGTCCAGTCTTCGACCTGCTGATTGCACGGCTCAAGGCGCAGCACCTGGCCGGAAATGAACGCGCTCTTGGGCGACAGGAAGAAGCGCAAGGCGCCTTCGAGCTGGTTTTCGGCTCCCTCGGCAACGTACAGCAACTGCGCCGTGGCGCCGTTGCGCAGCTCCTTGGCCAGTGACCGGCTGAACCCCTCCAGGGCACGTTGGGCAACGCTGGCCAGCGGGTCGTCGAGCTGCTCTGGTGCTCGCCCGAGGATCACCACATGGGCGCAGGCGGCGAGGCTGCGCAGCAGCGGCTGGAAGAATTCGCGCAACTGCTTGAGCTGATCGCTGTCGGACAGATGGCTGGCATCGAACACCACGGCCTTGAGTTTCGGCCCCAAGCCCGCGACCCAGGCAGGGGCCTGCAGGTCTTCACCGTTGAAGCTGTAGCATTCGTCGGTCAGGCGCGGGGCGATGGCCTCGACGGCGCTGGCCAGGGGGCCGCCGCCCAGCACCAGGGCACCCTCCACCGGGCGCAGGCGGCCGGCCTGCCAACGTTCCAGTGGCGCCGGGCGTGGCAGCCCGAGGGCATCGACCAGGCGCCGGCCGAGGTTGGAGTTGGCAAAGCCGAGATAGCGATCGCTCATGTGCGGGGTCTCCCTGAAGGCAAGCTTGCAAGTGTGGACCAACTTTGTGGCAAGGTCGTTCGAATGCGGTAAAAACACCTAGGCTGTACGGACCCAATTGTTTCAGGAGGAATCCACGCATGCGTTCACTTCGCCGGGTCGCGATCCTGGGCGGCAACCGAATTCCCTTTGCCCGCTCCAACGGCGCCTATGCCACTGCCAGCAACCAGGCGATGCTCACCGTCACCCTCGAAGGCCTGATCGAGCGCTACCGCCTGCATGGGCTGCGCCTGGGCGAGGTGGTGGCGGGTGCGGTACTCAAGCATTCACGTGACATGAGCCTGACCCGCGAGTGCGTGCTCGGCTCGCGGCTGTCGCCGCGCACGCCCGCCTACGACATCCAGCAGGCCTGCGGCACTGGCCTGGAGGCGGCGTTGCTGGTGGCCAACAAGATTGCCCTGGGGCAGATCGAATCGGGCATTGCCGGCGGCGTGGACACCACCTCCGACGCGCCGATCGCCGTCAGCGAGGGCCTGCGCCGCATCCTTCTGCAAGCCAACCGCGGCAGGACCCTGGGCGAGCGGCTCAAACCCTTCCTGCAACTGCGCCCGGCCCATTTGAAGCCGGAGCTGCCACGCAATGGCGAGCCGCGCACCGGGCTGTCGATGGGCGAGCATTGCGAGCGCATGGCGCAGGCCTGGCAGATTGGCCGGGCCGAACAGGACGAGCTGGCGCTGCTCAGCCATCAGCGCCTGGCCGCGTCCTACGCCGAGGGTTGGCAGGACGACCTGCTCACACCTTTTCTGGGCCTGGCGCGTGACAACAACCTGCGCCCGGACCTGGACCTGGAACAGCTCGCCAAGCTCAAGCCGGTGTTCGACCACAGCGGCCAGGGCACGCTGACCGCCGGCAACTCCACGCCGCTGACCGATGGCGCTTCGCTGGTGCTGCTGGGCACGCCGGAATGGGCCCAGGCGCATGGGCTCGAAGTGCTGGCCCATGTGGTCGACGGTGAAACGGCGGCGGTGGATTTCGTCAAAGGGCAGGAAGGCCTGCTGATGGCGCCGGTGTACGCCGTGCCGCGGTTGCTGGCGCGCAATGGGCTGACGCTGCAGGACTTCGACTACTACGAAATCCACGAAGCCTTCGCCGCCCAGGTGCTGTGCACGCTCAAGGCCTGGGAAGATGCCGAGTACTGCCGCACGCACCTGGGGCTTGATGCTGCGCTGGGGGCGATCGACCGCAGCAAGCTCAACGTCAAGGGCAGCTCGTTGGCGGCAGGGCACCCGTTTGCCGCCACCGGCGGGCGGATCCTGGCCAACATGGCCAAGCTGTTGGCGACGGCGGGCAAGGGGCGTGGGCTGATCTCGATCTGTGCGGCGGGGGGGCAGGGCGTGACCATGATTGTGGAGCGCTGAGACCGCGTCGCGCCCTTCGCCGGCAAGCCGCCTCCCACAGCCGGCGAAAGGGGCGACAGCGTGGCCGCAGGTGTTAGGCTTGTCTGGTCGGAATTATAAGAAACCACCATGCCGAGCATCGGACACCCCCGCGCCATCCCCGCCCTGGACCACCTGCCCAGGCCTCTCTATGCCCGCGCCGAAAGCCTCGGCGCGGGCTCCTGGACCACTTGCCACAGCCACGACTGGGTGCAGTTTTCCTACGCCATCAGCGGCGTGCTGGGTGTGTACACCCGCGACGGCAGCTACTTCGCCCCGCCGCAGTGGGGCGTGTGGATCCCGGCCGATGCCGAGCACGAAGTGGTGACCACCGGGCAGGCCGAAATGCGCAGCCTGTATATCCGCCGCGACGCCTGCCCCTGGGCTGCGGCGCAGTGCCGGGTGCTGGAGGTGACGCCCCTGGCGCGCGAGCTGATCAAGCAGTTCTGCCTGTACCCGGCGCATTACCCGGAGGGTGACAGCAGCGAGGCACGGCTGGTGGCGGTGTTGCTCGACCAGTTGCGCACGTTGCCTGAAGTGAGTTTCTCGCTGCCCCTGCCTCGTCATCCGCGGCTGCTGGCGCTGTGCAATGGCCTGATCGCCGCGCCGGACCAGCTGCAGACCTTGCAGCAATGGGCGCTGCAGCTGGGCTGTTCGGAGAAGACCTTGATGCGCCTGTTCCAGCGGGAAACCGGCTTGAGTTTTCGCAACTGGCGCCAGCGGATGCGGCTGTTGTCATCGCTGGCGTTGCTGGAGGCGGGGGAGAGCGTGACCGAGGCCGCGCTGGGGTGTGGTTATGACTCGACCTCGGCCTACATCGCTGCCTTCAAGCAGTTGTTTGGCGCTACGCCGGGTGAGTTGAAGCTGTAGGTTGCCTGTACTGGCCCCATCGCCGGCAAGCCGGCTCCCACAGGTACAGCGGCATGCGCAGTACTTGTGGGAGCCGGCTTGCCGGCGATGGGGCACTGCAGGTCAGGTGCGGAAACGCCGCACCAGCGAATCCAGCTCGTTGGACAACCCGGCCAGGCTCTCCGAATCCTGCCGCGCGGCCTGGGCCAGTTCCGCCACCAACTGTGCATCGCCATGGATCTGACTGATATGCCGGTTGATGTCCTCGGCCACCTGGTGCTGCTCTTCCGCCGCCGTGGCGATCTGGGTGTTCATGTCGCGAATGATGTCCACCGACTCACGGATCTGGCCAAAGCTGTCGCGGGCCAGGCCGATGCGGCTGACCGACTGCTGCGACACTTCCAGGCTTGCGTGCATCTGCTCGGCCACCTCGGCGGTGCGGCTGGCCAGGTTGCCCAGCAGGCCGTCGATTTCTGCCGTGGAGTCGGCCGTGCGCTTGGCCAGCGCACGCACTTCGTCGGCCACCACGGCAAAGCCGCGGCCTTGTTCGCCTGCCCGGGCGGCCTCGATCGCGGCGTTGAGGGCCAGCAGGTTGGTCTGCTCGGCGATCGAGCGGATGGTGCCGAGAATCGACTGGATGGCGTTGCTGTCGCGCTCCAGCTGCTGGATCGACTGGGCCGACTGTTCGATTTCCTGGCTCAGGCGGTCGACGCTGTGCACCGCCGCATCGATCTGCTGCTGGCCTTCGCGCGCCTGTTGCTGGCCGCTGTCGGCCGATTGCGCGGCCTGGCTGCAGGAACGCGCCACTTCGTTGGCGGTGGCGACCATTTCGTGGAACGCGGTGGACACCATGTCCACGGCCTCGCGCTGGCGCCCGGCGGCCTCGGCCATGTCGCTGGAAACCCGGGTCGAGCTGCTGGAGGTGCTGAGGATCTTGCTGGCGGCCGAGCCGATGTGCTGGATCAGGCTGCGGATGGCGCCGAGGAACTGGTTGAACCAGTTGGCCAGTTGCGCGGTTTCGTCGCGGCCGCGCACATCGAGGTTGCGGGTCAGGTCGCCTTCGCCCTGGGCGATGTCTTCCAGGCCGCTGGTGACACTGTTGATCGGGCGCACGATGAGCTTGGCGAAGGCGGTGCCGACCACGGCGAACAGAGCCGCCAGCACCAGCGCGATGGTGCCGATCAGCCAGGTCAGGCGGGTGGTGGTCTGCATCACTTCGCTTTGCTGGATCAGGCCGATGAAGGTCCAGCCGAGTTTCTCGTCGGGGTAGACGTTGGCCATGTAGCGCACACCGCCCAGGTCGACTTCGACCAGGCCCTTGCCGGCCTTGGCCAGCTCGGCATAGCCCTCGCCGAAACTCGCCAGCTGCTTGAAGTTGTGGCTGGCATCGCGCGGGTCGACCATCACGTTGCCGTTGTTTTCCATGAGGATCAGGTAGCCGCTTTCGCCCAGCTTGATCTGCTGCACGATCTCGGTCAGGCCCTTGAGCGACACGTCGATGTTGACCACGCCACCGGGGTTGCCGAGCTGGTTGGCGACGGCGCGCACGGTGCTGACCAGCACCGCGTCATCGCCTGCCCAGTAGTACGGGGCGGTGCGCAGGGTCTTGCCGGGGTTGGCCATGGCCGTCTGGTACCACGGGCGGGTGCGTGGGTCGTAGTTGCTCATGCTCGGGTCGCCGGGCCAGAACGCGTAGCCGCCGTCCTTCAGGCCGTAGGACACGTAGGCGTAGTCCGAATGGCTGTTGGCCAGGCGGGTGAACAGCTCGAACAGCACCTTGTCCTGCTCGCCGGTAGGGATCTGCGCGGCATCGGCGCTGATGTGCTTCTTGATGTCGGCACCCGCGCCGGTGACTTCTGGCAGGCTGGCCAGGTAGTCGACGTTCTGGGTGATGCCCTGGAAGAACAGGTTCATGGCATTGCTGACCTGGCGGATCTCGCGGCTGCTGCTGTCGAGGAATCCGTCGCGGGCTTCGCCGCGCAGGTTGATGACCACCAGGGTGGCCACGAGGACGATGGGCAGCGCGGCGATGACCGCGAATGCCCAGGTCAGTTTCTGTTTGATGTTCATCGACGCTCCCGGAGTTTGTTTTTATCGACACGCGATGCTTCATGCATCGGCAGCGTCCGGGATTTTTTGAGCGAAAATGCCCGTATTTATTGCGCGAAGCCGCATTTGGCGACTATTCGGTCGGTACTAGGCTAATATGGCATACCAAATAGCTGACCAACTGGCCAAATGCCTCAATGGCAACACTCGCCGCCGTTGGCCAGGTCTTTGAGAATCGGGCAATCGGGCCGGTCATTGCCCTGGCAGTGGGCGGCCAGCTCACTCAAGGTATCGCGCAGGCTGACCAACTCCTCGATGCGCCGGTTCAGCTCGTCGATGTGCTGCACGGCCAGTGCCTTGACATCGGCACTGGCGCGCTGGCGGTCCTGCCACAGGGTCAGCAGCTTGCCCACTTCCTCCAGGGAGAACCCCAGGTCGCGCGAGCGCTTGATGAACGCCAGGCTGTGCAGGTCCTGCGGCTGGTACAGGCGGTAGCCGCTGTCGCTGCGGGTGGCCGGCTTGAGCAGGCCGATGGATTCGTAGTAGCGGATCATCTTGGTGCTGAGCCCGCTGCGGCGCGCGGCCTGGCCGATGTTCATGGGGCCTCCTCCTGCGAGGTGCTGGTGGGTTTCCAGGTTTTCAGCCACAGGGCATTGCTGACCACGCTGACGCTGGACAGCGCCATGGCGGCGCCTGCCAGCACCGGGTTGAGGTAACCCAGTGCGGCCAGGGGGATACCGATCAGGTTGTAGATGAACGCCCAGAACAGGTTCTGACGGATTTTCGCGTAGGTCTTGCGGCTAATTTCCAGGGCCGCAGGCACCAGCCGCGGGTCGCCGCGCATCAGGGTGATGCCGGCGGCCTGCATGGCCACGTCGGTGCCACCGCCCATGGCGATGCCGATATCGGCGGCGGCCAGGGCCGGGGCATCGTTGATGCCGTCGCCGACCATCGCCACCACGCCGTCCTGCTTCAAGGCCGCGACCGTGGCGGCCTTGTCGGCCGGCAGCACTTCGGCGTACACGTCGTCGATGCCGAGGCGCTCGGCCACCACCTTGGCGCTGCCGCGGTTATCGCCGGTCAGCAGGTGGCTAGAGATGTGTTGCGCGTGCAGGGTGGTGATGGCTTGCTCGGCGCCGGGCTTGAGGCTGTCACCAAAGGCGAACAGGCCCAGCACGCGGGGCTGCGCACCTTGTTCGATCAGCCACGACAAGGTGCGGCCTTCGGCTTCCCAGGCCTGCGCCATCGGGGCCAGGGCACCGGGCTGCAGGCCGCTTTCGTCGAGCAGGCGGCGGTTGCCCAGGGCCAGCTCGCGGCCTTCCACCCGCCCGGCGATGCCGCGGCCGGTGAGGGACTGGCTGTCGGTTACTGCCGGAACCTCCAGGCCTTGCTCGCTGCAGGCCTCCAGCACCGCCTTGGCCAAGGGGTGCTCGCTGCCCCGTTGCAGCGCGCCGGCCAGGCGGTGCAGCTCGGCGGTGTCGCCCCCCAGCGCCTGGCTGTGTACCACCCGAGGGCTACCCGAGGTGAGTGTGCCGGTCTTGTCGAACACCACCCGGTTCACTGCGTGGGCCCGTTCCAGGGCTTCGGCGTCCTTGATCAGGATGCCGTGGCGCGCGGCGACGCCGGTGCCGGCCATGATGGCTGCGGGCGTGGCCAGGCCCAGGGCGCACGGGCAGGCGATCACCAGCACGGCGACTGCGTTGATCAGTGCGGTTTCCAGCGGCGCACCGGCCAGCCACCAGCCGAGCAGGGTGAGCAGCGCCAGCACCAGTACCGCGGGGACGAATACCTGGCTGACCCGGTCAACCAGCTTCTGGATCGGCGCCTTGGCTGCCTGGGCGTCTTCGACCAGGCGGATGATGCGCGCCAGGACCGTTTCCGTGCCGACTGCCTGGGTGCGCACCAGCAACCGGCCTTCGCCATTGATGGCGCCGCCGGTCACGTTGTCGCCGGGTTGCTTGGGCACGGGCAGGCTTTCACCGCTGATCAGCGCCTCGTCGGCGTGGCTGCTGCCTTCCACCACTTCGCCGTCCACCGGGAAGCGCTCGCCGGGCTTGACCAGCACCAGGTCGCCGAGGCGCAGCTGGGCGATCGCGACGTCCTCTTCACGGCCCTCGACCAGGCGCACGGCGCGCTCCGGCCGCAGCGCTTCGAGCGCGCGGATGGCGCTGGCGGTCTGGCGTTTGGCGCGGCTTTCCAGGTACTTGCCGAGCAGCACCAGGGCAATCACCACCGCCGAGGCTTCGAAGTACAGGTGCGGCTCCATGCCAGCCGGCGCCTGGGCCCATTGGTACAGGCTCAGGCCGTACCCTGCGCTGGTGCCCAGGGCTACCAGCAGGTCCATGTTGCCGGCACCGGCACGCACGGCTTTGTAGGCTGCCACGTAGAAGCGGGCGCCGAGGATGAACTGCACCGGCGTTGCCAGCAGGAATTGCGCCCAGGCCGGCAGCATCCAGTGCAGGCCGAACGGTTGCACCAGCATCGGCAATACCAGGGGCAGCGCCAGCAACAGGGCAGCGCTGACTGCCAGGCGTTCGTTGCGCAAGCGGCGCTGGGCGGCCTGCTGCTCATCCTGGCGCGCCAGGGGCAGGCTGGCGCTGTAGCCGGCCTTTTCGACGGCGGCGATCAGCAGCTGGTCATCGAGGGCCTGGAGCACTTCGAGGTGGGCGCGTTCGCTGGCCAGGTTGACGCTGACCTGCTCGACGCCCGACAGCTTGCCAAGGGCGCGTTCGACACGGCCGACGCAGCTGGCGCAGGTCATGCCGCCGATCTGCAGTTCCAGGGTGCGGGTGGGGACGCCGTAGCCTGCGCCGCGCACGGCATCGACCAGGGCCGGCAGGCTGCCGGCCGGGGCCTGGACGCGGGCTTGTTCGGTGGCGAGGTTGACGCTGACCTGTTCGGCGCCGCTGACCTTGCGCAGGGCGCGCTCGACACGGCCAGCACAGCTGGCGCAGGTCATGCCGGAGATCGGCAGGTCGAAAGTGGTGGATGCGGGCATGGCTTTCCTCCGTGGACTGGCCTGCAGCATCAACCTTGCCATGCGGGGAAGGTCAATAGCCCAGGCCGGCTCGCTTCAACTCGAGCCCATTGTGGCCCATGGCAATGCGGTATTTGTTGATCTGGCCCACCTGCAGGTTCAGGCGCGTGCTGCGCTGGTCCTCGATGCCTGGGGCGCAGCCGGGCATCTGCCCGGGCAGCAGGCGCAGGCGCACATCGACCGGGCCTGGCGGCAGGTTGAAGGAGGCCGATTGCTCCTGGAATACTCGCCCGGACAGCTGGTCGTTGAGGTAGATGCCGATTTCGCAGCTGGTGGCCACTTCCAGGCGCTCCCGGGAAATGATCAGCACGCTGTAGTCCGAATTGCCCTCGGCCAAGGCCGGCGGCACTGCCGCCAGCGCACCCAGTAGCCCGACAACGCTCGCTGCTGCCCTGAACATGGAAAATCTCCTGCTTGCCTGAATCGTCAAAGGCGCAGCTTGGCCGAGGTCTGCGCAGATTTCCAGCCCGGCCGTTGGCCGCAGAACTTGACCTTGCCCCGATGGCAAGCTTGAAACTGGGCAAAACCCACAAGGAGGCAATACCCATGCAAGTGTTCAACGTCCAAGGCATGACCTGCGGCCATTGCGTGAAAGCGGTGACCCGCGCGGTACAGGAGCAGGATGCGCAGGCGCAGGTGGAAGTCGACCTGGCCGCCAAGGAGGTGCGCGTGCACAGTGCATTGGCGCCCGAGCAGCTGCTGGCGGCAATCCGTGAAGAGGGTTACCAGGCCGAGGTGGCCTGAGCCCTGGGGCTGTTTTGTTGCAAATGTTTTCATCCTGAAGGGGTCCACTGCAGGTAGACTTACGCGCTTGCTTAGCCTGCTATGGATTCCTGATGAACCTGCGAATGGTGCTGATCCTGGGCGCATTGAGTGCGTTCGGGCCGCTGGCGATCGACTTCTACCTGCCCGCCTTCCCGGCCATGGCGCAGGCGTTCGCCACCGACGAAAAACATGTACAGGCCACCTTGGCCGCGTACTTCCTTGGCCTGTCGCTCGGCCAGCTGGCCTATGGCCCGGTGGCCGATCGCTTCGGCCGGCGCAAGCCGCTGTTGTTCGGTGTGGGGCTGTTCACCCTGGCGTCGCTGGCCTGCGCCTATGCGCCCAACCTCGATACGCTGATCCTGGCGCGGTTCGTCCAGGCGTTGGGCGGTTGTGCCGGCATGGTGCTGTCGCGGGCCATCGTCAGTGACAAGTGCGACCCGGTGGCTTCGGCCAAGGTGTTCTCGCAATTGATGCTGGTGATGGGCTTGGCGCCGATCCTTGCGCCGATGCTCGGCGGCGTGCTGGTGAACGTGGCAGGCTGGCAGTCGATCTTCCTCGCCTTGAGCCTGTTCAGTGCGGCCTGCCTGCTGGCGGTGAGCCTGGGCCTGCCGGAGAGCTTGCCGGCGCACATCCCGCGCCAGCCGCTGTCGGGGGCGCTGCGCCAGTACATGCGGCTGTTGGCCGATCGCGTGTTCATCGGCCATGCCTTGACCGGCGGTATCGCCATCGCCGGGATGTTTGCCTACATCGCCGGTTCACCTTTCGTATTTATCAAACTCTATGGCGTGCCGGCAGAGCATTACGGCTGGCTGTTCGGCACCAATGCGGCGGGTTTCATCCTGGTCGCGCAGGTCAATGCTCGCCTGCTGGCCAAGCGCGGCCCGGCGTTCCTGCTGGTGCGGGCGGTGTGGGTGTACCTGGCGGCGGGGTTGGTGATGCTCGGCGTGGCCGCGATGCGCCCGGCGCAGTTGTGGCCACTTTTGCTGCCCCTGTTCGTCTGCATCGCCAGCCTTGGCTGCATCATCCCCAACGCCTCGGCCTGCGCCATGAGCGGCCAGGGGGCGCGGGCCGGCAGCGCTTCGGCGTTGATGGGCTGCCTGCAGTTCAGCGTCGCCGCCGCAGCGGCAGCGTTGGTCGGCCTGCTGCACGATGGCAGCGCGGTGCCCATGACCCTGGTGATCAGCTTGTGCGGGGCACTGGTGGTCAGTGTCGCGCTACTGACCCGGGGTTTGCAGGCCAGGCGTCCGGCATGAGCGCATGAGGTGCCTGCAGGCGGGTTTCCAGGGTGGCGACGAAGGCACGTGCTTCGGCCTCGCTGCGAAAGCTCACCACATGTTGGTCGAGCCTCACCTGCCATGGGCAGTTGGGGTTGCGGTTTGACGCACTGACGACAATCTTCATCGCGGCATACCTTCGAATTGGGGGGAGAGCGGGACTAGTGTAGCGCCGCAGTGCCCCCTCGCCATGGCTTGGTGCAGTGTTCTGACTGGCGGTCAAGGTGCGGGCCGCTGCAAGGCCTGCAAGCGTGTAGAAGGTTCGCTTTAATCTGCGTTATTTGAGGAAGGGCGCTGTCGGCATAGTCCTTGCGATGCCTGGGGCCATTCTTCCTCCTGCGCTGTTTCTTCCCTGCCAGCCGGCGGCTTCCTTCCTCTGACGGGCCATTGTGCCCCAGCCGCCTTGCCATGCTCGGCGCTCAAGGGTTCCCCTACCCACATTCACTTTGCCTGCGCCGCCCGTGGCCCGCCTGCGGGGCGGGCCTGCGTGCGGCTTATACTGCGGGGCGAGCGCCGCGGCTGGCACCTGCCGAGGGCGATCGGCGTTGCCACGGTTGGCCATTGGAAATCAGATGTGATTTGCAGGGAGTTACAGGACATGAATGCAGTCAGCAGTATCAGTCAGATTGCCGGCCTGATGGCCGACCCCAAGCGCAGTGCGATGTTGTGGGCGTTGATCGATGGCACGCCGCGGCCGACCGACGAACTGGCGATGATGGCCGGCTTGTCCTCATCCTCTGCCTGCGCGCACCTGTCGCTGCTGTCTTCGGCAGGCTTGCTCAGGCTCGAAGCGCGGGGCCGCAAACGCTACTTCAGGCTGGCCACGCCCCAGGTCGGAGCAGCCGTCGAAGCGTTGGCCAGTGTGCAGCTCGGCAGTGATGGGCAGCAGCGCGCCAAGCCTGCGCAGATGCCGATGTCGATGCGCCGGGCGCGGCGTTGTGGTGATCACTTGGGGGGTGAGCTGGCCGGCGAGCTGTACCACCGCCTGGTGGTCGCGGGGTGGCTGGAGGGCAGCGAGCGGCAGGTGATGGTCAGCGATGAAGGGCGCCTGGCGCTGGCGCGCATAGGGGTCTACATCGACGCCTTGGCGCCACGCCAGCAGCAAGGCTGCGTGATCTGCCACTGCAGCGAATGGAGCAACCAGGGCCCGCATCTGGGGGGCAGCCTTGGGCGTGCATTGCTCACGCTGTTCCTGCAGTCTGGCTGGATGCGCGAGCCGGAAGGCACGCGGGCAATGCAGATTTCCGCCGAAGGTATCCAGCAGATCAACCGCATTGCCCGGGTCAGCACGTTGCAGCTGGGCTGACGGCCCGGTTACACCAGGCGTGCATCCAGGCTGTTCTGGGCCAGGCGGCGAGCCTGGTCTTCGTTCATGCCCAGGTGGGTGTGCAGGGCGTGGAAGTTTTCGGTCACGTAGCCACCGAAATACGCCGGGTCATCGGAGTTCACCGTCACCTTCACGCCGCGCTCGAGCATGTCGAGGATGTTGTGCTGGCTCATGTGATCGAACACGCAGAGCTTTGTGTTGGACAATGGGCACACGGTGAGGGGGATCTGCTCGTCGATGATGCGCTGCATCAAGCGCTCGTCCTCGATGGCGCGCACGCCGTGGTCGATGCGCTTGATCTGCAGCAGGTCGAGGGCTTCCCAGATGTACTCGGGCGGGCCTTCTTCGCCGGCATGGGCGACGGCGACGAAGCCTTCGCTGCGGGCACGGTCGAACACGCGCTGGAACTTGCTCGGTGGGTGGCCCATTTCCGAGCTGTCCAGGCCAACGGCAATGAACGCGTCACGGAAGGGCAAGGCCTGGTCGAGGGTCTTGTGGGCTTCTTCTTCGCTGAGGTGGCGCAGGAAGCTCAGGATCAGGCCACTGCTGATGCCCAGTTGTTCACGGCCATCCTTGAGCGCGTGGTTGATGCCATTGAGCACCACCTCGAACGGGATGCCCCGGTCGGTGTGGGTCTGCGGGTCGAAGAAGGGCTCGGTGTGGATGACATTCTGTGCCTTGCAGCGCTGCAGGTAGGCCCAGGTCAGGTCGTAGAAGTCCTGCTCGGTGCGCAGCACGTCCGCGCCCTGGTAATAAAGGTCGAGAAATTCCTGCAGGTTGTTGAAGGCATAGGCGCTGCGCAGGGTTTCGACGTCGTTCCAGGGCAGGGCGATCTTGTTGCGCTCGGCCAGGGCGAACAGCAGCTCGGGTTCGAGCGAACCTTCGAGGTGCAGGTGCAGTTCGGCCTTTGGCAGGGCGTTCAACCAGTCATACATAGGTGGCTATCTCAATCAGGTACGGTTGCCGCCATTCTACAGGGCCTGACCAGGCATTGCGCTTGGCCAGGCCTGCATTGCGCCAACCGCCGATCAGAGGCGGCTCACCAGGTGAGGGTTTCACCCTTGTAGTTGATGAAGCGCAGGCCGCCGTTGCCGCTGTGGGCCTTGACCTGTTCGAGCATGCCGCGGGTACTGGTGAGCACGTCGATCTCGGCGTTTTCGCCGCCCATGTCGGTTTTCACCCAGCCCGGGTGCATGGCCAGTACGCAGAGATCCGGGCGTTGCAGCTCGACCACGAAGCTGTTGATCATCGAGTTCAGCGCGGCCTTGCTGGCCTTGTACAGGCAGATTTCGCCGCCGTCGGGGATGGTCACGCTGCCCAGGATCGAGCTCATGAACGCCAGCACGCCGCTGCCCTGGCGAACCTGGCCGGCCAGGCGACGGGCAACGCGGATCGGCGCAACGGCATTGGTCATGAATAGCGCGCCGATGTCTGGTTGCTGCACCTTTTCCAGGTCCTGGGGCAGGGGCCCCATGACACCGGCGTTGATGAACACCAGGTCGAACACTTCACCTTGCAGGCGTTGCTTCAGGCCATCGAGCTGGGCGGTGTCGTTCATCTCCAGCTGCTCGATGCGTACACCGGCAACTTCACCCAGCGCGCCGGGTTTCTTGGGGTCGCGTACCGTGGCGGTGATGTGCCAGCCATCTTCCTGCAGCCGCTGCACCAGGCCCAGGCCCAACCCGCGGGAGGCGCCGATGATGAGGGCAGTCTTTGAATCAGCCATGGGACCATTCCTTTATCGGGGAAAAAGACATTGAGGATACTGCAGGCTTGGGACATCCGCCTGCATCGAGGGTGGTTAAAAATTGACCAGTTGCGTCAAGGCCGTGCAGAGCCGGGCGCTTGGCTTGTTGGCTAACGGGTTATCCACAGGCTGATCCACAGTTAATGTGTGCAAGCGCGGGTGAGGGTATGACGGCATCCGGCTTTTCGACTGTGGACAACACTTGACAAGTCAACCGCTTGCGACTGTCATCAAACGGTGATCAAAATATGCTCAATGCTCTGCAGGCCTTGAATGGCAAGGCTTGCAGGTGAGTGCCCCAAGCTTATCCACAGGCGGGCCCACAGTTGTTGTGTGCAACCTTCAACACGCTTCGAGGAGGATTCGCCCGCGGCTCAGGTCTGCCAATTGCTGTTGCAAGGCAGCTAGGTGGGTTTCGCCGACGGCAATGCGCAGGTCAACGCCATTGGCGGTGAACTGCTCGTCCAGCACCAGGCCATCCACCTCGGCCAGGCGCAGCTTCACCAGGGCCAGTTCGCTGAAGCTGCAGCTGCAGGCAAATTCGCTGCGCTGCACCAGCAGCCGTTTCGGCGCCTGTTGCAGGCACTTGTTGGCCCCGCCGCCATACGCCCGGGCCAGGCCACCGGTGCCCAGCTGGATACCGCCGTACCAGCGGATCACCAGCACCACCACCTGGTCGCAATCCTGCGCCTCGATGGCGGCCAGAATCGGCCGCCCGGCGGTGCCTCCGGGTTCGCCATCGTCGCTGCTGCGGTACTGTGCACCGAGTTTCCAGGCCCAGCAGTTGTGGGTGGCGGCGAGGTCGCTGTGGCGTTCGATGAAGCTCATCGCCTCGGCGGCGCTGGTGATCGGGCCGGCCAGGGTGATGAAGCGGCTCTTGCGGATTTCCTCGCGAAACTCGCAGAGGTCGAGCAGGGTAGAAGGCATATAGAGAAGTCAGGCGCTCGGCGCGATGCCGCATCCTTTGAGAATGATGTGGATAAGGTTGCTGCTCGCATCTTCCATGTCTTGCTTGGTCAGGCGGCTGCGGCCGGTGACCTGGCAGATCTGGGTGGCGAAGTCGGCGTAGTGCTGGGTGCTGCCCCAGAGCAGGAAAATCAGGTGCACCGGGTCGACCGGGTCCATCTTGCCGGCATCCATCCAGGCCTGGAACACCGCAGCACGGCCGCGGAACCATTCGCGGTAGTCGGCGCTGAAATACTCGGTCAGGCAGCTGCCGCCGCTGATCACTTCCATGGCGAAGATCCGCGAAGCCTGCGGGTTGCGCCGGGAGAACTCCATCTTGGTGCGGATGTACTGGCTCAGCGCCTCGCCCGGGTCGTCCTCGACGCTCAGGGCGTTGAAGGTGCTGTCCCACAGTTCGATGATGTTGCTCAGTACGGCGATGTACAGGCCCAGCTTGTTGGTGAAGTAGTAATGCAGGTTCGCCTTGGGCAAGCCGGCCTTCAGCGCGATGGTGTTCATGCTGGTGCCTTTGAAGCCATGACGGGCGAATTCGTCTTCGGCGGCCTGGATGATGGCCTGTTCGTTCTTCTGGCGGATGCGGCCGGCGGGCTTGCCCGAGGCGGAAAGGCGATGCGCAGGGACTTCTAGGGTCATGGACGATTCCGTACAGGTCTGTGGCAACGGATGTCGGACAAGATTACCTGCCTGCGCGCAAGTGACAAGCATTAGCGGCACAAGCAGGCATCAGCGTGTCGCAGCCAGGCTTTCCAGGAAGCTTTCCAGCACCAGGTTCGGCCGCCGGCCCTTGCGCGTGACCCAGCTCAAGCTCAGGTCGTAGAAGCGCTGGGCCGGCTTGAGCGGGCGCAGGCGGCCTTGCTGGACCCAGAACGTGGCGTAATGGTCGGGCAGGTAGCCGATGTAGCGCCCGGTGAGGATCAGGAACGCCATGCCTTCACGGTCCGAGGCGCTGGCGGTGCAGTTGAGTGCCTGGTAGTGCGCCTGGATATCGGCGGGCAGGCGGAAAGTGGGCGCGATGGCTTCCTGGCTGTTGAGGCGCTCATCGTCGACCTGCTGGTCGTCGGCATAGAACAGCGGGTGGCCGACGGCGCAGTAGAGCAGCGAGCGCTCGCTGTACAAGGGTTGGTATTCGAGGCCGGAGAGCGGGCTGGTCTGGGGCACCACGCCAACATGCAGGCTGCCGTCGAGCACCCCTTGCTCGACCTGGCTGGGGGCGATCATGCGGATCTGGATGCGCACGTCCGGGCCGCGGTCCTTGAGTTCGGCCAGGGCATGGGTGATGCGCATGTGCGGCAGGGTCACCAGGTTGTCGGTCAGGCCGATATTGAGCTCGCCGCGCAGGTGCTGGTGCAGGCCGTTGACCTCGGTGCGGAAGGTTTCCAGCGCGCTGAGCAGCTGCAGCGCCGAGTGGTACACCTCGCGACCCTCCTCGGTCAGCGAGAAACCGGCGCGGCCGCGTTGGCACAGGCGCAGGCCCAGGCGCTGTTCAAGGTCGTTCATCTGCTGGCTGATGGCCGAGCGGCCAATGCCGAGCACGTTCTCGGCAGCCGAGAAACCGCCGCATTCGACGACGCTTCGGTAGATTTTCAACAGGCGGATATCGAAATCGCTGACCTGTGCCAGAGGATCGGGGCGTCGGCTCATCAGTTTAGTCTTGTTCTATCTGAAGATTAGAAATGTAGGCTTTTTCAGACTTTATCTGCGTGCGAATTTAGCTGCAACAACATCCATCGTTGCCTATTCGTCTTTCGAGGAACCGCCGATGAACATGCCCGAAACCGCTCCTTCCGGTATCGCCAGCCAGCTCAAGCTGGATGCCCACTGGATGCCTTACACCGCCAACCGCAACTTCCACCGTGACCCACGCCTGATCGTGGCGGCCGAGGGCAACTACCTGGTCGACGACAAGGGGCGCAAGATCTTCGATGGCCTGTCGGGGCTGTGGACCTGCGGCGCCGGGCATACCCGCAAGGAAATTGCCGACGCGGTCACCCGTCAGCTCAATACCCTGGACTATTCCCCGGCGTTCCAGTTCGGCCACCCGCTGTCGTTCCAGCTGGCTGAAAAGATCGCCGAACTGACCCCGGGCGATCTGAACCACGTCTTCTATACCAATTCCGGTTCCGAGTGCGCCGACACCGCGCTGAAGATGGTACGCGCCTACTGGCGCCTGAAAGGCCAGGCGACCAAGACCAAGATCATTGGCCGTGCCCGTGGCTACCACGGGGTGAACATCGCCGGCACCAGCCTGGGCGGCGTCAACGGCAACCGCAAGATGTTCGGCCAGCTGCTGGACGTCGACCACCTGCCGCACACCGTGCTGCCGGTGAACGCCTTCTCCAAGGGCATGCCGGAAGAGGGCGGCATCGCCCTGGCCGATGAGATGCTCAAGCTGATCGAGCTGCACGATGCGTCGAACATCGCGGCCGTGATCGTCGAGCCGCTGGCAGGCTCGGCGGGTGTACTGCCGCCGCCGAAGGGTTACCTGAAGCGCCTGCGTGAAATCTGCACCCAGCACAACATCCTGCTGATCTTCGACGAAGTGATCACCGGCTTCGGCCGCATGGGCGCGATGACCGGCGCCGAAGCGTTCGGCGTGACCCCGGACCTGATGTGCATCGCCAAGCAGGTGACCAACGGCGCCATTCCGATGGGCGCAGTGATCGCCAGCAGCGAGATCTACCAGACCTTCATGAACCAGCCGACCCCGGAATACGCCGTCGAATTCCCCCACGGCTACACCTACTCGGCTCACCCGGTCGCCTGCGCCGCAGGTATTGCCGCGCTCGACCTGCTGCAGAAGGAAAACCTGGTGCAGTCGGCCGCCGAGCTGGCGCCGCACTTCGAGAAGCTGCTGCATGGCGTGAAGGGCACCAAGAACATCGTCGACATCCGCAACTACGGCCTGGCCGGCGCGATCCAGATCGCCGCCCGCGATGGCGATGCCATCGTGCGCCCGTATGAGGCGGCGATGAAGCTGTGGCAAGCCGGCTTCTATGTACGCTTCGGCGGCGACACTCTACAGTTCGGCCCAACCTTCAACACCCAGCCGCAGGAACTGGACCGCCTGTTCGACGCGGTCGGTGAAACCCTGAACAAGATCGACTGATCTTTCTGATTTTGACGCAAGGCGCGCGAGCAGATCGCGCGCTGGCTTCAACCTTCTTTATCTGGAGTTATGCATGAGCATTGTTCAGCACCTGATTCACGGCGAGCTGGTTACCAAGGGTGAGCGCACCGCCGATGTCTTCAACCCCTCCACCGGCCAGGCGGTACGCAAGGTCGAGCTGGCCAGCCGCGCAACCGTGCAGGAAGCGATCGACTCCGCCAAGGCCGCTTTCCCGGCCTGGCGCAACACCCCACCGGCCAAGCGCGCCCAGGTGATGTTCCGCTTCAAGCAACTGCTGGAGCAGAACGAGGCCAAGATCTCGCAGATGATCAGCGAAGAGCATGGCAAGACCGTGGAAGACGCGGCCGGCGAATTGAAGCGCGGCATCGAGAACGTCGAGTTCGCCTGCGCCGCCCCGGAAGTGCTCAAGGGCGAGTACAGCCGTAACGTCGGCCCGAACATCGATGCCTGGTCGGACTTCCAGCCGCTGGGCGTGGTGGCCGGCATCACGCCGTTCAACTTCCCGGCCATGGTGCCACTGTGGATGTACCCGCTGGCCATCGCTTGCGGCAACGCGTTCATCCTCAAACCGTCCGAGCGTGACCCGAGCTCGACGCTGTTCATTGCCCAGCTGCTGCTCGAGGCCGGCCTGCCCAAGGGCATCCTCAACGTGGTGCACGGCGATAAGGAAGCCGTGGACGCGTTGATCGAGGCGCCAGAAGTGAAGGCCCTGAGCTTCGTGGGTTCGACGCCGATTGCCGAATACATCTACGCCGAAGGCACCAAGCGCGGCAAGCGTGTACAGGCCCTGGGCGGCGCGAAGAACCACGCCGTGCTGATGCCTGACGCCGACCTGGACAACGCCGTCAGCGCACTGATGGGCGCAGCCTACGGTTCGTGCGGTGAGCGTTGCATGGCCATTTCCGTCGCTGTGTGTGTGGGCGACCAGGTTGCCGATGCGCTGATCGCCAAGCTGGAGCCGCAGATCAAGGCGCTGAAGATCGGCGCCGGCACTTCGTGCGGCCTGGACATGGGGCCGCTGGTGACTGCTGCTGCCCGTGACAAGGTAGTGGGCTACATCGACGACGGTGTTGCCGCCGGCGCCAAGCTGGTGGTGGATGGCCGTGGCTTGCGCGTGGCGGGTAATGAAGATGGCTACTTCGTGGGCGGTACCTTGTTCGACAAGGTGACCCCGCAGATGCGCATCTATAAAGAAGAGATCTTCGGCCCTGTGCTGTGCATCGTGCGGGTGAGCAGCCTGGAGCAGGCCATGCAGCTGATCAACGATCACGAGTATGGCAACGGCACCTGCATCTTCACCCGTGACGGCGAGGCCGCGCGCCTGTTCTGCGACGAGATCGAAGTGGGCATGGTCGGTGTGAACGTGCCGCTGCCGGTGCCGGTGGCTTATCACAGCTTCGGTGGCTGGAAGCGTTCGCTGTTCGGTGACCTGCATGCATATGGCCCGGATGGGGTGCGCTTCTATACCCGCCGCAAGGCGATCACCCAGCGCTGGCCGCAGCGTGCCAGCCATGAGGCGTCGCAATTCGCGTTCCCTAGCCTTTAATAAGGCATGCAAGTAAAAGCGGGGCGGCCATTTGGCCGCCCCGCTTTGTTTTTCAGCAATATTAAGGTTTCTTGAAATTAAGCCTTGACGGGCTTTCGAATCCCCTTATAATGCGCCCCACTTCCAGCGTAGTCGGAACGAGAAACTCCTTGAGATTCAATGAGTTACTTAATCCAGGTAGTGCTGGAGGTGCTTCGATCGACTGATCGATAGCGGTTGAAAAGGTGGTTGACAGCGCTTCTAAGCGCTGTATGATTCGCCTCCCGCTACGAGAGATCGCAGCGAGCCAAGTGTTTGAAGCTAAACGAGTTTCTCGCGAAAAACTTCAAAATAAACGCTTGACAGGCTCTGAGGAAAGCGTAGAATGCGCGCCTCGGTTGAGGCGAAAAGCTCTTAACCAAACGCTCTTTAACAAATTGAATCAAGCAATTCGTGTGGGTGCTTGTGAGTACGGACTGATAGTCAAAAAGATTATCAGCATCACAAGTGGCCATGCGAGAAATCACATAGTCATTTGAGATTGCTGAGCCAAGTTTAGGGTTTCTTAAAAACCCAAGCAGTATTGAACTGAAGAGTTTGATCATGGCTCAGATTGAACGCTGGCGGCAGGCCTAACACATGCAAGTCGAGCGGATGATGGGAGCTTGCTCCTGGATTCAGCGGCGGACGGGTGAGTAATGCCTAGGAATCTGCCTGGTAGTGGGGGACAACGTTTCGAAAGGAACGCTAATACCGCATACGTCCTACGGGAGAAAGCAGGGGACCTTCGGGCCTTGCGCTATCAGATGAGCCTAGGTCGGATTAGCTAGTTGGTGGGGTAAAGGCTCACCAAGGCGACGATCCGTAACTGGTCTGAGAGGATGATCAGTCACACTGGAACTGAGACACGGTCCAGACTCCTACGGGAGGCAGCAGTG
>NZ_JBIVAB010000001.1:544615-754081 GCF_044745345.1 Pseudomonas sp. NPDC087029 | reverse complement strand
GCTGGCAACCATGGCCTATCAGGCATAGGCACGTTGCAACAAATGTAGGAGCGGATTTATCCGCGATGCGCCGCGCGGGCGGCGCTCGATCTCATAGGCGCAAAAACCCTTAAGGCAAACACTTCAAAACCCTTAAGGCGAGCCCTTCAAAACCCTCACGCCACCTCCCCCTGCCGGCTCCACAACCGATGGTAATACCCCCGCCGCGCCAGCAACTGCGCATGGCTGCCATCCTCCACCACCCGCCCATCATCGAACACCACGATCCGATCCAGGTGCGCCACGGTCGACAACCGATGCGCCACCACGATCACCGTCTTGTCCTCCATGATCTCGTCCAGCTTGTCCTGGATGTACCGCTCGGTAATCGAATCCAGGCTCGAAGTGGCTTCGTCCATCACCAGGATCGGCGCGTTCTTCAGCAGCACCCGGGCAATGGCGATGCGCTGGCGCTGCCCACCGGACAACTTCACCCCACGCTCCCCCACCAACGAATCGAAACCCAGCTCCATGGACTCGATGAAGTCCCGCGCCCCGGCCCGGTCGATGGCCGCCTGCACGGCCTCATCGCCGGCATCCAGGCGCCCGTAATGGATGTTTTCGCGGATGCTGCGATGAAACAGCCCCGGCTCCTGCGGGATCAGCCCCACCTGCTCGTGCAGCGAGTGCTGGGTCACCGTGCGCACGTCCTGGCCATCGATCAGCACTTGCCCGCCGTTCACGTCATACAGCCGCAGCAGCAACCCCAGCAGCGTCGACTTGCCCGAGCCGGAAGCGCCCACCAGGCCAACGCGCTGGCCTGCCGGGATATGCAGGTTCAGGCCCTGAAAGATTGGCCGCCCCGGGTGATAGCCAAAGGTCACATCGGCAAAGCGCACCTCGCCCCGCTCCACCTTGAGCGGCTGCGCCTGGCTGGCATCGCGCACCTCATGCGGGCGCACCAGCGTGCGCACGCCGTTGGCGATGTTGCCCATGGCTTCGAAGAACTCCAGCAGGCGCCGTGACAGGCCGGCCACGTCGGTGATGATCATCAGCGACAGGCTGGTGGCGGTGACGAAGGTGGCGATGTCGATGCTGCCGCGCTGCCACAGCCACAGCGCCAGCAGCAGGATGCCGAGCTTGAGCAGCACACCACAGGCGTTCTGCAGCCAGCGGATCTTTTCCATGTAGCCCAGCGAGCGGTCGGCGGCGGCCACCTCGCGGTCGAGAAAGCGCCCCAGGTAACTGTGCTCGTAGGGGTGGCGGGCGAACAGGCGGATGTTGGTGAGGTTGGTCACCGCGTCCACCACCTTGCCGGTGCTCACACTGCGCGCCGCGGCGAAATCGCGGGCCAGGGGGTGGCTGCGGCGGGCGAGGAACCAGCACAGGGTCAGAAAGCCCAACGCCCACAGGCCCATGAACGCGGCCAGCCAGGCGTTGGCGGTGGCCAGCAGGACCACCGCCAGGGCCAGGGTGGCCAGCAGCGGGATCAGGTCGAAGATGAGGATGGCCAGGGTCTGGGTGGTGCCCAGCGCCACTTCGCTGATGCGGTGCGCCAGGGCGCCGGCGAATTCGCTGGTGATGTAGCGGTGCGAATGGCGTTGCAGGTAGGCGAACAGCGCCTGGGTCACGGCGCGCCGCTGGCGCGGCACGGTATGGATGTGCAGGCCGCTGGCCAGGCGCATGCTGAGCATTTCCACGGCCAGCAGTGCGGCGAAACCGGCCAGGGGCCAGGCCAGGGCATCGACCGCGCGCGCGGCGTCCAGGCCCTGGCTGACCAGGCGGGTGAGCTGGCCCAGTTGCCAGGGCACCAGCACGGCGCAGAGTACCGAAAGGGTCTGCAAGGCGAGCATGCCGCCGTAGGCCAGCGGGTGGCGCAGGATGAAGGCGCGGACGAAGGCCATGGGGGTGTCGGGCAGGTGGCGGATGTCCCAGCCATCGGGGAGGCGGTGGGTGGATGTCACGGTGGTTTCCTCAGAGTTCAGGTGCTGCCACTGGCCCTATCGCCGGCAAGCCGGCTCCCACAGGGGCCCCACAATTTCAAGCGTTGTGGGGTACCTGTGGGAGCCGGCTTGCCGGCGATAGGGCCGGTGGCTTCAAACAGCAATCCGGCTGACCCAGCGCGGCTGCGCCGCTGGCAAACTGGGCACGGCATCGAGCAGTGCGCGGGTATAGGCATGGCGCGGCTGGCGCATCACTTGCTCTACGCTGCCCTGCTCCACCACCCTGCCCCCCTGCATCACCAGCACCTGGTCGCTCACCTGCTCCACCACGCCCAAATCGTGGGAGATGAAAATGCACGCCAGGTTGAGTTCGGCCTTGAGCTCGGCCAGCAGCGCCAGAATCCGCGCCTGCACCGACACATCCAGCGCCGACACCGGCTCGTCCAGCACCAGCACCCGCGGCTTCATCGCCAGCGCCCGGGCAATCGCAATGCGCTGGCGCTGGCCCCCGGAGAGCTCCAGCGGGCGCCGGTCGAGCACGTTGCCCGGCAACTGCACCCGCTCCAGCAACGCCGCCGCCTCGGTACGCCGCAACCCTCGCGGCACGCCGGCCTGGGCCAGTGCCTCGGACAGCACCCGCAATACCGTGTAGCGCGGGTCGAACGAGGCCAGCGGGTCCTGGAACACCACCTGGATGCCCTGGCGCACCTGGCGCTGCTGCTCGGCCGTGAGTGCCAGCCAGTCTTCACCGGCAAAGTGCACCGTGCCCTGTTCCGGGCGCTCCAGACCGAGCAGGATGCGCCCCAGGGTGCTCTTGCCGGAGCCGGACTCGCCGACCACTCCCAGCGTCTGCCCCGCCCGCAGCTGCAGGGAAACATCCCTGAGCACCGGGCGCGGCTGGCCGTCCGGGCCAATGAAGGCCTTGCCCAGGCCACGGGCCTCGAGCAGCACCGGTTGTTGGTTCACGGCTTGCTCCAGCAACGCCAGCGCCGGCACCAGCGGCCGCTGGAAATGCACCGCCCGCGCCGCCCGCAGCAGGCGCTGGGTGTAGGGGTCTTGCGGGTCTTGCAGGATCTGCTCGGCGCTGCCCTGCTCCACCACCTGGCCATGGCGCATCACCGCCACCTGGTCGGCCAGGCGCGCGACCACCGCCAGGTCGTGGCTGACCATCAGCAGGCTGTTGTCGTGCGCCCGCAGTTGCGCCAGCAGGTCGAGGATCTGCGCCTGCACCGTGGCATCAAGCGCGGTGGTCGGCTCATCGGCGATCAGCAGGCGCGGCTGGCAGGCGATGGCCGAGGCGATCAGGGCGCGCTGGCGCAGGCCGCCGGAGAGCTGCCAGGGGTATTGCCGGGCGCGCACCTCGGGCTCGGGCACGCCGACCTGGCGCAGCAGCTCCAGCACACGCAGGCGGCGTTGTTCGCTGCCAAGGCGGGTGTGCTGGAACAGCGGCTCTTCGATTTCGGCGCCAACCCGGCGCAGCGGGTCGAGCGAGCCCAGCGCGTCCTGCATGACGAAGCCGACCCGCCCGCCGCGCAGGCGCTGCCAGGTGGCCTGGTCGACGCCGAGCAGGTCCTGCCCGGCGAACGCCAGGCGCTGCGCCTGCACCTGCGCGCCGGCGCCGGTCAGGCCGACCAGGGTGCGGGCGGTGACGCTCTTGCCCGAGCCCGACTCGCCCACCAGCGCCAGGCACTGCCCGGCCTGCAACTGCAGGCTCACGCCGTGCACCACCGGCACGCCGTTGAAGCTCACCCGCAGGTCGCGGATATCCACCAGCGGTGGCTGAATCTCGAAAATGCTCATGGTTGCCTGCCCTCGCTGCGGCGTAGCCAGTCACGCCCGATGGCGGTGATGGCGATGACGGTGATGGTGATTGCCAGCGCCGGCCAGGCCATCAGCCAGGGGGCGTTGGCCATGAAGTTGCGGGCCACGGCCATCATCGCGCCCCATTCCGGCGCAGGTGGCGGCGCGCCAAAGCCCAGGAAGCTCAGCGCGGCAGCGGCGGTGATGGCGCCGCCGAGGCCAATGCAAGCCAGGATCAGCACCGGTTGCACGGCGTTGGGCAAGACATGCTCGAACACCACCGCCAGCGGCCGGCGGCCCAGGGTCAGCGCCGCCTCGACGAAGCCTGCGTGGCGGATGGTCAGGGTTTGCGCGCGCACCAGGCGGGCGTAGCGCGGCACCGAGGCGATGCCCACGGCGAGGATCAGGTTGCTGGTGCCCTGGCCGAACAGGGTGATGATCACCAGCGCCAGCAGCAGGTCGGGGAACGCCAGCAGCACATCGACGGCGCGCATCAGCAGGTTGTCCAGCCAGGCCGGGGCCAGGCCCGACAGCACGCCGAGCAGCGTGCCCAGGCCGAGGCCGAGCAGGGTCGCGGCCAGGCCGATCAGCAGGGATGGGCGGGCGCCGTGGATCAGCCGGGTGAGTACGTCGCGGCCGTTTTCGTCGGTGCCCAGCCAGTGGGTGGTGTTGGGCGGGAGGTAGGCCAGGCGGGCGTCGGCGGCCAGGGGGTCGGCTGGGGATAGCCAGCCGGGTGCGGCGACGGCCAGCAGCAGCAAGGCGAGCGTGGCCCAGGCCAGGTAAAGCCCGGGGCGGGACAGCCAGCGGGGGCGCGTGGACAAGACCAGAGGTGATGGGGCGATGGCGTTCATGACTGTCCTTCTGATGCAGCGCTATCCGTGGGAGCCGGCTTGCCGGCGATGGGGGCACTGCGGTGCATGGCACCGGCTGCGCCGGTGATCGCCGGCAAGCCGGCTCCCACAAAAGAGAAAAGCATTCGGCTACGGTGCCGGGTTGGGGATGCGCCGGTGCACGGCCTGGATCTGGGCCAGCACTTCTTCGCTCAACTGCACATCCAGCGCCCCGAGGTTTTCCTGCAACTGCAGCAAGCTGGTCTGCCCGGTGATCGCGCTGGCCACGAACGGCTGGCGGATGACGAAGGCCAGCGCCAATTGCGCCGGGGTCAGGCCGTGCTCGCGGGCGATTTGCACATAGCTGGCGATGGCGCTGTTGGCCTCCTCGCTGCCATAGCGGTTGAAGGTGCGGTACACCGACGACAGCCGCGAGCCTTCGGGCCGGGCGCCGTTCAGGTACTTGCCGGTCAGCGCGCCGAAGGCCAGCGGCGAATAGGCCAGCAGGCTCACGCCTTCGCGATGGCTGAACTCCGACAGGCCGGTTTCGTACAGGCGGTTGAGCAGGCTGTAGGGGTTCTGGATGCTGGCGATGCGCGCCAGGCCCTGTTCTTCGCTGTGGCGCAGGAACTGCGCCACGCCCCACGGGGTTTCGTTGGACACGCCGATATGGCGCACCTTGCCGGCCTTCACCTGGTCGTCAAGCACCGCCAGGGTTTCTTCGATGGCTGTGGTTTGCGGGTGGTCGTCGGCGTAGGGGTATTCGCGGATGCCGAAGAAGTTGCTGGTGCGGTCGGGCCAGTGCAGCTGGTAGAGGTCCAGGTAGTCGGTGTTCAACCGGCGCAGGCTGCCTTCCAGGGCGGCGACGATGTGCTTGCGGTCGTGGTGCGACAGGCCATCGCGGATGTGCGCCTGGGCGCCGGGCTCGCGGGAGGGGCCGGCGATCTTGCTGGCGAGGATGTACTTGTCACGGTTGCCGCGGGCTTTGATCCAGTTGCCGATGTAGCGCTCGGTGGTGGTCCAGGTGTCGGCGCGGGTGGGGGTGGGGTACATCTCGGCGGTGTCGATCAAGTTGATGCCGGCGGCGAGGGCGGCGTCCAGTTGCTGGTGGGCGTCCTGTTCGCTGTTCTGGTGGCCCCAGGTCATGGTGCCGAGGCTGAGCAGGCTGACTTGGAGGTGGGTGTGGCCTAGTGGGCGGTAGCGCATGGGTGGGTCCTTGGGTTGGGATTGGGATCTTGGGGCTGCTTTGCAGCCCTTTCGCGACACAAGGCCGCTCCTACAGAACACCGCGATCCTCTGTAGGAGCGGCCTTGTGTCGCGAAAGGGGCGCGCAGCGCCCCCATCAAACAGCCGACGCAATCTCGCGCCGAGCCTCGGAAAACTGGTTCACCGCCTTAGGCAACCCCAAATGCTCTCGCAAGGTCGTGCCGCTGTACTCGGTCCGGAACAACCCACGCTTCTGCAGCAACGGCACCACCTCCTCGACAAACACCCGCGCCCCCGACGGGAACATGTCGGGCATGATGTTGAAGCCATCCCCCGCCCCCGCCAGGAACCACTCGGCCAAGGTGTCGGCGACCTGCTCCGGCGTGCCCACCGCCAACCGATGCCCCACCAGAATCCGCCGCGACAGCTGGCGAATGGTCAGGTTCTCGCTGCGCGCCAGGTTCAGCTGCGCCTCCAGAAAGCCATGCGAGCCGCGCTCGAAATCCGCCACCGCGCCAATCCGCTCCCACGGCAGCGGCGCGTCCGGGTCCAGCTCGCGCGCGTCGATGCCAATGCGCCCGGCCACCTGCTGCAACAGGCCATGCTCGCCATGCCAGGCATTGAGCTCGTCGAAGCGGGCATGGGCCTCGGCCTCGGTGCTGGCGATCACCGTCGACAGCCCCGGCATGATCTTCAGGTGCTCGGGGTTGCGCCCCCAGGCCTTGGCCCGGGCCTTCATCTCGCGGTAGAAGGCCTGGCCGTCGGCCAGGGTGGTCTGGGTGGTGAAGATCGCATCGGCATAGCGCGAACCCAGCGCCTTGCCGCCTTCGGAGGAGCCGGCCTGCACCAGCACCGGCCGGCCTTGCGGCGAGCGCGGCAGGTTGAGCGGGCCGCGCACCTGAAAATGCTGGCCCTTGAAATCCAGGGTGTGGACCTTGCGCGGGTCGGCGAAGCGC
The DNA here is from genome assembly GCF_044745345.1 of Pseudomonas sp. NPDC087029. Taxonomy (NCBI): domain Bacteria; kingdom Pseudomonadati; phylum Pseudomonadota; class Gammaproteobacteria; order Pseudomonadales; family Pseudomonadaceae; genus Pseudomonas; species Pseudomonas sp. NPDC087029. Next base: position 747,367 of record NZ_JBIVAB010000001.1, on the reverse strand, counting down.
CCGCCTGCGCGGTCGCCGATGATCGCGTCGTCCTCCCAGCTGTCCCACAGCTTCAGGGTCACGTCGACGAACTCCTCGGCGCGGCCGTAGCGGTCGACGTGCAGCGGTGCGCCGGTCAGGCCGAAGTTCTGCGCGGCGGCGTCACCGGCGTTGGTCACCACGTTCCACGCGGCGCGGCCGCCGCTGATGTGGTCCAGCGAGGCGATGCGCCGGGCCAGGTTGAACGGCTCGTTGTAGGTGCTGGAGCAGGTGGCGATCACGCCGATGCGCTCGGTGGCCGCGGCCACGGCAGTCAGCAGCACGGTCGGCTCCAGGCGTCCGCCCGGTTGGCTGGACACGTCGGGCGGCAGTGCCGGGCCGTCGGCCAGGAAGATCGCGTCCAGGCAGCCGCGCTCGGAGAGCTTGGCGATGTCGCGGTAGTAGTTGACGTCGATGTAGGCATCGATCGCCGCCTCGCCCTGGCGCCAGGCGCCTGAGTGCGAGCCGAAGCCGAGGATGTTCATGCCCAGGCTCATCTGTTTGCTGCTCATCGTGGTTCTCCTGTTCACACCGCGCTGGCTTCGTCGCCGCTGCCCTGCCCTGCGCTGGCGGCGGCGTGCCGGGCACGCCAGGCCTGGGCCGGGCTGATGCCGTTGAGGTAGTAGTTGCCCAGCGCCTGTTCGCGCTGGATCGCCGGGTTGTGCGAGGCCAGGGTGCGTGCGTTGCGCCAGTGGCGGTCGAAGCTGCGGGCGCGGCTGGTGGCCGAGGCGCCGCCCACTTCGAAGAGCAAGGTGCTGGCCTCCAGCACCTGCGCCAGGACGACCTGCTGGGCCTGGAAGGTGTGGATTTCGGCATCGGTGTACAGCTGCTCGGGCACCTCGCCAGCCTGGCCGGCTTCATCCACCGCCTGCAGGCTCTGCCCGACGGCGCTGACCTGGGCCTCGGCGGCAAACGCCAGGCTCGCCAGGCGGCCGACCACGGCCTGCACCAGCGGGTCTTCGCCCGGCTGCGACTGGCCGGGCACACCGAAGGTGCGGGTACGGCCCTGGACGAAGGCCACGGCGTCGGCCAGCACGGCGCGGGCGATGCCGGCCAGGGTGGCCAGGTGCACCGCCTGGTAGAAGGCGGTGAGGTACGACTCGGCGCGCAGCTCGCCCTTGGCGAAGCGGCGCAGCAGGTGCTCGGGCTGCACGCTGACCTGGGCGAAGCGGGTGGTGCCGCTGCCGGTCAGGCGCTGGCCGAAGCCGTCCCAGTCGTCGACCCGTTCCACGCCCGGGGCGCGGGTGGGCACCGCGAGGCTGACGAAATCGTCGCCATGGTTGGCCACCGCCGCCACCCAGTCGGCGTACAGGGTGCCGGTGCAGTAGTACTTCTCGCCGTCGAGCCGGTAGCCCTCGTCGCTGTCGCTCAATTGCACGGTGTTACCGGTGCTGTCGGTGCGCTCGGCCATGGCCGCGCCCCACAGCTCGCCGGCCACCACGCGGGCGAACCAGTAGTCCTGGGAGGCTGCGTCATGGGACGACAGGCGCCCTTCGACGAAACCGAAGTGGGCGCGGAAGATCTGCGGCAGGTTGGAGTCGGCCTGGCCCAGGCGCACCAGTTGGCGCAGCAGTTGCGGCAACGTCGCGCCGAGGCCGCCGTGGCTGCGCGGCACGCGGAGGGCGCCAAGGCCCGCTTCGCGCAGCCAGGCCACAGGCTCCTGGGCCAGGGTGCGCTGCTGCTCGCGGGCCACCGCGCCTTCGGCGATGCGCGCGTAAATGGGCGCAAAGCGCGCATCCAGTTCGGCGTCGGTAATCGGGGTTTGACTCATGGCGGTTCCTTTCTCGTGAATTCAGGGGCGCGTGGTGCGCGGGTCGATGGCCTGGGTCGCCAGGTCCACCAGCAGGTTGACCAGCACGTAGAGGGCGGCGGCCAGCAGGGTCACGCCCAGCACCAGCGGCACGTCCTTGTTGGCGGTGGCGTCGAGCATCAGCCGGCCGATGCCCTGGCGGCCGAACAGCAGCTCCAGCACCACCGCGCCACCGAGCAGGCTGGCGAAGACGAAGCCGGCCAGGGTCACCAGCGGCACCAGGGCGTGGCGCAGGGCATGGCGCAGGCGCACGGCGGTGTCGGACAGGCCGCGGGCGCGGGCCTGGGTGATGAAGGGTTGTTCCAGCACCTGCTCCAGCGACTGGCGCAGCACCTGGGCCAGCACTGCGGCAATCGGCAGCGCCAGGGCCAGGCTCGGCAGCACCAGCGAGCGCCAGCCACGCGAGCCGGAGGGCGGCAGCAGGTGGAAATAGAAGGCGAACACCAGCAGCAGCAAGGTGCCAATGACGAAGTTGGGCGCCGACGACAGCACCAGCTCCACCCCCGACACCAGCGCGCGCAAACGCCGCCCGCGGTTGGCGGTGAGCAGCGCCGACAGCAGCGCGATCAGCACCGCCAGCAAGGCCGCGCTGCTGGCCAGGGCCAGGGTGGCGCCGAGCTGCTCGGCAATCGCCTGGCCGACCGGGATGCGCAGGCGGTACGACTCGCCCAGGTCGGCACTGGCCAGGCGCGCCAGGTAGTGGCCGTACTGCTGCCACAGCGGCAGGTCGAGGCCATATTCGGCGCGCACCTGGGCGAGCATTTCCGGGGTCGGCATGGCGTCCGGGCCGCCGAGGATCGCCAGGGCGGTATCGCCGCCGCTGTACTGCACGCCGAGGAAGGTCAGGCTGGCCGCCGCCCACAGCACGATCAGGCCGTCACGCAGGCGGCGCAGCAAGGTTGCCAGCAGCTTCATGGGTGCTCCTTTTGCTGTGCTCGAGAGCCCAGCCAAACGCTGGTGAACAGGGGAACGTTGTGCGAGCCGTCGAACAGCACGCCGCCGACTGCCTTGCGGTAGGCCAGCAGCATCTGGCTCTCCACCGAGGGCACGGCCGGCACGGTTTCGCCCAGGCGTTGCTGGGCCTGGCGGTACAGCGCACGGCGCTGCGCCGGGTCGGTGCTGCGCCGGGCGTCGCCGAGCAGTTGGTCGAGGGCGGCATCGCGGAAATGCCCGACGTTCTGCCCGAGCATCCGCGCGCTGGGGATCGATTGGCTGTGGTAGAGGATGTACAGGCCGTCGGCGGTGTTGGTGTGCCAGTAGCCGCCGCCGATGGCGTCGAACTCGCCGGCATAGCGCAGGGTCATGACCTTGGTGACCGGCAGCAGCTCGATGCGCAGGTCGAAGCCGACCTTGCGCAGGTCGGCTTGGGCGGCGACCGAGACGTTGGCCGGGAACGCGGGGTTGTCGTAGGTCAGCAAGGTGGCGCCCAGGCGTTGCCCTGCGCGGGTGCGAAAGCCCTGGCTGTCGCGGCCGGTCCAGCCGGCGGCGTCGAGCAGGCGGCCGGCTTCGGCCGGGTCGAAGGCCAGGGCATCGCGGGCCACCGGGTCGTAGCCTGGGGTGTTGACGGCAAGGAAGTCGCCCTTGGCCAGGTATTCGCCAAAGCCTGAAATCCATGCCAGGCCGTTGCGGTCGATGGCCTTGGCCACCGCCTGGCGCACCCGCACATCGTCGAACGGTGCGCGCTCGACATTGAAGGTGATGCTGCGCGCCGGGTTGCCCTTGCGGATGCGGTTGCGCAGGGTCAATGCCGGGTTGGCGCGGATTGCCGCGGCGTTCTGCGCCGGGGCGTCCAGGGCCATGTCGCTGTCGGCGGCCTCCAGCGAGGTGTAGCGGATCATCGCCTCGGGCACGTAGCTCAGCTCGATGCCGTCCAGGTAGGCCTCGCCGTTGTGGCCGATGGCGGGTGGCGCCCAGTGGTAGCCGGGGCGGCGGGCGAAGCTGGCGCTCTGGTCGCGCACCCAGCCGGTGAGCACGAAGGGGCCGGTGCCGATGGGCTGGCTGGCGATGCTCTTGGGCGCGTCGAGAATCTGCCGGGGCGAGATCATGCCCAGCCAGGCTTGCGACAGCACATCGAGAAACGGCGCGTAGGGGGTGCGCAGGGTCGCTTCGAAGGTGTACTCGTCGACCACCCTGCCCTGCAGGTACGGGGCGATGTAGGCCGCGGCCAGGGGCGACTTGGTCTTCGGGTCGCGCATGTGCTCCAGGTTGACCCGCACCGCTTCGGCATTGAAGCGCTCGCCGTCGCTGAAGGTGACGTCGTCGCGCAGGTGGAAGGTGTAGGTCAGGCCATCGGCGCTGATGGTCCAGCTTTTTGCCAGCCACGGCGTGAGGGTGCCGTCCTCGGCCTGGTACACCAGGCAGTCGAAGAGGATGCGCCCCAGCCACTGCATGTTGCCGTTGGACTGGGCGTGGATGTCGAAGGTACCGGCGTCGCTGGCGGCCGAAACGCGCAAGGTGCCGCCGCGCTCGCCGACGCGCTGCTCGACGAAGTCGCTGGCGGGGTAGCGCATGATGCCGTTCACTTCGCTGACCGCTTCGCCCTTGAGGGTGTTGGCCGTTTCGGGCGGTGTGGCGGGCGAGCAGGCGGCCATCAATAATGCGCTGGCCAGCCACCATGGCTGAATAAAGTGGTTCATCGAATGCCGCGACTCCCTTCCTATATAAGGCCAATTGCCTTAGATGCCGAAAGGGGTATTGCAGTTGTCGTGCCAGCTTGTTGGCCGCGTATTTACGGCGCCCACTTCGCCGAGCTCGCATTACAAATGAACAAACTGCTCAACCGCTGTTGCATTACCAACAGGTGGGAGCGGGTTTGCCCCGCGAAGCAGGCACCGCGGTGCTTGGCACCGGCTTTTGCCGGTGTTCGCGGGGCAAGCCCGCTCCCACAGCAGAATGGGTATTTATATATAACCGGCACTGTTCGACTTACAACAGCGGCACAACAAAAGTTGTTATTCCATTCAACATAAAAGTTGCAACCTGGGTTCAACCCCACAACTTCCGGCCTTTTGCCACCTGGCACAGAAACTGCTCTTACCGTTTTCGACAGGCCTGACTATGCCCATAGAACGCCGAGGTACCTACGATGACTTTCAAGGAATACAACGATGCGTGCGATCCATCCCCACCCACTGCGCCTGGCCATCCGCCAGGCCGCCCTGGCCACCGCCGCCACGGCCCTGCTGGCCCCCTTTGCGGGAGCGGCTGAGCAGACCCTTGGCACGGTGACCGTGCAAGGCGCCAAGCAAAGCGAAGTGCAACAGGCCGCCAGCGACCTGGCCGAAGTGCCCGGCGGCACCAGCGTGGTCGACAGCGAAGAGGTCGCCAAGGGCCGCACCGCCACCCTGCAGGACACCCTCGCCTACCAGCCCGGGGTGTTCGTGCAGTCCACCGGCGGCAACGACGCGGCAAAAATCTCCATCCGCGGCTCCGGCGCCAACACCTCGCCCGGCTACTTTCGCGAAGGCATCAAGTTCCTCTTCGACGGCCTGCCGCTGACCGGCCCAGGCGGCACCCCCTACGAATTCCTCAACGCCAGCGGCGTCAACTACACCGAGATCCTGCGCGGCGCCAACGCCTTCCAGTACGGCGCGCTGACCCTCGGCGGCGCGGTCAACTTCGTCAACCACAGCGGCTACAGCGCCCCCGGCCTGCGTGTGCGCGCCGAGGCCGGCAGCTACCACTACCAGAAGCAGAGCATCAGCTACGGCGGCGTCGAAGGCGACCTGGACTACTACCTGCAGGCCGACAACTACCGCAACGAGGGCTACCGCGACTACAGCCTGTCGAAGAGCTCCGGCATCGTCGCCAACGCCGGCTACCGCTTCAGCCCGAAACTGGAAACCCGCCTGCTGTTGCGCTACCGCGACGAAACCCACAACGACCCCAGCGCCACCACCCTGGACAACGCCCTGCACCACCCACGCCGCGCCAGCGCCACCGCCGAAAGCAGCGGCGCCGGTGCGCGCCGCCCCGGCAGCATCTGGCTGGGCAGCAAGACCACCTACACCTTCGACGACGACGCGCGCCTGACCTTCGGCCTGTCGTACCACGACTACCGCCACACCAACAGCCCGCGCAGCCCCAGCAACCCCAGCTACTGGGACTGGCACGACCTGGGCCTCTTGCTGGGCTATGACCGGGTGGACTACCTGTTCGGCCATGAGAGCCGCAGCAACATCGCCTTCACCTCCACCCAGCACCTGCGCGGCGGCGTGAACTCGGCCAACGACGACAAGGTGTCGCTGAAAAAGGTCAACTACAAGGACTCGTTCGACCGGGTGATCGCCCTGGGCAACGACCTCAACCTGGTCGACAACCTGTGGCTCACCAGCGGCGTGTCGTTCGTCAACGTGCGGCGCAAGGTCAACATCGACTATGCGGTGAACCCCAACACCACCAACTTCGGGCAGCACGAGGACTACGACAACTGGAGCGTCGCCCCGCGCATCGGCCTGCGCTACGAGTTCAGCCCGAACCTGCAGGTGTTCACCAACTTCAGCCGCAGCATCGACCCACCGGCCTCGTGGGAGTACTCCGGCTCCGGCCCGACGCTGCCGTACATCCGCCCGCTGGTGGAGCAGAAGGCCAACACCTTCGAGGTCGGCATCAAGGGCTCCCACGGCATCTTCGACGGCAGCCTGGCGCTGTACCGCTCCTGGATCCACGACGAGCTGCTGAACGTGCAGATCATCCCGGCCACCGCCAACGCGGCGGCGGTCACCGGCGCATTCAATGCCTCGCCTACGATCCACCAAGGCGTCGAGGCGGGCCTCAATACCCGCCTGTGGGAAAGCCCCCAGGGCGACCTGGTGCGCTGGCGCCAGTCGTACACCTACAACGACTTCTACTACCGGCATGACGACACCTTCGGCGACAACCAGCTGCCGGGCGTGCCCAAGCACATCTACCAGGGCGAGCTGCAGTACCAGGACCACAGCGGCTGGTACACCGGGGTGAACGTGCAGTCGGCCTCGCGCACGGCGGTGGACTATGCCAATACCTTGTATGCGCCGTCGTACACCATCTGGGGGGCGAACCTGGGGTACGAGGCGCCGAAGGGCAACTGGAAGGTCTCGCTGGACCTGAAGAACCTGGCCAACAAGGCCTACGTGACGGCGGTGACGCCGGTGTACAACGCGCGGGGGCTGGACACCGCGTCGTTCTGGCCGGGGGATGGCATCGGGGCGTATGTGGGGGTTGAGGTCAGGTACTGAGTTCAGCGGCGAATGCTTCGCGGGGCAAGCCCGCTCCCACAGGATCTCCACAGGCCTGGAGACTGCGATGCACTTGTGGGAGCGGGCTTGCCCCGCGAAGAGGCCGGCTCAGGCTGTCCTGGGCATCAGCTCATAAGGGGGCTTCCACCCCGGCACCTGCTGGATGCGCTTCTTCCACGCTTCGATGTGGCTGAACGCGGCCAGGTCCATGCCGGTGTCCTCCGGCATGAACACATACCCCGCCAACGACAGGTCGGCGATGGTCAGGCGCCCGCCGACCATGAACGGCGTCTTCGCCATGTGCGCGTCGACGATCTTGTACGCCGCCGTGGCCCGATCGCGCAGAAAGCGCGTGACGTCGGTTTCACCGGTTTTCTTCAGGCAGAACAAGAACCGCAGCATCGCGTAGTAGCCGGTGAACTTGTGGTTGTCGAACAGCATCCAGCGCCAGATCTCGCGCTTTTCGGCATCGTCTCGCGGGCCGAACTGGCCGGTGCGTTCGGCCAGGTATTCGAGGATCAGCGCCGACTGGGTCAAGGTTTGCCCAGCATGTTCCAGCACCGGCACCTCGCCTTGCTCGTTGACTTCGTCGCGCCAGCCCTGGCCACGGGTCTGGCCGTTGAAGAAGTCGACGAACAGCGGCTGCCAGTCTTGCCCCGTGAGTTCGAGCATGAGGGCGGCCTTGTAGGCGTTGCCGGATTCGGCGAAGCAATGCAGCGTGTAGTCGGGCATGGCGGTCCCTCACTTCCCTGGGATGATGGTGGGCTAGCGAGCAGATCACGCGCTGCCAGGCTCGGTCAATGCCTCTATGATTAGTGGACTAATCCCATAGCCAAAGCCAGGAAGGCCCATGCCCTACCCCACACTGCCCCGCACCCTGTCCACCGCGCGCACCCGCCTGGTACGCCCCGACCCGGCGCTGGCCGAGCAGGTGCTGCACGCCCTGCTCGACAGCTACAGCCTGCACCAGCCCTTTTTGGCCTGGGCCAAGCCGAACTGGACGCTGGGCGAGGTGCGCGAAAGCCTGCAGGCCAGCGCCCGCGAGTTCCTCGACCCGGCGGCAGAAAAGCGCTTTTTCGTGCTGCAGGCGGGCGGCGACGCCGTGCTGGGCTGCATCGGCCTGCGCCCCGGCAATGGCGAATACGAGGTGGGTTACTGGGCGAGCCAGGCCAGCACTGGCCAGGGCCTGATGCGTGAAGCGCTGGTCAGCTTGCTGGATGCGATCGACACGCCGGTGTGGCTGACCACCGACATCGACAACCAGGCCAGCCAGCGCCTGGCGCTGCGTTCAGGTTTCAAGGCCGCCGGCAGCCAGCTCGGCGAACTCGACCCGAGCACCCCGCGCCCGCTGTTTCGCCGCCCGCCGAAACCCGCGCCGGGTCGTTGAGCCTTATTTGCGCCGCTGCATCCACGCCGCGCCCAGGCCGCTCAAGCAGATGATGGCGATGCCCAGCAGGCTGGCGCTGTCGGGCACCTGGTTGTAGATCAGCAGGCCCAGCAGCCCGGCGAAGACGATCTGGCAGTAGCTGAACGGCGCCAGCAGCGCCGGTGCGGCATGGCGGAAAGCTTGGGTCAGCAGCAGGTGTGCGCTCATGCCGAAGCCGCCCAGGGCCAGCATCAGCAGGGCATGGTCCCAGCGCGGCATTTCCCAGAAGAACGGCACCAGCGCACTCATCGCCAGGGTGTTGCACAGGCCTGCGTAGAAGTTGCTGGTGGTCGGGCTGTCATGGGCGGCCAGGATGCGCGTGAGCAGCTGGTAGAAGCAAAAGCCCAGCGCCGAGCCGAACGGGTAGAGAATCGCCGGGGTGAACATCGCCCCGCCCGGGTGCACGACCACCAGCACGCCGATGAACCCCAGCACCACCGCCAGCCACTGTGCCACCGACACCCGCTCCTTGAGCAGCGGCGCCGACAGCGCGGTGACCAGCACCGGGGCCAGGAAGTTGACCGCGGTGGCCTCGGCCAGCGGCAGGTACTGAATGCCGGTGGTGAACAACAGGCTGGTGCTGAGCAGGCTCAGCGCGCGCAAGGTCTGCAGCAGCGGGCGGCGGGTGCGCAGCACGTTGAGGCCGGCCTTGGGCAGGAAGATTGCGGCCATCAGCAAGGTGTGCACCAGGTAGCGCGCCCACACCACCATGATGATCGGGTACAGCGCACCGAGAAACTTGGACAAGGCGTCGTGGCTGGCGAACAGCAACGTCGCCACCACCACCAGGGCGATGCCGCGCAGGGGCTGGTTGACGCCGGACAACGGGGTGCTGGAACTCATGGCGATCTCGACGGCGGCGCGGCCTGCGGCTGCGCCAGGGTGAAGGCAAGTGCGACAGCAGCGATTCTAGAAGACCGACGGCCGCTTGCCCACGTGCAATCAAGGCCGCAGGTGCAGGCTTGGGCGCTTTGCGTTCGCTGATCGACCACTTTGTCCCGGGGCCGCCCATGCCCCGGGGCGGGCCCGTCAGCCGGCGGCCACCACCTGCTTCAAGCGCTCGCTGGCCGGCGCCGGCCGCCCGTACAGGTAGCCCTGAAAATGCGAGCAGCCCTCGGCCGCCAGGCGCTGCATCTGCTCTTCGGACTCCACCCCTTCGGCGGTGGTCTTGATCATCAGGCTGTTGGACAGCTCAGTGATGGCGCGGATGATCGACATCGCCTCGCGGCTGTCGCACATGTCGTGCACGAACGACTTGTCGATCTTGATCCGGTCGAAGGGGAACGAGCGCAGGTAGCCCAGCGACGAATAGCCGGTGCCGAAATCGTCCAGCGAGATCGACACGCCCAGGTCTTTCAGGGCGCGCAGGGTGCGCACGTTCTCTTCGCTGTTGCCCAGCAGCACCGATTCGGTGATCTCAAGCTCCAGGCGCTGCGCCGGCAGGCCCGAGTCGGCCAGGGCCAGGGCCACGGTGTGCACCAGGTTGGCGTTCTTGAACTGCACCGGCGAGAGGTTGACCGACACGGTCTGCTCGCTGTCCCAGCTGGCCGCTTCCTGGCACGCCAGGTTCAGGGCGCGGTCGCCGAGCTCGTGGATCAGCCCGGTTTCCTCGGCGATGGGGATGAAGTCCATGGGCATGACCATGCCTCGGGTCGGGTGCTCCCAGCGCAGCAGCGCCTCGTAGCCGGTCACGCTGCTGGTCAGCTGGTCCACCACCGGCTGGTAGTGCATGTGCAACTGGCCCAGGTGCAGCGCCGTGCGCAGGTCGGTTTCCACCAGGCGGCGCTGGCGCGCGGCGACGTCCAGCTCGACGTGGAAGCACTCGTAGCGGTTGCGGCCATTGCGCTTGGCTTCGTACAGGGCCATGTCGGCGTAGCCCAGCAGTTGCTCGGCTTGCTCGTTGTCGTCGGGGGCCAGGGCGATGCCGATGCTCACGCCCACCGAGAACTGGTGGCCCTCGATCTGGAATGGCGGGCTGATGGCATCGATCAGGCGCTGGGCGGTGATGCAGGCGGCGTCGCGGCCGTCCAGGCCGGCCAGGACCACCGCGAACTCGTCGCCGCCCAGGCGCGCCAGGGTGTCGTGCTCGCGCAGCTCGCGGCGCAGGCGCTTGCCCAGGGCGCGCAGCAGCTTGTCGCCGAAGGCGTGGCCGAGGGAGTCGTTGATGTTCTTGAAGTTGTCCAGGTCCAGGCACAGCGCGGCGGTCAGCTTGTCATGCTCGTGGCCGCGGATAAGCGCCTGCTTGAGGCGCTCGTTGAACAGCGTGCGGTTGGGCAGGCCGGTGAGCGCGTCGTGGTGGGCCATGTGGTGGATCTGCGCGTGGGCGGCCAGTTCTTCGGTGGCGTCTTCGGCCACGAACAGCACGTAGTCGGCCTGGCCTTCGCGGTTCTGGCTGAGCAGCGCGCGGCTGCGCAAGGTGCGCGGGCCGCGCAGGGTATCGACCCGGGTTTCGGCGGCAAAGCCCTTGGCGCTGCGGGCGCCACGGCTGAGCTGCTGCTCCAGGTAGTCGGCGGCGGCCGGCGCCATGCAGTCGCCGGGCAGCTGCCCGATCATGCTGCCGTGCCCGCCGAACAGCCGCTCGGCCTGCTGGTTGGCCAAGAGGATGCGCTGGCTCTGCAGGTCCTGGACGATGACGCTGGCGGGGATGTTGGCGATCACCGAGTCGAGGAACTGCGACAGCTGGGTCATCTCCTGGCTGTACTGCTCGGCCAGCTCCTTGGCCTGCAGCAGCTCCAGCTCCTGCTGGCGGCGCTCGGAGATGTCGCGGGTAACCTTGGCGAAACCGACCAGCTGGCCGGCATCATCGCGCACCGCATCGATCACCACATGGGCGTGAAAAGCAGTGCCGTCCTTGCGCAGGCGCGCGCCGACTTCCTCGAAGCGCCCGGTGCGCCGTGCCTGTTCCAGGTTCTGCTCGGGCAGGCCGGCGGCGCGCTCGGCTTCGCTGTAGAACAGCGAGTAGTGCTGGCCGACGATTTCCTCGGCGAGGTAGCCCTTGGCTCGTTGGGCGCCGGGGTTCCAGTTGGCGACAATACCGTCGGGGGTGAGCAGGTAGATGGCGTAGTCCACCACGCTCTGGATCAACAGCCGGTACATGATGTCGGGGCTTGCGACTAGCGACATGAAATTTACCTGAACCTGCGACGTGCACGAAAAGGAACCCCGGCGCAGAGCGGCCGGGTGATGGAAAGAGGTGCTGGCATTATGCCGTGCGAGTGGATTTTGTGAAGTGGGTCACAGAATTTTGCAGGTGGCGTACAGGACTTAGTGGCGGGCAGATGTGATGCGGTAGGTGAGCAAGGCAGGCTCATCGTCCAGCATCAGCTGCTGCACCGGGCGTGGCAGGTCGGCCACCACCGCCTTGCAGAAGGCTACGCCAGCCTGGTCGTGGGCATAGCAGCGCAGCAGCCAGTCACCGGGGTTGCCGAGAAACTGTTGCGCCACGGCAAGGCCGATGCCCTGGCGGCGGTAGCGCTTGAGGATGAACAGGTCGGCCAGTTCAAGGGCGTCGATGCCCGGCAATTCGCTGCGTTCGACCAGCGCGAAGCCTGCGATGAAGCCGTCCACCAGCACCAGGGTGGCGCTCCAACCGGGGGACTGCCAGTAGCGTTGCAGGTGGTCTTCGTGGATGTAGAAGCGCCCATCGACCTCGACGTCTTCCTGCTCCCAATCGGAGGATTCGTAGGCGTAGAACTGGTAGAGGTTGCGGATCAGGTGGGCCTGGTCGGCGGTGGTGGGCAGCAGTTCGATGGGCGGCATGGGAGGTGGCTCTAAATAGCGTAATTCTAGAAGATTTGCGGGTGAATGTAGCGGCCCTATCGCCGGCAAGCCGGCTCCCACAGGATGGGATTGCACGGATTCTGGAGGGGTGCTGTGCCTGTGGGAAAGGCCTTGTAGGAAACTTCGCCATTAGCAGGCAAACGCCCAACATCACGTATGTAGGCGGCTGGCGTGGGAGCCGGTAGATTGCAGGTTCCGGCACGGAGGCCAGCCATTTGCACGCATCAAGGAGATGCCCATGACCAAGCACCATTTCCAGCTCGCCTACACCATCAAGCCGCGCAGCGATGACGATGAAAGCGCAGCGGCGCAAGCCCGCCTGCACCTGCGTGACATCGGCTGGGACACCCTGCCACAGATCGAAACCACCCTGCTCGGCGAGGTGCACCTGTACCACAGCACCACGCACGATCGCATCAATGAAGCCGAGCGGCAGATCCGCGAGCGCATCCACGAACAGCTCAAAGAGCTGAAGGTACTGACCCGCGTGAAGTTCTACGCCAGCCTCATGGTCGATGGCCTGGGCCCTGCGATCCGCTTCAGCATCCTCGCCTGAGGCCAGCCGGCGGCATCAGGCGCAGCCCGCGCCTGATGCTCGGCGGGTTCATTTCTCCTGCAGCACCGCCCTGCCCTTCACCGCCCGCGGGCCGCGCCAGGCCCAGAACAGCAACCCCGGGAACGGTGCATAGACGACGAAGACGACCCACAGCATCTTGCGCTCGGCGCGCCGGTCGCTGCCGATGATGTGCCAGATGGCGAAGATCTCCAGCATGATGACCAGGGCTGCGATGATGATCCAGATCGTTCCGATTTCCATGAGCACTCTCCCGTTGGCATGTAAGGGGTTTGGTTGCAGGGAGCGGTGAGGGTTCAGTTGGATTTGGCTGGGGTTGCGGGGTGTTTGGCGCAGGAGCTTTGGTGGGGTTGAGATCGAGCGCCGCCCGCGCGGCGCATCGCGGATAAATCCGCTCCCACATTTGTTGCAACGTACCAATGCCTGATAGGCCATGGTTGCCAGCCTTGTTTGTACGACGCAATTTCTCGGCGGGCGCCAAAAGCAGACAACCATGGCCTGACAGGCCATGGCACGTTGCAACAAATGTAGGAGCGGATTTATCCGCGATGCGCCGCGCGGGCGGCGCTCGATCTCAACCCCACCCTAAATCCATCGCCAAGCCCAATTGCCTCAACACGACCTCGAATACGCCACCACCACCCCGGCGATTGTCTTTCCCCCAGCCAGCCCCCACACTCACCCGGCCAGCCAGGAAGCGGAGTCCCGAGTGCCCAGCCCACGCCAGTTCAGCAAAAAGACCAGCACCAGCAACATGCTGCGGCTCAAGTCCGCCAGCGCCAGCCCGCAGGCGCCCTACCGCGTCGATTTCGTCCTGCTGGAACACTTCTCCATGGCCAGCTTCACCGTGGCCATGGACGTGCTGGTCACCGCCAACCTGCTGCGCGCCGACAGCTTCAGCTTCACCCCGCTGTCGCTGGATGGCGACCGGGTCTTGAGCGACCTGGGCCTGGAGCTGGTGGCCAGCGAACTGGCGGCCGAGCCGCCCAGGGAGCTCGACCTGCTGATCATCTGCGGCGGCCTGCGCACCGCGCTGAAGTACCCGGAGCTGGACCGCCTGCTGGGCGACTGCGCAAGCCTGGGCATGGCCCTGGGCGGGTTGTGGAATGGCGCCTGGTTCCTCGGCCGCGCCGGGGTGCTCGACGACTATGGCTGCAGCATCCACCCCGAGCAGCGCGCCAGCCTGTCCGAGCGCAGCCCGCAAACCCGCATCACCCCGGCCAGCTTCACCCTCGACCGCGACCGCCTGACCGCCGCCAGCCCCAATGGCGCCATGGAAATGATGCTCGGCCTGGTGCGCCGGCTGTATGGCGACGGCCTGGCCGAAGGCGTCGAGGAAATCCTGTCGTTCTCCGGCGCGCGCTATCGCCAGGTCGGCCCGGGGGCGAAGAAGTCCATGAGCCTGCATTTGCGCACCATCGTCGAGCTGATGGAAAACAACCTCGAGGAAACCCTCAGCCTCGATCAGCTCGCCGCCTACAGCGGCCGCTCGCGGCGCCAGATCGACCGCCTGTTCCAGGCCCAGCTCGGCACCTCGCCGCGGCGCTACTACATGGAACTGCGCATCACCAAGAGCCGCCGCCTGCTGCAGTACTCCGACCTGTCGGTGATGGAAGTGGCGGTGGCCTGCGGCTTCGTCTCGGTGTCGCACTTCAGCAAGTGCTACGCGGCCTATTTCGGCTACCCGCCGTCGCGCGAGCAACGGCTGGGCGAGTGAGCGCGGCTCAGGCGCGCAGGTAGCGCATCACCACGTCGCAGATCATCGCCTTGTGGCGCTGCTTGATCTGCTCGTCGGACAGGTCGATGTCGAAGATATGGCCGAAGGTGTGGCGGTTGGACACCCGGTAGAAGCAGAACGAGCTCATCAGCATGTGCAGGTCGATGACCTCGATGCCCGCGCGAAACACCCCGTCGGCCACGCCGCGTTGCAGGGTCTTGTCCAGGGCCTGCAGCACCAGGCTGCTCATCTCGCGGATCACCGGCGACTTCTTCACGTACTCGCCGTAGTGGATGTTCTCGGTGCAGACCATGCGCACGAAGTCGACGTTGTGGTCGTGGTGGTCGAAGGTGAATTCGGTCAGGCGCTGGATCGCCTGCTCGGCCGGCAGCGACTCCAGGTCCAGGCTGTGCTCGGTCTGGCGGATGTCGCCGTAGAGCTTGACCAGGCACTCGACGTACAACTGCTCCTTGCTGCCGAAGTAGTAGTAGATCATGCGCTTGGAGGTGGCCGTGCGCTCGGCGATGGCGTCCACCCGCGCGCCGGCCAGGCCTTGCTGGACGAACTCGTTGATGGCGGCCTGGAGGATGTCCTCGCGGGTTTTCTCGGGGTTGTTCTTGCGCGCTTTGCGCACCCCTTCGACTTCAGGCTGGCCGAGGCTGACTACGGGATTGCTCATACCGACTCACGGGCTGTTTATTGGAATAGCCGGGGATTATCCGTGAGCGCGGCGGTGCAGGGAAGCTCGCTGTTGGTCGAGTGGCCGGCAAGCCTTCGCCCGCAGAGGGCTGCATGCGGCACGCTATGGTTGCTAGTACATAGCGCTAGCCGGGATGATGCGGCGAAAACCTAACCCACAAGTCAAGAAATAAGGACGATTCCATGAAAGCCAGCGCACGTAACGTATTCAAGGGCCAGGTCAGCCAGGTTCAGGAAGGTGCCGTAAATGCCGAAGTCGTGTTGACCCTGCCAGGCGGTGAGCAGCTGGTTGCCGTGGTCACGATGGAAAGTGTGCGTAACCTGGGGATTGCCGTTGGCAAGGAAGCAGTGGCGCTGATCAAGGCGCCTTGGGTGATGCTGATGACCGAATCCAGCGACATCCGCCTGTCTGCCCGCAACTGCCTAGCCGGCAAGGTGCTGAGCGTCTCCGATGGCGCGGTGAATACCGAGGTGGTGGTGGAGCTGGCGGGCGGCAGCAAGGTGTATGCGATCGTCACCCGCGAGGCGGTGGCCGAGCTCGGCTTGGCGCAGGGCGTCAGCGCCACTGCGGTGATCAAGGCGTCGCACATCATCCTCGGCGTGCCTGCCTGACCCATGCCGTGGCGTCGCCTTGCCGACGCCACGGCTGCCAAGCCGGTTACAACACCGGCTTGCGCAGCGCCCCACTCCTGCGTTTGGCCATCGCCGCCAGGCGCACCGCCACGTTCGCCGCGCCGTACCCTGCATAGCCGCCCTTGCGCTGGATGATCTCGAAGAAAAAGCGCTCCTCGAACGGCTCGGTATACACGTGGAACAGCTCGCCGCCTTGTGCATCGCGGTCATACAGCACGTTGTAGTAGGCCAGCTCGCTGAGGAACTCGTCGTCGAAATCGAAGCGCGCGGCCAGGTCGTCGTAGTAGTTCAGCGGAATCTCCAGCAACGGCACCCCCGCCTCTTTGGCCCGCGCCACCTCGCGGAAGATATCGGCGCAATCGAAGGCAATGTGGTGCACGCCCGAGCCGCGATAGCTCGACAGCGCGTGGGCGATGGCGGTGTTGCGGTTTTCCGAGATGTTCAGCGGCAGGCGCAGGCTGCCGCACGGGCTGCGCAGGGCGCGGCTTTTCACCAGGCCGTAGGGGTCGGGCAGCACCACCTCGTCATCGGCGGCGAAGTTGAACAGGCTCTTGTAGAACAGCACCCAGCTGTCCAGCGACTCGGCAGGCAGGGCCAACGCCATGTGGTCGATGCGCTGCAGGCCACCGCTGGCCGTGGCGGCCGGGTCCAGGCGGAAGTCGGTGTCGTACAGCGACGGGCCTTGTGCGCCCTGCTCCACCAGGTAGATCAGGCTGCCATCGGGCGCACGCACGGCGGGCACTTCGCATTCGTTGGGGCCGACCAGGCCGCGGAACGGCTGGCCGCGAAAATCGGTGGCGCGCTGCAGCGCGGCCTGTTCGTCCTTGACCCGCAAGGCGGTGGCGCACAGCGACGGGCCATGGGCCTCGAAGAAGTTGTGGCCAAACGAGTACGGCTCGGCGTTGAGCACGATGTTGATGTCGTTCTGGCGCAGCAGGCGCACAGCCTTGCTGCGGTGCCTGCCGGCCTCGGCAAAGCCCAGGCGCTTGAGCCAGCTGCCCAGGCGCGCCCCGACGGCCTCGTCGACGGCAAATTCGAGAAACTCCACGCCGTCGTAGGCACTCGCAGCCGGCGGGGTGAACAGCACGCCCGGCTCGATGGCGTGGCCTTGCTGCTGCAGGCGCAGGCGGGTCTGTTCTTCGAGGTACAGCAGTGAGCGCAGGCCGTCGGCGGCGTTCTGCCGTGGCGGCGCCGCGCGGAAACCGTCGTTGAAGATCTCCAGCGACAGCGGGCCGCGATAGCCGCTGGCGAGGATCGACGCGAGGAAGCCTGCCAGGTCCATTTCGCCCTGCCCCGGGAAGCAGCGGAAGTGGCGGCTCCACTCCAGCACGTCCATGTTCAAAAGCGGCGCATCGGCCATTTGCACGAAGAAGATCTTGTCGCCCGGGATCTCGCCGATCGCGGCCGGGTCGCCCTTGAGCGAAAGGGTATGGAAACTGTCGAGGATCACCCCCAGGGCCGGGTGGTCGGCCTGGCGCACCAGGTTCCACACCTGCTGGTAGGTGTTCACGTGGCGGCCCCAGGCCAGCGCTTCGTAGCCGATGCGCAAGCCGCGCCGGCCGGCATGCTCGGCCAACAGGCGCAGGTCGTCCACCAGCAGTTGCTCCTCGCCCAGCGCGTCGGCCTGCACGTTGCTGCACACCAGCACCAGGTCCGTGCCCAGCTCCTGCATCAGGTCGAACTTGCGCTCGGCGCGGTCGAGGTTTTTCTGCAGGCGGTCGCGGCGGCAGCCTTCGAAATCACGAAACGGCTGGAACAAGGTGATGGCGATGCCCAGGTCGGCGCACCGCTGGCGCACTTCGCGCGGGCTGCCGGCGTAGTACAGCAGGTCGTTCTCGAAGATCTCGACGCCGTCGAAACCGGCGGCGGCGATGGCTTCGAGCTTTTCCGGCAGGGTGCCGCTCAAGGACACGGTGGCTATCGAACGCTGCATGGGGGAGTTCCTTGTTATTGGGAGGGCGACACGCCAGACCCTCGAAACGGCACTGGCTGGATCGATTATTGGCGGGTAGAGTCGACCCTTCAATCACTTTGTACGGAACAGTTAGTTTTGCGTTCGATTATCGCCCAAAACCCGTTTTGGCGAATTGCTTCACCCCTTGCCCTCAGCAACCATTGACCCAGCGCGCTCAACCCATACTCCCGAAATAACCCCACGCTCGCCGTGCGGGAACCAACAAGAACAACGGAGAAACGCATGGCCCACTCAAGCTCCCAAGCGAAGAAAGCCACTGCCAGTGGCTGGATAGGCTCGGCCCTGGAGTACTACGACTTCTTCATCTATGCCCAGGCTGCGGCGCTGATTTTCCCGCAGATCTTCTTCCCCAACAGCGACCCGAAAATGGCCATCATCGCCTCGCTGGCGACCTACGGCGTCGGCTACCTGGCGCGCCCTATCGGCGCCTGCGTGCTTGGCCACTGGGGTGACACCCGCGGGCGCAAGAACGTGCTGCTGCTGTGCATGTTCCTGATGGGCCTGTCGACCATGGCCGTGGGCCTTCTGCCCACCTACCACGACATCGGCATCCTCGCCCCGGCCTTGCTGGTGGTGCTGCGCCTGGTCCAGGGTTTTGCCGTGGCCGGCGAGATCTCCGGGGCCAGCTCGATGATCATGGAGCACGCCCCGTTCGGCCGGCGCGGCTACTACGCAAGCTTCACCCTGCAGGGCGTGCAGGCAGGCCAGGTACTGGCGGCGGCGGTGTTCCTGCCGCTGGCCTATTTCATGCCCAGCGAGGCGTTCAACGACTGGGGCTGGCGGATTCCGTTCCTGATGAGCGCCGTGGTGCTGATCGCAGGTTTCATCATCCGCAAGGAGGTGCATGAAACCCCGGCGTTCGTGAAGGAAGAGAAGCAGGACAAGGTGGCCAAGTCGCCGATCAGCGAGGCCTTCCGGCACAGCTGGAAGCACATGGTGCTGGTGATGTTCATGGCCCTGATGAACGTGATCCCGGTGGTGGCCACCATCTTTGGCGCAGCCTATGCGGTGCAGCCGGCCTACGGCATCGGTTTCGACAAGAGCGTGTACCTGTGGATCCCGGTGGTAGGCAATATCGTCGCGGTGCTGGTGATTCCGTTCGTGGGCAACCTGTCCGACAAGATCGGCCGGCGCCCGACCATGATTGCCGGGTGCCTGGGTTCGGGCCTGCTGGCGTTCGTCTACCTGTACGCGATCAGCATCCACAACGTGCCGCTGGCCTTTGCCGCCTCCATCGTCATGTGGGGGATGGTCTACCAGGGGTACAACGCGGTGTTCCCAAGCTTCTACCCGGAGCTGTTCCATACCCGCTACCGGGTTTCGGCCATGGCCATTGCGCAAAACATCGGCACCATGCTCACGGCGATGCTGCCGGCGCTGTTCGCACTGGTGGCGCCGCCGGGGTCGCAGAACATTCCGCTGGTGGTGGGTGGCTTGGCGTTCCTGGTGACTTGCCTGTGTGCGTTGGCGGCCTACATTGCGCCGGAGACGCATCGGTTGGCGATGGAGGATTTGGGCAATCCGCAGGCAAGGCCGATGGAGAAGGACGCTTTTGAGGCTGGGCGCAAGGGGAGTTTTCAGGCGGTGGCCAACTTGTAGGGCGTATGGGGCCGCTTTGCGGCCCTTTCGCGACACAAGGCCGCTCCTACAAAGCAGCGCGGTCCCCTGTAGGAGCGGCCTTGTGTCGCGAAAGGGCTGCAAGGCAGCCCCAACAATCTCAGCCCTCAACCACCCTCTGCAACCGCGCCCACAGCTGCTGCACATGCTCGCGCTCGGTCGGCAGCGCGCCCACCGACACCCGCACCATCCACCGCCCATTCAAGGTCGCCGGGGTCACGTAGGCCTCGCCCGAGGCATTGAGCCGCTCGGCCCAGGCCTTGGTGTGCGCATCCAGCGCCTCGCCTTCCAGCCCCGCAGGCCGATGCTGGATGCACAGCGTCTGCAACTGCACCGGCGCCAGCAACGCCCACTCCCCTGCCGCCTGCACCTGCTCGGCCAGCCAGCGGGCATTGTCCAGGTCACGCCGCAGGCGCTGCTGCAGCGCCTCCACGCCTTCGCTGCGCAACATGAACCACAGCTTCAGCGCACGGAACCGGCGCCCCAGCGGGATGCCCCAATCGCGCAGGTTCTTCACCTCGCCATCGACGGCCGACTGCAAGTAGCTGGGGTTGGTGCTCATCACCCGGATCAGGTGCTGCGGGTCACGCACGTAGTAGATCGAACAGTCGAACGCCACACCCAGCCACTTGTGCGCGTTGACCACCACCGAGTCAGCCAGCTCGATGCCATCCCACATCCAGCGGCACTCCGGCAGGATCATCGCCGAACCGGCCATGGCCGAGTCGACGTGCATCCACAGGCCCTTGGCCTGGGCGATTTCACCGATGGCGCGCAGCGGGTCCAGCGCGGTGGTGGTGGTGGTGCCGGTGGTGGCGACCACGGCACAGGGCTGGTTGCCGGCGGCCAGGTCCTGCTCGATGGCCGCCTGCAGCGCATCGGGGCGCATGGCGAACTGCGCGTCGGTGGCGATCAGGCGGATGTTGGCGCGGCCGAATCCGGCCAGCAGCGCGGCCTTGTCCACCGAGCTGTGGGCATGGGCGCTGACGTACACGATCAGCGGCTTGGCTTCGGCCTGCAGGCCGCCACGCACCAGGGCGTAGTCGGTGGCGCGTTCGCGGGCGCAGATCAGCGCCACCAGGGTGCTGGTCGAGGCGGTGTCCTGGATCACCCCGCTCCACTGGGCCGACAGGCCGAGCAGCTGGCGCAGCCAGTCGAGGGTGGTTTCCTCCAGCTCGCTCAGGGCCGGGCTCGATTGCCACGACAGGCCGAGCACGCCCAGGCCGGTGCTGAGGAAGTCGCCCAGCACCGACGACAGCGTGCCGTTGGAGGGGAAGTAGCCGTAGAAGTCCGGGTGCTGCCAGTGCGACAGGCCAGGCATGAGCAGCTGGTTGACGTCGTCGAGGATCGCCTCGAACGGCTCGCCCTGCTGCGGCGCGGCGGCCGGCAAGGCGGCCTTGAGGTAGCCGGGCTCGACCTGGGCCATCACCGGGCGCTCGGCGACGGTTTGGCGGTAGTCGGCGATCAGGTCGATCAGTTGGTGGCCGTACTGGCGAAATTGTTCGGGGGTCACGGGGGGCTCCTGGTGGCTTTCCAGTGCCTGTTCTGGCCTCATCGCCGGCAAGCCGGCTCCCACATGCGGTCCTTGTGGGAGCCGGCTTGCCGGCGATGAGGCCGGTACAGGCAACACAATGCCCCCAGTCTAGGCACTTGCTCGCAGCCGAATAACCCCGCTTGGCGCATACCTGCTATGGCAAACCCGCATGCCCACCCTGCACCCCGAACTGCGACTGGCGCCACAGCTCGAACACCCGGTTGCGCAACCAGCGGTGCTCGGCCGACGCCTGCAGGCGTTGGTGCCACACCACCCAGTAGCGCTGGGTATGCGCGACGAAGCCGAGCGGCCGCCAGGCCAGGTCATGCAGGCGGCACAACTGGCGGGCGATGTGCTCGGGCACGGTGGCCAGCGCCTGGCTGTTGCCGATGACCTGCACGGTGGCCGAGAAGAACGGCACCTCCAGGCTCACCCGGCGCTGCAGGCCCTGGGCGCGCAGGTGGCGGTCGATGAAGCTGTCCTTGTCGCCACCACCGGAGATGCGCACGTGCTTGTACGCCAGGTAGTCGTCCTGGCTCAGCAGCTCGTTGGCCGTCAGCGGGTGATCGCGGCGCATCAGGCACACCGCGCGGTCTTCGCCCAGCAGGCGGCCGTGCAGGTTGGGCGGGGATTCGTCGAACAGCGTGGTGGCCAGGTCGATCTCGCCGCTGGCGAGCATGGCGTACTGGCCGGCCTGCCAGCTGCGGTAGTCGATGGACACGCCCGGGGCTTCCTGCTCCAGCGCGGCCACCAGCAGCGGCAGCATGTGCTCGGCCACATAGTCGGAGGCGGCCAGGCAGAAGCGGCGTTCGCAGCGGGCCGGGTCGAACGCGGCGGGTTGGCGCAGGGCCTGGAGTTCTTCGAGCACCTGGCGCAGGGGTTCGACCAGGGCTTCGGCGTATTCGCTGAGCACGTAGCCGCGGCCTTGGCGCACCAGCAGCGGGTCGTCGAAGGCTTCGCGCAGGTGGGCCAGCTGGCGGCTCAGGGCCGATTGGCTGACGTCCAGGCGGACAGCGGCGTGGCTGAGGTTCTTGAGCTGCAGGAGGCAGTCGAGGGTGCGCAGGTGGGCGAGGCTGAGGGAGGCGAAGGTGGGGTTCATGCAGGCTCCCTTTGTGCATTCATAGGCCAGATCGCCGGCAAGCCGGCTCCCACAGAGAAAAGCTGTGGGAGCCGGCTTGCCGGCGATCTGGCCGCATGGCGGCCCGGCTTTTAGTCGGTCAGGCCGACATAGACGTTCTGCACGTCATCGTTCTCGTCGATCGCCTCGAGGAACGCTTCAACCTCGGCCAATTGCTCGGCATCCAGGCTGGCCGCGCTCACCGGTTCTTTCGGGATGTAGCCGATCTTCGCCGACACCACGGTGAAACCCTGCTCCGGCAGGGCTTTCTGCACGGCATCAAGATCGGTGGTGTCGGTGATGAACAGGGTCGAGCCCTCTTCCTCACCCGGTTCGAAGTCCTGCGCACCCGCTTCGATGGCAGCCATCTCCGGGTCGGCGCCGTCGTTCGGGGTGGCCTCGATCAGGCCGACATGCTTGAAGTTCCAGGCCACCGAACCGCTGGCGCCCAGCTGGCCCTTGCGGAACAGCACGCGGATCTGCGCCACGGTGCGGTTGACGTTGTCGGTCAGGCACTCGACGATCAGCGGCACCTGGTGCGGGGCGAAACCTTCGTAGCTCACCGCCTGGTACTGCACGGCATCGCCGTCCAGGCCGGCACCCTTGCGGATCGCCCGGTCCAGGGTCTCGCGGGTCATCGAAGCCTTCTTGGCCTGGACGATGGCCAGGCGCAGGCGCGGGTTCATGTCGGGATCGGCGCCGGACCTGGCAGCGATCTGGATTTCCTTGGCCAGCTTGCCCATGATCTTGCCCTTGGCATTGGCAGCTGTTTCTCTATGCTTGGCTTTCCACTGTGCGCCCATGTCGACTCTCTTTGTTTCAACGGCCGGTTCAGGAAGCGACCGGCCAAAAAGTGGGTGCAGTTTATACGCCCTCGCGCAGCGGATCGACAAGTAATCTCACGCTTTGTCGGCCAGCCCGGGCGCTAGGTACGCAGCGGCTTGACCGCCATGCTGGTGTTGGGCGCAACGTCCTGGGCCTGGGCGTTGCTGGCCGGGCGGCTGTTCCAGTGGGGCAGCAGCACCAGGGCGGAGAACAGCGCGCAGCCGGCGAACACGATGAACACCGTGACGCTGTCGAAGTAGCCTGGCAGCAAGCCACCGAGCACCGCCCCCACCGAGCCGCAGCCATTGACGAAACCGGCCGCCGTGGCACCGGCCTTGGCGGTGCCGAAGTCGATCGCCGCCGCGCCGCTGATCATCGAATCCGGCCCGTACAGGGTCAGCCCCATGACGAACAGCAGGCTCACCACCAGGGCGATGCTGCCGCTGTGCATGGCGCCCATGAACGCCGCCAGGGTCACGGTCAGCAGCACCAGGCTGATCACGCAGGCCGGCATGCGCCGGGCGCCGAACAGCTTGTCCGAGGCCAGGCCAATGATGATCGGGCCCAGCAGCCCGGCCAGTTCGAAGGCGGTGGGGATGATCGCCGCGCCAACCTTGCCCACCGAGGGCATCTGCTCGAAGACGATCACCGGGCCCCACAGCAGGATCGCGTAGCGCGCAGGCTTGAGCAGGAAGTAGGCAAGGCCCAGGGTCATCACCGTGCGGTTGCGCAGGATCTCGCGCAACGGCGCCCACACGCTGCACAGGTTGCCGGCCGGCGCCATGCTCTGCGGCTCGGGCTCCACCGCCGGCAAGCCGACATCCTCGGGCTTGTTGCGCTGCAGGAAGAAGAACAGCACGGCCACCGCCGCCACCACCGCGGCACTGGAGAAGAACGCCGCGTGCCAGGTGCCGACCAGGGTATAGGCCCACCAGCCGGCGAACGGCGAGGCGACCAGGCCGCCGAAGGCGTAGCACGAACTCCACAGCCCCAATACCCGGCCGCGCTGGTTGGCCGGGAAGAAGCTGCCGATGTTCTTGCACAGGCCGGCCCAGCCGGTCGATTGCGCCAGGCCCTGGATCAGCATGCAGGTGGCGAAGATCGGGAAGGTCGCATAGCTGCCCATCACCACCGCTGCCGCCGCCGAGATCAGCAGCCCGCCCAGCACCACCACGCGCGGGCCGAAGCGGTCGGCGAGCATGCCCCAGGTGAACTGGCCCACGGCGTAGGCGGCCAGGTAGATGCCGTCGAGGTTGGCCATGGCGGCCTTGTCGAGCATGAAGGTGGGGTCTTCGCCGATGCCGAGCTTGGCGACCGAGAAGGCCTTGCGGGTGAAATAGAAGGCGGCGTAGGCCAGCCAGGTGATGGCGAAAATCTGGATGCGCCAGCGCTTCAACGCGGCTAGGGATTGATTCATGGTGAGTCTGACCTCTTGCTCAAGTGTGCCGGCAGAATGTGAAGAAATGCCTGTCTTGTTGTTGTGTTGCGCACTGCATGACGAGGCTCGTCATTGGTCAGGTGGCGCAGGTGTGTGCGCCAGGGCCCGGCGACCGCTTTTGGCGGTGGCGGCGGGCTGAAATCTATGGAAACAGTTGCTGACTGATAACAAAAATCGATTTATCGTATTTCACACATAAGGTCAGCTTGTTACTGGAGATGTCATGTCCGTGTCCCACGCTCAACTCAAGGCGTTTCACGCCGTGGCCGTGCATGGCAGCTTCACCCGGGCTGCAGAAAAACTGTTCCTGACCCAGCCGGCGGTGTCTGACCAGGTGCGCAAGCTGGAAGAGCGCTTCGGTGTTTTGCTGTTTCACCGCAACAAGCGTTCGGTGCAGCTGACCGACCTGGGCGAGCGCCTGCTGGGCATCAGCAAGCGCCTGTTCGCCTGCGAGGCCGAGGCCCATGACCTGCTGCAGGACTCCCGTGCCCTGCACACCGGCAGCCTGGTGCTGGCGGTGGATGCGCCGGTGCACGTGCTGCCGCAGATCGCGCGCTTCTGCCAGCGCTACCCGGGCATCCAGGTCAAGGTGGAAACGGGCAACACCGACGAATCGCTGGCCCGGCTGTTCAGCTACCAGGCCGACCTGGCCCTGCTGGGGCGCGATGTCGATGACGAGCGGCTGTTCTGCGTGCCCTTGCGCCGCGACCCGATGGTGGCGTTCGTTTCGCACAACCACCCGTGGGCCAGCCGTGGCTCGATCAACCTGGCAGATTTGGACGACACGCCGCTGGTGCTGCGCGAGCCGGGCTCGGTGACGCGCCAGACGCTCGAGGAAGAGATGCAGCGCGCCGGCTTGCGGATCCGCCCGGCGATCCAGGTCGAAGGCCGGGAGGCGGCGCGCGAGGCGGTGGTGGTGGGGATTGGCGTGGGGGTGGTGTCGGCAGCGGAGTTCGGCGCCGATGCGCGGGTGTGTGCGCTGCCGATCGTCGATTGCCAACGCCACCTGACCGAAACCCTGGTGTGCCTGAGCGAACAGCGCACGCGGCGGGTGGTGGCGACCTTCCTGCAGATGGTGCAGGAAGGGTTGTGAGGGGTTAGCGACCATGCCCTTTCGCCTAGCCGCCGACACCCTGGTGCTGCTGCACCTGGCCTTCATCCTGCTGGTGCTGTTCGGCGGCCTGCTGGTGCTCAGGTGGCGCCCTGCCCTGCTCCTGCACCTGCCCGCGCTGGCCTGGGGCCTGGCGGTCGAGGGGCTGCACCTGGAGTGCCCGCTGACCGACTGGGAAAACCGCATGCGCCTGGCTGCCGGCGATGCCGGCTACCCCGGGGGTTTCGTCGAGCACTACATCTGGCCGCTGATCTACCCCGCCGGGCTGACGCCGCAGCTGCAGTGGCTGCTGGGCGTCATCGTGCTGCTGGTCAACCTCGCCATCTACGGCTACGTGATCCGGCGCTGGCGGCGCCGTTAGCGGGTAGCGATCACGAACAACCGCGGGAACGGCAGCAGCACCTTGCCATCGGTGGCCAGCGGGTAGTCGCGCTGCATCGCCTGCAGGTACATCTGCAGGAAGTCCGCCTGTTCGTCTTCGTCCAGCTTGGCCAGGTAAGGCCGCAGGGCCGAGCCCTTGAACCACTCCACCACCGCCTCGGCGCCGCCTGGCAATGGGTGGTGATAGGTGGTGCGCCACACATCCACGCGGCTGCACAGGGGGCTGAGCAGGTCGTAGTAGAACGCCGCGTTGTGTCGCGGCGGCAGGCTGAAGCCGGCGAACTTCTCGGCCCAGCGCCCGCGCCCGGCGATCTCGCGCAGCTGCCGGTGCGCCGGCTCGTCGAGGTTGTCCGGGGTCTGCACCGCCAGGCTGCCGCCTTCGCTCAGCTGGCGCACCAGGTGCGGGTACAGCGCGCCGTGGTCGGGCACCCACTGCAGCGAGGCGTTGGCCAGGATCAGGTCCTGCGGCTCGGGGGCGCTCCACTGGCTGATGTCGGCGATCTCGCAGCGCACCCGCGGGATGTGCAGGCGCTTGCGCTCGCGGGCCTTGTCGATCATGTCCTTGTCGCTGTCCAGCGCGGTCACCTGGGCATCCGGGCAGCGTTGCAGCAGCACTTCGGTGGAGTTGCCCGGGCCGCAGCCCAGGTCGGTGGCATGGCGCACCGGGCGCGGCGGCACGGCGGCGAGCAGGTCGCGCACGGCGCGGGTGCGTTCGTCTTCGAACAGGGAATACTGGGTGGCGGACCAGGCCATGTGCAGCTCCTTTTGGCGGGCAGTGTGCTCAGCATAAGCCATCTGTCGGCCTTGAGGGCCCTATCGCCGGCAAGCCGGCTCCCACAGGTACCCCACAACACTCAAATCCTGTGGGGTACTTGTGGGAGCCGGCTTGCCGGCGATAGGGCCGGAACTGCCAGTCTATGCTGTGGGTCAGTCCCATTATGCGCATGCCCATGAAAACCTTCCTGGCCCTCGCCATCCTGGCCCTGATCGCCGCCGCCGCCCTGCTTGGTTCACCCTGGATGAACCAGCGCTTTCACATGCCCGACGAACAACCCCAGGCCCAACAACGCGAAACGGCCGGGTCCACGAGGGAGCCGGCCGTTTCGAACCACCACTAGCGCTTAGTGCTGCTTGGCGCTGCGGATCTGGTGCACCACACCCATGGCCACCACGATGGCCGCGGCGATGCCGGTGGAGATCACCAGGATCTGGTAGTCAGGCATGAAGGCCATGGTCACCAGGGCGGCGACGATGAAGCCGATCACCAGGTAGGTCAGCCACGGGAACAGCCACATCTTCAGGCGCACTTCCTTGCCTTCGGCGATCAGCTTGCGGCGCATGCGCAGCTGCGAGAAGGCGATCACCAGGTACACCAGCAGGGCGATCATGCCGGTGGTGTTCATCAGGGTTTCCAGCACGTCTTTCGGGCGCAGGGTCTCGCTGAAGTTGATCAGCGCGCAGACCACGGCCACGGCGCACGAACCGATGATGGCGAACACCGGTACGCCGGTGCCGGCGCGGGTGATCTTGAAGAACGACGGCGCGTCGCCACGCTGGGCCAGGGAGAACAGCATGCGCGAGGCGGTGTAGTGGCCCGAGATCAGGCAGCTGCTCACCGAGGTCAGCACCACGAAGTTCATCAGCAGCTCGGCGTAAGGCACGCCCAGCAGCTCCAGGGTACGGCGGTAGGCGCCATAGCCGGAGACGCCCAGTTGCGGGTCGTTCCACGGCACCAGGCAGACGATCAGGAAGATCGAGCCGACGTAGAACAGGCACACACGCCATACCACCGAGTTGGTGGCCTTGACGATCTGGGTGGCCGGGTCCTTGGCTTCGGAGGCGGCGATGGTGACGATTTCGGCACCGAGGAAGGCGAACATCACCCCAAGCAGCGCACCGATCACCGTGCTGATGCCATTGGGCATGAAGCCTTCGGAGGTCAGGTGGCTGATGCCACGCACTTCACCGAACTGCCAGACGTTGGTGACCGCGGCGGTACACACGATCAGGAAGCAGACGATCGCGATCACCTTGATCAGCGCGAACCAGAATTCGAACTCACCGTAGTGCTTGACGTTGAAGAAGTTGACGGTGATCAGCAACAGGGTCGTGGCCAGCACGAACACGTTGACGCTCACATCGGGGAAGAAACCGTGCAGGATCTTGCCCGCCACATAAGCTTCCCAGGCCATCAGGATGACCCAGTACCACCAGTACAGCCAGCCGATGGTGAAACCGGCCCAACGGCCGATCGCGCGGTCGGCGTAGGTGGAGAACGAGCCGGTGTCAGGCGAGGACGTCGCCATTTCACCGAGCATGCGCATGATCAATACCACCAGGATGCCGCCCGCCAGGTAGGCCAGGACAGCAGCCGGGCCGGCGCTGTGGATCACGCTGCCGGAACCGACGAACAAGGCGCCGCCGATAACCCCGGCGATCGACATCATCGTCAGGTGGCGCGACTTGAGCGAGGCACTGAGTTTGCTCTCGTGCCCGCTTTTCGCGGTGGTGGTTGTGGATGTTGCGTCCATCAGTTGTGTACCCCGTGCTTCTTTTTATCCAAGGAAAACTGCAAGGCCGCGATGGTCATCGGCCTCACGTACATCAGTGCTAATGCGGGCAGGAGGTGTGTGGCAACACACGCAGGCCATCCATGGCGGCCTGCTGACGCGCCCCAGGGTTTGCCCCTCGGGCGAACTGAACATGCTTTATGTGGCGATATCTGACACCTAATGTAAAAATGTATGACACATAGAGCCATGCACAGTGGCAGGAAAGTCGCACTGCACTGTACAGGCCGCCAATGCAATACACCCTGTAGGCGCTTGGCGTTACGCACCCTTCAAGGCCCCCGGAATGCTTGAATTACACCCAGACTCCTCGACCCCGCTGGTCAATCAGATCATCGATGGGCTGCGCGAGCTGATCGACAACCAGACCCTCAAGCCAGGCGCCAAGGTGCCGTCTATTCGGGCCTTCGCCGCCACGTACTCGGTGAGCACCTTCACCGTGGTCGAGGCCTACGACCGCCTGGTGGCCCAGGGCCTGCTGGTGAGCAGGGGCAATGCCGGGTTCTTCGTCAACCGCGCAGCGGCCGAGCTGCTGGACAACCACAACAGCGAAGCCGACACCACTCGACCATTGTTCAACTCCGAGTGGTACCTGCAGCAGATCTTCGAAACCCGCCAGCTGCCGTACAAGCCGGGCTGCGGCTGGCTGCCCAACGACTGGATGTACGAAGACGGCCTGCGCCGCGGCCTGCGCCAGGTGGCCGGCAGCCCGCTGGAGCTGTCCGGCTACGGCGACCCGATGGGCCTGCCGGAGCTGCGCGCACTGACTGCGCAGAACTTGCAGCAAGAGTTGTCGATCGTCGCCAATCCTGCGCAGTTGATGCTCACCCACGGCGCCAGCCAGGCGCTGGACCTGGCCGTGCGCACCCTGGTGCGCCCCGGTGACGTGGTGCTGGTGGACGACCCGGGCTACCCCAACCTGATGAGCGTGCTGCGCACCCAGGGCGCCACCCTGGTCGGCGTGCCGCGCACCCCCAACGGCTACGACCTCAACCACCTCGAGCAGTTGCTGGCGCACCACCGCCCGACCGCGTTCTTCACCCAGCCGCACCTGCACAGCCCGACCTGTTCGCGCACCCCGCTGCCGCAGTTGCACCGGCTGCTGCAGCTGGCCAGCCAGCATGGCTTTCGCCTGGTGGAGAACAACCTGTACGCCGACATGATCGCCGAGCCGCAGCCGTGCCTGGCCAGCCTGGACCACCTGCAGCAGGTGGTGTACGTGGGCAGCTATTCGAAAAGCATTTCGCCCAACGTGCGGGTCGGTTACCTGCTGGCCAACCCGGAGCTTGCGCAGAAGCTGCTGCACATGAAGATGCGCTCGGGCCTGACCACCTCGCAGGTGATGGAGCGCGTGGTGTACGCGGCGATCATCGACGGCCGCTGGCGCAAGCACCTCAAGCGCCTGCGCCAGCGCCTGGCCGAGGCGCACCAGGACGTGGGCCGGCACCTGCACCGGCTGGGCTTCGAGCTGTTCACCGAGTCGGACGAGGGGATGTACATCTGGACCCGGCACCCGGCGATTCCGGACAGTGCGGCGCTGCTGGATGATGCGCTGGAGAAAGGCATCATGCTCGGGCCTGGGCAGTTGTTCATGGTCGATGCCGAACCGACCGGGTGGATGCGCTTCAATGTGGCGTTCAGTACGGACCCGGCGATGTGGGAGTTGTTGGAGAAGGTGCTGGTGAAGCATGTGCGCCGGGGGGGGATCTAGGCGCTTGTCGCGGGATTTTGGGTGTTTGTGAGATCGAGCGCCGCCCGCGCGGCGCATCGCGGATAAATCCGCTCCTACATTTGTTGCAACGTGCCTATGTCTGATAGGCCATGGTTGCCAGCCTGGGTGGCACGACGCGATTTCTCGACGGGCGCAAAAAGCGGACAACCATGGCCTGACAGACCGTGGCACGTTGCAACAAATGTAGGAGCGGATTTATCCGCGATGCGCCGCGCGGGCGGCGCTCGATCTATTGGGCGGTGAAAATGCTGTGGCGAGCCCCTGACCTACCGCCAATCCCCCTTCTGCGCAAAAAACGCCTGCGCATTGGCCTCCAGGCTCTCCAGGTGATAACCCCCCTCCTGCACGATCACGCACGGCATGCGCAACGCCCGAATCCGTTCACCCAATAGCGCGAACCCTTCGGTCGTCACCGCCACCTTGCTCTGCGGGTCCAGCTCGTAGATATCGAACCCCAGCGACAGCACCAGCACCTCGGCCCCAAAGTCCTTCACCGCATCCAGGGCAATCTCCAGCTGCCCCATGAAATCCGCCTCACTGGCGCCATGGGCCATCGGCAGGTTGAGGTTGTACCCCTCCCCCGCGCCACTGCCGCGCTCGTCCTCGAACCCCGCCACGCCTGGGTAGAAGTTGGTCGGATCACCATGGGTCGACACATACAGCACATCATTGCGTTCGTAGAAGATCTCCTGGATCCCCTGCCCATGGTGCATGTCGGTATCGAGTATCGCCACGCGGCTGTAGCGGCTGCGCAAGGCCTGGGCGGCGACCGCGGCATTGTTCACATAGCAGAACCCCCCGGCCGCATCGAACCGCGCATGGTGCCCCGGTGGCCGGCACAGCGCGTAAGCGGCCGGCTCGCCATCGAGGATGGCCTTGGCCGCGGCCACCGCGCTCTGCGCCGACCAGTAGGCCGAACGCCAGGTGTGCTCGCCCACCGGGCAGCTGCCGTCGGCCAGGTAGCGCCCGGCCTGGGCAAGGATGCCGCGCAGGGCATTGGGCTCGCGCACGAAGATGTTCGACATCACCTCATCGCCCCAGTCCTCGGGCACTTCCTTCCAGCGTGCATGGGCCTCTTCGAGGAAGGCCAGGTACGCCTGGCCATGCACGGCCTTGAGCGGGCCAAGCCCGGCATCGTCGGGCTGGCGGATGTCGAAGCCCAGGCCCTTGGCCGCCTGCAGCAGGCGCTGGGCGCGCTCGGGGACTTCCTGCGGGGTGCGCATGGCGCCGCGCGAGTAGTAGCTGCGCGGATGGTGCAGCAGTTGTTCGGGGTGGAAGTAGCAACGCATCAGGCTTCTCCTTGTTCGACACGGCCGGCGCGGGCCAGCACGGCGTTGAGCAGTACGTCGACACCCTGGCGGGCATCCTCGGGCAGCACGTCTTCGGCCTCGTTGTGGCTCAGGCCGCCGACGCAGGGGATGAACACCATCGCCGTCGGGCAGTAGCGCGCCAGCAGGATGGCATCGTGGCCGGCGCCGCTGACGATGGCCTGCTGGGCATAGCCAAGGCCGTCCACCGCCTGCTGCACGGCGGCCACGCAGTCGGCATCGAAGGGCGTCGCCGGGCTGACCCAGTGGCGCTCGATGCGCACCTTGAGGCCGCGCTGGGCGGCGATGGCCTGCAGCTGCTGGCCCAGGTCGCGTTCCATGGCCTCGATGGCCTCGTCACGGTGGTGGCGCAAATCGACGGTGAAGCGCAGCGCACCCGGGATGGTGTTGCGCGAGGGCTTGGCAATCGACAGCTCGCCCACGGTGGTCAGGCCCTGCGGGGCGAAATCGGCGGCCAGCTGCTCGACGGCCTGGATCATCCGCGCGGCGCCATACAGGGCGTCCTTGCGCAGCGGCATCGGCGTGGTGCCGGCATGCGCGGCCATGCCTTCGACGGTGACGTCCAGCCAGCGGATGGCCTGGCCGCCGCTGACCACGCCAATGGCCTTGGCGTTGTCCTCGAGAATCGGGCCTTGCTCGATATGCGCCTCGAAGTAGGCATCGACCTTGCCGCCCAGCGGGCGCTGGCCGGCGTAACCGGTGCGCTGCAGTTCAGCGGCCACGCTGATGCCGTCGGCATCGCGGATGGCCAGGGCCTGCTCCAGGGGCAGGGTGCCGGTGAACACCGCCGAGCCGAACATGGCCGGGGTGAAACGGGCGCCCTCCTCGTTGGTCCACACGGCGATTTCCAGCGGCTTGCGGGTCTGGATGCCCAGGTCGTTCAGGCGCCGTACCACCTCCAGCCCACCCAGCACGCCGTAGACGCCATCGAAACGGCCGCCTTCGGGCTGGGTGTCGAGGTGGCTGCCGATCATCACCGGGGCGGCATCCGGGTCGCTGCCGGGGCGGCGGGCGAACAGGTTGCCGATGGCGTCCACCGACAGGCTCAGCCCGGCCTCGCGGCACCAGTGGCTGAACAGCTCGCGGCCGGCCTTGTCCTCGTCGCTCAGGGCCAGGCGGCAGCTGCCGCCGCGGGCGGTGGCGCCGACTTCGGCCATGGCCATCAGGCTCGCCCACAGGCGCTCGCCATTGCTTTTCAACATAGGGGTACTCCTAACTAAAACGAATGATTCAGGCCAGTTCCAGTTGCTGACTGCGGGCGTACTGGCGCGACAGGGCCAGCACGCAGGCCAGGGAAACGCTGGCGATCAGGGTGTAGAACACGGCCATCGGCCACCACTGCCCGGTGAAGGTGTGGGCCAGCCAGGTGCCGATCAGTGGGGTCAGGCCGCCGGCGATGGCGCCGCACACCTGGTAGGCCATGGAAATGGCGGTGTAGCGCACGCGGGTTTCGAACATGCCGCTGACGTAGCCGGCGATCACCGCGTAGAACGAGGCCATGCAGGCGGCGGCCAGGGCGATGCCGAGCACGATCAACGGCCCTTGGCCGGAGCTGACCAGCACGAACATCGGGTACGGCGAGGCCATGGCCAGCAGCGCGACCAGGGCCAGAAAGCGTGTGGCGCCGAGTTTTTCCGACAGCCAGGCGGCCAGCGGCTGCACGCAGAACTGGATGATCGCGACGAAGAACAGGCACTCGAGAATCAGCGAGCGTTCAAGGTGCAGCTGCTGGGTGGTGTAGCTGATCATGAAGGTGTTGGTGAAATAGACCCCGGCAATGCCCAGGGTATTGGCGCCGATGCACAGCAGCAGCGGGCGCCAGGCGGTGCGCAGCACTTCCAGCACCGGTGCCTGCTCCTTGCGCAGGGCCTTTTGCGCCTGCTCGCGGCTGGCCAGGAATTCGGGCGATTCGTTGACCCCCAGGCGGATCGCCAGGCCCACCAGCAACAGCAGCGCGCTGGCCAGGAACGGCACGCGCCAGCCCCAGCTCATCAGCTGATCCTCCGGCAGGCGGGTGACGGCGCCAAAGGCCAGCAGCGAGAGGATCAGCCCCGCCGGGCTGCCCAGCTGGGCGAACGAGGCAAAGAAGTTGCGCCGGCCCTTGGGCGCATGCTCCCCGGCCATCAGCACCGCCCCGCCCCACTCACCGCCCACGGCGATGCCCTGGACCACGCGCAGGATGATCAGCAGCACCGGTGCTGCGGTGCCGATCTGCGCGTAGGTCGGCAGCAGGCCGATGCACACGGTGACGATGCCCATCATCAGCAAGGTGATGACCAGCGACTTCTTGCGCCCGATGCGGTCGCCCACATGGCCGAACACGATGCCGCCCAGTGGCCGGGCGAAAAAGCCCACGGCAAAGGTGCCGAAGGCGGCCATGGTGCTGAACAGGCTGTTGTCGGAGGGGAAGAACAAGGCGCCGAACACCAGGGCGGCGGCGGTGGCGTAGATGTAGAAGTCGTACCACTCGATCATGGTACCGATGAAGGCGGCGGCAGCGGCGCGGCGCGGCTGGGGCGAAGCGATTGGCTTCATGGGGGCTCCTTTGCTTGTTTTTCTGGCAGGAGTTGGAAGGGTCACGGTGGCGCTCTGGCGGCGCGCTGACTGCGATTTATCGGCCCGGGGCTATGATTAGTCAATTTTCTATTTATTATTCGAACTATTAACCACGCTTATCATCGAGCCCCCTATGTCTGACCGCCTGCTCAACGACCGCCTCGACTGGAACCTGCTGCGCACCTTCCGCGTGATCGGCCAGGAGCTGTCGATCAGCCGCGCCGCCGCGCGCCTGCACCTGACCCAGCCGGCCGTGAGCCAGGCCCTCAAGCGCCTGGAAGACCAGCTGGGGCGCCAGCTGATTGCCCGCCGCGGGCCACGCTTCGTGCTCACCGACATGGGCGAGCAGCTGTTCCAGCTGGCTGGCGAGGTGTACGGGCAGATGTCGCAGATCGGCGGCCTGTTGGAGCAACCGGCCGATGAGCTGGTGGGCAAGGTGCGGTTGCTGATGATCAGCCGCATCGTCAGCGAGCGTTTCGACGATTTTCTCGCCGATTTCCACCGTTTGCACCCACGGGTGGACCTGGAAATCGACGTGATGCGCAGCTCCGATATCGTCGCCGCGTTGCAGGAAAAGACCGCCACCGCAGGCCTGAGCCTCAACCGCCGGCCACAACCGCGGCTGGAGCAGCGGCTGTTCCTGCGCCAGCGCTACGCCTTCTTCTGCGGCAAGCACCATGCCCTGTTCGGCCAGGCCGAAGGCGACCTGCAGCGGGAGAACTTCGTCAGTTTCACCAGCGACCAGATCGGCGGCATGCTCTCGCCGCTGACCATCTTCCGCGACCAGCAGGGCTTCTCCGGGCGCATCGTGGCCTCTTCGCCAAGCCTTGAGGAAGTGCGCCGGCTGGTGATCGCAGGCTTCGGCATCGGCTGCCTGCCGGAGCACGTGGTGGCGCCGGACGTGGCAGCGG
Organism: Pseudomonas sp. NPDC087029; assembly: GCF_044745345.1. NCBI lineage: Bacteria > Pseudomonadati > Pseudomonadota > Gammaproteobacteria > Pseudomonadales > Pseudomonadaceae > Pseudomonas > Pseudomonas sp. NPDC087029. Next base: position 712,399 of record NZ_JBIVAB010000001.1, on the reverse strand, counting down.
GGCTGTTGTGGAAGCTGGCGCCGCAAGAGGGGATCGCCGATGTGGACATTCACTTGCTATGGAACCGGGAGCAGCGTTTGAGCCGCGCCGAAGAGGTGTTCATCGAGGCGTTGCAAGCCAGCCTGGACTGACGGGTGGGCCGGGCTGGAACTTGGATCCGATCCTGTGAACGGGTATGCTACGCACAATAGCTATATGCCATCACTGCGGGCGCACCTTGCGCCCGGCGCTCAAGGACGAGACCCGTGCCCAGCCACCCTACCCGCCATACCATCGCCCGCCAGTGGCAGCTGCTCAAGTTGCTGCCCGACCGCCACCCCGGCATGAGTGCCCTGCAGTTGCAGGCCGCCCTGGCCAAGGCCGGGCACAAGACCAGCAAGCGCACGGTGGAGCGTGACCTCAACGAGCTGGCCACACTGTTTCCGGTGCACTGCAACAGCAAGGGCATGCCTTATGGCTGGTACTGGCAACCGGGGTTGAGCCTGGAGGAAGTGCAACAGCTGCAACCCGACCAGCTTTCGCCCACCGCGCAGATCGAACTGCGCGCCTGGGTGGACGACGGCCTTGCCCGGCGCCTGGAAGACCAGCCGCTGTCCGAAGACATGCAGCTGGCGCCACAGCGCACCGGCGGCGCCAGGCTGGCGGCCACGGTCGACGACAGCCGTGCGCTGATGGGTTGGCTGCTGTCCCAGGCAGGTTCGATTCGTGTGCAGGCACCGGAAGATCTGCGCACCGCCATGGTCGCGCAACTGCGCGAAAGCCTGGCGCTGCACGACAGCGCTCACTGACGCCCCTCAGGGCTCACTCAGGAAGGCAAGCCTGGCACCCGCCGCCGCACCAGGCAGGCCCCGAGCCCGAGCACGCCCAGCACCAGCACGCCCAGCAGCATCACCAGTTCGCTGCTGTAGCGCGCCACCAGCGCCGGGAAGCCGGCGAACTCGCGGTACACCTGCACATCAGCCGCGCCGTCGGCGTGGCTGATGCTGATGCCGCCCTGGCGGATCTGCGCATAGTCGGCATCGAAATAGACCCACACCTTGTACACCCCACCTGCTTCGATGCTGGCGATCTGGACCTGGGGCGTCGAGGTTTCGTAGAGGGTGTCGTTGCCTGCCGCATCGCGGACCTGTACCAGGCCCTTGGCCGGCAGGCGAATCTTGACCTGGCGCACCACGGTGTCGCCGCTGTTGTGCAGGTCGATCAGCAGGCCCGTGCGGTGGTCCACCAGGCCCGCTTCGAACGGCTTGGCAAACAACTGCGCGTAAGGCGCCTGGGCCAGTTCCACCAGGCGGTCGACCTGGTCCGGGTTCAACGCGCCCTCGGCGATGCGGTCGATGCGCGGCTGCAACTGTTCGTACTTGAGCTGTTCGTTGGCGCGGCTGATGCGCTCGCTGAACTGGCTCGGGTAGGTGAGGTAGGCGTAGGTCAGGGATGCATCCAGCCGCGCGTTGTTCTTGAACAGCACGTAGAACAGCAGCATGGCGATCAGGACCAGCAGCGTGGCCGCGAGGGGTTTCCTGGTGATGTCCCAACTCAACGGTGCGATTCCTTCTGTAGCGGTAAGTGCGAAACGGGCCAAAGGGTGCCAAGTTCGGCGCCCCCAGGCAAGTTCAAGCGGCCAGCAACTGGGGCAACGAGGCCATCAGCATGGCCACCCCGGACAGGGTCAGCAAACCCAGCACCACGCGGCGGAACGCTTGCTCGCTGATACCCAGGTACACCCGCGTGCCGAACAGCGCCGGCAGGGCCATGGCCAGCAGCACCACGCCGAACGAGGGCAGCATGTCGCGGGTGACCACGCCGGTGCCCAGGTAGGTGAGCATGGTTACCGCCAGCATCGACAGGTTGAAGTTCTGGATGACCGCGCGCTGGGTATCACGCTCGAAGCCGCGCAAGGTACACCACAGTGTAGGCACTGTGCCGGTAAAGCCGCCGATGCCGCCCAGCGCCCCGCCGAGCATGCCCACGGCGCCGTCGGCCAGGCGGTTGCCCGGCAGCCTGGGCAGGCGCGGCGCCAACAGCATCAACGGGCACCACAGCACCAGCAGCGTGCCGAACACGGCCTTGAACCAGAGCATATTGAGGTACGGCAGCACCCACACCCCCAGCGGGATGCCGGCCAGGCCGCCGAGCACGAAGGGCCACAACAGCGGCCAGCTGAAGCCGCGGCGCACGCTGAACACGGCGATCAGCTGGCCGGCGAGGCTGCCGAACACGGTCAGCGAGGCCGCCAGGCGCGGCTCCAGGCCCCAGGCCCAGAACGACATGGCGACCATGCCGAAGGCGAAGCCGGAAAGGCCCTGGACGAAACCGGCAACGATGGCGCCGAGGGCGATGAGGTAGAGCGAGTCCATAGGGGCTTGGCAGTTTGGCTTGAGTCGGTGCCATACGATGCCAGAGCTGGCGGCGGATGTCTGCGCCTGGGCAAACACCGCTGACATTGTGGGAGCCGGCAAGCCGGCTCCCACAAAAGCGTGGTGAACGCTTCAGGCGAAGCGCTCGATCTGCGCCGGAGTTGGCTTGAGTGGGTGCCACACGGGGGACGGATATCTGCACCTGGGCAAACACCGCGGTCATTGTGGGAGCCGGCTTGCCGGCGATCACCGGCGCAGCCGGTGCCCTGCACCGCGGTGCCTGCATCGCCGGCAAGCCGGCTCCCACAAAGGGTGGTGAATGCTTTAGGCGAAGCGTTCGATCTGCGCCGGGGTGCGCCGCATCAGCACCTTGCCGTGGCGCACCGACACCCGTGCATGCCCCTGGCTGCGGACCATCTCGTAGTCATCGGCCGCCGACAGCAACAAAAGGTTCGCCGGGCGCCCCACTTCGATGCCATAGCGCTCACCCAGGTTGAGGGTGCGGGCGCTGTTGTCGGTGATCAGGTCCAGGCAGCGCTGCAAGTCCTCGTAGCCGAGCATGTGGCAGATGTGCAGGCCGGCCTCGAGGATGCGCAGGATGTTGCCGTTGCCCAGCGGGTACCACGGGTCGACGATCGAATCCTGGCCAAAGCAGACGTTCATCCCGGCCCGGTCGATTTCCGCCACGCGGGTCAGGCCGCGGCGTTTCGGGTAGGTGTCGAAGCGCCCCTGCAGGTGGATGCTTTCGGTCGGGCACGAGACGAAGTTGATGCCCGACATCTTCAGCAAGCGGAACAGCTTGGAGCAGTAGGCATTGTCATACGAGCCCATGGCCGTGGTGTGGCTCGCCGTCACCCGCGCGCCCATGCCACGTACCCTCGCCTCTTCGGCCAGCACCTCGAGAAAACGCGACTGCGGGTCGTCGGTCTCGTCGCAATGCACATCCACCAGGCAACCGGTGCGCTCGGCCAGCTCCATCAGGAACTTCACCGACGACACGCCCTGGTCGCGGGTGTTTTCAAAGTGCGGGATGCCGCCCACCACATCGGCGCCCATGGCCACCGCCTCGGTCATCAGCGCCCGGCCGTTGGCATACGACTCGATGCCCTCCTGGGGGAAGGCGACGATCTGCAGGTCGACCAGCGCGCGCACTTCCTCGCGCACCTCGACCATGGCCTTGAGCGCGGTGAGCTTGGGGTCGGTGACGTCGACGTGGGTGCGCACATGCTGGATACCGTGGTCCACCAGCATGCCGATGGTCTTCTTGGCGCGGGTCTTGATGTCGTCGTGGGTAGTGATCGCCTTGCGCTCGGCCCAGCGCTCGATGCCTTCGAACAGGGTGCCGCTCATGTTCCAGTTCGGCTCGCCTGCGGTGAGGGTCGCGTCCAGGTGGATGTGCGGCTCGACGAAGGGCGCCACCACCAGGTTCTGCTGGGCGTCCAGGTCGTCGCCGGCGGCAGCGACAACCGCGGCCTGGGGCACGATGGCGGCGATGCGCTCGCCCTGCAGTTCGATGCGGAACAAGCCGGCCTTGCCGCGCAGGCGTGCGTTGATGATGTTCATGGGGTTACTCCTTGCCTTGGGCTTCGGTCATGCGCCATATCAGCATAGCGACCGCAGCATTCATGCGAAAAAGCGGGTCGTCCAGGGACTGCCCGCTCAGTTGTTCGATGCGTTGCATCCGTTGGTTGATGGTGTTGCGGTGCACACCCAGGCGCTGCCCGGCCTTGAGGCCGTTGCCGTTTTCCATGAGCAGGGCATCGAGGGTGTGCAACAAGGTATTGGGCTGCTTGCGCCCGGGGCTGCGCAGCGGGCCGAGGGTCTGGCTGACGAAGTCGTCGAGCAGCGAACGGTCGACCACCCCTTGCAGCAAGCGCAGCACGCCCAGCTCGCTGAAGTCGCAAAGGCCGCTGGCCGGGCGCAGGTTCTGCGCCACCTCCAGCGCCTGGCGCGCTTCGTTCAGGGCCTGGCGGTAGCGGGCACAGTCCTCGGCGGGGCTGGAAAGGCCCATGAACAGGCCCATCTCGCCCGCCAGCTCGGCCAGTTGCCGGTACAGGCCAGCCAGGGCTGCGCGCAGGTCGGGCGCGTCGGGCAACAGCAGCACGAACAAGTCCCCGGCCAATTGCGCCGTGACCGCTTCGGGCCGGCTGCGGCACCAGGCTTCCAGCACGTCTTCCAGTGCCTGCCGGGTGCCTTGCCACAGGCGCTCGCCCTGGGCCAGGCCGTGCCGTTCGAACAGCCCGTCGACCGCCGACAGGCGCAGCGCCACCAGCCGGCGTGGGCCCTCCAGCGCCAGTTGCAGGTGCGCCGCACGCTGGCGGGCGATGGCCAGGCTGGGGTAATCGCCGGTCAGCAACTGGCCAAGGATGTCGTTGCGCGAACGCCGCTCCTGGGTCATCTGCACCAGCGCGGTACCGATCAGGTGGGTGACCACCACCATCTTCAGCGCATAGGGCTGCTCGATCAGCGGCAGGCCCAGCTGCTCGGCGCGGGCGATGACCGCAGGGGGTATGCGCTGGATGAACGAGCCACCGGTGAGGATCACCATGCCGGCGATGCCCACCGCCTCGCCATCCTCCACCAGGCTCAGCAGGTTGCCCTCGCCACGCGGGTGGTTGATGCCGGTGACGAACACCAGCTCGCCGCCCATCACCCATTCGGCGATGCCTTCGTTCTCCGCCACGTAGGGCCAGCGCACGCGCCGCTGCAGGTGGCGGGCGCCGGCGCGCACGCGCATGTCTTGCAGGCCCGGCAGGCACAGCAGTTGTTCAAGTGCCAGGCTCACTGCTCGGCCTCGGCCTGGCCCAGTACCTGGCGCCGGCCACGCAGCTCGAGCAGCAGGATGTAGCACAGCGCCGAGGCGCTGATGCCCACCAGCGGCGCGACCCAGGGCGAGGCGTAGGCCAGCACCGCGCCGACAGCATAGGCGAACAGCCCGGCAACGTTGTAGCGCGGCAGGCTGACCGAGGCCAGCGCCGGGTACTTGCCACGGTGGCGGTACCAGAAGTCGGCCATGATCACCCCGCCCACCGGCGGGATGATCGAGCCCAGCAGCACCAGGAACGGGATCAGCATTTCGTACATGCCACCGATCGCCAGCAGGATGCCGACACCCGCGGCTGCCAGGGTCATGCTGCGCCGGCGTTCGCTGCGCAGCAGGTGGCAGGCCGCCGCCGAGACGTTGTAGATGGTCGGCCCCTGGATGGTCCACAGGTTCAGGCAGAGCATCACCACCGCCGCGAACGACAGGCCCTGAAGCATCATCACCTCGACGATGTCGGCCTGCTGGTAGACCATCGCGCACCAGGCCCCCGCCACCACCATCAGGCCGTTGCCGAGCAGGAACGCGACGATGCTGGCGGTGACTGCCACCCGCCCGCTGCGCGACAGGCGCGTCCAGTTGGTGGCCTGGGTGGCGCCGCTGGCGAAGGTGCCGAAGACCATGGTCACTGCGGCCGAGAAGGTCAGGGTTTCATGCGGCACCAGCGCGGCGAGCTGCTGCAGGCCGCCGACATCACGGGTGGCGATCACCATGGAGATCACCAGCAGCGCGAACATCAGCGGCACCGACACCCGCGACAGCAGGTCCAGGCCCTTGAAGCCGACGATGGCGGTAATGCTGAAGCCCAGCCCGAACAGCACCATCAGCGGCACCGTGAAGCCAGGCGCCAGCCCCAGCAGCTTGACCAGCACGATGGCCACCGTGGCGGTGCCCCAGGCGTACCAGCCAAGTTCGGCGAAACCGAGCAGAAAGTCCGAAAGCCGGCTGCCCGCCTCACCGAAGCAGAAGCGGCCCATGAGCACGGTATTGAGCCCGCTGCGCGAAGCGATGAACGCCAGGGCTGCGGCATACAGCGCCAGCAGGCTGTTGCCGATGACGGCGACCCAGAGCATGTCGACGAAGCCGAAGGCCATGCCCAGCTTGCCGCCGGCGAACATGGTGCCGGTGAAGAAGGTGAAGCTGAACAGCACCATGGCGATCGGCAACAGGCCCTTGCGCGCATGCTGGGGCGCTTCGCACAGGGGGAATTCGGAGGGTGAGCTCATGGTCGGGGTGCTCCGGGTAGTAGGTGCAGCGGCAAGAGCAATATGCGGGCCGCTTTTGCAGGGGCTGGAAAAGCCGAAAAAAGCAGGCGCGAGGCATAGGAAAACCGGTGCAACATGCACAGTAAAGCGCCGATCGGGCGCGATCGATGTGTGCTGCGTGACTTATTTGGAGGCAAATATGCACCAATTCGGCACAGCCCTGGGTAGTTTTCACCCAGCCCCTTGACCCAGATCATGGCCTGTCGGACGATCGGCGCTTCCCCGAGCAAGGACCACGGCATGTTACGGATACTGGGCAGAGCGTCTTCCATCAACGTGCGCAAGGTCCTCTGGGCCTGCGTCGAATTCGATATCCCGTTCCAGCGCGAAGACTGGGGCACGGGCTTCAAGCCCACCAGCAGCGCGGAATTTATCGCCCTCAACCCCAACGCCATGGTGCCGGTGATCCAGGATGGCGACTTCACTCTTTGGGAATCCAACAGCATCATCCGCTACCTCGCCAACCGCTATGGCGAGGCCGCCTGCTACCCCACCGAGGCAATCGCCCGGGCCCGCGTGGACCAGTGGATCGACTGGCAGGCCTCGGACCTGAACCGCGCCTGGAGCTATGCCTTCCAGTCGCTGGTACGCCACTCCCCGGCGCACCAGGACCCGCAGGCGCTGGCCGAGGGCTGCGCGCAATGGGCGCACAACATGCAGATCCTCGAGCGCCAGCTCGCCGCCACCGGTGCCTACGTGGCAGGTGAGCACTTCACCCTGGCCGACATCCCCATCGGGCTGTCGGTGAACCGCTGGTTCGAGACGCCCTTCGAGCACCCGCCGCTGCCAGCGGTGAGCGCGTACTTCGAGCGCCTCACCGCACGCCCCGGCTTCGTCGCCCACGGCCGCAACGGCACGCCTTGAATCGCCCGCACGGTGCCCGGCGCAATTGCCCGGGCGCCCCGCTATAATCGCCGCTCTGAAACACCCGCCCAAGGCCCACCTCCATGCCCCGCTTGCCGAAGTTGCTGTTGCCCCTGCTGTTCGCTGCCGCGCTCTGCGCCTGCGACCAGAAGCCCACCCGTGAAGCACAGATCCTGGCCAACCTGCCCTTGCAGGAAGCCTACGAGCACAACATCGAGCGCATGGCCGCGCTGCTGCAGCGCACCCACCCGCAGCTCGACCAGCAGGCCATCGGCGCGGTCCTGCGCAAGCACCTCACGGTCGAGGACCAGCGCCAGGACCTGTTCAAGCTCTACAGCGAGCAGAACTTCAGCGACGCCGAATTCGCCAGCATCGTCGCCGCCACCCGCGACCCGGCCAAGGCCCGGGCCATGGAAGACACCGAAGCGGGCCAGCAACTGAGCGCCAAGCTCACCCGGCTGATGCGCGAGACCGCGCGCGATCCGAAGGTGCAGGCACTGGCCGAGCAGCGCATGCAGCAGGTGGAGGACGAATTGGCCGAGCAGGAAGAAAAAGCTCTACTACGCTAGTTGTAACAAGTGTTGTCATAAAACTGTCGTCTTTCGGTCATAGGATTGACCCCAACCTGACATTTCCCCCTTCATGGATGAGCGTCTCATGCGTCGTGTGGTTTTCAATCAGAAAGGTGGCGTGGGCAAATCGAGCATTGCCTGCAACCTGGCCGCAGCCAGCGCCGCCGAGGGCTATCGCACACTGCTGGTCGACCTCGACCCGCAGGCCAACGCCACCTACTACCTCACCGGGCTGACCGACGACGCCATCCCCGCCGGCATCGCCGACTTCTTCCGCCAGACCCTCTCGCCCACGCTCGCCGCCGGCAAGAAGCACCGCGTGGCGATCACCCAGACGCGCTACCCCAACCTGCACCTGGTCACTGCCAGCCCCGACCTCAGCGACCTGCAGAGCAAGCTGGAGAGCAAGTTCAAGATCAACAAGCTGCGCAAGCTGCTGGTGGAGCTGGGCGAAGACTACGAGCGCATCTACATCGACACCCCGCCTGCGCTGAACTTCTACACCTTCAGCGCCCTGGTGGCGGCCGAGCGCCTGCTGATTCCATTCGACTGCGACAGCTTCTCGCGCCAGGCGCTGTACAGCGTCATGGCCGAAGTCGAGGAGCTGCGCCAGGACCACAACCCGGCGCTGCAGGTCGAAGGCGTGGTGGTCAACCAGTTCGCCGGGCGCACGGCGTTGCACCAGACCCTGGTCGATCAGCTGCGCAGCGAAGGCCTGCCGGTGTTGCCGGTGTACCTGAGCAGCTCGATCAAGATGCGTGAATCGCACCAGGTATCGGTGCCGCTGGTGCACCTGGCGCCGCGGCACAGGCTGGCGCAGGAGTTCGTCGAGCTGCTCGATGCCCTGGAGCGGGCCGCCTAGCTGCGACAACCTGCCGCGCCCAAGGGCTACCCGACCGTTCGTCCGGGTGGTAGATTCGCCGCCATGAAAACCACCCGGCAGACCCGCACGCTGACCGCCTGGACGCTCTATGCCAGCGTCCTGTTCAGCCTATTGCTGTGCGGCCTGCACCATGGCCAGATGGGCGGCCTGCGCCTGGCCGGCCTGGAAGGCGGGTTCTGCTCGATCAACAGCGAGCACGGCGTGGCCATCGACCTCGATGGCGCCGGCGGCGACCAGCACATGGCCCAGCTCGACTGCCCGGTGTGTTCCTCGTTCGGCATGGCCGTGCCGCTGAGCAGCGCCGGCTGGTCGTTCGCCCCGGCCCACAGCGCCGCCAGCTCGCCGATCGTGGTGCGCAGCTGGGCGCAGCCGCCGCCACGCTACCAACGCCCTGCCCTCAACCCCCGCGCCTCCCCCGCCGTCTTCCCCGCTGCAGCCTTGCATTTCGCCTGACCACTGATAAGCCGGGCGCGCCTGCGCGCGTGCGTGGTCAGCCATGACCCTTGCGTGGAAGACATAAAAACATGTTTCGCAATACCTCCCTGGTGCTCCTCATGGGCACCTGCACCTTTGCCTGGGCGGACGATGCCGCCGTTGAACTGAGCGCCACCACCATCGACGGCGAGCGCGAAGCGCCCTCCGGCGTGCAGCTGGATGAACCCATCCGCACCGGCTCCCGGTTGGGCCTGACCGCCCGCGAAACGCCCGCCTCGGTGAGCGTGTCGGACCGGCGCGTGATCGAAGAGCGCGGCGCCAAGGACAGCCAGGACGTGATCAACGCCATGACCGGCGTCAACGCCTCGGCCAACCCAGGCTACGGCGGCTTCGTCAGCTACCGCGGCTTCACCCAGAACCAGGTCACCCAGCTCTACAACGGCATCAACCTGGGCTACAGCAGCGCCACGCGGCCGGTGGATGCCTGGGTGCTGGACCGCGTCGAACTGCTCGGCGGCCCGTCGTCGTTCTTGCATGGCGCAGGCTCGGTCGGCGGCTCGATCAACTACATCACCAAGCTCGCCAGCCGCGACCAACAGATCATCGACGGCCGTGTGCGCTATGGCAGCTTCGACGACGCGGAAGTGGCCTTCGGCATCAACCAGGCGCTGGCCAGCAACCCCGCCGACGCCCGCCACTTCATGCGCCTGGACTACAGCCATGGCAGCGGCAACGGCTACATCGACCGCAACGAGCGGCAAACCGACAGCCTGGCGTTTTCGCTGCTCAGCGACCTCACCCCCAACCTCACCCACACCCTGGCGCTGGAGTATCAGGAAGACCGCGAGGACAGCCCGTACTGGGGCTCGCCGATCCTGCCCGGGCGCAGCACCATGAAGATCGACAACAGCCGCCGCTTCGAAAACTACAACGTCGCCGACGGGCGTTACGAGCAGCGGGTGCGCTGGTTGCGCTCGATCCTCGATTACCAGCTCAGCGACAGCACCAGCGTGCAGAACACGCTGTACCACTACAACGCCCAGCGCGACTACCGCAACCTGGAGCGTTACAGCTACACCCCGAACGGCGATGTGCAGCGCGCCAGCCCCTACCTGCAACGCCACGACCAGAACGTGCTGGGCGACCGCATCGAACTGCGCCATGACAACCACCTGTTCGGCCTGGCCAGCCAGTGGTCGCTGGGCCTGGACTATTCGCGCATGCGCCAGACCCTGTACCCGACCTCGGGCAGCTACACCGACGTGGTCGACCCCGAGCACTTCGACCCGGGCAGCTTCGACGACATTCCCGGGGTCAATGCCGGCCTGACCAAGCAGCGCCGCCATGAGCTGACCAACCGCGCCGTGTTCGCCGAAAACCGCCTGCAGCTGACCGAGCGCCTGGCCCTGCTGACCGCCCTGCGCTACGACTACCTGGACATGCAGGTGACCAACTACGGCGCCGTCACCCCCACCTCGCCGGCCTACTTCGAGCGGCGCTGGGAGCCGCTGTCCGGGCGCATCGGCCTGACCTACGCGCTCACCCCGTCGGCCAGCGTCTATGCCCAGTACAGCACCGCCGCCGACCTGCCGGCCGGCTCGCTGGCTGCGGCCACCTATTCCAATGTCGGCCTGTACGACCTGTCCAAGGGCGAGCAGTGGGAAGTGGGCAGCAAGTTCGATTTCCTCGACGGGCGCGGCGCGGCGACGGTGGCGCTGTACCAGATCGTGCGCAAGGACTTTGCCGTGCGCGATTCGGTCGACCCCAATCTCACGGTCCAGGCCGGCCAGCAGACCTCCCGCGGCATCGAGCTGGCCGGGCGCCTGCAGGTGACGGCCAAGCTGCTGGCCGAGGCCAACTATGCGTATGTGGACGCCAAGTACGACACCTTCAACGAGGCCGTCAACGGCGTGTCGGTGTCGCGCGAGGGCAACAACCCGGTCAACGTGCCGGCCAACGTCGCCAACCTGTGGCTGACCTACAGCTTCAACCCCGCCTGGTCGGTGGGCATGGATGGGCGCTACGTGGGTTCGGTGTATGCCGACAACGCCAATACCCTCAAGGCCCCGGCCTATACCCTGTTCGGCGCCTTCGCCCGCTACCGGCTGGACGAGCACACCACGCTCACCGGGCGGGTGCGCAACCTGACCGACGAGGTGTATGCCAAGCAGGCCTACGGGCTGCAGTACTACATGGGCGCACCGAGGACCTTCGAGGTGGCGCTGGACATGCGTTTCTGACGGGCAGATGAGCAGGCCGGCCTGCTCGGTTTCAGCGCTGTGCGGCCACCAGCAACATCATCGGCCGCTCGCGCTCCTCGGCCAGTGATGGCATCGCGGCCACCTGCTCGGCGCTGGGCGCGAATTCCTCGACCCGGTTTATCCGCAACCCGGCGTCGATCAGCGTATTGAGGGTGCTGGCCAGGGTGCGGTGGTACTTCAGCACGCCCTTGGCAAACCAGTCGGTGCGCCGTTCGCCCTCGTTCGCGTAGCCATTGACCGGCCAGGTCGGGCGGCCGTCCGCGTCCTTGAACCACTGCGGGTGGGCGGCGGCCATGTAGATCGGGTGCTCGACGGTGAACACCAGGTGGCCACCCGGGGCCAAGGCCTGGGCGAGGGTGCGCAGCAGGCGGGCGAAGTCCTGGACGTAGTGGAAGGTCAGTGCGCTGTAGGCCAGGTCGAAGGCGGCCGGCGGCAGCTGCAGTTGGTCGAGGTCGGCGCTGCGGTATTCGATGGCCGGGTCATGGGTGTCGCGGCGGGCGCGTTCGAGCATTTTCTGCGACAGGTCCAGGCCCAGCACCGAGGCGGCGCCTTGTTCGCGCATCCAGCGCGAGGCCCAGCCGAAACCGCAGCCAAGGTCGACCACGCGCTTGCCGCGAAGGCTGGGCAGCATGGCGCGAATCGCCGGCCATTCCGGCGCGCCGTCCAGGCCCAGCTGCTGGCGCGGCAGCTGGCTGTAGCCGGCGAAGAAGTCGGGGTTGTCGTAGATGTTCTGGGCCATGGTCGGCTCCTTGTTGTAACTGCAGCCACAGACTCTAGCGCATGGGTTGGCGCCTGCGCAGACCCTATCGCCGGCAAGCCGGTTCCCACAGGGACATCATAGTTTTCAAGGCCTGTGCTGTGCCTGTGGGAGCCGGCTTGCCGGCGATAGGGCCTGCCCGGCCAGAACAGATATCCCGATGTCGCCCATGAAGAAGCGCCACCCCGCACACCCCGGTCTACTGCCGGTACAACATCGATGACGCGGCCTCGACCGCCTCACGTTCCTTCAGGCTGCCTATGGAACCGGAGCACCTGCACATGTGCGCATCTCATGAGGTATCCCCCGCCACCCTTCGCCGGGTCATCGCCGCCTCGGCCATCGGCAATTTCGTCGAATGGTTCGACTTCGCGGTCTACGGCTTTCTCGCCACCCTGATCGCCAGCCAGTTCTTCGCCAGCGGCGATGCCAGCGTGGCGTTGCTCAAGACCTTTGCCGTGTTCGCCGTGGCCTTCGCCTTGCGGCCACTGGGCGGCATCGTCTTCGGTGCCCTGGGCGACCGGCTGGGGCGCAAGCGCATCCTGTCGCTGACCATCCTGCTGATGGCCGGCTCCACCACCCTGATCGGCCTACTGCCGACCTACGCCAGCATCGGCCTCGCCGCGCCGGCGCTGCTGACCCTGGCGCGCTGCCTGCAGGGCTTTTCCGCCGGCGGCGAGTACGCCGGGGCCTGCGCGTACCTGATGGAGCACGCGCCGCGCAACCGACGGGCGTTCTATGGCAGCTTCGTGCCGGTGTCGACCTTTTCCGCATTCGCCTGCGCGGCGGTAATCGCCTATGGCCTGGAAGCCAGCCTGTCGGCCGAAGCGATGAGCAGCTGGGGCTGGCGCGTGCCGTTTCTGGTGGCCGCGCCACTGGGGCTGGTGGGGTTGTACCTGCGCTGGCGCATGGAAGAAACCCCGGCCTTCCGCCAGGCGCTGGCCGAGGGCAAGGCCCATGAACACTCGCCGCTCAAGGAAACCTTGCGCAGCCATGGCCGGGCCATTCGCAACCTGGGGGCGTTCATTTCGCTGACCGCGCTGTCGTTCTACATGTTCACCACCTACTTCGCCACTTACCTGCAACTGGTCGGCAACCTCACCCGCGCCCAGTCGCTGCTGGTGACCACGGTGGCCTTGCTGTTCGCGGCGGCAGGCTGCCCGCTGGCCGGGGCGTTCTCGGACCGCGTGGGGCGGCGCAAGACCATCGGCTTCACCTGCCTGTGGGTGATGCTGTGCGTGTTTCCGGCGTACTGGCTGGCCAGTTCCGGGTCGATGTCGGGGGCGCTGCTGGGGGTGATTCTGCTGGCGGTGGGGGCGCTGTGCAGTGGCGTGGTCACGGCGGCGCTGCTGTCGGAGAGTTTCCCGACCCGTACCCGCTATACCGCCTCGGCGATCACCTACAACGTGGCTTACACCTTGTTTGGCGGCACCGCGCCGCTGGTGGCGACCTGGCTGATCGGGCAGACCGGCAGCAGCCTGGCGCCGGCGTTCTATTTGGTGGTGATTGCCTTGGTGGCGCTGGTGGGGGGGTTGGCGTTGCCGGAGACTTCGCGGATATCGCTGCATGATGAGCCGGGGGTTGAGGGGCAGCGGCTAAGTGCTCGTAGCGCGGGTTGAAAGTGGGGCTGCTTTGCAGCCCAATCGCCGGCAAGCCGGCTCCCACAGGGAAGGTGGTGTGCTCAGGCCCTGGTGGGAGCCGGCTTGCCGGCGATTGGGCCGCGCAGCGGCCCCAGCCTCACTCCTCCTCGCGCCTGTACGCCCACTGGTACAACGCCGGCAACACCAGCAAGGTCAGCGCCGTAGACGACAGGATCCCGCCAATCACCACGGTCGCCAACGGCCGCTGCACCTCGGCCCCGGTCCCGGTCGCCAGGGCCATCGGAATGAACCCAAGCGAGGCCACCAACGCCGTCATCAGCACCGGCCGCAAGCGCGTCAGCGCCCCTTCCTCGACCGCCACCCGCAGGCTGCGGCCTTCCTCGCGCAGGCTGCGAATGAAGGCGATCATCACCAGGCCATTGAGCACCGCCACCCCGGACAAGGCGATGAAGCCGACCCCCGCGGAAATCGACAGCGGGATATCACGCAGCCACAGCGCCAGCACCCCGCCGGTCAAGGCGAAGGGAATGCCGGTGAACACCAAAAGGCCATCCTTGAGGTTGTTGAACATCATCAGCAGCAAGGCCATGACCAGCAGCAACGCCACCGGCACCACCACCTGCAGGCGTTCGGCCGCCGACTGCAGCTGCTCGAACTGGCCGCCCCAGCGGGTCCAGTAGCCAGGCGGGATCGCCACCTGCTCGCGTAGGGTCTGCTCGGCCTGCTCGACGAACGAGCCCAGGTCACGCCCACGCACGTTGGCACTGACCACCACCACCCGCTTGCCATCCTCGCGGCTGACCTGGTTGGGCCCCAGTTGCAGGTTCAAGCTGGCCACCTGCGACAGCGGGATGAAACCGATCTGCCCGGCCGATGCGCTCGCCGGCACGGGAATCAGCAGGCTGGACAAGCCCTCGACATCGGTGCGCAGGGCTTCGGGCAGGCGCACCACCATGTCGAAGCGGCGGTCGCCCTGGTACAGCGTGCCGGCCGTGCGGCCACCCACGGCAATGGCGATGGCGTCCTGCACGTCGCCCACGTTCAGGCCGTAGCGGGCGGCCTTGTCGCGGTCGATGTCGATGGTCAGCACCGGCAGGCCAGTGGTCTGCTCGACCTTCACCTCCGAGGCGCCCGGCACTTGCTGCAGGCTGCCGGCAATTTCAGCGGCGGTGCGGTTGAGCACGTCCATGTCGTCGCCGAACAGCTTTACCGCCACGTCGCTGCGCACCCCGGAAATCAGCTCGTTGAAGCGCAGCTGGATCGGTTGCGACAATTCGTGGTTGCTACCCGGCACGCTGGCGGCGGCGCGCTGCACTTCGCCAATCAGCGCGTCGCGCGATTTGCCTGGGTCCGGCCACTGCTCCTGGGGCCGCAGCATCACATAGGCGTCGGAAATGTTCGGCGGCATCGGGTCGGAGGCGATTTCCGCCGTGCCGGTGCGGGCGAACACCCGCTGCACTTCCGGCACCTGGCTGATGATCGCCTGCTCCAGGCGCTGCTGCATGTCCACCGACTGCGACAGGCTGGTGCCCGGCACCCGCAGCGCCTGCAGGGCAAAGTCGCCCTCGCTGAGGCTGGGGATGAACTCGCTGCCCATGCGGCTGGCCATCACCCCAGACAACAGCACCAGCGCAGCCGCCCCAGCGAAGGCCAGCTTGCGCCGCCCCAGCACCCAGGCCAGCACCGGCGCATAACGCTGGCGCGCGGTGCGCATCACCACGCCTTCCTCTTCCTTGACCTTGCCGGTGACGAACAGCGCGATGGCGGCCGGCACGAAGGTCACCGAGAGGATCATGGCGCCGAGCAAGGCCAGCACCACGGTGAAGGCCATGGGGTGGAACATCTTGCCCTCGACCCCGGTCAGGGCAAAGATCGGCAGGTACACCACCATGATGATCAGCTGGCCGTAGATCAGCGGCCGGCGCGCCTCGCGGGCGGCGGCGAACACCTCGTGGAAGCGCTCGCTGCGCGTCAGCATGCGGCCATGGCGCTGCTGGGCATGGGCCAGGCGGCGGATGGCGTTCTCGACGATCACCACCGCGCCGTCGACGATGATGCCGAAGTCCAGGGCGCCGAGGCTCATCAGGTTGGCGCTGACCTTGTTGCTGAACATGCCGGTGAAGGTGAACAGCATCGACAGCGGAATGACCATCGCGGTAATCAGCGCCGCACGGATATTGCCCAGGAACAGGAACAGCACGGCGATCACCAGGATCGCGCCCTCGACCAGGTTCTTCTTCACCGTGGCGATGGCTTTTTCGACCAGGTGCGTGCGGTCGTACACGGTCACCGCCACCACCCCTTTGGGCAGGTTGCGGTTGATGTCCTCAAGCTTGGCCGCCACGGCCTGGGACACCGTGCGGCTGTTCTCGCCGATCAGCATGAACACCGTGCCCAGCACCACCTCGCGGCCATTTTCGGTGGCGGCGCCGGAGCGCAGCTCCTGGCCCAGGCCGACCTCGGCGACATGGCTGACGCGAATAGGCGTGCCATCGGCGGTGGAGATGACGATGTTGGCGATGTCCTCGGGCGTGGCCACCTGCCCCGGCGCGCGAATCAGCAACTGCTCGCCGTTGCGCTCGATGTAGCCGGCGCCGACGTTGGCGTTGTTGCGCTCCAGGGCACCGATCAGGTCGTTGAGGGTGAGCTTGTAGGCCGCCAGGCGCTTGGGCTCCGGCGCAATCAGGTACTGCTTGGCGTGGCCGCCGATGCTGTTGACCTCGGCCACCCCGGGCACGTTGCGCAACTGCGGCTTGATGATCCAGTCCTGGATCTCGCGCAGGTCGGTGGGGGTGTACGGCGTGCCGTCGTCCTTGAGCGCGCCCTCCTCGGCCTCCACCGTCCACAGGAAGATTTCACCCAGCCCGGTGGAGATCGGCCCCATGCCCGCCTCGATGCCTTCGGGCAACTGCTCGCGGGCGACCTGCAGGCGCTCGTTGACCAGTTGCCGGGCGAAGAACAGGTCGGTGCCGTCGGCGAAGATCACCGTTACCTGGGACAAACCGGAGCGCGACAGCGAACGGGTCTGCTTGAGCCCCGGCAGGCCGGCCATGGCGGTTTCGATGGCGTAGGTGATGCGCTGCTCGGTTTCCAGCGGCGAGTAGCCCGGCGCTGCAGTGTTGATCTGCACCTGCACGTTGGTGATATCGGGCACCGCGTCGATGGGCAGCTTCTGGTAGCTGTGGATGCCCACGGCGGCCATCAGCAGCACGGCGAGCATCACCACCAGGCGCTGCTCGATGGCGAATTGGATCAGGCGTTCGAACATGCAAGCGTCCCCGCGATCAATGGCTGTGCTCGGCGGAGCCTTTGCCAAGCTCCGATTTGAGGACGAAGCTGCCAGCGGCAGCCACCTGGGTGCCGGCGCTCAGGCCTGCGGTGATTTCCACCTGGCCGGCATCGCGCCGGCCGGTCTGCACCGGCAGTGCCTCGAAGCCCTCTTCGGTGCGGGCGAACACCACGGTCTGCTCCTCCCAGTTCTGCAGCGCGCTTTGCGGCACCACCACGGCGGCCTCGACCCGCTCGGTGCTGACCGCGATGGTCACGAACAATCCGGGGCGCCAGGCGCCATCCGGGTTGGCCAGGGTGGCGCGGGCGGTGGCGGCGCGGTTCTGCTCGCCGAGCAGGCTGCCGACGTAGTTGATCTGGCCCTCGACCTGGGCGCCCAGGTCCGGCGCACTGACGCTGACGCTGCGCCCGGTGGTGACCTTGGCCAGGTCGCGCGGGGCGACGGCGAAGGTGGCCCAGACCCGGCTCAAGTCAGACAGGGTGAACGCGTTGCTGGTCTCATCGACCACCTCGCCCACGGTCAGGTGCTTTTCCACCACCACCGCATCGAACGGCGCGCGCAATTCGTAACGGTTGCCGGCACCGGCCGGGCCCACGGCGGCGACTTTCTGCCGGGCGTTGGCCATGGCGATCTCGGCCTCCTGCAGGGCCTGGCGGGCTTGCAGGTAGTCCTGTTCGGCGCTGATGCGCTCCTGCCACAACTGCTGCTCGCGCTGGAACGTCAGGCGCGCCAGCTCCAGGCGGCGCTGGGCCGCCAGCTGCTCGCTGCGCAGGTCGGAAATCTGCTGGCTGGCGATCACCGCCAACACCTGGCCGCGCTTGACCGCCTGGCCCAGGTTGGCCTGCACCGCCTCCACCACCCCGGGCACCCGTGGCACCACGTGGGCGGTGTGGTCTTCGTCGAAACGGATCTCGCCGGGGAAACTGATGGCGCTGCTCATCGGCGCCGGGGCGGCGGCCACCAGCTGGATGCCGGCCGCCTCGATCTGCGCGGCGGACAGGTGCACCTTGCCCTCCTCGTCCTCGTGCGCCTCGGCGCTGGCCTGGCCATGCCCATGGCCGTCTTCGGCGTGCTCATCGTGCTTGGCCTGGCCCAGGTTGCCGGTCCAGGCCAGGCCGCCGAAACCGAGCACGGCAACGGCAGCCGCCAGGAGGGCGAGCTTGCGGGGGTTATTCATGGTTGCTCCTGCTGATCGTTGTAGTGCTCAAGCTGGCGACATCGCCATAGATGCGCTCGACCTGCGCCCGGGCATCGGTGGCCGCGGCCAGCGCGTCCAGGTACAGGGCGCGTGCATCGATCAGCGTGCGCTGGGCATCGAGCACGTCGAGGAAGGCGAACTTGCCCATTTCGAAACCGCGGGTGGCGGTGTCCACCGCCTGCTGCGCCGACGGCAGGATGGTGCGGTCGTAGGCCTCTACGTCCTGCAGCGCCGTGCGCCACTGGCTGACGGCGCTGCGGGTTTCACTGCGCAGGCGCAGCTCCAGCGCATTGCGCAGGTCACGCGCCTGGTCGGCGCGGCGCGCGGCGGCCAGCACGTTGCCCTGGTTGCGGTCGAACAGCGGCAGGGGCATGGACAAGCCGACCACGTTGACCCGCTCGCGGTCTTCGCGGCTGTACTGGCTGCCCAGGCTGACGGTCAGGTTGGGGATGCGCTGGGCCTTTTCCGAGCCGAGCGAGGCGTCGCCACGTTCGATCTGGGCGGCCGCCAGGCGCCATTCGGCGGTCTGTTCGAGTTGTGCGAGCAAGGCTTCGGCGCTGGGGGCGGCGCCGGGCGACAGCTCGGCGGCCTGCACGTGCCCGAAGCTGGCCTGGGGGCTGCCGGTCAACCGCGCCAGGGCCTGGAAGGCCACCGTGCGCTGGCTTTCGGCACGGCGCAGCTCGGCGTGCGCCTGGGCCAGCTGCACCTGGGCTCGGGTGGCCTCCACGGGCGAGGCCTGGCCAGCGCTCACGCGCCCCTGGGCGACCTTCAGGCCGCGCTCGGTCAGGGCCTGGGACTGTTGCGCCAGGTCCACGGCGGTTTGTGCGCGCAGGGCGGCGTGGAAGGCCTGAACCACATCGGCGCGCAAGCCATTGCGCTGGCGTTGCAGGTCGAGCTCGGCAATGGCCTGGCCGCTGCTGGCCACGGCAATGCGCGCGCCACGTTTGCCACCGAGCTCCAGCGCCTGGCTGAGGGTGACCGTGGTGGTGCTGGTGTCGCGCCGGGTGTCCTCGACCTCCCAGGCCAGCTCCGGGTTGGGGATCAGCCCGGCCTGGCGCCGTTCGCCCTCGGCGATGCCGCGCTCGCGGCCGGCGGCGGCCAGCTCGGGGTTGTTGGCGAACGCGGCGGCGAGCGCGTCGGGCAGGCTCAAGCCCTGCCCGGCCTGGGCGCTGGCGGTGGCCGCGAGCAACAGGCAGAGCACGGCGATCTTGCGGGGGATGGGCACGTCAGGAGTCCTCGTCGGCAAGCGGTGCCGGGGGACTGTAGGGAGGCGTGGTTATCGGGGCGGTGGCGGGGAAATTACAATTTTGTCATCCGCCAGGGCGGCGGGCCGATAATCGCCCACTTCCCCTTGGGCCTCAATTGACGAAACTAACCGGGTGGTACAAAGATAGGTGCATCCAAAAACAACAAAGCGATGTGCGCCATGAAGCCCCTCATTCTTGTGCTAAACGGCCCCAACCTGAACCTCTTGGGCAGCCGCGAACCGACCCAGTACGGCCATGAAACCCTCGCCGACCTTGCCCAAGGCTGCGCCGACACGGCCCAGGCGCAGGGCCTGCAGATCGAGTTTCGCCAGACCAACCACGAAGGCGAGCTGATCGACTGGATCCACGCCGCGCGCGGGCGCTGCGCCGGCATCCTGATCAACCCCGGCGCCTGGACCCACACCTCGGTGGCCATCCGCGATGCGCTGGTGGCCTGTGAACTGCCGGTCATCGAAGTGCACCTGTCCAACGTGCACAAGCGCGAACCCTTCCGCCACCTGTCGTTCGTCTCGTCGATCGCCGTGGGCGTGATCTGCGGCCTCGGCAGCCAGGGCTACCGCATGGCCCTGAGCCACTTCGCCGAGCTGCTGGGCGAGCGTGCCGCATGAGCCAGCCCGCCATCCTTGCCGGGCTGATCGGCCGCGGCATCCAGTTGTCGCGCACCCCTGCCCTGCATGAGCACGAGGGCGATGCCCAGGCCCTGCGCTACCTGTACCGGCTGATCGATGCCGACCAGCTGCAGCTCGACGACAGTGCCCTGGCGCAGCTGCTCGACGCCGCGCAGCGCACCGGCTTCACCGGGCTGAACATTACCTACCCGTTCAAGCAGGCGATCGTGCCGCTGCTCGATGAGCTGTCGGACGAAGCGCGCGGGATCGGCGCGGTGAATACCGTGGTGCTCAAGGATGGCAAGCGGGTCGGCCACAACACCGATTGCCTGGGCTTTGCCGAAGGCCTGCGCCGCGGCCTGCCGGATGCGCCGCGCCGCCAGGTGGTGCAGCTGGGCGCGGGCGGCGCGGGTTCGGCGGTGGCCCATGCGCTGCTTGGCGAAGGGGTCGAGCGGCTGCTGCTGTTCGAGGTGGACACAGCGCGGGCGCAGGCGCTGGTGGACAACCTCAACCAGCGCTTCGGCGTGGGCCGGGCGGTGCTGGGCAGCGACCTGGAGGCAGAGCTGGCGGTGGCGGATGGGCTGGTGAACACCACCCCGGTGGGCATGGCCAAGGTGCCAGGTACGCCGCTGCCGGTCGAGTGGCTGCATGAGCGGCTGTGGGTGGCGGAGATCATCTACTTCCCGCTGCAGACCGAATTGCTGCGGGCGGCGCGGGCGTTGGGGTGCCGGACCCTGGATGGCAGCCATATGGCGGTGTTCCAGGCGGTGAAGGCGTTCGAGCTGTTCAGTGGGCAGCAGGCGGATGCGCGGCGGATGCAGGCGCATTTTGCCAGTTTCACTTGAATATGCAGCGGGCCGATCGCCGGCAAGCCGGCTCCCACAGGTACTCCACAATATTCAGGCTTGTGGGGTACCTGTGGGAGCCGGCTTGCCGGCGATAGGGCCAGTACAGGCAATCATCCCTTCTCATCCAGCAAAGCCTGAATCACCTTCTCCTGCCCGCCATAATCCCCTTCACCAAAGTGCACATGCCGCACCTGCCCCTGGCGATCGACAAAATAATGCGCCGGCCAGAACTGGTTACCCCAGGCATTCCACACCTGATAGTCGTTGTCCACCGCCACCGGGTAGCCGATGCCCAGGCTTGCCACCTTGCGCTTGAGCTGCCCGACATCGTGCTCGTAGTCGTACTCCGGGGTGTGCACGCCCACCACCACCAGCCCCTGGTCGCCGTAGCGCCGGGCCCAGTCGTTCACATGCGGCAGGCTGCGCTGGCAGTTGATGCAGTCCCAGGTCCAGAAATCCACCAGCACCACCTTGCCCTTGAGCGCGGGGGCGTCCAGCGGGGGCGAGTTCAGCCACTGGCTGGCGCCGGCCAGCGACGGCATGGGGCCGTAGTCGTCGCGGGCCAGCAACTGGCCGGCCAGGCCAAGGCCCACCAGCGCCAGGGCCACGCCGCCGGCCTTCAACAGCCGCCGATCAATTGTCATGGCAACCGGCCGTGGCGTAGCTGCGGTACTCCAGGCTTTCGTGCTGGCCTTTGGAATCGAGGTAGTTCATGCGCGTGTTGACCGGGCCGCAGGCGTTGCTCTGATCGTCCTTGACCGACAGCACTTTCTTGATATCCAGGTGCTCACCGTAGTGGTACTGCATGGCGCCGTCCGTGTTCATCGGCTGGCTGGCGGCCTGGGCGCCAAGGGCGGCGAAGGCGAGCACGGCAAACAGGCTGGCACCGGCAAAGGTTTTCACGTTCATGGCATTTCTCCTGGGCATCTTCTTCGGGTGGGGGATGTCGTTCCCCGTCGAGAGTCATTTCACCGCTGCCAGGTATCGCCCATGTGTCGCCTGTGCCGTTGAAGTGCTTCCTGCTGTATCTGTATCAAGGCCAGATACACTGCAATACAAACCCCGGCAGGCAAGCGTAAACACGCTCGGTACACTGCGCCCCATTGCCCTTGCACAGGACCCTTGCGATGGAACATGTCGATCACATCCTGATCGTCGACGACGACCGCGAAATCCGCGAACTGGTCGGCAACTACCTGAAGAAGAACGGCCTGCGCACCAGCATCGTCGCCGATGGCCGGCAGATGCGCGCGTTCCTCGAGGCCAACAGCGTCGACCTGGTGGTGCTCGACATCATGATGCCCGGCGACGACGGCCTGCTGCTGTGCCGCGAGCTGCGTGCCGGCAAGCACCGCAACACGCCGGTGCTGATGCTGACTGCGCGCAACGACGAGACCGACCGCATCATCGGCCTGGAAATGGGCGCCGACGACTACCTGACCAAACCCTTCTCCGCCCGCGAGCTGCTGGCGCGCATCAACGCCGTGCTGCGCCGCACGCGCATGCTGCCGCCCAACCTGACCATCAGCGAAAGCAGCCGCCTCTTGGCCTTCGGCCAATGGCGCCTGGACACCACCGCCCGCCACCTGCTCGACAGCGAAGGGACCCTGGTGGCCCTGAGCGGCGCCGAGTACCGCCTGCTACGGGTGTTTCTCGACCACCCGCAGCGGGTGCTCAGCCGCGAGCAGCTGCTCAACCTGACCCAGGGCCGCGAGGCGGACATCTTCGACCGTTCCATCGACCTGTTGGTCAGCCGCCTGCGCCAGCGCCTGGGCGACGACGCCCGCGAGCCGAGCTGCATCAAGACCGTGCGCAGCGAAGGCTACGTGTTCTCGCTGGCGGTGCAGTTGCTCGAGTCGCCGTCATGAAATGGCCCCGCACCCTGGCCTCGCGCCTGGCGCTGATCTTCATCACCGGGCTGGTGCTGGCCTATGGGCTGTCGTTCAGCCTGCAGGCCTACGAGCGCTACATCAGCAGCCAGTCGATGATGCTCAGCCACCTGGAGCAGGATGTGACCACCTCGCTGGCCATCTTCGAACGCCTGCCCGCCACCGAACGCCCCGCCTGGCTGTCGCGCCTGGAGCGCCACAGCTACCGCTACCGCCTGGACGGCGGCCTGCCAGGCCAGCCGATGCCGAGCCGCGACCCGCCGGAGGCCGCAGAATCGATCGCCAAGGCCCTGGGCGGCCAGTATGCCCTGACGTTCCAGGACATCCCGGGCCCCGCCGCGCATTTCCAGGTGCACCTGCGCCTTCACGATGGCGCGCCGCTGACCATCGATGTAACGCCAACGCCGGTGCCGGTGGCGCGCTGGTTGCCGCTGGTGCTGCTGATCCAGCTGGCCGTGCTGCTGTTCTGCACCTGGCTGGCGGTGCGCCTGGCCACCGGCCCGCTGACCCGCCTGGTGCAGGCGCTGGACACCCTCGACCCGGACAAGCCCAGCGCCCGCCTGGATGAAAGCGGCCCGCGCGAGGTGAAATATGCCGCGGTTGCCTTCAATGCCCTGCAGGCGCGCATCGCCGCCTACCTCAAGGAGCGCATGCAGCTGCTGGCCGCCATTTCCCACGACCTGCAAACCCCGATCACCCGCATGAAGCTGCGCGTCGAGGTGATGGATGAAGGGGTCGAGAAAGAAAAGCTGTGGCATGACCTGGATGCCATGGAGCACCTGGTGCGCGAGGGCGTGGCCTACGCCCGCAGCATGGACATCAATACCGAACCTGCCTGCCGCATCAACCTCGATGCCTTTCTCGACAGCCTGGTGTTCGACTACCAGGACAGCGGCGCCCAGGTCGAGCGCCACGGCAGCACCGGCAGCCTGCTGGAAACCCGCCCCCACGCGCTGCGCCGGGTGTTGGTCAACCTGGTGGACAATGCCTTGAAGTTCGCCGGCAAGGCGCAACTGGAAGTGAGCCGTGAACACGGCTGCACGGTGATCCGGGTGCTCGACGACGGCCCGGGGATACCCGGCGACGAGCTCGATGAAGTGCTCAAGCCCTTCTACCGCGTGGAAAGCTCACGCAACCGCAGCACCGGTGGCACCGGGCTGGGGTTGGCGATTGCGCAGCAGCTCACCCAGGCCATGGGTGGCCGCCTGACCTTGAGCAATCGCCCGCATGGCGGGCTGTGTGCACAGGTCGAGCTGGCGGCGCGTTAGGGGGTCAATCGTCCAGCGGCTTGGGGGGCGCCGCGGGTTTGGCAGGTTTGGCAGGCTTGCCGGGCTTGCTCTCCTTGGGCGCCGGCTCGCTGCTGGCGGCCACCGGTTCCGGGGCCGCCATCGCCTTCTCGGTCGCCGGCAACTCATCGACCGCCTTGAAGATCACCTGCGGGTCGATCTTCTCGCCGGTGTCGTCATCCTTGAGCATGTGCCGCTCGCCGTCCTTGCCCACCAGAATCACCTTGGTGCCCTTGCTGGCACCGAGTTTCAGCTCGCGGATCAGGGCCATGGTGGTCTGCTGTTCGAGGTTCTTGTCCTCGCGCTTGCCCATCATGTTGGCCACGCTGTACATCACCAGCCCGCGCTCCTTGAAGGCCGCCTGGGTGGCCGGGTCCTTCAAGGCTTCGTTCAGGCCGCGCAGGGTGGGGTCGGCGCTGCTGGGGGCGATGACCACCAGCGGCCTGGCCTTGCCCAGCTCCTTGGCCAGTGGTGCATCACTGTCGGCGGCGTACAAGGGGCCAGCGACGACAAGCATGGTGGCGAGGGTCAGTGACCGGACGAGCATGCGTATCTCCTTATTCTCTCGATAAACCAAAGACTACAGATCATGGAGAAAGATCCGACGCAGGAGCCTAAACCAGTTGCCTGGAGCGTGCGCGGCACAAAAGTAACTTCCGATTACCATGAACGGGCCGTGACATCTCCGGAAACATCACAGCCCTGTTAGAGCATAGTTCAAAGCCGCCAGAGGTCAGCCATCGCTCAACATCACGGTGCGCACCCGGCCCAGGGCCTCACGGGTCAGCTGCAGCATCACCTGGTGTTCGCGTTGCTGGTTGCGGATGTGCAGCTGGGCAATTTCAGCCTCCCGGTCACCCAGCGCCATCAGCCGCTCCAATTCGTCATGGAACACCTGCGGCACCTTCAGGCGCGAGGCGAAATGGGCGCTCAGGTAATCCTTCCAGAACGGCTGGCGCGCCAGAAATTGCGCCAGGCTTTCGCTGGACTGGGCCGCGACCACGGCTCGCTCGGCGCGGCGCACGTCACGCACGCCAAGCGCAGGGATGCCAGCGTAGAGCATGTCATCCTGGCGAATCGGCAGGTCGAGCCGCGCCCGCAAGGCGATGCGATAGGCCAGCGCAAACTCGATCGACTCACTGCTCGCCCCCGCCCTCAGCGCATGCTCGGCCGCCACCTGGTCGAGCACATGCATGCGCCACAAGCGCCCACCCAGGCGCAGCAGCGCGCGTTCCGGCTGCTGCGCCAGTTCGCCATGGCGTGCCCGCCAGACCTGCACGCGCACTTCAAGGTCGGTGAAGCGAACGGTGGCGTTGTCCTGGCAATCGGTGACTGCCGCGTGCTGCAACAGCTCGCGCTTGAGCGCATCGTCCGCGAGCATGGCCTCGAACATGTCGAGCAGGCGGGCGGCGAAGTGCCTGGCCAGCGGGTAGGACTTGAAATTGCCCGACGATGTGAGCGCCGCCAGGGTAGTGAAAAAGTCCGCCGCGCCCTGCTCGCCTTCCAGTTGCGTCCACAGCGCCGCCAGGGTGTCGCGCTTGCCGTCCGGCGCGACATCCAGCCAGCGCAGGCGATACGGCACGCGGCTTTCTTCCAGCCAGTGCCAGGTGGTCAGTGTGTCCGGGGCGGCGGCGAACAGATTGCCCCCCAGGCTCACCCGCCCGACGCGCCACAGCAGCGAGTCATGAAAGCGCTCGGGCAGCTCGTCCAGGTAGTTGTCGCTCAGGTCGAGGGTGAGCAGCTCGGCGCTGTCCATTACCCCATAAGGAAAGCGTTCGAGCCTGGCCCCTTGCAGGTACAGGGCATTGAGCCTGGGCATGCCGTAGATCGAGAAGGCTCTGCCCAGTGGGTTGGCAGACAGGTTGAGATAGACCAGCGAGCTGCAGCCGGCCAGCACCAGGGCTTGCCCTTCGTCCAGGGCGATCTGGTTATCGGAAAGGTCGAGCACCTCCAGTTGCTGGGCCAGCGCTTGGCTCAAAGGCAGGCGCCGCAGCCGGCAATGGGTGATTTCCAGGTTGCGCAGGTTGGGGAAGGCACGCAGGAACTCATCCGGGAGCGTTTCCAGGCGCATGGCCCGCAGCGCGATGATCGAGACATGCGGGAAGCTGACCGATTCGGGCAGGCTGGGCAGATGCTGGATGCGCCCACCCACATGGCTGAGGATGCACGGCAAGGGCTCCCCCGCCTCGCCGCCCGCATCCGGCAACAGCCAGCGCCAGCAGTCGAGCAGTTCCTTGCGCAGTTGGCGGCGGGCCAGCAGCTCGAACGAGGGGAAGGCATTGCGCACCCATTGGTTCAACTGATTGTGCAACTCGCTGTACTGCTGCTCCAGGGCCTCCAGGCGCGCTGGCGCATCGTCCCGCTCCAGCCAGCGGCCCAACTGCTCGTCGCTGAACGCCGGGTAAAGATCGCGCAGCCGCGCTTGCAATGCCCTTGGCGCACGCCCGCGCAGGGCGGCCCAGAAGCGCCCGCCGCTCAGCGGGTAGCCGACCCTGCCATCGTCGAAGCGCTGGGGCGCGAGGAACGAGCGGTTGGGGCGATTCAGGCCGAGCCAGCCCTCGACGCTGTCGCGCATGCCGGTGGCCTGCGCCCACAGGTGCGCCCGCAGGGCCTCGGCAAATGGCTCGCCCAGGCCGGTGCGCGCACGCTGCTCGGGGGTGTAGGCCTGGGCCAGCACGTCGAACAGCTCACCCTCCTCGCCAACGCCACGCAGGCTGAACACGCCGTGCCGATGGATAAGGTCGAACACCCCGCCGCCGCCTTCGGTGGCCAGCAACGGCTGGCCGGCATCGGCGTCGTACAGCCGCCAGCCCGGCCCGCCAGCGGCGCCAGGCAAGCGGGCGAGCAGTTGCAGCACCACCCGCGCCAGGTCGAGGTTCTGCGGCGTATCGAACGCTAGCGCCTCGTACACCCGCGCCAGGCGAATGCCCATGACCTGGGCCCTGGCCGCCTGGGCCATGAGCAGCGGCACCTGTTGGCTCTTGAGCAAGGCTTCACGCTCGTCTTCGCTGGCCGCGCGCAGCACTTCGTCGGCGGCCAGTTGGTGCAGGCTGGCGAAGTCCCGGCGCAACAGGCGGCTCGCCTCGCTGCCCGGCAACTGCTCGTCATAGCGTTGCTGCAGCAGCGTGCGCCGCTGCGCCCAGACCACCTCGGCAAGCGCTTGGTCGTCTTCCCCGGCCGCGCCGCCCAGGGCTCGGGCTTGTGCCAGGAGTGCCGTATCGGCAACAGCCTGGCCGGTACGCAATTGCTCACCCAGGGTGTGGATGCGGCTGGCCAGCAACACGCGGCTGACGGTGTCGGCAACGCCCGCTTCGGCGCGCTGGCCATACACATGCCACGCCCGCAGGTGATCGACCTGCAGGCCATGGATGGCCATGACCTGATCGATCTGCGCGTCATCCAGGTCGCTGTAGGGCCTGCCCAGGCGGCGGAACATCGTGTGCAGGTCGTCCCACTGCGCGGGCTGCTCGTGCCATAGCCGCCACGCCCCTGCGCCGTTGTCGCGCAGCTGCGGCGCGTGCCCGCGGTAGGTGTCCAGTTGCCAGGGCTGGTCGTCGGCGGCCTGGCGAACCCGGTACCAGTCACCTTGCATCTGCACCCAGCAATGCTCGCCCTGCCGGCAGATGCCCTGCTCGTCCCACGTTGCGTCGGCGGCTGGGCCTTCGCTGCGGTAGGGCTGCAGGTCACCGTTCCAGAGCTTCTCGCTGCCGTCCTCCAGCTGCGCCGTGACCAGGTTGTCCACCGGGCTCCAGGCGCGCCGAGCCAGGGTCACGGTGCCTGCGGTCGCGCCGATCAAGGCCAGGCTTTTGCCGACCGCAAGCAGGTGCTCCAGCGCTGCATCGCGGGCGTCGTCATGCCAGTCGGCGATCGCCTGGTAGGTTTCCTCCAGCAGCTCATAGGCCATCACCGCCGCCAGCACGGCGCCCACCGCAGGCACGTACAAGCCTGCGATGCCAAGCACGGTCCAGCCCTCGGCCTGCAGGCGCTTGTCGTGCTGCGCCTGGGCCTGGCGGTCCAGCTGCGCCACGGGCGGGGCGATCATCGCGCAGTCGTCCTTGATCTGTGCGACCCAGGCGTCGGCCAGGTGCTCGAACAGCGGCAGCGGGTAGAGGGTGGTGCGTTCATCGAGGTCGCGGGTGGCCCAGTCGGTGACGTCATCGAGCCGCTCGCTGATCGCCGAAAACACCTGCTGGGCGTCACGCCTGCGCACGAAGCGGCTGAAGAAACGCCGGTAGTGGGGGCCGCGCAGGCGCATGCCGAGCACGCGGCGCACGTAGCTGTCCAGGTCATCGCGCGCACTCCAGGGGCCTTGCGGGTCGCCCGGGACATACACCAGCACGCGCTTGATGCCGTTGTAGAGCACGCCGGTGTCGATCGCCTGCAGCACCACGATGCGCTGCAACGGGCAGCCGAACAGCTGCAGTTGCCGCGCCTGCACCGGGTCGCCGTCAAGCCAGCCGGGCCGGCCGTCGCGGCACAGGCCTGCCACCAGCTGCAGCTCGGCCTCGCTCAACACCCCTTCGGCCTTGGCCTGCACGGCGTCGGCCAGCATGCTGTAGCGCTGCAACGCAACCAGCGCCGCCTTGACGCTCGGCGCAAGCAAGGTGGCGTCCAGGTGCTGCTGATAGCGTTGCCCCAGGTCCAGCTCGCGGCACAGGCTGGCGAAGGCCCGAGCAGTGAGGCTTTGCTGGCCGCCCTGGGTGTCGAGCACGGCGTTCTTGCGGGGCTGCTCGGTGCATTCGTCTGTGCTGAAGTTGTAGAGCGCGGCTTCCAGCAAGGGTTGCTCGTAGGTGTCGCTGTCTTGCACCGGCAAACGGCCTGCCAGGTAGCTGACGCTGTTGGAAGTGAAGGTGTACCAGCGGCGAAACTGCAAGGCTTCGACCCGGTAGCTACCCAGGCGGTCGAGCGCCTGCTGCAACAAGGGCCTGCAGAAATCGTCGAGGTGGCGCACCTGTGCAAAGCCTCCCGCCAGCGTTTCGCGGCAGGCCAGGAGGTGGCGCAAGGCCTCGGCCAGCAGCGCGTGTTCGGCCTCATCGAGCTGGGCCATCCAGCTCGGCAGGCGCTTGGCGATCAACTGGTCCTGATAGGTTTGCGCGACGGCGAGGGTATCGGTGTCTTGCATGGCTAGCTCCTGTGTGCGGGTCGGCACGAGGCTAGGCAATGCAAGGCAAGGCCAGAGGCTAGCTATCTAGCCCCCGCTCAGAACAGCAGCAGCTGGCGGTCGGTTAGGCGGCTGAAGTCATCGTTGACGAAGGGCAGGATCGCATCGGCCACCGGCTGCAACTGGCGGCTCAGGTAGTGCTGGTAGTCGATCTGCGCCTGCAGGTTCTCCAGCGGCTGCGGGCCGGCCGTGGTCATCAGGTAGCTGATCCAGCCGCCGCGCTGGTACTGCAGCGGGCGGCCCAGGCGCTGGTTGTAGTCATCGGCCAGGCGCGCGGCGCGCACGTGCGGCGGGACATTGCGCTGGTAGTCGGCCAGTGGCCGGCGCAGGCGCTTGCGGTACACCAGCAGCTCGTCCTGCTCGCCGGCCAGGGTGCGGCGCACGAACTCGCGCAAATAATCGCGGTAGGGCTCGCCACGGAACACCCGGCCATACAGCTCCTGCTGGAATTGGCGGGCCAGCGGCGACCAGTCGGTGCGCACCGATTCCAGGCCTTTGTAGACCATCTCCTGGCTGCCATCGGCCCGTTGCACCAGGCCGGCGTAGCGTTTCTTGCTGCCCTCTTCGGTGCCGCGGATGGTCGGCATCAGAAAGCGCCGGTAATGCACTTCGTACTGCAACTCCAGCGCGCTTTGCAGGCCCATGCTGTCGTGCAGGTGCTGGCGCCACCACTGGTTGACCTCAGCCACCAGCGCGCGGCCGATGCGTGCGGCGGCCTCCTCGTCATGGGCGCCCTTGAGCCAGACGAAGGTGGAGTCGGTATCGCCGTAGATCACATCGAAGCCGCGCGCTTCGATCAGCGCCCGGGTCTGGCGCATGATCTGGTGCCCGCGCAGGGTGATCGACGATGCCAGGCGCGGGTCGAAGAAGCGGCAGCCACTGGAACCGAGCACGCCGTAGAAGGCGTTCATGATGATTTTCAGCGCCTGCGACAAGGCCGCGTTGCCATCACGCTTGGCCGCCTCGCGGCCCTGCCACACGCGCTCGACGATGGCCGGCAGGCAATGCTGGGTGCGCGAGAAGCGCCCGCCCCTGAAGCCTTCGACCGAGTGTTCGTCATCCGGCTGGCGCAGGCCTTCGACCAGGCCCACCGGGTCGATCAGGAAGGTGCGGATGATCGATGGGTACAGGCTCTTGTAGTCCAGCACCAGCACCGAGTCGTACAAGCCGGGGCGCGAGTCCATGACGAAACCGCCGGGGCTGGCTTCGTCGGGGCGGCTGCCCAGGTTGGGAGCGACGAACCCCATGCGGTGCATGTGCGGGATGTACAGGTGGCAGAACGCTGCCACCGAACCGCCACTGCGGTCCACGGCCAGGCCGGTGACGGCGGCGCGTTCGAGCAGAAACTCCAGCAGCCGGGTGTGGGCGAAGATGCGCGTGACCAGCTCGCAGTCCTTGAGGTTGTAGCGCGCCAGGGCGGGCTTGTCCTCGGCGAACATGCGGTTGATCTCGTCCATGCGCTGGTAGGGCGTGTCGATGGCCTTGCCTTCGCCGAGCAGGGTCTGGGCGACGCTTTCGAGGCTGAACGAGGGGAAGCTCCAGGTGGCCGAGCGCAGCGCTTCGATGCCGTCGATCAGCAAGCGCCCGGGCGCATCGGCGAACACATGGCCGCCGTTGGCGTGGGTGCGCAGGGTCATGGGCTCGCCGCCGCGGCCCAGGGCCAGGGGCACCTGCAGTTGCCGGGCGTGTTCGTGGAGCAGGCGCAGGTCGAACTGCACGAGGTTCCAGCCGATGATCGCGTCGGGGTCGTGCTGGGCGAGCCATTGGTTGAGGCAGGTCAGAAGGGCTGCGCGGTCGGCGCAGTAGTGCAGGCCGAAGTCGAGGCTGTCGACGGCGCCGTTGGCCGGGCCGAGCATGTACACCTGGCGTTGGCCGCAGCCTTCCAGGGCGATGCTGTAGAGCTCGCCGCGTTCGCTGGTTTCGATGTCCAGCGACACCAGGCGCAGGGGTGGCCGGTAGTGGCTGGCGGGTTTGAGCTGGGCATCGCAGAGCACGCCGTGGGCGTCGGGTTTGCCGGTGAACTGCACGGCGGCGGTGATGAAACGCTCCATGAGGTAGCGTTCGGGGGGGCGGATGTCGGCTTCGAAGACGTCGATGCCGGCGTTGCGCAGGCGTTGTTCGAGTTGCATGAGCTGGCGGTGCTGGCGGGTGTAGAGGCCGAGCATGGGGCGCTGGTCGAAGTCGCGCAGGCGCAGGGGCTTGAGCTGGCTGCCGGGTTCGTTGGCAAGCAGCAGGCGGGCGTGCTCGGCCTGGGCCTGGGGCAGGAAGGCGACGGACTCCTGGGGGGCCAGGCGCACGCGTTGCGGGCCTTGGTCGGTGGCCAGCCAGAACTCCACGCAGGTGCCTTCGGGCGTGTCGTGCCAGTGGCGGGTCAGGACGAAGCCCTGCTGCAATTCCACGGTTACCTCAAGTCATCATTTCGCAATTGAACAGATTCTACCGCCCATTTGCCGGAGGGGGGCGCGCATGTCCGGGCTTGTCGTGGGATTTTTGGTGTTTGTGAGATCGAGCGCCGCCCGCGCGGCGCATCGCGGATGAATCCGCTCCTACATTTGTTGCAACGTGCCACAGTCTGTCAGGCCATGGTTGTCCGCTTTTGGCGCCCGTCGAGAAATCGCGTCGTGCCACCCAGGCTGACAACCATGGCCTATCAGGCATAGGTACGTTGCAACAAATGTAGGAGCGGATTTATCAGCGATGCGCCGCGCGGGCGGCGCTCGATTTCATGAACACTGAAAATTCCGTGACGAACCAACCCGCATCGAAACCCAACAAAAATCCGTTATCCTCAGCACTCCCGCGCCCGGACCCGAACATGGAACTGCACATTCGCCTAGAAGGCCGCAAAGGCCTGGCCGACCAGCTCTACCAGCAGCTGCGCGCCGGCATCGACAGTGGCCACCTGGCCGCCGGCACCCAGCTGCCGCCTACCCGCCTGCTGGCCGAGCAACTGGGCGTGTCCCGCAAGACCGTCGCCGAAGCCTATTCCCGCCTCACCTACGACAACCTCCTCAGCGGCGTGGTCGGCCGCGGCACCTTCATCGCCCCGCGCCAACCCGTGCGCGCCAGCGACACCCAGGCCATCCCCCTCGCCGCCGCCGCGACCCTGGCCCGCTGGCAGCAACGCGCCACCGTCCTCGCCAAGCGCAACCAGCAAGCCCCCTCGCGCTACGACTTCATCGGCGGCGCCTCGATCAAGTCGCAGTTCCCCTTCGATCAATGGCGCAGCTGCCTGAACTACGCCCTGCGCCGCAGCCAACGCCACCCCGAACGCCAGTTCACCGCCCAAGGCCTGCCCGAGCTGCGCGAAGCCATCGCCCACCACGTCGCCTATACCCGCGGCGTGCATTGCAGCGCCGCCGACGTGCTGGTCTGCAACGGCGCCCAGCAGGCCCTGGACCTCATTGCCCGGGTGCTGATCGAACCCGGCTGCCAGGTCGCCATGGAAGACCCCGGCTACCCGCCAGCCCGCCAGCTGTTCCTCGCGCTGGGGGCAAAGCTGCAATCGGTGCCGGTCGATGACCAGGGCCTGTGCGTGGAGCAGATCGCCGACGGCACGCAGCTGATCTACGTGACCCCCTCGCACCAGTTCCCGCTCGGCATGCCGATGCCCATGGAACGCCGCCAGGCCCTGCTGGCCCGGGCCGCCGAGCTGGGGGCGCTGATCATCGAAGACGACTACGACTGCGAGTTCCGCTACCAGGGCCCGGCGGCAGATGCCCTGCAGCGCCTCGACCGCCAGGGGCTGGTGGCCTACGTCGGGACCTTCTCGAAAACCCTGCTGGCCGAGCTGCGCCTGGGCTACGCCGTGCTGCCGCCGCAAGTGCTCGAAGCGGCCTGCGTGGCCAAGCACCTGAGCGACTGGCACAGCCCGACGCTGCTGCAATGGGCACTGGCGCGCTTTATCGGCGAAGGCCACCTGAACAAGCACATCCGCCGCTGCCACGACATCTACAGCGCCCGCCGCGAGCGCATCCTCAGCCGCCTGGACGGTGACCTGGCGCCCTGGTTCAAGGCGATACCGGCCAGTGCCGGGTTTCACCTCAGCGCCCTGGCGCAGCCTGGCGTGGATGTCGAGTTGCTGGCCAACCTCGCACGCAAGGTGGAAGTCGGCCTCTACTCGCTGGCGCCGTTCTTCGATCAGGCGCCCGTGCGCCCAGGCTTGCTGCTGGGCTTTGGCGCTATCGAACTGCTGGACATCGACCCGGCGCTGGACCGGGTCCGCGATACCCTGCAGCGCCTCAGCTGACCGCGGCTGCCTGGCCACCCTGCCCTGGCCGGGCGATGGCGGCGGCATAGCCGCGCGGGGCGAAGCAGGCGGTGACCAGCAGCATGGCCAGCACCGTGACGGTCAACAGCGTCCAGGAGGCCTGGAAGTCGCCGCTCACATCGCGCAGCCAGCCGGTGATGTACGGCACGGTACCGGTGATGATGAAGCCCACGCCCTGCACGAACGCCGCAAGGCTGCCCGCCTCCGCCGGCGTCTTCAGGTGCTCCAGGGTCAAGGTCAGGCTCAGGCTGAAACACGCGCCCAGGCCGAAGCCGATCATCGCCACCCACACGCCCATGGCCCAGGTCGGCGCCAGCAGCAAACCCAGGAAGCCCAGCAATTGGATCGACAGCGCCAGCCACAAACCCGGACGACGGTCGGCGAAACCGCGTAGCAGCAACGGCAGGCCCAGCGCACCGGTCACCTGGAAAATGGTCATCAGGCCAACCAGGTCACCCCCGCCCTGGGCAGTGCCGCCGTGCTCCAGGTGGTAGGCCGGCAGCCAGGCGACCATGCTGGTATAGCCACCGTTGATCAGGCCGAAATACACCGCCAGCAGCCACGCCCGGCGCGTGCCGAACCAATGCCCACCGCCAGCGCCGGCGAGCTTGGGCGCAACGTGGGGCGGGCGCAGCACGGCCCAGGCCAGTATCGCCAGCAGCGCCGGCACCGCCCACAGGCCAAGCCCTGCCTGCCAGTGCCCGAAGTGCCCGCTGATATGCGGCCCCAGCACCGCGGCCAGGCCGCCGCCACTCATCAGCGCCGCCGAATACAGGCCCATGGCCGCCGCCAGGCGGCTGGGGAACCAGCGGTTGACCAGGCCCGGCATCATGCCCTGCACCACCGCCACCCCCAGCCCCGCCAGCACCGCGCTGGCCAGCAGCGCCCAAGCGCTGTCCAGTTGCAGGCGCCACAGGCAGGCCAGGGCGATGGCGGCAAGGCCACCGAGCATGCCGCCGTGTTCGCTGATCCAGCGCCGCAGCCAAGGCTGCAGCAGCGGCACCAGGCCCATGCACAGCACCGGCAGCGCAGTCAGCAACGCGGCTTGCTGGTAGCCCAGGCCGGTACTGGCGCGCATCGGTTCGAGCAACGGGCCGATGCTGGTCAGGATCGGCCGCAGGTTCAGCGCCAGCAGCAGCACCAGCAGCAGGTTCAGTGCCCCCCTCATTGCGCGTTCACCTGCTGGCACGGCAGGTGCTGCCTATAGCGTCGTTTGCACATCGATCGGTTCTCCTCAAGCAAGACCCGCGCATTATCCTGCCTGCCCGGTCAAGGCTGAAATGAAGAGATTGGATGCCTGTCAGTGGCCACCTTAATAGCCGCGATTGGCCTCCTGGCAAAGGCAGCGATTGGCTATCGGGGCAGCGCCCGGGCGGCGTTAAGGTAGCGCCATAGCCACCCCGAACCCCTTGGAGAACACCATGCACAATCGTATCGAATGGGCCAAGCACGCCCCTGAAGCCTACAAAGCCATGGTTGGCCTGGAGCAAGCCCTGGCCAAGAGCGGCCTGGAAAACTCGCTGCTCGAACTGGTGCGCCTGCGCGCTTCGCAGATCAACGGCTGCGCCTACTGCGTGAACATGCACGCCAATGACGCACGCAAGGCCGGCGAGACCGAAGCGCGCCTGCAGACCCTGACCGTGTGGCAGGAAACCAACTACTTCACCCCCCGCGAGCGCGCCGCGCTGGCCTGGGTCGAATGCCTCACCCGCCTGCCCGAGCGCGGTGCGCCGCAGCCGGAGTACGAGGCGCTGCAAGCGCATTTCGAACCGACCGAGGTGGTCAACCTGACCTTGGCGATTGCCACCATCAATGCCTGGAACCGCTTCGGTGTGGGCTTTGCGATGGTGCCGGCCTAATTGATAGTTTCAGGCTGTACCGGCCCTATCGCGGCTAAAGCCGCTCCTACAAGTACAGCGTTGCACTTGTAGGAGCGGCTTTAGCCGCGATAGGGCCGTTGCAGGCAACCCCCTACCGAGCCGTCAACCTGGCCCGATAGCTGCCCGGGCTCTGCCCCGTCCACTTCTTGAACGCCCGGTGAAACGCGCTGGGCTCCTGAAAGCCGGTCTGCTCGGCAATCTCGGCAATGCTCAACACCCCCTCGCGCAAGCGCTCGAATGCCATGGCCCGGCGCACTTCGTCCTTGATCTGCTGATACGAACGCCCTTCGCGCTCCAGCTGCCGGCGAAAGGTGCTGGGGCTGATGCCCTGCTGCTTGGCCAAGGCCTCCAGCGTCGGCCATTGGCCATAACGCCGGGTACGCAAGTGCCGGTACACCTCGGCAACCAAGCCATTCTGGTTGCGAAAGCGGATCACCAAACCCTTCGGCGCACTGCGCAGGAAACTCTTGAGCCCCGCCAGGTCCTGCACCACCGGCAGGCGCAGGTAGGCGCTGTCGAACTCCACCTCGGTACGCCCGCTGCCCAGGCGCAAATCCGGCCCCCACAGCAGCAGGTCGTCGTCCTGGGCCGGGCGCGCCACCGCAAGCTCGGTGCGGTCGATGGCGATGCGCCGCCCGGCCAGCCAGCACAGCAGCCCCATCATCAATACCAGGTAGGTTTCCTCGGCGTACACGCGGGTCAACGGGTCAGCGATCTGCGATTGCACGCTGATCACCGCACGCCCGCCGCGCACCGTCAGGCTGCCGCGCAGGTCACGCAGGAACAGGCCGAAATTGCCCATGCACTGGCGCAGGGCCTTTTCCAGGTTCGGCTCCTGGATCAGCCCGCGGCAGATCAGGGCAAAGCTGCCCAGGGGCATGCCATGGCTGTCGAGGTGGAAGAACTCATCCTGCAACTGCTCGATCAGCGCCAGCCACAACTGGGCGAACGCCTTGGCCGGCACGCGGGCCTGGGGCTGCTCGAGCAGGCTTGGCGCAATGCCCACCGCGTGCAGGTGGGCATCGCGCGCCTCGGGCTGCTCGCGCAAGCCGTGCAGCATGGCATTCATGAAGTACACGGCGACCGTATCGCTATCGCGCATGGGCGGATTCGCTGTCTATGCTGAGTGGCAAAAAGTGCCAGGTTGACTGAACAGAATCGGCATAGGCTGCAACAACGCCATTGCCTAGACTCGGACCCCATCCGGGACCGCCGGCCATTCTCGCAGAGCACGGCCCGCTCCCGCCATCGTTAAGCTAACGGAGCCTCTATGAGCAGCCCAGAAATCTACGTCGTCAGTGCCGTGCGTTCCGCCATCGGTGGTTTTGGTGGTTCGCTCAAGGACCTGCCGCTGGCAGACCTCGCCACCACCATCACCCGCGCTGCCATCGAGCGTTCGGGCGTGGCCGCCGAGCAGATCGGCCACATGGTCATGGGCACCGTGATCCCGACCGAACCGCGCGATGCCTACCTGTCGCGGGTGGCCGCGATGAACGCCGGCATCCCCAAGGAAACCCCGGCCTTCAACGTCAACCGCCTGTGCGGCTCGGGCCTGCAGGCCATCGTCTCGGCCACCCAGTGCCTGCTGCTCGGTGATGCCGAGGTGGCCGTGGCCGCCGGTGCCGAGTCCATGAGCCGTGGCCCGTACCTGCTGCCGCAGGCGCGCTGGGGTGCGCGCATGGGCGACCTGCAAGGCATCGACTACACCGTCGGCGTGCTGCAGGACCCCTTCGAACACTTCCACATGGGCATCACCGCCGAGAACGTCGCGGCCAAGCACGGCATCACCCGCGAAATGCAGGATGAGCTGGCCCTGACCAGCCAGCGCCGCGCCGCCCGCGCCATCGCCGAAGGCCGTTTCGACAGCCAGATCGTGCCGGTGGAGCTGAAAACCCGCAAAGGCACCGTGCAGTTCGCCGTGGACGAGCACGTGCGGGGCGACGTCACCGCCGAGCAACTGGCCGGCATGAAGACCGTGTTCAAGAAAGACGGCACCGTGACCGCCGGCAACGCCAGCGGCATCAACGATGGCGCCGCCGGCCTGGTGCTGGCCAGCGGTGACGCCGTGCGCCGCCTGGGCCTCAAGCCGCTGGCGCGCCTGGTGGGCTATGCCCACGCTGGCGTCGAGCCCGAGCTGATGGGCCTGGGCCCGATCCCGGCCACGCGCAAGGTGCTGGAAAAAGCCGGCCTGAGCATCAGCGACCTGGACGTGATCGAGTCCAACGAAGCCTTCGCCGCCCAGGCCTGCGCCGTGGCCCGCGCGCTGGACTTCGACCCGGAGAAGGTCAACCCGAACGGTTCGGGCATCTCCCTCGGTCACCCGGTGGGCGCCACCGGCGCGATCATCGCCACCAAGGCCATCCATGAGCTGCAGCGCATCCAGGGCCGCTACGCACTGGCGACCATGTGCATCGGCGGCGGCCAGGGTATCGCCGTGCTGTTCGAACGCGTTTGAGGGCATTGAAGCATGAGCATTGAACAGATCGCCGTGATCGGCGCCGGCACCATGGGCAACGGCATTGCCCAGGTGTGCGCGGTGGCAGGCTACCAGGTGCTGCTGGTGGACGTTTCCGACGCTGCGCTGGAGCGCGGCGTGGCCACCTTGAGCAAGAACCTCGAACGCCAGGTCAACAAGGGCACCCTCGACGCCGAGCGCGCCGAGGCGGCCAAGGCGCGCATCCGCACCAGCACCGACTATGCCCAGCTGGGCACGGCGCAGCTGGTGATCGAGGCGGCCACCGAGAACCTGCAGCTCAAGCAGCGCATCCTCCAGCAGGTGGCCGCCCATGTGGCCGCCGACTGCCTGATCGCCACCAACACTTCGTCGCTGTCGGTCACCCAGCTGGCCGCCTGCATCGAGCACCCCGAGCGCTTCATCGGCGTGCACTTCTTCAACCCGGTGCCGATGATGGCGCTGGTGGAGATCATCCGCGGCCTGCAGACCAGCGACAGCACCTACGCGCAAGCGCTGGTGGTGACCGAGAAACTGGGCAAGACGCCGATCACCGCCGGCAACCGCCCAGGCTTCGTGGTCAACCGCATCCTGGTGCCGATGATCAACGAAGCGATCTTCGTGCGCCAGGAAGGCCTGGCCAGCGCCGAGGACATCGACACCGGCATGCGCCTGGGCTGCAACCAGCCGATCGGCCCGCTGGCCCTGGCCGACCTGATTGGCCTGGACACCTTGCTGGCGATCATGGAGGCCTTCCACGAGGGCTTTGCCGACAGCAAGTACCGCCCTGCCCCGCTGCTCAAGGAAATGGTCGCGGCCGGCTGGCTGGGGCGCAAGACCGGCCGCGGCTTCTACAGCTACTGAGGAGCGAGCCCCATGGCCCCGGTCACTGCCGCAATGCGCTGCACCAGCTTTGAAGAGCGACGAGACCGGGCCCTGGCGCTGTTCGCCGAGAAGGGCTTCGGCCAGGTGAGCATGCGCGAGCTGGCGGCGCATGTGGGGTTGACCCCCGGTTCGCTGTATCACCATTTCCCCAGCAAGCAGGACCTGCTGTTCGACTTGATCGAGGAGCTGTACGAAGAGCTGCAGGCGACCCTGGAGCAAGGCCGCCGGGCCATGGCCCGGGGGGGCTCGGCGCTTTCCTGCCTGATTGCGGCGCACTGGCAGCTGCATGCCGAACGGCCCTTGCAGTTTCGCCTGGCCGAGCGCGATTTCTGTTGCTTGAGCGAGGCGCAGCAAGAATGCCTGGCGGCGTTGCGCAAGCGCTATGAGGCGGGGTTGCTACGCTTGATCGCACCTGCGGCGAAAATGCCCGGGGAAGGCTTGGCGGCGACCGCGCAGGTGGTGGCGACCTTGCTCAACCAGCTGCCGGGGATGCTCAAGGCATTACCCGAAGCGCAAGGGTTGGGGTTGATGGAGAGTCTGCTGGTCGGCGGCATCGAGCGCACGCTGGGCTAGCGGGCAAAGCACCGGCGCATCACCCTGGATGCGCCGGTGCTTGCTGACCTGCTGGAGCGCTTACGGCACTCAGAATCGCCTCAAGGGTTGTGGCTTCAAGGCGTCTCGCTCCTGTTTGCTGACGTACCGCTTGGGGTTGGCCGCAAAAATACTGTTGTCTTCCTTGAGCTGCGCAGCTACGTGACGCAGCTTGCCGTCAAAGGTGACTTCATAAATCGGCCGACCTACCTGGCGGTCGGTTTTACCCTGGATGCCCACGACCGTTCCGCTGACCACGGCCGACATCACCAAATCAAGGATCTTTTTGTCGGTATCGATGCCCACCTGTTTGAAGTCGGCACGGTGCTCCTCGGTTATATGCTTGAAGCCCTCCTTGCTGACACCTTTCTCCACGAACACCACTTCTGTTTTCCTGGTGTTTTCGATTGGCCGTTGCCCAATGGCTAGAATGCTATCCCCCTTGGTTCGGCTGGCAGTGGGCAGACGTGGCTGCAGCCTGTCATAGATGTCTCTGTTGTGCGTGAGCGTGCCAAATATCCCCACGGGCGCAGCTGGCGCCGCTCTTGTTTGCAGTTTCTTTTTTTCCCTTTCAGCAGCCGCAGCAGCTGCCAAAGTATCGGCCTCCTTCTTAGCCTTCGCTTTTTCTTTTTTATCCTTTCTGCGCTTCGCGAGCTTGAGCCGGTGCTGTTCAGCAAGATCGTTGCTATGCACCTGAGCCCCGGCTCCGGGAGGAGATGGTTCTGCATCGGCAGCCGGGCCGGCGCTGGGGCCCGGATCGCTGGGGCTCGATGACGGAGAAGGTGAAGGGGGCGCACTCGCTTCACTTTCACTCTCGCTCTCACTCTGGGCCGCTGCCGCCGCGCCGCCAAAGCCGAACAGGTTGGCCACGCTCCTGAGCATCAAACCCTGCTCGTCGACCCTCGTCACCGGGTTGTTGCCCACCATCGCGAACAGGTTCAGGCCATCCACCGTCCCGGCCGGGTCCGCGCTCAACCAGCGCCCCAGCCAAGGCTGGTAATAACGATACCCGTAGTAGTAGAGCCCGGTGGCATCCTGCTCCTTGCCCGAATAGCGCACGAACTTGTAGCGCCCCTGCACCTCGCTGGCCGCCGCCCATACCGCCGTGCCGCCGTAGGGGTAATACGCCTCCTGGGTGATGACCGCGCCGCTGCCATCGACCTCCAGGCAACCGCTGCCCAGCTGGTCGGTGTAGCTGTAGCGCAACTGGGCGTTGGCAAGTTCGGGCGGTTTGCCGGTTGCCCAGTGCAGCGCCCGCACCTGGGCATGCCCTTCACCGCCAAGGTCGAGCACTTGCAACGCTTGGGTCAGCCTGTCGCCTTGCAAGGTACTGCGCAGCTCCAAACCAGGCAGGTACTGCACCCGCTGCGTGCGCAGGCCGGCCGCGGTCTTGCGGGTGCTGACCTTGAGCACGCGCTGGTTGCCCATGTCGTAGCGGTAGCTCTCGCAATCGTCCGCCTCGGCATCGCGGCTTACCGGGGTTACCGCGTGCAGCTCGCCACGGGGTGTCCAGGCCAGTTGCTGGCCGGGCATCAAGGTCTTCTGCTCGCCACTGGCATTGAACAACGCCTCGACGTCAGAGGCGGTACGCGTGAGCGAGCTGTGTACGGCCCGGTTGCTGCGGTCGCTGACGGTCAGTTCGGTGGTGTAGTTGTGGTTGCTGGCGGGTGAGCTGTGGCGCATGCGCGTCAGGTTGCCGGCGCGATCATAGGTATAGGCGCGGCTGTAACGGGTGTAGGTGACATGATCCAGCGTGGCCAGAGCGGGCAGCTTGAGCCCTCGCTGGCCGGCGTTGGCCATCTCGCGGCCACTGGCGCCGACCAGTTGATACAGGCTGTCGTAGGCATAGCTGCTGTGTGCTTCGACTCGCTGGTTGCGCCAGTAGCGAACGGGCTCGGCCGCGTCGCGCACACTCAGCACATTGCCGACCGGGTCATAGGCATAGCGCAAGTCCTGCAGCACCTTGGCGCCGCGTGCATGCCCCGCCGGGCGCTGCGTGCGCACCGCAGCCAGGCGATGGGTGCGAGGCTCGTACTGGTAGTGGGTCACCAGGCCGTTGCCGTGGCTTTCCTGCAGTTTCTGCCCAGCCGCCGAATAGCGCAGGGCCTCGATGATGACCTGCTCGCGCCCACCGGCGAGGGTCAACCAGCTGCGCTGCAGCAGGCCAGCCACGTCGTAGGCGTGGCGGCGCAGGTGCCCGGCGGCGTCGCGCTGGGTCAGCAAGGCGCCGGTCGCATCCACCCAGCTTGTGGTGCTGCAGGCCTGGCTTTGCAGCTGCAGCTGGGCCTCCCAGTGTGCCGGTTGTTCGCCGCCCCAATCGGGGCTCGCTTGCGGGTCTTGCGCTGCCGCCAGCAGGCGCTGCGTGGTGGCGATCGGCTCGCCGGTCAAGCTGTAGCCGTGCGTGCTCAGCAAGCCTGCGGTGTCGTAGTGCAGGCAAGGCTGGCCCGCCAGGTTGTAGGCTTTTTGCGCCTCGCCGTTGGCCCCATAGGTCAGGCGCTCGAGCCGACAGGCCGCAAGGCCATTGACCTGCTCGCTGATGCCCAGCAGGCGCCCGGGCAGGTCGGCGCTTTCGTAGTGCCAGGTACGGGTGACCGCCTCGCTGCGGTCGTGCCGGCCCGCCTCGTCCAGGGCGATGCGGGCCACCGCCAGCAACGGCCGGCCGGCCGCGTCGTCGAGGTTGATCGACAAGCCCGCGTCGGCACTCTGGGTGCACAGCGGGCGGCCGGCAAGGTCGGTCAGCCAGGTGAAGTTGAGCCGCCCGGCGGCATGCAGGCGCGGATCGCTGCTGTGGCGCATGAAGCCCCTGGCGTCATGCTGCTGGCGGGTGATGCGCGCCTCGGTCAGGGCAAGGCTGTCGGGGTGACGGTGGTAGTCGATGGTCCGGGCCACCAGGCCGCGGTTGTCCAGCACCGCCACGCTGGGTGTGTTGCGATGTAACGCATTATCGGTAGGAGCAGGCATCAGTCGCCTCCTGTTCTTGAATCTGCAGGTGAAGTGGGCCGCAGGGCGTGCGCGAGGTCGCGCACGCCGACGAGGTCGCAGTCAGGCCGTGTCGTTCTCGTCTTCGGCGACCGTGAACCAGGGGTAGTAATGGCTACGCCGCTGCCAGCCGGCCGCCGTGAGCACCCGCTGCACACGCCCCAGGGCGTCGTACAGGTGGGTATCGACGTAGAGCCCTTCGCGGGCGCTGTCATCCTTCACGTATCGCCAGTCATCGAGGTAGTACGGCAACCAGGTCCGCACCGGCTGGCCTTTGTTGTCGTATTCGCACTTGCCACTGACCGCCCAGCGCCGTGGCGTGGTGCGGACCCGCGCGGCGCCGCTGGCATCGCGTTCGAGGCCGCCGGCCGGGTTGCGCACCAGCGCGTCGCCTGGCGCACTCAGCAGCGAGGTCTGCAGCAGGCGCCCTGCGCCGTCGCTGAGGGTCACGCTCAGGCGCAGTTGCTGCTCGGGGTCGCCGTCGTAGCGGTCGGTCTGCAGGGTGATGACATGCGGCGGCTCGCGCTCATCGCTGAGGTCCATGGCGGGCAGCTGGCCGGCCTTGAGCAGGCGGCGCAGCGCCAGTTCGCCCATTCGGCCTGGCAACCTGTGCCCCTGCGCATCACGTGCGTGCGGCATCCAGCTGTCGGCGACCACGCGATGCGCCCAGGCGACCGGGACCTCACCGCGCTTGAGGGCGAGGATGGCGTCTACCGTGTCCGGCAGGGTGAATGACCGGCCGCTGCGATAGCCGGTCGGCAGGCCATGCTCGGTGCCCTGGAAGCGGCTCTGGGTCACCCGCCCCAAGGCATCCAGGCTGACCTGGTGCAGGTTGTCGTTGGCATCGGTCAAGGCCACCGGGGTGAGGAAGCGCCAGTCATGTTGCACGTGGGTTGCCAGCCCGGCGGCATCCACCAGCTTGCGCACCTGCAGCGCGTGCGGGCTCCAGTGGATGCGCAGCTCGCCTGCCTGTTCATGGGCACGCAGCGCGGCCAGGCGATGGAAGTGTTGCGCATCCAGGTAGCGGGCCAGGTCGTGCCGGCTGGCCTGCACGCGCTTGCCATCTTCGGCCAAGGCGACTAGGTGATAACCGCCCTGGGCATGCCACAGGGCCACTTCCTGCGCCGACAAGCTGGC
This sequence comes from Pseudomonas sp. NPDC087029, assembly GCF_044745345.1. NCBI lineage: Bacteria > Pseudomonadati > Pseudomonadota > Gammaproteobacteria > Pseudomonadales > Pseudomonadaceae > Pseudomonas > Pseudomonas sp. NPDC087029. Next base: position 668,845 of record NZ_JBIVAB010000001.1, on the reverse strand, counting down.
CTGGAGCGTCTCCAGGGTCGCCTGTTCGAGCACGGCGACTTCGCGGTAGGCCACCAGGGCCTGGCGGTTCGGCAGCGGGGTCGGCTGCCCCTGGGCATCGCACCACTGCTGGCGCTGATACCCCGTCAAGGTGGCATCGGCCAGGCGTTCCAGCGGGCTGCCTGGCGCCAGCAGGTGCTCCACGCACAGCCCATCCTCTGCCGCTGCCAGGGCGGGCAGCGCCAGCACATCGCTGCGCGACGCTTGCAGCAGCCCGCAGCGGTGCGTGTGGCCGTCTTCCAGGTGTTGAACGCGGTTGCGCCACAGCTCAAGCCACAAGGTGTTTTGCTGCGGATCGCGGGCATCGGCCTCCAACCCCTGGGGCAGGCTGGCGGGATAAGGCGACGGGGTGACAGCGGCGCGCCGTGGGTAATGCACGTGGGCGTGCTCAATGACATGGCCGTGGCTGTCCTGCTGCAGCACCAGGGTCTGGGTGATGCGCGGGTCCGCGGCGATGCGTTCGGTGGTGAATACCAGCGCCTCCACCGCCGTGACCAAAGCGGCAGGCCTGTCGGGGTCGGCCGTTTCGTAGGCCCGCACCTGCCAGCGCTGGCGCTCGATGCAGTAGGGCACATCGGCCCGTTCACTGGCGTCCAGGCCGTAGGTTTCACTGCGCAGCTGGGCGCCGCGCAAGGCGCGAAGCAACCAACGACGGGCGGCGCCCTGGGGTTCAAAGGCAACCTCGCGGTCGCCCTCAAGGCGCGTGAAGCGCGTGCCCCGCAAGGCAAAGGCCAGCTCTGCGCTGCCCTGCCCGGCAAAACCCTGCAGCGCGATGCTGTCTGGCGCCTCTACCCCACTGAGGCACCAGTGGCGCACCTGTGCAGGTGGCGAGCGCTCGGCAGCCGTGCCCTGGGCATCGCTGAGGGTGTCGGTTTGCACCCACTGCATGAAGCCGCGAAATTCACGCTCGACGGGGTCCCACACGGCGCAGCGATAGTCCATGCCACTGGCCGTGCGCAGGCCGCTGATGTCATCCACAGTGGTGACCTGCGACACCGTGTGCACCGGGAATGGCAAGCGGCTGACCGCCTTGCGGCCCTGGCGCTGCAGCTCAAGCTTTTCGTCCAGCCAGCACTGCGCGGAGCTTCGGTAATCGAACAACGTGCGGCTGCCGGTGTTGCTGCACACCTCGGCGAGCAACCAGGGGCGTCGGTCATTGAAACGCAGCACCCAGCTGCGCGGCGTAACGTGCGGCACGCTGAGCACCAGCTCGGCAGTGCCCTGGCCGCGCAGATCGACCGCCTGCAGCTTGCAGGTCGAATCCAGCACGACGCCTTCGGGCGCCGCGATGGGCTCGGCTTCGACGAAGCGGTTGCCGTTGTGGCTGACGAATACGCGGACGCGATCAGGCTCTGCATACAGCAGGTCGGTGGTGCCGCTGCCGTCGGTATCTGCCAGCAACACGCGGGCGGCGTTGAAGTGTTCGATGGCGAAGCCGGGCATGTGCACCGGGCCTGCAAAGCGGCCATGGCCCAGCATCGGCCAATAGGTGACGCCATCGCCTGTGACTTCGACCCACTGCTGCAGGCCGCTGCCCGCGAGGTCGGCGAAGGCCACCAGGCGATGTTCGCCCCCGGCCAGGGGCAGTGAGGGGCCGGGGTGGATGTGCTGCGCCGGTTGCCAGCCGCTGCCGCGTACCCGGGGCGACAGGCGCACGCTGCGCGGGCCGATCATCACCAGGTCCTGCAGCCCGTCGCCGCTGAGGTCAGCCAGCTGCGCCATGCCATGGGCCAGCTCGCTGGGGATTGCATCGGCCGCAATGAAGTCGCGCCACTGCCCATCCGGCGCCAGGGTGAAGCTGCCGCGCAGCCCCGGCACGTTGACCAGCCATTGCGGCTGGCCGTCGGCGTCGAGGTCGGCCAGCAGGCCCGTGCCCTGGGGTGGCGCGCCCGGCAATGCCTGCGCCAGCCCCCAGGTCACGCCGTCGCTGCCGGCAGCGCTGTCGCGCTGCGGCGCCCGATACAGCCAGGCGCCTGCGTCCTGGTACAGCAAGCCGGGCAAGCCCTCGCCATGCAAGTCCGCCAATTGCCAATGCGGCGCACAGAAGCCGTCGAGCGCGGGCAATGCGTCCCAGCCTGGCTGCGCGCGCCCAGGGCGGCTGTGCTCGAACTCCACCGGTGGCAACCACTGCGCGGTGCCATCCGCTTCATAGGCAACCTGCTGCGCTGCCACCAGCAGCGAGGCGATACCCGAGGTGTCGTACTCAAGGTGCAAGCGCGAAACCAGCTCGGGCCGTGGGTCCTGCTGGCCTGCCATCAGGCCAGTGCGGTGCCAGAGCAGCACCTCGTGACAGAGGCGCCTTACCCGCTTGTCGAAACCCCAGCGCCAGTTTGAAAAGCAATCCTGGCGCAGCGCCCAGGGCGCTTGTGGGGCAAACGCGGGCGGGGTGTGCAGGCCCACGCCCCGCTCGCCGTAGTCCAGCTGCATCAGGGTCATGAAATCATCTTCGCGAAAGGCCTGCTCGGGGATGAGCAATGCCTGGCGCGCCGTGGCATTCATGGCGTGCACGGCAACCAGGTAGGTGTTGGCCACCTGCGGATGCATGACGCGTTCATGCTCATCGCAACCGGCCTGGTCTTCGCTGCGGTAGCGGTAGACCACATGTTCCCCGCTGGCACTGACCGTTTCCTCGGCAAACCAGCACGCCACCTGCGCTGGCGCATCGGGTTTGGCCACCCGCGCCGAGGGCGACCAGCCAAACAGGGTGATGCTGCCATCGGCATGGTAGTGCAGCCAGAAGCCCGGCGAACCGGGGCTGGCCTGCGCACGCCAGTGCTCCAGGCGCTGGTCGCGGCCGCCGCTGCGCGGTACCCAGGCCGTGACGGTGTGCGCGGCAGGCACATCGGAAAACGGCAAGCTGGCGACTTGGCGCGCAGCGCCCTTGTCGAGCAGGATTTCCTCGCCGTCCGGCCCTTGCCAGCGATCACTGTCGGCGTAACGGGGGATACCCAGGCGCTCGATGCGGCAGATGCTGGGCGGCGAGCAGTGCCAACCGGCACCGAACGCGCCGTTGCCCGCTGTGGAACGGTAGGCCAGGCTCAACTGCGGCGTCAGCTCGCGCCCGGCCGGCAGCGGCAAGGGCAGCGACCAGCCGGCGGCGCCATCGGCGCTGCCGGCAGACAGCATGCCGCCGCCTGCCGAAACGCTACCTCCGCCCTTGGGCAGCGCGGGTGGGCTGAACACAGGTTGGCCACTGGCACCCGCTGGGGTGACAGACATATCGATCATGGTGGTGCTCCTCGATGACCCTGGCGCCATGGCGTCAGGGGCAGGCAATAGGGGCGAAGGCACCGCAGTGCCTTCGCAAGGGGCGTCAGCGCACGGTGAATTGCACGTGCAGGATGATGTCGCTCAGCCGCTCCAGCAGCGCCCGTTGCTCACCCTTGGCCTGGGCGAAGTTCAACGTCAGCGTGGTCTGGTCGGCAGGGTCATCGGCCTTGGCAATGTGCAGCCCTTCGAACGGCAGCAACTGCGCGCCCTGGCGCATGAACGGGTAACCGTTGAGCTGGCTGAACTGGCCGGTGTCCTGCACCGCATGCGAGATGCTGCACTGCTCGCAGCCGACGGGCAGGCCTTGGGCGTTGGTCAGCAACCGCGCATGCACATCCTGGTAAGGCCCAAGCAGTGCCGGCAGCGATACCGCGATGCTGCGTATGCGCCGCGCCGCAGCGGTTTCGAAGCCTGCAGCCAGGTTCAAGGCCTTGAGGTCGAACTGGATCGACAGCACCTCGCCCGCCGCCAGCGCCAGGCTGCCGGCCTCGACCTGCACGCTGTGGCCGGCAACGATCGCCTTGACCGCAGCGCCCAGGCCGACAGCTTCAGTACCCACCTTGAGCTTGCCTTCGAAGAGCTTGGCCAGCGACACCGTGCGGGTGACCTCCAACTCGCGCTTGTGCCACTTGGTCCAGGCCGACTCCATCTGCCCGAGCGCCAGCATCAGCCCTTCGCCACACAGCAGGCCCGCCCAGGCGCTGTTCCAGGTGCCGGTGCGCAGGTAGGTGGCGTTGTCACCTTTTTCCCATTGCAGGGCCTTCTGCGCCATCAGGCAGCGCGACACCGCAAGGTCGTAGTAGGTGTAGAAAATGCTCGCCAGGCGCGCGCGCAGCCAGCTGTACATGGCCTTGCCGGTGAACTTGCCCTGGTACAGGGCCAGCTGGGCCTGGGCATGTGCGGCCTGGGTCTGCAGGTGCGCCACCTGCATCTGCGCGGAGGTTTCGCGCACGGTCAGGGCCTGCAGTTGCGCCTCGACGGTTGCCATCTGCTTTTGCGCCGATTGGTACTGGAACTTCCAGTCGGCACGACGGCGTGCATAGATTTCTTCCTGGGTGATACGGGTTGCGGCGATACCCAGCATTTTGGACTGCGTGGATAAGCCGTAGGCCACCGCCTTGAGCGCTTCTTCGGGCTTTTGGCCACCGTTGGCAAGACCAAAGATGTTGGGGAACGCGGCAACGACCGCCGAGCCGGCCATGGCCACGGCTTCCCCCGCCGATGCCACGCCAGAGGCGGTTTGCAGCTTCAGCGCCTGGTTTTCCCGGTCGCTGATATTGCCTTGGTAAAGCCCCAGGTAGTAGTCACGGCTGAGCGTTGCCGCAGCCAGCGAGCTTTCCAGGGTGGCGCGTTCGGCGGCCAACTCCTTTAGCGTCTGCTTGTACAGGCCGACGTTGCTGTCGGCCAACTCCGCCCCCTGGCTGGCCAGCAGGCCAGCCAGGGCCTCGGCATCCTGGTGTTCGAGAATCCCTTGCAGGGTGCTGCCGAACTGCATGAGCTGGGCCGCCATGCTGCGGGCACCTTCGAGCAGGACGCTAAAGCGCAGCGCTGGCACATCATTTACCTGGGGCAGCCCACGCTCGCCACCGGCCTGTGCTGCGATTTCTGCCGCCAGCAGCGCCTTGGGGTCGGCGGGGGTCGCATACAGCGGCAGGTTCAGCGGCTGGCCATCGAGGGTCAGGTTGTGGCGCAGGTTGTACTGGCGGATGCGCAGCCCCTCCCAGTAGTCGAGCATCACCCGGTTGACCTCGGGCAGGAACTGGCTGCTAGCGTCGGCGGCTGCGGCCTGGCCGAGCATGGGTTCGACCCAGGTGCTGTTCGGCGGTGTCCAGGGTGCATCACCCAGCAGGCTCAAGGCGCGCTGGTACCAGCTGCTGGCTTCGCTGAGGGTGTCGCGCTGCAGCTTGCGGTAGGCGGCGTCGCCGCGGCCGATGCCGATGTCCAGCAAGCGCATGAACACATTGAGCTTGTAGTGCACCGGGTTGTTCTGGGCCACGGCGTCCGGGTCCAGCGCCAGCAGTGGTTCGTCGTTCCAGCTGCTGTTCTCTTCCAGCGGCCGTACCTTCCACATGCGTTGCGCGCTGCCTGCCTGGGTGGAACCTGCCGGGTCGTAGACATGCTTGAGCCACTGCTCGGCCAGATCGAAGCGCTCTTCCTGGAGGAAGCGCTGCATCACCAGCATGGGCGTGTAGTAGAACAACTCCCAGAAATACAGGGCGTTGGCGCCGGTGAAATCCATGCGGTTGCTGGTGTTGTGGCCGAATGCCTGGACGCTGAGCACTGCGTCCTTGGACAGCCTGTTACCCTCGACAGACGGGGCGCGAACATCCGAGTCACGCAGAACCTGCAGCGTCTGGCTGTGGATCACGATGCTCTCGTTTTCTCTGGCCTGGTAATGCTTGGCGCTGTATTGAATCTCCAGGTGATAGGCCTGTTCGGTGCCATACACGCCTGCAGACTCGATCAGTACATCAGCCTGCACCACGGCGTTGTTACGCAGCTCGCCCAACCAGAGCTCGGTGCGCGTGTTCGCTGCCGTGACCAACAAGACCCTGGCCCAACGCGCAGCGCCATGCGCGGCCGCCTTGTGGGGAGGCAGGGTCAGGCGCACCAGCACGCCAAGGTCAGGCTCGGCAATCTGTTGGGTGTCATGGCTGAGGATGGTGTCGATACCGGTGACGGCTCTTACCGTCAGTTCCCGGGCGAACAGGGTGTTGAGCCGGCTCATGTACCCTCTGTGCGCGAGGTACTGGGCACCTTGGCCAGTGGTGCCGATGATGGCGGTCTTGAATACATCGCCATCCTTGTACACCTTGAGGGTGTAGAAGCGGGTGTTGCCGTTGCCGAACTGGAATTGGATTCGGTGCAGGGCTTCACTGCCGCCCTCCCACTCGGCAACGTTGCCGAGCCGGGCCGTCGTATTGAAGGTGACCAGCGCCTGCCCCGTCGCCAGGTCGTAATCGCGCGTGGCGTGCACGGTTCTGTAGCGTCTGTTGTCAACGCTGTAGATTCTGCAGAACACTTGCGCGGCAGGCACCTTGGCCTGGCTGAAGACATACTGCCTGGGGGCGATGGTTTCCTGCCCGAACCCACCTGGGTATGCCAATGCCTGAGTGACGCCGAGCGGCGGGCGATGGACATAGCCGGTAGCACCACGCGTCGAGAAGCGCACCTGCAGGCCCGTCAGCGGATAATTCGCCGTCACTATCCTGTAGCGGCCTATGAACGCGCGGCCAGCAGCAGTCGGCTCCTCATGCAACGGATAATCCAGCGCGTTGCTCACACCGTCGCTTATCCCTGCAAGCGCGCTTGCGTCTGCAAACTGCGCCCTCATGCGCTCGCTGCTGATGCACAGGTACCCCCAGTCATGCCCCGCTTCCTTGTGCACCAGGAAGGCACCGTGGCCACTGCGAACCAAGCCCTGCACAGACGCCGTAGCCAGAACCGGGTAGCGCTCGACCAGTGCTGCAACCCACGGGTTGGCAACGGCCGGGCGCGGGACCCGAATCGATAACTGGGTGCGCAAGGACAGGCTGTAGGTGGCGTCATCGACCTCTGAAACCCGGGCATCGTGAAGCTGCGCGGCAAAACTGTTAAAGCCCGCAGGGATTGCCGAACCGCTAGCCACCGGCATGCGCAGTTCGGCCTGAGGAACCCCCAGGCCGTCGAAGACTGCACAGGTGCCAGTTTCCCCAGCCGTGTCCAACCAGTGCTGAACCCGCCCAAGGAAGGGGGCGATCGCAAGCGCATTGCCGCTGAAATCCTCAAGGATATGCAGGCCAGCAATGGCAGTGCCCTGGACACGGTCATAGATACCCATCAACAGCCCTTCGCGCTCCGGCCAGGCGGACAGAAACAGCGAGAGGCGTTCCAGGCGCGCTGGCTCGTTAGCGTCGACGCTGAGCGGGTAGTCGATGGGCGCACTCCACTTGCCGTCGTAACGCAACCAGGCAAGCTTGAACGACCAGCGCCATTCACGTACCGCCGGCTGCCCGTTGTTGCTGCGGGTGATGACCTGCTCCTGGCGCTCGACCCAGCCCAGGTGCAGCCTGCCCTTGAACACCACGGGCCTTATCAGCCGCCCCTGCACCTGCGGCGCCAGTTCGATCTTGCTCCAGGCACTCCAGGCATTGGCCGGGAATACGCCTTGTGCACCACGCTTGGCTTCGTTCACCGTGCGCCACCAGTAATGGCGAGGCTCACCACGGCTACGCCCGACGAACCAGCACTTGCCTCGATCGGCCTCGCGGCTGTCGTGATAGGCACTGATGGTCTCGAGGTTGGCCACTTCCTCGAACGCGCTGAGGTAGCCGTGGAAGGCGTCGCCCACCGTGTCGTCGTTGATCTGCGCCTGGCCCAGGGCCTGCAGCATGTCGTCCATTGCCTGGGTCTGCCCCAGGCGCAGCGTCGGGTCGATGTAGTTTTCCGGGTAGTACATCAGCATCTGCCCTGCCGCCCAGGTGGCGTAGGTGGCGTTCCAGCGCGTCCAGTCGAGGAAGAACTGGCGGCTCAGCACGGCCTGGCGCACAGCTTGTGGGTCTTCAGGCGTGGACAGGGTGCGGTGGATGAACTGCTGCAGGGCCGCCAGGGCTTCGGCGATACGGCTGCTGATCACCTGCTCGGTGTTCAGTACATCCAGTAACAGGTGCTGGTTGAGCCCTTGCACGGTGAAGTTCTCCCGCGCCGTGAGCACGCCCGTCAGCGCCAGGCTGAACGGCCGCTCGGTGGCGGCATGCGCCACTTTTGCCTGCGTCGGGGTCAGGCTTGCCTGCAAAGCATCCGCCGCTGGCTGCCATTTGCCCCAGTCGTCATCCAGGGCCAGCAGCGCTGACAGGGTTGCCGGCATCACACCATAGGCTTGGGCCAACGATGCCCACTGCAGCAGCACTTCGATCTCTTGCCAGCTGCATACGCGATCCTCCGCTCGCAGGTCCTCCTTGTCATGTGCCGCCTTGGCTGCTTGTTGCAGTGCTTGCAAGGGAACACCCGCTGCCATCGCAAGCTGACTCAATGCAACGCCCCGGTCCATTTCGCCCAGCAGGGCACCGCCAGCACCCGCTGGGTCAGCAAGCCGGGTCAGCCACACACTGAAGTTGCCGAGCGAGACGATGGTCTGCACGTCCCTGCGCAAAACAACGCCGGCACTGTCCGCCGCCCTGGCCGACAGCAGCGCCGGCTTTTCCACCAACAGGCGCAGCACATCACCCTTCACCTCGCAGGCGTGCACAATCAGCGCCATTTGCGCGAGGCCGAAGGCGAAGTCGACCAGGTTACGTGCAGGGCTCGCCGACGCAGCGGTCTCTCGCAGGCTTTTACATGCCTGCTGCAAGGTCAGCTCGCCAGGCTCTACCAGGTTTGCCCACATCAACAGGGCCTTGGCGAGTGCATCACTGCTCAAGTTGAACGTCGACATGACCCGTGGCGAGAGCACGTCGATCAGGCCTTCGACGGTCGGATCACTGGGTAGCTGCGCGGCGTCCAGGGTGCCCTTGAGGTCATTCAACAGATTGACGATTTCAGTACTGGCCGGGATCGTATCGACGGCGCGGGTCATCAGGTGCAGGTCCTGAACCGTCCAGCCACGTTCCCTCATCCAGTCGCAGGTGCTATTCAACTCCTGTAACAGCCGTTGCCAGCCATCGCTGTTCAGCGCTTGCATCGGCTCGCGGACACCGCGCATCTGCAACAGCTGGCGCAGCTCGCCAGGGGCAAGGCCATGATGCCGCGCCCACAGACTCAGGGCATAAATGCCAGACAACTGGGACAGGTCCAGTTTCACGCTGATATTGCTCAGTGCACCACCGTTCATGAGCCGGCCCAGTTCGTACAGCCCCTCATCATCTACCTGGCATGCGCGCTTGAGTGTCGCCTTGATATCGGCATGGTCGCGGGCTTGGCTTGGATGCAGGGAAAGTAGCGTCGTGGAGGTGCTGAAACCACCCTCGACCAACGGCGGATCATTGAACAGGCGGTCGAACTGGCTTTTCTCGCCGTTGCCCGCCGCCTCGGAGATCAGCCCCCGGGCCATCAGCAATGCGTGCTGGTGGTCGATGCCATAACGTGCAACCAGTTGGCCGGTGCGGTAGATGACGGCCAGCGTTTGGTCGGTGATCTCTGTCGGGTCGACGCTCTGCAGGATGTCTTGCAATTGGGCCATGGATAGACCCGTGGCTTTGTACAGGCGAACGAGCTTGTTCAGCGCCAGTACATGGGCCGCTGCCGACAGGCGCTGATAGCTGGCATTGAACGGATGGGAATGGCCGCCACCGCCGCCCGCCAACGACTTGACCCACCGTGTGCGGAGCGTGAAAGCGGCGGGGACATCCTTCCATTCGAAACGTTGGCGATATTCAGTATTGGGTAATAATTCGGTGACCCCGAAGTCTGCCGCCGTGATGTCCAGGGAAAACGCATCGCTGAGGACGAAGCGAACAACACGGCTAACTTTCAGGTTGAACGCCAGTTGCCAAGAGCCATTACCCAGCGGGAAGAGACGGACATAATTCAAGAATGAAGAAGGGCCACTCAGGGTCAGTTTCACGACTTCGTTTTCGACCCGGGTGGTCAAGCTGTTTCCTTCGTACTGCCCGTTATCCAACGCGCCCATGAACCCTTGCAATTGCGCATCCGACAGGCCAAACCAACTGCGTAGCCTTGCCGGTTGCAGCATCGACTCCGGCGTCACCCCCGGAAAGTACTGGGTAAATTTTTCATCGGCGTTGCTCGCGTCGATCACATCGGTCAGCAGTTTGCGCAATAATGCCGGTGGGATGTCATGACGAAGACAGGCCAGCGCAGTGTCGTCCAGGTGCTTGGCAAACTGCGGCGCCGCGTGCAGGCGCGAAAAATCTTCATCGCGCAGGGCCAATACCTGGCGCAGCCGATTGTGTTGAAGATGGTACGGCGTGCCACTGGTGCCAACGTCGCTTGCCAGCGCCTGCAGCAGCTGCTCGTCGCTCGACTCCGGGCTGCCCGGTACGGCAAGCGCGCGGCGCGCACGGCTGAGCAGAATTTCGTTGGACAGGCTCAGGGCAGAGAGGGGGGTGTCCAGGTTTTCTTGCCCCAGCAGCAGCTGCTTGAGGTCGGGGCGGCGTTGGTCGATATGCCAGGGGTTCTGTTCTGGGTACAGCATCCTGGCCTGTCGATACAGCGTTGTCAGGTAGGCAGCCGGGGAGAACATCGAACCGACGTCCCCGGGGCTGCAATACTGCCTGGCGCGATCTTGCCGCCAAACTTCATCGGCCGGAGCCTGCAGCGCCCGCGTGCTGAGGGCCCCCGTGGCGGCAGCGGCTTCGGGCAAGGCCTCGATGGGCGGCTCATCGACGTCTTGCATGGCACTGGGTAGCAGTGGCGAGGCACCGATGATGGCGTTTTTCTTTTCAATCAATGCAAGGTCGCAAGCCCCGCGTATTTCATTGTGCAACGCGGTAAGGTCAGTGGTGTGCGCCTCGTCACCCAATTGTTCACGTAGCTCTTCGAGCGAATATTCCCCCAGGCAGGCCAGCGAAGCGCAGTTGCCGTTATCGATCAGGGATTGAAGCTGTTCGGAATAATGTCTAGCCATGGCGATACCCTATGAAAAAGAGGAACTCGACACTGAGTTCGTTATTTCATCAAAGGAGCGCCAATGAAGTTGACGCCCGTACTTCGATCGAAGCGAAAGTACGTGAGGGCGTCAGCTGAAACGACTAGTACATCTGCCAGGCGGGAACTATAACCCCTGGAAACCACCTGTAAGTTTTATGCAACTTTCCAGTCAGTATTTTCTATATACGGTCAGTACCTGTGACAGCCGCCTTGCCGGCCACAGGCCGGCAAGTTCAGCGCAACAGCGTTTGAATCTGCTGGTGCAAGGTATCCAGGTCGAACGGTTTGGCCAGGATCGGCGCCTTGCGCGCGATCGGGCTGCCGGATTCGAGGATTTCCGCCGGGTACCCGCTGATGAAGATCACCTTCAAGTCCGGGCGCAACTTCACCGCAGGCTCGGCGATCTCCACCCCGGAAATACCACCCGGCAGGCGGAAATCGGTGACCATCAGGTCCAGGTGCGGCTTGCTCGCCAGGATCGCGAACGCCTGTTCGCCGTCTTCGGCCACCAGCACGTGGTAACCCTCGCCGGCCAGGTAGTCGCGCAGGATCATGCGGATCGCAGGTTCATCCTCGACCACCAGTACCACATCTTGTGCATCTTCACTCATGACTACAACGCCTTGAAATTCATACAGTTGGCCATCTGACCCCAGGCTTACGCAGAGGTTGCCCGCGCCTGGTCGTTTTGTGCAGCCGGTGCCGCCAGCGGCAGGAGCAGGCTGAATGTAGCGCCCCTGCCCTCCTCGCTTTCCACCAGAATGCGCCCGCCATGGGCCTGGACGATCTGCTCCGAGATGTACAGCCCCAGGCCCAGGCCACAGCTGGCCTGATGCGCGGCAACCCGCTCGAATTGCTGGAAGATCCGCTGCTGGTTGGCGGCGCTGATGCCGATGCCCTGGTCCTGCACCTGCACCCAGGCCATGCCCTCGCGGGCAAACACCCGCACCTGCACCGGGCGCCGTTCGCCATAGCGCAATGCATTGGACAACAGGTTGGCCAGCACTTGTTCAATCCGAAACTCGTCCCACTCGCCTTGCAGCGCCTCGCAGCTCTGCAACTCGATGAAGGTGTCCAGCGCCGTGGCCTGGGCGGTGAAATTCTCCACCAGGCCACGGGCCAGCTGGCCCAGGTCGAACAGCTTGGGCCGCAGCGACAGCTTGCCGGTGCGGATGCGCGACACATCGAGCATGTCTTCGATCAGCCGGATCAGGCTGTTGATCTGCCGCTCGTCGCGCTCGACCATGGCCTGCAGCTTGTCGGCGCCGAAAGCGTCGAGGTTGCCGCGGGCCAGGTGCATCTTGCGCAGCTGGGTTTCCAGGATCAGGCCGTTGAGCGGCGTGCGCACCTCGTGGGAGACGATCGACATGAAGTCGTCGCGCATGCGCACCGCCCGCTCCAGCTCGCCCTGGGCCACCTGCAGCTGGGCCAGCAACTGCGCCTGCTGCTCGCGGCTGTGCTCCAGGGCCTGCAACTGGCGGTCGAGGACCTTGCGCTGGCGGTACAGGTCGACGAACACCGACACCTTGCTTTTCACCGCCATGGTCTCGAGCGGCTTGTGCAGAAAGTCCACCGCGCCGCTTTCGTAGCCCTTGAAGGCATAGTTCATCTCGCGGCCGGCAGCGGTGACGAAGACGATCGGGATATTGCGGGTCTTTTCCGTGCCGCGCATCAGCTCGGCCAGCTCGAAACCGTTCATGCCCGGCATCTGCACATCGAGGATGGCCAGGGCGAACTCGTGCTCGAGCAACAGCGACAGCGCAGCTTCCGCCGACTGGGCCTGATGCACCTCGCGGCCTTCACCCTGGATCAGGGCATCGAGGGCCAGCAGGTTTTCCGGCAGGTCGTCGACGATCAGCAGTTTGGCAGTGATGGGGCTTAGCATGCGCTGGATTCCAGGTTTGCGAGCAACTGCTCGATGCCGCTCAGAGAAAGTATATGGTCGGGCTGGTGCAGGGCCAGTGCGGCCTCGGGCATCAACGCCACCTGTGCGTCGCGAGGGTCCTGGACCACGGTCCGGCCGCCGCTGTTCTTGATGTAGGCAAGGCCCGCGGCGCCGTCCTCGTTGGCCCCGGTGAGGAGGATGCCAAGCAGGCCCTCGCCATACGCATCGGCCGCCGAGACGAACAGGAAGTCGATCGCCGGGCGGGAGAAATGCACCGGGTCTTCCTGGCTCAGCGACAGGCTGAAGTCGCGCTCCACCGACAGGTGATAGCCGGGCGTGGCCACGTAGACCTGCCCGGGGGCGATGGCCTGCTTGTCATGCGCCTCGCTCACCGGCCGCTGCACCCGCCGCTGCAGCACTTCGGCCAGCTGGCTGTGGCGATCGTCGGGCAGGTGCAGCACGCACAACACCGGCGTGGCGAAGCCAGCCGGCAAGCCGCCGAGCACCTGCAACAGGGCCGCGACACCGCCCGCCGAGGCGCCGATCACTACTGCGCGTATGCCGTTCATGTCTTGCGGTAGATCCGTTCAGGCTTGACCAGCGGCTCGAAGTGCTCGCCGTAAGCGGAGAAATCCACCGATTCCTTGCTGCCCAGCACCAGGAAGCCGCGGTGGCACAGCGACTCGTGGAACAGACCCAGCGCCCGGTCCTGCAGTGCCTTGTTGAAATAGATCAGCACATTGCGGCACGACACCAGCTGGGTTTCGGAAAACACGCTGTCGGTGGCCAGGCTGTGGTCGGCGAAGGTCACGTTGTCGCGCAGGCTGCTGTCCATGATGGCGTTGCCGTAAGCGGCCGTGTAGTACTCGGAGAAGTCGCGGCGGCCACCGGCCCTGCGGTAGTTCTCCTCGTACTCGCGCATGCTCTGCATCGAATAGATGCCCTGCTTGGCCTTTTCCAGCGAGCGCGGGTTGATGTCGGTGGCATAGAGGATGGTGCGCTCCAGCAGGCCCTCTTCGCGCAGCAGGATCGCCATCGAGTACACCTCCTCGCCAGTGCTGCAGCCGGCGATCCAGATCTTGATCGACGGCCAGGTACGCAGCAGTGGCACCACCTCGTTGCGCAGCGCCAGGAAGTGACTGGGGTCGCGAAACATCTCGCTGACCGGGATGGTCAGGAACTGCAGCAGCTGCATGAACATCCCCGGGTCGTGCAGCACCCGCTCCTGCAGGCCCGACACGGTGAGGCAGTCGAACTGGCGCAAGGCATGCAGGATCCGGCGCTTGATCGAAGCGCCGGAGTAATCGCGGAAATCGTAGCTGTACTTGAGGTAGATCGCCTCGATCAGCAAGCGGATCTCGATGTCGGTGTTGCGTTCGCTAGTCAAATTCGCTCCAGTTGCGGCAGCCAGACGCGGATCAACGAGAACAAGCGGTCCAGGTCGATCGGTTTGGCCAGGTAATCATTGGCGCCAGCCTGCAGGCAACGCTGCTGGTCGTCCTTCATCGCCTTGGCGGTCACGGCAATGATCGGCAGCTTGCGCCAGCGCGGCTGCTGGCGGATCAGCCGGGTGGCCTCGAAGCCGTCCATCTCCGGCATCATCACGTCCATCAACACCAGGTCGATGTCGTCATGCTGCTCCAGGCGCTCGATGGCCTCGCGCCCGTTGCGGCCGATCTCGACGATCGCCCCCTTGTGCTCCAGGGCACTGGTGAGGGCGAAGATGTTGCGCACATCGTCATCCACCAGCAGCACCTTGCGGCCCTCGAACACTTTGTCGCGGCTGCGCGCGGTCTTGAGCATGCGTTGGCGTTCATGGGACAACTGCGATTCGACTTTGTGCAGGAACAACGTCACTTCGTCGAGCAGGCGTTCAGGCGAGCGCGCACCTTTGATGATGATCGAGCGCGAATACTTGAGCAGCTCGGTTTCTTCTTCGCGGGTCAGGTTGCGGCCGGTGTAGACGATCACCGGCGGGAAGGCGCGGATGTCTTCGGCGGTCATGCGCTTGAGCAGCTCGTTGCCGAGCATGTCCGGCAGCTTGAGGTCGATGATCATGCAGTCGTAGACGTTCTCGCGCAACAGCGCCAGGGCGTCCTGGGCCATGGCCACGGCAGTGATCTCGACATCGTCGTCGCCGATCAGGCGGGCGATGCTCTCGCGCTGCAGGTCGTCGTCTTCGACCAGAAGGATGTGCTTGAGCTTCTGGGTCAGCTTGGCTTCCAGGCGGGCGAACACCTCCTTGAGCTGCTCGCGGCTGGTCGGCTTGACCGCGTAGCCCACCGCGCCCATGTGCATGGCCGCCTCGACGCGGTCTTCCACGGAAATGATGTGCACCGGGATGTGCCGGGTGCCGGCCAGCTCCTTCAGGCGCTGCAGCACGGTGAGGCCGGAATGGTCGGGCAGGCGCATGTCGAGCAGGATCGCATCGGGGATGTACTGGGCCGCCAGGGCGAAGCCTTCGTCGGCGCCCTGGGCCACCAGGCAGCTGTAGCCCAGCTCGTGGGCCAGGTCGAAGAGGATGCGGGCGAAGTTCGGCTCGTCCTCGATCACCAGGATGCAGCGGTTGCTGAACGGCGCGCGCTCACGGTCGTCGGCAAAGGCCAGCGGCGACAGCTTGGGCGCCGACGGCACTGCCACCTTGGGTGCCGGTGGCAGGGTATCGACCGCCGGGCGCAGGCTCAGCGCCTCGAACTCCTCGGCCTCGGCCTCGTAGCGCTCGGGCAGGATCAGGCTGAACACGCTGCCCTGGCCGGGGCTGCTGTCGACGGTGATCTGCCCGCCCAGAAGGTGCGCCAGGTCGCGGGAAATCGACAGGCCAAGGCCGGTGCCGCCGTAGCGGCGGTTGCTGCTGCCATCGACCTGGTGGAAGGCGCCGAAGATCGCCTGCTGCTGGTCGGCGGCGATGCCGATGCCGGAATCGCGCACGGCAAAGACGATGCCGGTGCCGGCCTGGTAGCTGATGGCCAGGCTGACCTGGCCGTGGTCGGTGAACTTGATGGCGTTGGACAGCAGGTTCTTGAGGATCTGCTCCAGGCGCTGGCGGTCGGTGAACAGCGTGGCCGGCACCTGCCCTTCGCTCTTGACCTCGAAACGCAGGCCCTTATGCTCGGCCAGCGGCACGAACATGCCGCGCAGGCCCTCGACCAGGCGCTCCAGCTGGGTGGTCTCGGGGCGCACTTCGAGCTTGCCGGCCTCGACCTTGGCGATGTCGAGGATGTCGTTGATCAGGTTCAGCAGGTCGTTGCCGGCCGAATAGATCGATTCGGCGAACTTGACCTGCTCGCCGCTGAGGTTGCCTTCGCCGTTCTCGGCCAGCAGCTTGGCCAGGATCAGCGAGCTGTTGAGCGGCGTGCGCAGCTCGTGGGACATGTTGGCGAGGAACTCGGACTTGTACTTGCTCGAGCGCTGCAGGTCGTCGGCGCGGGCCTGCAGCTCTTGCTGGGCCTGGCTCAGTTCGTCGTTCTTGCGGTCCAGGGCATCGGTGCGCTCGGACAACTGCTCGTTGGTCTGCTCGAGCTCGGCTTGCTGGGTTTCCAGGTGCGCCTGGGACTCCTTGAGCACCCGCGACTGCTCTTCGAGCTCTTCGTTGGCGGTCTTGAGCTCTTCCTGCTGCACCTGCAGCTCTTCGTTCAGCTGCTGGGTTTCGGCCAGCACTTCCTGCAGGCGCTGGCGGTAGCGGGCGCTTTCGATGGACATGCCGAGGTTGCCGCCAACCCGCTCCAGCAGTTCGTCATCGCGCTCCTGCAAGGGGCGCAGGAAGCCCAGCTCGATCACCCCGTTGATCTGGCCATCGTCGCTGGCCGGCATCAGCAGCGCGCTGCGCGGCAGGCCGCTGCCCAGCCCGGAGCTGAAGTGGTAGTAGTCTTCGGGCAGGTCATCCAGGCGCAGCAGGCGCCCTTCGCGCACGGCCTGGGCCAGCAGGCCGTCGTGGCTGGCCAGCACCTGCTCGCGGGCTTGCTGCTCGGCATCCAGGCCATAGCTGGCCACGCGCACCAGGCGGCCATGGCCGTCGCGCACGTACAGCGCGCCGACCACGCTGCCCAGGTAGCTGGCGAAGAAGCGCAGGATGTTGTCGCCGAGCATGGGCAGGGTCAGTTGCCCCAGCACCTGCTCGGCCAGCTGGGTCTGGCCGTTGCGCAGCCAGGCCTGGTGTTCCAGGCGCTCGGCCGAGCGTTGCTGGGCCTTGAGGTTGTCATCGTAGCTGCTCGACAAAGCCAGCAGGTCGCGCCGGCCGAGGTAGGCGAGCAAGCCGCTGAGGCCGACGATGAACAGCACGAAGGCGGTGATGGCGGTTACCGTGACGCTGCTGACCTTTTCATTGCGGGCCATGCGCAGTTGCTGTTCGGTGCCGACCAGGTCGTCGAATTCCTTGCGGATTTCGTCGGTGATGCGCTTGCCGCGGCCATTGCCGACGGCCTCGCGGTAATCGCCGCCCTTGCGACGCTGGGCGATCATCTCGCCGCCAAAGTCGTTCCAGGCTTGCTGCAAGGCGATCAGGCGGTCGATGCGGTCGACCTGCTGCGCATTGTCTTCGACCATGCCGCGCAAACTCTGCAGGCTGCCGAGGATTTTCGGCTTGGCTACCTCGTAGGGGTCGAGGAAGCGCTCGTCGCCGGTGATCAGGAAGCCGCGCATGCCGGTTTCCATGTCGATCGAAAGCTTGACCGTTTCATTGGCATTGCCGATGACCCGGTCGGTGTGCTCGACCCATTGCATGGCCGACAGCAAGTAGTTGATCACCGCGACGAAGGCTACGGCTCCGAGCAGGCCCAACCCTAGCGGCAGGCCTATGTTGCGGCTCAACAGCTTGCGAAAGCTGCGTTGGTCCATCGAGGCTGCTTGAATCATCTGAAAACGCCCGAGCGAAAAAGTCCATGGATCAGTGTGGCGGCCGAAGCCTGGTTTGTCTGCCGCTGCGCTCACCGGTTAACCCGCGAGTCTAACCAGCTTTGCCGGCTTCGGCAGGGCATTTAGCCAGTATTTGAAGGTTGCTTGCACGAATCGTTCCCTTCAATTGTGATGGTCGGTATGCTCGGGAACTTCTGTCACCGCATTGCGAACAGAATAGAGACATGCCTTTTTCTACAGGATACAAACCATGCACCTTCTGGTAGTCGAAGACGACGACATCGTTCGCATGCTGATGGTCGAAGTGCTCGACGAATTGGGCTACAAGGCCATCGAAGCGGAAAACGCCACGAGTGCCCTGCGCATTCTCGAAGACCCCAACCAGCCCCTGGCCCTGCTGATGACCGACGTGGGCCTGCCGGACATGCGCGGCGAAGAGCTGGCGGCCAAGGCCCGGGCGCTGCGCCCGGTGCTGCCGGTGCTGTTCGCCAGCGGCTATGCCGAGAGCTTGAACGTGCCCGAAGGGATGCACATGATCGGCAAACCGTTCAGCATCGAGCAGTTGCGTGAAAAAGTGGTGGGGATTCTCGGTACGCCCTGAATTCGCCTGTGGCCCTATCGCCGGCAAGCCGGCTCCCACAAAAGCTTGCGTTGTACCCTGTGGGAGCCGGCTTGCCGGCGATAGGGCCGGTACATTCCCTACAGCTCCCGGCGCAGCAGGTAGGTATCCATGATCCACCCCTTGCGCGCCCTCAGCTCTTCGCGCACCTGCACAATCTGCGCCTTTACCGCCTGCAGCGGCCCGGCAATCAGCACTTCGTCCGCCGTGCCCAGGCAAGCCCCCCAGTAAATCACCAAACCCGGGTCGTCGAGCTCGGCGAATGCCGCCTGCCCATCGAGCATCACCACCACATTGTCGATCACACCCTGCTCGCCCAGGCGCCGCCCAGGCAGCACGGTCAGCGGCTCGCCGATGCGGTTGAGGGGGACCTGGTGCCGCGCCGCCAGCGCCTGCACGCTGCTGATACCCGGTATCACCTGCAGACGCAGGGCAACGCCGCGCTCGCGGACCAGGTCGAGAATGCGCAAGGTGCTGTCATACAGGCCCGGTTCGCCCCACAGCAAAAAGGCGCCGATATCCTCGGCGCCCAGTTCTTCATCGATCAGCTGGGCGTACAGGGCGGCGCGCTGGCGATGCCAGTCCTGCACGGCCTGCAGGTAATCCGCCGCCTCGGCATCGCGCTGCGGGTCGGCCACCTGCACCAGGCGATAGCCGCCCTCGGCGCAGTAGCGCTCGAGGATGGCCTTGCGCAGGCGTACCAGCTCGTCCTTGGCATTGCCCTTGTCGAGCACGAAGAACACCGTGGCGCGGCGCAGCGCGTCCACGGCCTCGAACGTCACCTGGCGCGGGTCACCCGGCCCGATGCCGATCAGCAGCAGCTGTTTCATTGCCTTACCCTGCAAGGGAACCAGCGGCCATTGTCGGCCGCCCGCTCGGGTTTGGCAAAACGCGCTTAGAAGATCGAGAAGTTGTAGCTGACGATGACCCGCGTTTCGTCCATGTCCCGCGCCCACTTCTCGTAGTTGCTGCGGTAGGTGGAGTTACGCAGGCGCACGCTGACATCCTTGAAGGTGCCGCTCTGTACCTGATACTTGAACTCGGTGTCGCGTTCCCATTCCTTGCCTTCGTCGTTGCTGCCCGGGACCTTGATATGGTCGCCGTTGATGTAGCGGGTGAAGAAGGTCAGGCCAGGCACGCCGAGGGCCTTGAAGTCGTAGTCGTAGCGCAGCTGCCAGGAGCGTTCCTGGGCGGCGGCGAAGTCGTTGACCTGGGCGTAGTTGACCAGGTACGGGTTGGTGCCATCCAGATACGGCATGGCGCTTTCGCCGTACATGCGCTGCCAGCCGGCGCTGATCTTGTGGCCGCTCAGGCTGTAGCCGAGCATGCCGCTGAAGGCGCGGTGGTCGATCTCGCCGGCACGGGCGTTGCCGATGTCGTCGCTCTTGATCAGGCGCAGGTCGGCCGACAGGCTGCCCACCGCAAGCGGCTGGCTGGCGACGAAGCCGAGGAAGTGCTGGCGGTAGATGTTCTCGAGCTTGGACACCTGGTACTGGGCACTGAAGCGGTCATTGAAGCGGTAGTCCAGGCCGGCCAGGTCGAAGTGGTCCGCTTCGATGTCGCAGGCATAGCGCTTGTTCTTGCAATGCACGCGAATGTCCTGGCGGTCGGTGGAGTCACGCGCCGTGTACTGGTTCAGCCGGGCCAGGGTGAACTTCAGGTCCTTGACTTCTTCGGAGGTGAGCATGGCGCCATGGAACATGGTCGGCAGCAGGCGGCCATCGTTGTATTTCAACAGTGGAACATCCGGCATCATCGAGCCGTACTTGAACACGGTATTGGAAACCTTGGCCTTGGCCGCCAGGCCCATCTTCGCGTACTGGTCTTCGGAGTGCCGCGGGTCATGCCCGGAAGACGGCAACAAGCCGCTGTTACTGTCGGCGGGGCTGGAGTCGAGTTTGAAACCCAACATGCCCAGTGCATCGACACCAAATCCGACCGGCCCTTGGGTATAACCCGACTGGACATTCAGAATGAAACCTTGCGCCGCTTCTTCGCGCTTGGACGCGCCTTGGCTGGAACTGCTGTGGCCGTCACGAAAATCCCGGTTGAAATAGACCGTGCGCGCTTCGACCTTGGCAGTACTGTCTTCAAGGAAACCGGCGGCCTGGGCCTGGGCACCGGCACACAACAGCAACAGGCCGGCAACACGGCGCCCGGGGGCGAGAGGAAAAGGGGCAAACATGCGAGGGAACATCCAGAACAAAAGGCAGAAAAACAAATCCGATGCACACTCAAGGGGCACGGATGCGAGATGGCCGAACAGTCGCCGGCCATCATCTGAAATGATCGCGCAGATGCTCTACGGCGGGCCATTGGACCATGGTCTAGTGCCCCGCCCGCAGGGCCGCAAAAAACCGCGAATTTACCGCTCGAAAAACTAGCAAAGTTCCCAAGTTACTTGAAAAAGTTTGCGGTTTACCGGCCTGCCACAAGTGTCTACACTCGATACCAGCGAACAGTATGACCCACCCGCGTGGCCGGCGTTATTTGTCTTCAATGTTCGTCACGCCCTGCCACGGTAGACGTACAGGAGTGATTACAGTGTCCAGACTTGCAGAGTTTCGTGCTGCCGAAAAAGCGCTCCAGGAACAAATGGCGCAACTGGAGGCGCTGAAAAAGGATGCCGGCCTCAAACGCGAAATCGAATTCGAGCAGAAACTAGTCGGCCTGATGAAAAGCTATGACAAAAGTCTGCGCGATATCATCGCCATCCTGGATCCGAAAGCCGCGACCCGCAGCACGGCCAGTGCGCCAAAACAGACACGCAGGCCCCGCGTGGTGAAAGTGTACGAAAACCCCCATACGGGCGAACTGATCGAGACCAAAGGCGGCAACCACCGCGGCCTGAAGGCCTGGAAGGAACAGTACGGTGCGG
Source organism: Pseudomonas sp. NPDC087029 (assembly GCF_044745345.1). Lineage (NCBI taxonomy): Bacteria > Pseudomonadati > Pseudomonadota > Gammaproteobacteria > Pseudomonadales > Pseudomonadaceae > Pseudomonas > Pseudomonas sp. NPDC087029. The sequence continues at coordinate 647,716 of NZ_JBIVAB010000001.1, read as the reverse complement.
CGAAGGTGGAAAGCTGGGTACGCTGATGAAACGTCAACACCTGCTTCACACTTTTTTCACAAGCACTGCAGCAGTATCGAAACAGCTAAAGGACTAGCGACCCCATCACGCGCCCGCACATGCGGGCCTCTAATTCCAGCGCCCTGCCCTCGTGCAGGGCGCTTTCATTTGCGCAATCGCTTCACTGCCGTATCATGGCCCACCTGTCTGTTCCGCTGGCCGCGCGGCCAGCCCCGTCTCTGGAGTACCCATGAGCCTGCACGATCTGCACACCCTGCCGGGCGTTACCGCCCAACCTGACGCCGCCACCGCCCAGTTCGTCTTCAACCACACCATGCTGCGGGTCAAGGACATCGAGAAATCGCTGGACTTCTACACCCGCGTGCTGGGTTTCCGCCTGGTCGACAAGCGCGACTTCCCGGAAGCGGCCTTCAGCCTGTACTTCCTGGCCCTGGTCGACCCGGCACAGATCCCTGCCGACGACGCCGCCCGCCATCAGTGGATGAAATCCATCCCCGGCGTACTGGAGCTGACCCACAACCACGGCACCGAAAACGACGCCGAGTTCGCCTACCACAACGGCAACACCGACCCGCGCGGTTTCGGCCACATCTGCATCTCGGTGCCGGACGTGCGTGAAGCCTGCGCCCGCTTCGAGGCGCTCAACGTGCCGTTCCAGAAGCGCCTGGCCGATGGCCGCATGAACCACCTGGCCTTCGTCAAGGACCCGGACGGCTACTGGGTCGAAGTGATCCAGCCAACCGAGCTCAAGGGCTGACGCCTACCCGCTCGCGCTCGTCGGGCCGGGAACTTGCGGCCCTTCGCTGTGGTATATGAAGGTAAGCGCTTCATAGCCACAGCGAGGTAAGGACGATGCAATCCCTGCACTGTGAATACCGCGACCACACCATCACCGCCGCCGTGATGCCCCACCCCGATTCTCCCCTGCCCTATGCCGCCGGCTGCCTGATCACCGACCCTGAAGGGCACACCAGCAGGCGCATTTCGATACCGATGAAGTTCTTCTCCGACCTCGAGAATGCCCAGCATGTGTCGCTGGCCCATGGCCGAGCGTTGGTGGATGAGCAGTTGGACAAGGGGCACAAAGCCTTCTGATCCGCTTTGAGGGCCCCATCGCCGGCAAGCCGGCTCCCACAGGTATTGTGGGAGCCGGCTTGCCGGCGATGGGGCCCTCAAAAGCAACCTACCCCACCCGCGCGAACGCCACCGCTGCCTCGACCTGCTGCGCCGTCGGCCGCACCCCGGTGTACAGCACGAACTGCTCCAGCGCCTGCAAGGCAATCACCTCAAGCCCGGTGATCACCGGCTTGCCCAACGCCTGTGCACGCCGAATCAGCGGCGTCTGCGCCGGCATCGCCACCACATCGAACACGCGCTCGGCAGCGGCAATGGCCTGCTCGCTGAATGCCAGGTGTTCAGCTTCCTGGCCACCCGCCATGCCAATCGGCGTCACGTTCACCAGCATCGGCGGGCACAGGTCACCCAGCTCGGCCACCCAGCGATAGCCGCAGACATCGGCCAACTGCCGCCCAGCCTGCTCGTTGCGCGCCACGATCACACCTTCCTCGAACCCCGCATCGCGCAAGGCACTGGCCACCGCCTTGGCCATCCCGCCACTGCCACGCAGGGCAAACGCGGTGGCCGGGTCGACCTGGTGCTGCTCGAGCAAGTGCCGCACCGCCAGGTAGTCGGTGTTGTAGGCCTTGAGATGGCCATCGGTGTTGACCAGCGTGTTGACCGACTCGATCGCCGCCGCAGAGGGGTCGATTTCATCGACCAATGCCATGCAGGCCTCCTTGTACGGCATCGACACCCCGCAGCCCCGGATGCCCAGCGCACGGATGCCGGCCACGGCAGCCGGGAGGTCGTCGGTGGTCATGGCCTTGTAGTAATAGTCCAAGCCCAGCTGCTCATAGAGGTGGTTATGAAAGCGCACGCCAAAGGTGCCTGGCCGGCCGGCCAGGGAGATGCACAGCACCGTGTCTCTGCTGGGAGTTGTCACCATAACCTGCTCCTTTCTCATGACTGAAACGTTTGTTCAGCGTAACAGAGGCAACCGCTGGTCGCCCCTTACACAACCTTTACCGTTCCCCTGTGCTCAGCTGACAGAGCCCAGAGTCATAGTAATAGGGCCCCAAGCGTGGGGTTTCTTGCGAGGACGTCTCATGAACCGCCTTATCCCCGGAATCGCCCTGCTGGTCGGTGCCCTGGCCATCAGCGGGCAAGCCAACGCCCACGGTGGCGGTGGTGGCTGGTATGGCCCGGGCCCGCTGCTCGGCGCCGCGGTGGTCGGGGCCGTGGTCGGGGCGACGGTCAGCGCCGGCCACGACCGCACCGTGTATGTGCAGCAGCAACCGGCCTACTACGGGCCGCCCCCGGTGTACGTGCAGGCGCCACCGCCGCCGCCGGTGTACTACCAGCCCTACTACGTGCCGGTGCCGCCGCCCCCGGTCTACCGCGCCTACTACCCGCCGCGGGTGTATTACGGCCCGCCGCGCTGGTGACCGTAGAAAATACTGATGAGCACTATTGAACAAGTTGATTTCAAACCGGTAAGGCTGCTGCGTAAGGTAGGGCCATGTTTCACAGGAGGTCCCCCATGGCCACTATTCAGATCATGTCCGTCATCGGCAGTGCCGTCCCCACCACACTGCGTGAGCAGGGGCTGCTGGCATGCTGGTACCTGGTGCGCAACGGCGAAGCCGTAAGCGGCCCGCTGGCTACCCGCGCCTCGGCCCAGGCCCTGGCTGAACAACTGCAGGCCGGTAGCCTGCTCGCTTGACCGAATTTGTTGTGCGTTGCTCCCTACGCCCTTTGCGACCCGCCCTATGGCGGGTCTTTTTTTGCCTGCACGAACCGACGAACGGCGGCGGGATAACCGTTACAGCATGAAGCTTTTTTCATTTCCAAGGGCTGGCTCAACGAGCAATCGACAGGCGTTCAGCCATACTCCAGAATGCGAGCGTTTTTTGGGGGAAAACCCTTGCACAGCCAACGACATACCAACCTTTAGTGAGCCTCAACGTGAAAACATCCCTGTCCATCCTCAGCCTGTTGCTGTTGCTCACAGGTACCGCGACCCTTCCGTCGACCGCTGCTGCACAACCCCCAGCACAGGTTCAGCGCGACCCCAGCAAGCTGCACCTGGCTTCCGGCAGTGCCTTGCTGATCGACCTGAACACCAACCAGGAACTGTATTCCAGCCACGCCGACCGCGTGGTGCCGATTGCCTCGGTGACCAAGCTGATGACGGCGATGGTGGTGCTGGACGCCAAGCTGCCCATGGATGAGATGCTCACCATGACCATCGCCAACAACCCGGACATGAAAGGCGTGTATTCGCGGGTGCGCCTGGGCAGCGAGCTGAACCGCCGCGAAACCTTGCTGATTACCCTGATGTCGTCGGAAAACCGCGCCGCCACCACCCTGGCCAACCACTACCCAGGCGGCTACCCGGCCTTTATCAAGGCGATGAACGCCAAGGCCCGCAGCCTGGGCATGAGCCACACCCGCTACATCGAGCCCACCGGCCTGTCGACGCAGAACGTGTCCACCGCCCGTGACCTCGGCAAGCTGCTGATGGCTTCGCGCAAGTACCCGATGCTGAGCGAGCTGTCGACCACCCGCGAAAAGACCGTGGCGTTCCGCAAACCCAACTACACGCTGGGTTTCCGCAATACCGACCACCTGGTGAACAAGAGCAACTGGGACATCAAGCTGACCAAGACCGGCTTCACCAATGAAGCGGGCCACTGCCTGGTGCTGCTGACGCGCATGGACAACCGCCCGGTGGCGATGGTGATCCTCGACGCCTTCGGCAAGTACACCCACTTCGCCGACGCCAGCCGCATGCGCCAGTGGCTGGAGACTGGCGCGACCAAGCCTGCGCCGGCGGTGGCGATGCAGTACAAGTCGGACCGCCAGAACAAGGGCCGCCTGGCCACGGAGTAAGACCCGGTCGCCTGTAGGAGCGGCCTTGTGTCGCGAAAGGGCTGCGAAGCGGCCCCAGCAATCTCAGGGCCCCAGCAATCTCAGGGCCACTGAAATCTTGGGGCCACTGAAATCCTGGGGCCGCTCCGCGACCCTTTCGCGACACAAGGCCGCTCCTACAAACGGTCAAGCAAGGCCTCAGGCCTGGGTGCTGACCATCCCACCGGCACTGCTGCCGCCGGTCTTCTGCAAGGCTTCGAGCAACTGCGCAGTAGCCTGCATGATCTCGCCATTGAGCGTGGCAATGCTCGCCTGCTTGCCCGTTACCGCCGCCATCTTGGATGTTTCATCCATTTTCCGCGCCATCAGGTCGGCCAGCTGCTTCTGCTCCTCGACCAACTGCTGCTGCAGCCGCTTGATCATTTCGCGCAACTGCTTGATGTGCGCCGGCTCGCTGCTTTCTTCGCTGCCCTGGGCGCCCTGCGCCTGGCCACTGCCGCGCAGTTTCGAAGTGTCCGCCTGAACGGCCGTGCCCTGGCTTTCTTCGGCCTTGTCCGCTTCGCTGGCCACCGCTGCCGTGGCGGCGGGTGCGTTGCTGATGGTTACCGCTGCGATACCTACCATGTGTTTGTCCCTGCGTTGAAATGGTCCTTGCATCGACCTCCCTATCGGCCGCCACGCGCAGACCTTTAGCGCCAGCGGCCAGGCGGTACCTGGCCCGCCAGTAAATTCCCCACCCCCTGGCTCGTTTCAACCCATGTACCTACGCAGGAGCCGGAGCCCCGGCGGGCGTCCACATTCGACCATTATGGAATCGCAGCCATGAGCCAGTCTTCGCACCCGGAAACCATCAAAGACCTGATCGGCGTGGGCTTCGGCCCTTCCAACCTGGCCTTGGCCATCGCCCTGGAAGAACTCGCCCAGAGCCAGGGCCACGCCCTCGACGCGCTGTTCATCGACAAGCAGCAGGAATACCGCTGGCACGGCGAAACCCTGGCCACCCAGAGCGAGCTGCAGATCTCCTTCCTCAAGGACCTGGTGTCGCTGCGCAACCCCACCAGCCCCTACAGCTTCGTCAACTACCTGCACCAGAAGCAGCGCCTGGCCGACTTCATCAACCTCGGCACCTTCTACCCCTGCCGCCTGGAGTACAACGACTACCTGCGCTGGGCCGCCGAGCACTTCGCCACCCAGGCGGTGTATGGCGAGCAGGTGCTGCGCATCGAGCCGGAAGTGAAAGCCGGCCGCATCGAGCACCTGCGCCTGGTGTCGCGCGATGGCCAGGGCCGCGAATACAGCCGGCGCACCCGTTCGGTGGTGGTCGGCACCGGCGGCACGCCAAAGATTCCGGAGAAATTCGGCGCGTTCAAGGACGACCCGCGGGTGTTCCACCACTCCCAGTACCTGAGCAGCCTGAACAAGCTGCCCTGCACCCAGGGCAAGCCGATGCGCATCGCGGTGATCGGCTCAGGCCAGAGCGCCGCCGAGGCGTTCATCGACCTCAACGACAGCTACCCGTCGGTGAAGGTCGACATGGTGCTGCGCGGCTCGGCGCTCAAGCCGGCCGATGACAGCCCGTTCGTCAACGAGATCTTCTCGCCGGACTACACCGACCTGGTCTACAACGAGCCGGCCGACCAGCGCGCCAAGCTGCTGGGCGAGTACCACAACACCAACTATTCGGTGGTCGACCTGGACCTGATCGAGCGCATCTACGGCATCCTCTACCGCCAGAAGGTCGCCCACCAGTTCCGCCACAACGTGCTCTGCCGCCGCCAGGTGGAGGCCGTGGTGGCAACCCGCGAGGGCATCGAGCTGACCCTGCGCGACTTGGCCACCGGCCAGCAGCAGACCCACCGCTACGACGCCGTGATTCTCGCCACCGGCTACGAGCGCCGCTCGCACCGCGACCTGCTGGCACCGCTGCAAGGCTACCTGGAAGACTTCAGCGTCGATCGCAACTACCGCGTGCTCGCCAGCCCCGAGCTGCAGGCCTCGGTGTACCTGCAAGGTTTCTGCGAAAGCAGCCATGGCCTGAGCGACACCCTGCTGTCGGTGCTGCCATCGCGCGCCGCCGAGATCGGTCAGGCGCTCTACCACGACCTGGCCCGCCAGCACGGCGCCGTGCAAGCCCCGGTCGCCCTGACCAGCGCCTGAGTTTTATGGCAAACAATGGCCGGCAAGGTGCCCTGCACCCTGCCGGCTTTTTTGCGCCTGAAACATTTGCTTGCACTTGAATTGTCGGGTTTTTGATTCTCATTCGTCCTTTAGATATGCAGCCCCAGTGGTTGGGCCTGTGCTCGACCCTTATTTTCAGAAGACGACCGATGGCCAAAACCCCGAAAAAATCCAAGTCCAGGCTGTGGTTCCTGGTGCACAGCTGGCTCGCCCTGCCGATCTGGTTCTTCGTGCTGATCGTCTGCTTCACCGGCATGCTCGCGGTGGTCAGCCAGGAGATCGTCTGGCTGGCCAACCCCGATGTGCGGGCCAGCAAGCCAGACGACAGCGCCGAACGCCTGAGCTTCCAGCAGGTGCTCGACGCCTTGCACAAGGCCGAGCCCGACATGGCGGTGCGCTCGCTGCGCCAGCCCGACGGCTCGCACTTCGCCATCACCGCCGGCGTGACCTACCCCGACGGCAGCAGCCCCACGCTCTATGTGAACCCCTACAGCGGGGCGATCCAGGGCAAGGTCCCGGACTTCAACTTCGAGGCCTTCACCCGCGCCCTGCACGGCTGGTGGCTGGTGCCGTTCACCAACGGCTTCAGCTGGGGCTGGTACCTGGTGTCGATGCTCGGGCTGCCGATGCTGGCGTCGCTGGTAACGGGGCTGGTGGTGTACAAGAAGTTCTGGAAGGGCTTCTTCAAGCCGGTACGCACCGGGCACGGTTCGCGCATCTTCTGGGGTGACCTGCATCGCCTGGCCGGGGTCTGGTCGATCTGGTTCATCGCGGTCATCTCCATCACCGGCACCTGGTTCCTGATCCAGGCCATCCTCTTCGACAACCAGATTTCCATCTCCAGCGAGCCGGTGGCCCCGGTCATCGCCCGCGAAGAGGTGCCGCAAACGGCCGATGGCAGCCCGGCGCCACGCATCGACGTGGATGAAGCGGCGCGCCTGGCCGGGCTGGCGGTGCCGGGGCTGGACATCAACGCCGTGGTGCTGCCGGCCACCGCCTACAGCCATATCACCCTCAGCGGGCCGGGTTGGTATCCGCTGATGTTCCAGAGCGCCAACGTCAACCCCTATACCCGCAACGTCGACAGCCAGTTCGTGATCAGCGACCGCAGCGCCCTGGAGTTCGTCACCGAATCGATGCGCCCGCTGCACACCGGCGACTTCGGCGGCCTGCCGATCAAGCTGATCTGGTTCTTCTTCGGCCTGGTGCTGACCCTGATGGTGTTCAGTGGCCTGCTGATCTGGACCAAGCGCACCGCCCAGGCCACCGCCGCCGCCCTCAAGCGCAGCGAACGCGCACCGCGCCAGGCGCGCCGTGAAACCACCGTGGAGATCCGCCCATGAGCCAGGCCCAGCCCCTGCCCGCCAGCCCGCTCAAGCAGTGGTGGCTGAAGTGGCGCTTTCACCTCAATATCCTGCTGATCCTCATCCCGCTGGGCTTCATGCCCAAGTACTTTGCCGATGCCGCGCTGTTTCGCGGCGACGCCGGCCTGGGCGTGAACCCGGTCAACGACATCCAGGTCGGCCCGTACCGCCTGGACCTTGCCGAGCTGCGCAACGAAGCCCCCCGCGCCGACGGCCCGGCAGGCCACTTCAAGGCCTTCAACGCCGCCCTGTGCAAGGCCTGCGTCGGCGAGGTCAAGGCCGTCTACCTGCGCATCGGCAAGCCACGCAGCCTGCGCGCCGCCGGCACCATCTTCTTCGGCGCGCCGTATCGCATGGGCACCAACCTGCCGATTCCACCGCGCACCCGGCCCGACGCCGAGGTGTGGATCACCGTCGAAGGCTGGGACGGCAGCCTGCACCAGGCGTCGGTCCCGCTGGCCAAGGCATCCCCCGCCACCGTGGCCTGGCTCGAACAACAAGGAGGCAAGAAATGAAATACCTGCTGCGCACCCTCGCCCTGCCCCTGCTGGCCCTGGCCGCAGGCCCGGCGCTGGCCCACAACCCGATGTGCGAATGCCAGGAGGTCGCTGGCGGCCAGGTCAGGTGCACCGGCGGCTTCTCCGATGGCAGCGGCGCGCCGGGGGTGACCCTGGATGTGATCGGCTACGACGAGCAAGTGCTGGTCGGCGGCAAGCTGGGCGAAGACTCGAGCTTGACCTTCAAGCGCCCGGACGGCGAATTCTACGTGCTGTTCGACGCCGGCCCCGGGCACGTGGTGGAAGTCGACTACGCCGACATCGCCCAACCATGAGTGCCCAGGCCCCCAGCCGTACCCAGGTGGTACGCCCCGCCGGTGCCGGGCACGAAACCCTCTATGTGCTGCTGGTCAGCCTGCTGATCCTCGCCCTCGCCGCCTCGGTGGTGCTGCTGCGTGGCGAGCGCGACGACCAGCAGCCTATCGCCAGCCACCAGATCGACGCCCGCCGCGACCTCAGCGCCGCCGAACAGGGCATCTACACCGACCTGCGGGTGGCGTTCGACGAGATCCAGCTGATGCGTGACGAAGCCGCCGCCGTGCCCAGCGTGACCATGCTGGCCGAGGAAGGCCTGCCGCCGTTCGTGGTGGACGCCGGCAGCCAGAGCCGCGGCGCCCACCAATGGGCCTGGTTGCCGCTTGGCGCCTACCTCGGCCGCAGCCAGGCGCCGCAGGTGGCCGGCAGTTTCCTGTTGATCCTGCCGGGCGACGGCAGCGCCGAGGCCGATGTGTGGCTGCGCCGCGACAGCGCCGCCATGGCCCCGGACGACCTTGGCCAGGCCGCGCTGATCGCCGCCGGCTGGCAACAGGTGGTCAGCCATTACGACGCCGGGGTCACCCGCCAACACCGTCATTGAACCCAAGGATTCCCGCCATGTTCCGCTCCGCCCTCGCCCTGCTGCTGGCCTGCGCCTTCCCCGTGCTGGCCCTGGCCGATACCGGCAAACCCCTGCGCATCGGCATCACCCTGCACCCTTACTACAGCTACGTGAGCAATATCGTCGGCGACAAGGCCGAGGTGGTGCCGCTGATTCCCGCAGGCTTCAACCCACATGCCTACGAGCCCCGCGCCGAAGACATCAAGCGCATCGGCACCCTGGATGTGGTGGTGCTCAACGGCGTCGGCCATGACGACTTCGCCGACCGCATGATCGCCGCCAGCGAAAAGCCCGGCGTCGCCACCATCGAGGCCAACCAGAACGTGCCGCTGCTGGCGGCCACCGGCATCGCCGCGCGCGGCGCCGGCAAGGTGGTCAACCCGCACACCTTCCTGTCGATCAGCACCACCATTGCCCAGGTCAACAACATCGCCCGCGAGCTGGGCAAGCTCGACCCGGCCAACGCCAAGTTCTATACGCAGAACGCCCGGGCCTACGCCAAGCGCCTGCGCACCCTGCGCGCCGAGGCCCTGGCCAAGGTCACCGAAGCCCCGGATGCGACCTTCCGCGTGGCCACCATCCACGCCGCCTACGACTACCTGGTGCGCGACTTCGGCCTGGAGGTGACCGCCGTGGTCGAGCCCGCCCACGGCATCGAGCCGAGCCCGGCGCAGTTGAAGAAAACCATCGACCAGCTCAAGGCGCTGGACGTGAAGGTGATCTTCTCGGAGATGGATTTTCCCTCGGCCTATGTCGAAACCATCCAGCGTGAATCCGGCGTGCGCCTGTACCCGCTGACGCACATTTCCTACGGCGAATACACCAAGGACAAGTACGAAGTGGAGATGAAGCGCAACCTCGACACCGTGGTCCGCGCCATCCAGGAGAACCGCGCATGACCGCCGCCGCCCACCTCGCCGTGCCCGGCGGCCCGCGCATCGAGTTTGCCGGCATCGAGCTGACCCTGGGCCGCACGCGCATCCTCGAACAGGTGAGTTTCAGCGTCGCGCCCGGCAGCGTGCACGCCATCGTCGGGCCCAATGGCGGCGGCAAGAGCTCCTTGATCAAGACCCTGCTCGGGCAGATGCCGCACCAGGGCCAACTGACCCTGCACTGGCCCGCCGACCAGCAAATAATCGGCTACGTGCCCCAGGCGCTGGAGTTCGACCGCGGCCTGCCGATGACCGTGGACGATTTCATGGCCGCCATGTGCCAGCGCCGCCCGGCCTTCCTCGGCCTGTCGCGCCGGGTTGCACCTGCGATCGACGCGGCGCTGGCGCGGGTGGGCATGCTCGACAAGCGCAAGCGGCGCATGGGTGCGCTGTCCGGCGGCGAACGCCAGCGCGTGCTGCTGGCCCAGGGCCTGATTCCCGAGCCGCAACTGCTGGTGCTGGACGAGCCGATGTCGGCGCTCGACGAAGCCGGCATCCAGGTGTTCGAGCAACTGCTGCTCAGCTGGCGCCAGGCCGGCACCACCGTGCTGTGGATCGAGCACGACCTGCAAGCGGTGATGCGCCTGGCCGACCGGGTCACCGGGCTGAGCCGCCAGGTGCTGTTCGATGCCCCGCCTGCCCAGGCCCTCACCCCCGAGCGCCTGCTCGGCCTGTTCTCCGTCCACCCGCGCAGCGAGAGCCTCGCCTGATGAGCTATGAAGCATTCCGCCAACTGGTCCAGGAATGGGCCAATGCTGGCTACCTGCCGGAGGCACTGGCCTACGGTTTCGTGATCAACGCGCTTTTGGCCGGGCTGATGATCGGCCCGGTACTGGGCGGCCTGGGCACCCTGGTGGTGGTCAAGCGCTTTGCCTTCTTCTCCGAAGCCGTCGGCCATGCCGCGCTCACCGGCGTTGCCATCGGCATCCTGCTCGGCGAGCCCTACACCGGCCCCTACGGCAGCCTGTTCGGCTACTGCCTGCTGTTCGGCATCGTGCTCAACTTCCTGCGCAACCGCACCGGGCTGTCGCCGGACACGCTGATCGGGGTGTTTCTGTCGGTGTCGCTGGCGCTGGGCGCGAGCCTGCTGCTGATGCTGGCCGGCAAGATCAACGTGCACATCCTGGAGAACGTGTTGTTCGGCTCGGTGCTGACCGTCAGCGGCCAGGACCTGGTGGTGCTGGGCATCGTCGCGGTGCTGGTGCTGGCGTTGGCGCTGCCCTTGTACAACCGCATCATGCTGGCCAGCTTCAACCCGCAGCTGGCGGCCGTGCGCGGGGTGGCGGTGAAAACCCTGGACTACCTGTTCGTGGTGCTGGTGACGCTGGTGACCGTGGCCTCGGTGAAGGTGATCGGCGCCATCCTGGTGGGGGCCTTGCTGGTGATCCCGGCGGCCGCCGCACGCCTGGTCAGCCAGTCGCTCAAGGGCTTTTTCTTCATCGCGGTGCTGATCGCCACGCTGAGTACCTTGCTCGGCATCCTCTTGCCGATCATGTTCGACCTGCCGGTACCTTCCGGCGCCGCGATCATCCTGGTGGCGGGCATCTGCTTCGCCCTCGCCGCCCTGGCCCGCGCCCTCGTTCCACGCCTGCAAGGAAACCCGGCATGAACCTGAAACAACTGACCTTGGCCCTGGCCCTGGCCGGCGCGCCCACGCTGGCCAGCGCCACGCAAGTGCTGGCCTCCCTGCCCGTCACCCACAGCCTGGCCAGCGCCTTGCTCGCCGGCACCTCGGTGCAACTCACCCGCGCCGCCCCGGCCAACCTGCCGGCCAGCCGCCAGCCGGCCTACTTCAGCAGCCGCGGCGGGGCCAGCCTGGCCAAGGCCGCGCAGCAGGCCGATGCGGTGATCGGCGTGCGTTCGATCTGGCGTGATGACCCGCTGTACCCGCTGGCCCGGCGCAGCAACATCCGCATCGTCGAGATCGATGCCGCGCGCCCGGTGGACGGCGTGCTGCCGGGCATCGCGGTGGTCGGCGACGATGCCTACGCGGCCTACCCGTGGCTCAGCCCGACCAATCTGGGGCGCATGGCCGATGTGCTGGCCAATGACCTGGAGCGCCTGGCGCCGGCCGAGCAGGCGCGGATCAAGGCCAACCTGGCGGGGGTGAAGCACCAGCTGCTGGCGTTGACCGCTGACAGCCAGACCCAGCTGGCACAGGCCGACAACCTGGCGGTGGTGAGCCTGTCCGAGCGCTTGGGGTATCTGGCCAGCGGGTTGAACCTGGATGTGGTGGAGCAGCCGCTGCCGGCGCAGGGCAAGTGGGACGCGGCGGCGCTCAAGGCGCTGGCTGACAACCTGAGGGATCAGGACGTGGCGCTGGTGCTGGACCATCGGCAGCCGGAGGCGGCGGTGGTTGAGGTGATCAAGGCCAGTGGGGCGAAGCTGCTGGTGGTGGAGAGTGACCCGGAAGATGCGGTGGCGGGGTTGAAGGCCAGTGTCGAGCAGGTGGTCGGGGCATTGCGCGAGGGGTGATGGTGCCCTCGCCGGCCCTATCGCCGGCAAGCCGGCGATGGGGCCGGTACAGACTGCTAGCGCTTCATGCACCGCTGATACCGCTCATCCACCCGCCCGGCAAACCACGCGGTGGTCAGCTTGCGGGTGATCTTCGGGCTCTGCAGCTCGATCCCCGGCAACACCGCCCGCGGCACCGGCTTGCCCGCCGCCGCATCGGCCAGGGCAAACACCCCGCTGTACAGCTTGCTGTCCTCGAACGCCAGGCGGTCACCCAGTTCAAGCTGGCTGCGAATCTGCGTATTGCGCAACCCCAGCTTCACCCCCAGCTTGCGCGCCGCCTGCTCGGTGGTACCCGGCATGATCGCCCCGGGCGCGATCAGGTCGCCATCCAGTGCCAGCCCTGCGCCAGTCACCTGGCTCAGCGCCGCCTGAAACGCCGCATTGCGGCTCGCGTACCAACCGGCATTGAAATCGGCGAAGCGATAAACCTGCCGCTCATAGTGCGCGGGGTAACCCAGCAAGTGGGCGATGCCGAAGTACATGCCCCCTCGGCGGGAGAACACCTCCTGGCGAATCGTGCCGCTGTAGGTGTAGGGGTAATCCTTGGCATGCTGTTCGGCGAACTCGACGCTGACCTGCATCGGCCCGCCCGTGTGCACCGGGTTGAGCCCGCCGAGCAAGGTCTTGCCCAGCGGCAAGCGGGCGATGAATTCGTCGTACAGCGCGCTCAGCTCTTTCTCGCTGCGCACGGCGAGCAGACGCTGTTGGTAGGTCTTGCCATTGCCCGATTGCGTGTTCAGCGCACCGTCCACCAGCAGGCGCGGCACATGCAGCTTGGCGGCGCGGCGGTCGATTTCCTCGCGGGCGATACGGCCCAGGTTAGGCACCTGCGGGTCGGCGTTGAAGGTCGACTCCTGCTCGGTCACCGCCAGCACCGCGCACAGGTTGCTCTTGCTCGGCGCCAGGCGCTGGGCTTCGAACGCCTGCTGGATGTCCCTGGCCCAGCCTTCGCGGTCCTTGGCCTGCGCCGGCAGCAGGCGCAGCAGCTGGGCACGCACCTTGGCGGGGTCGGCCTCAGGCTCCTCCTCACGCCGCCCGGCGCAACCTTGCAGCAGCGCCAGGGCCATCAGGCCCGCCGCGACTAGCCGGCCGTTCAGGGCTGCTCACCGACCATGTAGGCCTTGCTGATGTGGCGAAACTGCGGGTGGCTGGCGCTGCCCAGCAGCTCGAACAGCACCATCTCGCGGGTCACGACCTGTGCGCCCGCCTGGGCCATGCGCGCAAGGCCTGCGGCCTTGTTGGCCGGGGTGCGGCTGTCGCATGCGTCTTGCACCACGAACACCTGCTTGCCCAGGCCCAGCAGGCCGAGCACGGTCTGCAGCACGCAGACGTGGGTTTCCATGCCGCAGACGATCACCTGTTCGCGCGCCATCAAGCTGGCGGGCAGGCACTGGGCGGCCACGCAGGAAAAATGGGTTTTCTCGACCACCTCGGCGCCAGGCGCGACCGCCAGCAGTTCACCCAGGGTGTGGCCCAGGCCCTTGGGGTACTGTTCGGAAATCACGGTCGGCAGTTCCAGCTCGGCGCAGGCCGCCAGCAACCAGCGCGCGCGGGCACGGGTGCCCTCGGGGTCGCTCATGGCGCCGATGAGTTTTTCCTGGATGTCGACGACCAGCAGCGTGGCCTTGTGAGGATCGATCAGCATTGTCTGCCCCTTGCCTGGGAAAACGCCTAGCGTCCACCAGGCAAGCGGCGACGTCAATCAGGCGCTCATGCGATGGGGCTCGAGTGCTGCCACCAGCTCGCCCAGCACAGGGTCCTCGTGCTCATGGATGAAGAAGTGGCCGCCGGGGAACATGCGCAGCGAGAAATGGCCGTGGGTTTCCCTGCCCCACGCCAGCAGTTGCGCTTGGCTGGCGCGGTCGGCGTCACCCCCGAGCACGTGCAGCGGGCAGCCCAACGTGGGCCGCTGGCGATAGGCATAACGGCCACAGAGCAGAAAATCTGCGCGCAGGATGGGCAGGGTCAGGCTCATCAGCTCATCGTTGGCCAGCACTTCTTCCGGCGTGCCGTTGAGCGTGCGCAACTCGCTTTTCAGCGCCTCATCGCTCTTGGGCTCGCGCCAGTTCTCGCCATCGTAGCCCTCGCGCCGGGTGGGCGCCGCGGTGCCGCAGGCGAACAGCGCCAGCGGTGGTGGGCAACCCAGCGCCTTGAGCTCATGGGCCAGCTCGAAGGCCAGCAGCGCGCCCAGGCTATGGCCGAGCAGCGCATAGGGCGCGGCGGTGGCCAGGCGTTGTTCGCCGGCCAGTTGCCGGGCCAGGGCCTGCAGGTCGGTCTGCAACGGTTCGGCCATGCGCGCCCCGCGCCCGGGCAACTCGACCGGGCGCACCTGCAGCCAGGCCGGCAGCTTGCGCCGCCAGCGGCTGTAGACCATCGCGCTGGCGCCGGAATACGGCAGGCACAGCAGGTTGAGGGTGGTCACTGGGCGGCGGCTTCGGCCATTTTCTGGCGCAGGCTCAAGGGGCGCATGTCGGTCCACACTTCATCGATGTAGGCCAGGCAGTCCTTCTTCAGGCCACTCTTGCCCACGGCGCGCCAGCCGTTGGGGATGGCCTTGTAGTCGGGCCAGATGGAATATTGCTCTTCGTGGTTGACCACTACCTGGAACTGGATATCGTCGCGGTCGAAAACGGAAGTCATTGCCTGTCTCCTTGAGTGATAGGTGCCGGTACGCGCTTGGCGTGGGAGGGCTCTCAGGTAGACGTAGGGGGATTCGGAAAAATTAGGGGGGGCGGCGGGGGTTCGGCTTGGTTTTTGTAGGGGGGCAGAAATCGAGCGCCGCCCGCGCGGCGCATCGCGGATAAATCCGCTCCCACATTTGTTGCAACGTGCCATGGTCTGTGAGGCCATGGTTGTCCGCCTTTGGCGCCCGCCGAGAAATCAAGGTGAGCCTCGCGCCCACAAAAAAATCGCGTCGTGCCACCAAGGCTGGCAACCATGGCCTACCAGACAGAGGTACGTTGCAACAAATGTGGGAGCGGATTTATCCGCGATGCGCCGCGCGGGCGGCGCTCGATTTCTGCCCCACCACAAAAACCAAGCCGAGCCCCCACGTTCCCTCACGCATCGCGCAACAGATCATGCGCATCCAACAACCGGAACGCCACCTGCGGATTACGCTCCAACCCCCGCCGAATCGCCGCCGGAATCGCCTGGCGCGTCTTGCGGCAAAGCCCAGGCTGGGCATCGAGCTCGATGACGATCCCGCGCATGGTCCGCACCTCGTTGAACCCCGGTGCAATGCGCACGCGAATGCCCAGGTTGTCGAACATCCGCACCTGCAGGCGCTGCAGGTCTTCAAGGTCCTTCACATGCTCCAGCCGTTCGATCAGGCGCTTTTCTTCCTGCCGGGTGAGCAGCAGGATGCGCTGGGCCGCTGGCGGCTGCTCGGCCAGCTTTTCGCGGCCGCAGTCGCAGGCGCCAGGGGGGCAAGGTTGGCGGAAATTGGGCGGTGTGCTCATGGGGCAAGCATAGCCGCATCCACAGGTCTGTGGGAGCGGGCTTGCCCCGCGAAGAGGCCGGCATTGCTCAGCTCAAGGCTCGAACCCTTCCACGATGATCACCTGCGCCTTGGCCACGCCCTGCCGATGGCCACAAGCCTCCTGATACAACGCAGACCGATAGCACGCCACCGCCTGCTCATACGAATCAAATTCGATCACCACGCTACGCTGCGGCGTCGGCCGCCCTTCCATCGCCTCGCTGCGCCCGCCCCTGGCCAGAAAGCGCCCGCCAAACGCCGCGAACGCCGCCGGCGCGCGCTGGGTGTACTGCTGGTACTGCTCAGGGTCGGTCACATCCACATGGGCGATCCAATAGGCTTTCATCCGCTGCTCTCCTGTTGCAAAACTATTTGTGTATGATGGTATACCATAAAAACCACCCCATCACCGTGAGCGTGCAGCAATGGCATTCAACCGCATCGAAGAACTCCTCGAGGACTACCGGCAAGGCAAGATGGTGCTGCTGGTGGACGACGAAGACCGCGAAAACGAAGGCGACCTGCTGATCGCCGCCGAGCGCTGTGACGCCCAGGCCATCAACTTCATGGCCCGCGAAGCGCGCGGCCTGATCTGCCTGACGCTGACCGACGAGCACTGCCAGCGCCTGGGCCTGGAGCAGATGGTGCCGGCCAACGGCAGCGTGTTCAGCACCGCGTTCACGGTATCCATCGAGGCCGCCACGGGCGTGACCACCGGCATTTCCGCCGCCGACCGGGCGCGCACCGTGGCCGCGGCGATGGCCGCCGATGCCCGCCCCGAAGACCTGGTGCAGCCGGGCCACATCTTCCCCCTGCGCGCCCGTGAAGGCGGCGTGCTGACCCGCGCCGGGCACACCGAGGCCGGTTGCGACCTGGCCCGGCTGGCCGGCTTCAGCCCAGCGTCGGTGATCGTCGAGGTGCTCAACGACGACGGCACCATGGCCCGCCGCCCGGACCTCGAAGTGTTCGCCGCCCGGCATGGCATCAAGATCGGCACCATCGCCGACCTCATCCACTACCGCCTGAGCACCGAGCAGACCATCAAGCGCATCGGCGAGCGCGAGCTGCCGACGGTGCATGGCACCTTCCGTCTGGTCACCTACGAGGACCGCATCGAAGGCGGTGTGCACATGGCCATGGTGATGGGCGATATCCGCCGCGAGCAGCCGACGCTGGTGCGGGTGCACGTGATCGACCCACTGCGCGATCTGGTCGGCGCCGAGTACGCGGGGCCGGCCAACTGGACGCTGTGGGCGGCGCTGCAGAAAGTGGCCGAGGAAGGTGCCGGGGTGGTGGTGATCCTGGCCAACCACGAGTCTTCCCAGGCGTTGCTGGAGCGCGTGCCGCAGCTGACCCAGCCGCTGCGGCCTTACCAGCGCGGGCAGTCGAAGGTGTATTCGGAGGTCGGCACCGGGGCGCAGATTCTGCAGGATCTGGGCGTGGGCAAGCTGCGCCACCTGGGGCCGCCGCTCAAGTATGCGGGGCTGGCGGGGTATGAGCTGGAAGTGGTGCAGAGCATACCGTTCGAGCCGGGGATGGTTGGCTGAGGCACAGAAGGCTGTGCTGTTCCTACCCTGTGGGAGCCGGCTTGCCGGCGATAGGGCCCGAGCAAGCAATGCACATTTGCCTGCCCTGGCCTCATCGCCGGCAAGCCGGCTCCCACAGGAATTGCGCAATGTGAGGCAGCAAAACCACGGAGTGATGGCCGGTAGCCTCCCCCTCTTGCCAAAAGTTTGGAATACCATAATATGATATCCCGTAGACCTTGAATTAACAGGCCGCCGCCTAAACTGAAAAAACGGCCACCCCACACATTGTCGAAGCTGCTCCCCGAATACTGTTGGCGGGCGCACCACCAGCCCCGCCTCGAATAACAAAAGCAACGAGGGCGTAACCATGCTGTTGAGCAAACGTGTAACCGCAGTGCTGTCTGCCAGCCTGTTGACCCTGGCCTGCCAGGCCGTGCAGGCCGCTGACAGCCTCAACTTCGTCAGCTGGGGCGGGACCACCCAGGACGCCCAGAAAGAAGCCTGGGCCGTGCCCTTCAGCAAGGCCACCGACATCAAGGTGGTGCAGGACGGCCCGACCGACTACGGCAAGCTCAAGGCCATGGTCGAAAGCGGCAACGTGCAGTGGGACGTGGTGGACGTGGAGGCCGACTTTGCCCTGCGCGCCGCCAGCGAAGGCCTGCTCGAACCCCTCGACTTCAACACCATCCAGCGCGACAAGATCGACCCCCGCTTCGTCTCCGACCATGGCGTCGGTTCGTTCTTCTTCTCCTTCGTGCTCGGCTACAACGAAGGCAAGCTCGGCGCCAACAAGCCGGTGGACTGGACCGCGCTGTTCGACACCAAGACCTACCCCGGCAAGCGCGCGCTGTACAAGTGGCCAAGCCCCGGCGTGCTCGAACTGGCCCTGCTGGCCGACGGCGTAGCCCCCGACAAGCTCTACCCGCTGGACCTGGACCGCGCCTTCAAGAAGCTCGACACCATCAAGAAAGACATCGTCTGGTGGGGCGGTGGCGCCCAGTCCCAGCAACTGCTGGCCTCCGGTGAAGCCTCGCTCGGCCAGTTCTGGAACGGCCGCGTCTACGCCCTGCAGCAAGACGGCGCGCCGGTGGGCGTGAGCTGGAAGCAGAACCTGGTCATGGCCGACTTCCTGGTCATCCCCAAAGGCGCCAAGAACAAGGACGCGGCCATGAAGTTTCTGGCCAACGCCAGCAGCGCCGATGGCCAGGCCGCGTTCGCCAACAAGACCGCCTACGCCCCGGTAAACGTCGACAGCGTGGCCAAGCTGGACAAGGACCTGGCCCCCAACCTGCCGACCGCCTATGCCCAGGACCAGGTGACCCTGGACTTCGCCTACTGGGCGAAGAACGGCCAGGCCATCGCCGCACGCTGGAATGAGTGGCTGGTGAAATGAAAGTCGCCATCAACGCCCTGCACAACGCCCAAGGTGCCCCCACGGGCGCCGGCGCACCGGGCGCGGCCAGCCGCCGCGAACCCATGAGCCGGCGCTGGAAAGGCAGCCGCAACCTGCTGCCGGCCTTGCTGTTCCTGGGCCTGTTCTTCTTCGCGCCATTGATCGGCCTGCTGCTGCGCGGCGTGCTGGAGCCGGTGCCGGGGCTGGGCAACTACGAGCAGCTGTTCGCCAACTCGGCCTATGCGCGGGTGCTGTTCAACACCTTCTCGGTGGCCGGCGTGGTCACCGTGATCAGCGTGCTGCTGGGCTTTCCGCTGGCCTGGGCGATCACCCTGGTGCCCAACGGCTGGGGCCGCTGGCTGCTGAACATCGTGCTGCTGTCGATGTGGACCAGCCTGCTGGCGCGCACCTACTCCTGGCTCGTGCTGCTGCAAAGCTCGGGGGTGATCAACAAGGTGCTGATGGCCCTGGGCATCATCGATGCGCCGCTGGAGATGGTGCACAACCTCACGGGCGTGGTGATCGGCATGAGCTACATCATGATCCCGTTCATCGTGCTACCGCTGCAGGCGACCATGCATGCCATCGACCCAATGGTGCTGCAGGCAGGCTCGATCTGCGGTGCCAGCCCCTGGACCAACTTCTGGAAGGTGTTCCTGCCGCTGTGCCGCTCGGGGCTGTTCTCCGGGGCGTTGATGGTGTTCGTGATGTCGCTCGGTTACTACGTGACCCCGGCGCTGCTGGGCGGCGCGCAGAACATGATGCTGCCCGAATTCATCATCCAGCAGGTGCAGTCGTTCCTCAACTGGGGCCTGGCCAGCGCCGCCGCCGCACTGCTGGTACTCATCACCCTGGTGCTCTTCTACCTGTACCTGAAGCTGCAGCCGGAATCCCCGGTCGGCAACGCGAGGTAAACCGCCATGCTGCTTTCACCCAATGCCATGGGCCGCCCGCTGCGCACCGGCCTGTACCTGACCACCGGGGTCATCGCCGCCTTCCTGCTGCTGCCGGTGGTGTTCATCGTGCTGCTGTCGTTCGGCTCGTCGCAATGGCTGGTGTTCCCGCCGCCCGGCTGGACCTTCAAGTGGTACGCCCAGTTCTTCGCCAACCCTGAGTGGATGGACGCTGCCCTGGCCAGCCTGAAGGTGGCCGTGCTGACCACCGTGTGCGCCGTGCTGCTGGGCCTGCCCACCGCGTTCGCCCTGGTGCGTGGCCGCTTCCCCGGCCGCGAGATGCTCTACGGGCTGTTCACCATGCCGATGATCGTGCCGCTGGTGATCATCGCGGTGGCGGTGTACGCGCTGTTTCTCAAGCTCGGCTACACCGGCACGCTGTTCGCCTTCGTGGTCAGCCACGTGATCGTCGCCCTGCCCTTCACCATCATTTCGATCATCAACTCGCTGAAGCTGTTCGACCAGTCGATCGAGGACGCCGCGGTGATCTGCGGCGCCTCGCGCCTGCAGGCGATCTTCAAGGTGACCTTCCCGGCGATTCGCCCAGGGATGATCGCCGGCGGCCTGTTCGCCTTCCT
The DNA here is from genome assembly GCF_044745345.1 of Pseudomonas sp. NPDC087029. NCBI lineage: Bacteria > Pseudomonadati > Pseudomonadota > Gammaproteobacteria > Pseudomonadales > Pseudomonadaceae > Pseudomonas > Pseudomonas sp. NPDC087029. The sequence goes on along the minus strand of NZ_JBIVAB010000001.1, from coordinate 627,406 downwards.
GGTCTCCTGGGACGAGGTGGTGCTCAGCGTGATGATGGCCAGCCCCGACCTGCAGACCCTGCCGGTCAAGATGTGGACCACCCTGCGCCAGGACCTGAGCCCGGTGATCGCCGTCGCCTCGACGCTGCTGATCGGCCTGTCCTTGCTGGTGATGGTCATTGCCGCCGCCTTGCGCCGGCGTAGCGAAGTCAACGCCTGAGTGCCCGGAGACAACAACAATGAGTGCAGTGATCAAAGACAACGCGCACACCCAGACCCTGGTCAGCCTGCGCGGCCTGAACAAGCACTACGGCGACTTCACCGCCGTGGACAACCTGAACCTGGAAATCCAGGACGGCGAATTCCTCACCTTCCTCGGCTCCAGCGGCTCGGGCAAATCCACCACCCTGTCGATGCTGGCCGGCTTCGAAACCCCCAGCAGCGGCGAGATCCTGGTCGAGGGCCAGTCGCTGGTGAACGTGCCGCCGCACAAGCGTGACATCGGCATGGTGTTCCAGCGCTACTCGCTGTTCCCGCACCTGAACGTGCGCGACAACATCGCCTTCCCGCTGGCCATCCGCAAGCTCGGCGCCGCCGAGATCAACAAGCGTGTCGACGCCATGCTCAAGCTGGTGCAGCTGGAGAAGTTCGCCCACCGCAAGCCCTCGCAGATGTCCGGCGGCCAGCAGCAGCGCGTGGCGATCGCCCGCGCCCTGGTGTACGAGCCGCGCATCCTGCTGATGGACGAGCCGCTCGGCGCGCTGGACAAGAAGCTGCGCGAAGACCTGCAGGATGAACTGCGCCAGCTGCACCGGCGCCTGGGCATCACCATCGTCTACGTCACCCACGACCAGGAAGAAGCCATGCGCCTGTCCCAGCGCATCGCCATCTTCAGCCACGGCAAGATCGTTGGCCTGGGCAGCGGCTACGACCTCTACCAGAACCCGCCCAATGCCTTCGTCGCCTCGTTCCTGGGCAACTCCAACTTCCTGCGGGTCAAGGCCAGCGGCCATGGTGCCGGCAGCTTCGAAGGCCAGCCGCTGGCGCTGCGCCTGACCCCGGGCCTGGCGGTCGGCCAGGAGGCGCTGATCATGGTGCGCCCGGAAAAGGCCCTGGCCCTGACCGTCGAGCAAGCCGCGCGCGAACCGCTGCCGGCGGGCTGGAACGAAGTCATCGCCAAGGTCGGCGAGGTGTTGTTCCTGGGCGAAAGCCAGACCTGCCACGTGATGACCCCGGGCGGCACCGAACTGACCGTGAAAGCGCTGTCTGCCGCCGGCATGCCGATGCAGCCGGGAGACACGGTGAAGGTGCGCTGGGCGGTGGCCGATGCCTGCATCTACACCGAGTGGGCGGAAAGTGACTTGAGCAAGGCGGCGGGGGCGCATTGAGCACTCGCAACCGGTAAATGATTGACGCGCGCGCCGACCAATGGTCAGATGCGCGCCAGTTTCAGGTGTCCTGCGCCGCCGTGCGCAGGGTGAAACGGGAAGCCGGTGAGTCGTGGTCCACGACGAGTCCGGCGCTGCCCCCGCAACGGTAAGCGAGCGATGCCTTCGACACACCACTGTGCACCTGCATGGGAAGGTGAAGGCCTCATGACCCTCGCAAGCCCGGAGACCGGCCTGAAGCGTTCACTTGGCAACCCGCGGTGGGCGGGCGCAGGCCGGTATCCGCGTGCGCGCCTGCGTATTCGGTGCACCGTTGCGTGTTTTCCACCGGGATCCATTCATTCCTGCAGCAGTGGAAAGACATGTCCCGTTCGTTCAAGCTTCACCCTCTGGCGGCCTGCCTGGCCGTGAGTTTCCCCGCCTTGGCCGACCAGCCGCAGCGCCCGGTGCTGGCACTGCCGTCCACCGCCATCACCGATACCCGCGATGACTCGCACATCGACCTGGCCACGCCGACCCCGGCAGGTTCGCGGCTGAACCTCAGCGCCCTGGAAACCCCGGCCAGCACCAGCAGCATCAGCGCCGCAGAGATCGACCAGCGCAACAACCTCACCGTGCAGGATGCCGTGACCCGCTCGCCCGGCATCACCTTCGTCGGCAGCCCGGGCGATGGCGGCACCGGCCTGTCGGCGCGCGGCTTCAGCGGGCATGGCTCGGTGATGACCCTGTTCGACGGCGCGCGCCTGTACACCGGTGCCGGCACCCAGACCTTCCCGGTCGACCCGTGGATGGTCGAGCGCATCGATGTGATCCGCGGCCCGGCGTCGGTGCTGTATGGCGAGGGCGCTACCGGTGCGGTGATCAACGTCATCCCGAAAAAGCCCTTCGCCGGCGAGATCCACAACCACCTGCGCCTGGGCTACGGCTCGTGGGACCGCCAGCAGCTGGGCCTGGACAGCGGCGGCAGCCTGAGCGAGCGCCTGAGCTACCGCCTGACCCTCAACCAGCAGGCCGGCAACGGCTGGGTCGACCGCACCGACTCACGCAGCCTTGCACTGAGCGCGGCGCTGCGCTTCGACGCCAGCGACGACCTGAGCTTCACCCTCGCCCACGAACGCGGCGATGCCCAGCCTGCCAACTACTACGGCACCCCGCTGATCGACGGCCACTACCGCAGCAGCCTGCGCAAGAAGAACTACAACATCCACAACGATGTGCAGCGCTACCACGACGAATGGACCCGCTTCACCACCGACTGGGCGCTGAACGACCAGGTCAGCGCCAGCAACCAGCTCTACTACATCAAGAGCCGCCGCCACTGGCGCAACGCCGAGGACTACAGCTGGGACAGCGACCGCGAGCAGCTGCTGCGCCAGAGCTACCTGGAAATCAAGCACAACCAGGAGCAGATCGGCGATCGCCAGACCTTCACCTTCGACCACTCGCTGTTCGGCCTCGCCAGCAAGACGATGGTGGGCGCCGAGTACAACAAGGTACGCTTCAACGTCGACAGCAACGCGCCGTACAACGACGTCGGCGGCGACTACATCGACCCGTGGCAGCCGACCCCGGGCTGGTTCCACAGCGACTCGCCCACGCGCCCGCAAACCCTGTCCACCACCCACACCTTCGCCCTGTTCGCCGAAAACCGCCTGCAGCTGACCGAGCGCCTGTCGCTGGTGACCGGCGTGCGCCGCGACCAGAACCACATCGACCGCGACAACCTCACCAACGACACCCGCAGCGACCGCAGCCTGGATGGCGGCAACTGGCGTGCGGGGCTGGTGTATGCGCTCAGTGACGACCTGTCGCTGTACGGCCAGTACTCCACCAGCGAGGATGGGGTGAACAACCTGATCAGCCTCAGCCCCACGCAGATGAACTACGACCTGACCGAGTCGAAGCAGACCGAGCTGGGCCTCAAGCAGCGCTTCTGGCAAGGGCGCGGCGAGTGGACCCTGGCCGCTTTCCACATCGTCAAGAAGAAGCTGCTGGTGGACGACCCGATCACTCACGAGAAACAGCAGACCGGGCAGCAGACTTCCGATGGCCTGGAGGCGACCCTGGAGCTGGCCCTGCCGCAGCAGTGGCAGGTTTCGGCCAACGCTTCGGTTGTGCGCGCCAAGTATGACGATTTCGACGAGATGGTCGGCGGCGTGCCCCAGGACCGCGCCGGCAATCGCCCGGCCAACGTGCCACGGCGCACGGCCAACCTGTGGCTGAGCAAGGGGTTTGGGCAGCAGGTGGAGGCTGGCATCGGGGCACGCTATGTGGATGAGCGCTATGCCAACACTGCCAATACCCAGAGTGCGCCGGGGTACACCGTGGTCGATGCCAACATTGGCTGGCAGGTGCTGCCGGATGTGCGCTTGGGGTTGCAGGTGAACAACCTGTTCGACCGCGAGTATGTGGCTTCGGCGTTCAGTGGCACGCAATGGATCATGGGGGTGCCGCGGTCGTATTTCGCCACGGTGGACTACAGCTTCTGATTTGAGTTGATTGCACTGGCCCCATCGCCGGCAAGCCGGCTCCCACAGGTCGCGTGCCCGACGCGGTCGGCGTGGGAGCCGGCTTGCCGGCGATAGGGCCAGTACTGCCAACACAAAAACAATTTTCACCTGTAAATCAAAAAGCTATAAGATAACGTTTCATTTGACATTCATTCCTGCCTGCGACCCTCTTCCATGACCAGCGCCGCCGCCACCCCCACCCAGCTCACCCAGCGCCTGCAGAGCATCGACGCCCTGCGCGGCCTGGTGATCCTGTTCATGCTGCTCGACCACGTGCGCGAAACCTTCTTCCTGCACCGCCAGGTCAGCGACCCGATGGCCATCGACGCCACCGACCCCTCGCTGTTCGCCAGCCGCACCCTCGCTCACCTCTGCGCCCCAGTGTTCGTCCTGCTCACCGGCCTGTCGGCCTGGCTGTACGGCGAGAAGTACCCGGGCCGCAGCGCTGTCTCGGCGTTCCTGTTCAAGCGCGGCCTGTTCCTGGTGGTGCTGGAATTCACCCTGGTGAACTTCGCCTGGACCTTCCAGCTGCCGCCCAGCGTCATCTACCTGCAAGTGATCTGGGCCATCGGCGTCAGCATGATCGCCCTGTCGCTGCTGGTGTGGCTGCCGCGCCCCGCCCTGCTCGCACTCGGCGCCCTGATCGTCGCCGGCCACAACCTGCTCGACGGCCTGCATTTCGGCGTGGAATCGGCGATGCATGTGCCGTGGGCGATCCTGCATGACCGCGGCTGGCTGGAAGCCTCGGAAAACCTGCGCCTGCGCACCTCCTACCCGGTGCTGCCGTGGATCGGCGTGATCGCCCTGGGCTATGGCCTCGGCCCCTGGTTCGCCCGTGGCAGCGATGCACAACAGCGCCAGCACCAGTTGCTGCTGGTCGGCATCATCGCCCTGCTCGGCTTCATGGTGCTGCGCATGCAGAACGGCTACGGCGAAGCGCCGTGGAGCGGCTACCCGAGCCTGACGCAAACCCTGATGAGCTTCTTCAACATCACCAAGTACCCGCCTTCGCTGCTGTTCCTGGCCCTGACACTGGGCTGCGGCCTGCTGTTGCTGCGCGCCTTCGAACGCGCAGGCCAGGCGCGCTGGATCAACGCCCTGGCAGTGTTTGGCGCGGCGCCGATGTTCTTCTACCTGCTGCACCTGTACGTGCTGAAGCTGCTGTACCTGGCCAGCGTGGCCCTGTTCGGCCGCAACCATGGCGACTACTTCGGTTTCGACGGCATCGGCGCAGTGTGGCTGACCACCGTGCTGCTGGCCGTGGCGCTGTACCTGCCGGTGCGCGGCTTCGCCCGGCTCAAGGCGCGCCGGCGTGACATCGCCTGGCTCAAGTACCTGTGAAGCGCAGTTCACCCGGCATGCAGCCCCGTGTTGCCCTGCTGCTCAGCGCCCTGGCGCTGCTGACCCTGCTGGCGGCCGTGCTGGCCGGCACCGCCATTGGCGAAACCGCGCTGTCGCCGCGGCTGGTCTGCCAAGTGCTGGCCAACCACCTGTGGCAGGCCGGCTACCCGCTCGACCCGATCGACAGCGGCATCGTCTGGAACTACCGCCTGCCGCGCACCCTGGTCGCCGCCGCCTGCGGCGCCGGGCTGGCGACCTGCGGGGTGATTCTGCAGGCGCTCCTGCGCAACCCGCTGGCCGAGCCCTACCTGCTCGGCTTGTCGGCAGGTGCCTCGACCGGTGCGGTGCTGGTGGGCCTGCTGGGGTTGGGCGGCGCGGCCCTGAGCCTGTCCGCCGGTGCCTTCATCGGCGCGCTGGCGGCCTTCGCCCTGGTGCTGTTGCTGGCCCGTGCGGCCGGCGCGCATAGCCACAATGCCCAGGTGATCCTCGCGGGCATCGCCGGCTCGCAACTGTTCAACGCCATTACCGCCCTGCTGATCACCCAATCGGCCACCGCCGAGCAGGCGCGCGGCATCCTGTTCTGGCTGCTGGGCAACCTCAGCGGTGTGCGCTGGCCGTCGGTGTGGCTGGCGCTGCCGGTGGCGCTGTGCGGTTTGCTGGTGTGCCTGTGGCAGCGCCGGGCCCTGGATGCTTTCACCTTTGGGGCAGACTCGGCCGCCTCGCTGGGCGTTGCCGTGCGCCCCACGCAGTTGCTGCTGGTGAGCTGCGCGGCACTGGTGACGGCGGTGATGGTATCGATCGTCGGCGCCATCGGTTTCGTCGGGCTGGTGATTCCGCATGCCTTGCGCCTGCTGCTCGGCCCCGGCCACAGCCGCCTGTTGCCGGCCAGTGCACTGGGGGGCGCGTTGTTCCTGATTGCCGCCGACGTGCTTTCACGCATATTGATCGCCGGCCAGGTGATCCCGGTGGGCGTGGTCACGGCACTGATCGGCGCCCCGGTGTTCGCGCTGATCCTGGTCAGCCGCCGGGGGCGCCCATGACCGCCATGAACCTGCCGCACCTGGCGCCCCTCGCCTGCCAGGGCCTGAACTTTCAGCTGGCAGGCCAGCCGGTGCTGCGCGATATCGACCTGCGCCTGGTTGCGGGCGAAACCCTCGGTATCGTCGGCCCCAATGGCTCGGGCAAGTCGTCGTTGCTCAAGCTGCTGGCCGGGCTGCGCACGCCGCACAGCGGCAGCGTGCAGTTGCTCGGCGAGCCCATCGCGCGCCTGCCCCGGCGGCGGATTGCCCAGGCCCTGGCGCTGGTCGAGCAGCAGGCCGACACCCTCGATGCCATCCGCGTGTTCGATGCCGTGGCCCTGGGGCGCACGCCGTGGTTGTCGGCGTTGGCGCCGTTTTCCAGCGACGACCACGCCATCGTCGAACAGGCCCTGGCCGACGTCGATGCCAGCCACCTGCGCACGCGCCTGTGGGGCGCGTTGTCCGGCGGCGAGCGCCAGCGCGTGCACATCGCCCGGGCCTTGGCCCAGCGCCCGCAAGTGCTGCTGCTGGACGAGCCGACCAATCACCTGGATATCCAGCATCAGCTGAGCCTGCTGCAACAGGTGCAGGCCTTGCCGGTAACCAGCCTGGTGGCCCTGCACGACCTGAACCAGGCACTGACCTGCGACCGGGTGGCGGTGCTCGACCAAGGCCGCCTGGTGGCCCTGGGCAAACCGCTGGAGGTGCTCACGCCCGAGCGCCTGCTGAGCACCTTCGGCGTGCACGCCCACTACCTCACCGACCCCTTCGACGGCGCCCGCATCCTGCGTTTTCGTGCCCCCTGACCTGGAATCACCGCCATGCCCCTGCGCCCCTGCGCCCTGCTGTTCGCCAGCGCCGTGTTGCCTGCTGCCGCGCTGGCCGACTCTGCGCAATCGCAAAGCCGCGGGTTGCTCGAAGACAGCAGCTGGAGCCTGCTCAACCGCAGCGTGTACGACCAGCGTGACTACAAGCACGGTGCGCGCAACGGTGCTGCGCGCAACGCCTACAAGCCGCGCAGCGAGCGCAACGGCCTGGCTGAAGAATGGGCCTACGGCTTGATGGGCACGTTCCAGTCCGGCTTTACCCAGGGCCTGATCGGGGTTGGCGTCGATGCCCACGCCTACCTGGGCGTGCAGCTCGACAGCGGCGGCGGCCGAGCCGGCAAGGCGCGCCTGCTAGGCCTGGACAATGATGGCCGCCCAAAGCATGAATACAGTCGGGGTGGCGCGGCGGTGAAGTTACGCACGTCCAATACCGTGCTGTCCTACGGCGAACAGCGCGTGAAGACGCCGGTGTTCAGCTCTTCCGACAGCCGCCTGCTGCCCGAAACGGCGACCGGGTTGTTTCTCGCCAGCAACGAAATCGACACGCTGAAGCTGGTCGCGGGCCACTTCAACGAAAGCACCGACCGCAACGCCTCGAGCCACGACCAAGGCTTCGTGGTGAACTACTCCAACGGCCGCCAGGGCAGCGCCTTCGACCTTGCCGGCCTGGTGTGGAACCCAGGCGCCGCATTCAGCGCCAGCCTGTATACCTCCCGCTATGAAGACACCTGGAACCAGCACTACCTCGGCAGCACCCTGGCCCACGCCCTGGACGCGCGCCGCAGCCTGAGCCTGGACCTCAACCTGTACCGCACCACCGACACCGGCAAGGCCCTGTCCGGGCGCATCGACAACACCACCTGGAGCCTGATCTCGCGCTACAACCAGGGGCCGCACGGCTTCAGCCTGGGCTGGCAGCAGGTCGACGGCAACACACCGTTCGACTATGTGACCCGCGGGGCGATCTACCTGACCAACGCGGTGCAGATGTCCGACTTCAACGCGCCGAACGAGAAGTCCTGGCAGGCGCGCTATGACCTGAACATGGGCGCCTACGGCGTGCCGGGCCTGAACCTGTCGGCGCTGTATGTGCGGGGGTTCGATATCGATGGCAGCCATGTCGACGCCAGCGGCGGCTACGCCTACCTGGGCTATGGCCAGGGCGGCAAGCATTGGGAGCGGGACCTGGAGGCGCGCTATGTGGTGCAGAGCGGCAAGGCCAAGGGCACGACCTTTTCGCTGCGGCACAACGTGCATCGCGGCAATACGGCGCAGGCGGAGCTCGATGGCAACCAGCTCCGCTTGGCGGTGGAGTGGCCGTTGAGCGGCGGGTTTTGAGTCCTGGTCATCCAGGGCTTGATTTAATCAATCGATTAAGTAAGATTTCGGGTATGAAAAAATCCCCTACCCGGACCACAGAACAACGCGGCGATGAGACGCGCGAGGCGCTTCTCGCCGCAGCAACGTCAGCGTTTGCTGCAAGCGGCTTTCATGCTGTTAGCACCCGGCACATTGCCGACAGTGCGAAGGCGAACCTGGCGCTCATCAGGTATCACTTCGGCGGCAAAGAAGGCCTGTACCTGGCTGTGTTCGAACGCATCGCGGGTGAAATCAGACAACGCATCGACCCCCTGGCGGCCCGCATCGCTTCAGCGCTCGAATCCACCCACGGTGAGTCGCGCCCTGAGCTTCTGCGTAAACAACTCCTCCCCGCATTGTTCGACCTCACTGACGGCCTCGTCGCGTCGCTCATGGACGAAAGCTCGGGCGAGTGGGCACAGCTTATTTTGCGCGAGCAGCAGGCACCGTCCGCTGCTTTTGACCTTCTTTATGACGGCTTCATGGGGCGGGTGACGCAGCAAATCACAGCCGTCATTAGCAAGTTCCGATCGAATGAGGATGACAAAGCCAACCGGCTGCTCGCCATCTCGATCATGGGCCAAATGATGATCTTGCGAAATGCGCACGCCGGAGTCCTGCGCCATATGGGCTGGACGAGCATGGGCGCAATCGAGATTCGAGCGGCCCAGCAGTGCCTGAGGGCAAACATCACGGCGCTTTTGATTGGCGCCAGATGAGCGCCGATTCCAATCTCCCGGGGGAGTTCGCCATGCATCCTATCGTTCGCACCAACAAGGGTTTCTTGCAGGGCTTCAGCGAGGCAGGTATCTGCAAGTTCTTCGGAATCCCTTACGCCGCGCCGCCCGTAGGCGATCGCCGTTGGAGGCCGCCAAGCCCGGCCGCTGATTGGAATGGCATTCGGCAAGCCCAAGAATTTGGTCCCATTTGCCCTCAGACGGCGGGAGCCGTCTTCAGGACGCGCGCAAAGACCGAGAGCGAAGACTGCCTTTACCTGAACGTGTGGACAGCTTCACTGAATACGGCGGCCAAGCAGCCTGTAATGGTATGGATTCACGGTGGCGGATACCTCGGAGGTGGAGGCTGTGAGGATGGCACCGACGGCTCCGGGTTGGCCGCCCTCGGCGTCACCGTAGTCAGTTTCAACTATAGATTGGGCGCGTTCGGTTACCTCGCGCACCCAGCATACGGAAGCAACTTCGGGCTTCAAGACCAGATCGCGGCACTCGCGTGGGTCCGCGACAACATCGAACGTTTTGGCGGCGACCCCGAGTGCGTGACTATCTTTGGCCAGTCAGCAGGTGGCCATGCAGTGCGCACGCTGCTCAGCAGCCCTTCGGCGAGCGGACTGTTTCACCGAGCAATACTTCAAAGCGGTGGTGGCGAACGCTTTGCGTTCGACCACAGCGCACCGAATGAGAAGACTTATGCCGCTAGCGAAGCATTCATTTCTCACCTTGGCGCAGGCTCCCCTGAAGAACTGCGTAGCCTTCCAACGGAACTCATAAAGAACGCCTCACACCTGTTCAGTGGAGTCATCCCAAAGCCGCGGCGAGTACACACCCCCGCAAATCTAGCCTGGATGCCCGTGAGTGATGGGGCGACTCTGCCAGCCGATTGCGACAGTCAAACGCTTGCACCTGTACCGTTGATAGTCGGCTTTACCCGCAACGAGTCTCGCTACTTCATAAAACCGGGAATGCTTTCCTACAGCCGGCTACTTCTATTCGTACTGACCAAAGTGCTCGCCGGAAAACAGGCACGCGCGGTGCGATCGAAATTGGCAAAACACCCTGGCACGATCTACGACCGCTTCGATCGCATCTACACTGCAGCAGTATTTGCCGAACCGACATTCGCGCTGGCGAAGCGCCTTCAGGCGAGCAGCCACCGCTTTTATGGCTATCGCTTTGACAAGGTGTCTCCTAGCGCAAGAAGCTCCAACTTGCGCGCCCAGCACACCGCAGAACTTCGATACCTTTTCGGAACACTGCCCACGGTAGGTTACGACGCCAAGGACCAGCAGATTTCGAATTGGATGCAAGCCCAATGGACCCGTTTTGCTCGCGATGGGTATCCAGTCGATGGCGCTCACTGGCGCGCCTATGACGACCGGGAGCAGTTCTTGTTGATCGACGATAGCTTCGATCACGCACGCCTTGATGATGATCCGGTCGTACCGCTGCTTCACCAACTGCGCCAAATCGATCACGTAGCCCCGAAGGGCATGCTTTCTCGCCTGAGGGGGCTACTGCACAAGGCCTAAGTGACCGGCCATTGGCGCGTCTGGCCAAGCCATTCGCCGCCACCCTTGTTGTTACTGTTAGCCATGAGCCCACCCGTTTGCCCCTTATTCAAAGGGGCAAACGGTGCCCTGTCTTTCAGGGGGCTCGTTCACTGCAATCAAAGCACGTGCTTGAGGCTCAACGTTCGAAGTTGATCACCATGCGGCCCTTGATCTTGCCTTCGAGCATCTCGTCGAAAATGGCGTTGATGTCTTCGATCGGGCGCAGTGTCACCTTCGGCACTACCTTGCCTTGCGCAGCGAATTCGAAGGCTTCGACCAGGTCCTGACGGGTGCCGACCAGCGATCCCACCACTTCGATGCCATCGAGCACCAGCCGCGGGATGTCCAGGCTCATGGCTTCCGATGGCAGCCCCACGGCCACCAGCCGGCCACCGGCACGCAGCGCATCAACCGCCGAGTTGAAGGCGCTTTTCGACACCGCCGTGACCACGGCCGCATGCGCACCGCCGGTCTTTTCCTGAACGATCTTGGCCACATCCTCGCTGCGCGGGTTGAGCACCAGGTCAGCGCCCATCTCGCGGGCGAACTGTAGCTGCTCGTCATTCACATCGATGGCGATGACCCGGGCATTGAAGACGTTTTTCGCGTACTGCAGGGCCAGGTTGCCCAGGCCACCCAGGCCATAGATGGCAATCCACTGCCCCGGGCGGATATTCGAAGATTTAACCGCCTTGTAAGTGGTCACCCCGGCGCAGGTGATGCTGCTGGCTGCGGCAGAGTCGAGGCCGTCTGGCACTTTCACCGCGTAGTCGGCCACCACGATGCACGACTCGGCCATGCCACCGTCTACGGTGTAGCCGGAGTTCTTCACTTCGCGGCACAGCGTCTCGTTACCGCTGTTGCAGTACTCGCAATGCCCGCAACCCTGGTAGAACCACGCCACGCTGGCCCGGTCACCCGGCTTGAGCGACGTCACCCCGGGCCCGACCTCGACCACCACGCCAATCCCTTCATGGCCTAGCACCACGCCGGTCTTGTCGCCGAAATCACCATTCTTCACATGCAGGTCGGTGTGGCAGACACCGCAGCACTGCATCTTCAGCAACGCTTCACCGTGCGCCAGCGGCCTCAGTGACTTTTCCACCACCTCGACGCGGCGCCCTTTGGCAACAACTGCAGCTTTCATGAATGCCTCCTTGTCTACCTGAGTGAGCTTGACTTGAAGGGTTCAGCATAGAGCCGATTTGCGCGAAGGGATTGCTTCAGGTCAAAAAGCGGCCGCTCAGTCAAGGCTCAGCCAGGGTTTGAGCGCAGCCCGGTTGGCCAGCACCAGCTGCTGGGCCTCGGGCCTGGCGTCGTGCATGCTCGGGTTCACGTGGAAGCGCCGCACCACATACTTGGCCAACGCCTGAGAGCTAGGCACCACCAGGTGGCCATCGAGCATGCCGAAGTCCACTTCGATGATCGCCTGCTGCGCATCCGTCAGCCGCTCGTCCGGCTTGAAGATCACATCGATCGGCGTGTTCCATTCCACATCGAGGTCCATGCCGTTTTCGGTCACTTCATCGCGTAACTCCGGCACGCCACGGAAACGGCTGAGCACGAAGTCGCGGTACTTGCCGTTCTTCTCGCAGTACGCCCTCACATGCCAGCGCATGCCGGTGTAGACCAGCGTATGCGGCGCGATGGTGCGCCCTTCCAGCGCCGGGCTGTTGAAGGACACATAGTCGATGTCCAGGCGCCGCTTCTCGCGGCAGGCCTTGAGCAACGGGCGCAGCACTTCGGGCTTGACCGAGCGGTCCGGCACCTTGAGCACTTCGGTGTGCCCGTAGGCCAGGGCCAGGCCTTCGATATGCGGCGCCCGTTCGTTGTTCTGATTGAGCAGGTCGAGGTAGGCGCTGGCGCTGTCATCGATGAACAGCGGCTTGAACTGCCGGGTGGGCACGTAGCCTTTGATCTGTTTGTCGTAGACCAGGTTCTTCGAGGCGTACTCGCTGATGTAGGTGTTGATGTCCTTGGACGCCTGCTGGCGGCTGATGCCAAAGCTCTGCATCAGGTGGTTGGTGGTCAGCCGCCCTTCCCACCACACCACCGTTTCGATCAGGCGGTAGCGCAGGGCCAGGTCCCAGCGGGTCTGTTCCATTCGTTGCGTGCGTTTCATCCAGGAGCCTGCGTTGTCTGATAAGTGCCATGACGTGTCGTCAAATCCTACGTGTCAGGTATGACGCGAAGCAAGTGACAACGCATGTGTAAAGTAAACGGACACATCCACTGCAACCCCAGCATCGCGCGATATCAGCGCCTTGAGCATCCCTAGGCCACGGCACTCGGCGGTTGTACCCCATACCGCGATATCAAAATGCCTTCTCCCTTTGATCACGACGCGCCATCGGACCTGTACCATTCCTTTACCTGTACAAGTCACCATTATCGACATGTAATCTTAATGGACATATCTTCCTGCTTGCCGGCATTAAGCCACTACTCAAGGAAGCCAAACCATGGAAGCGCTCGAAATCATTCTGCTGGGCGTCACCGGCACCACGCTGCTGGTGCAGGGCCTGCAGCACGCTCGCCTGGGCGATATCTGGACCCTGCTAAAAAGCGATCGCGACCTGGAACGCAGCGCGCGCATCCATGAACAGGAGAACACCGAGCTGCGCAGCGCCCTTCGCGCCGAACGCGAGCATGTAAGCCAGCTGCAGCGCCAGGTCCACCTGCTGATGGGGCTTATCCCCGAAGCCTGAAGATGAGGGCGAGCCCGCCCTCATCGCTTTTGCCATGGCACTGTGTTTACCTATCCACCCCTTCACCCAGGGAAGCCCCCATGCCCTACCCCATCGAACAGAAACTCGTCGTCGGCGTCGCCTCCAGCGCCCTGTTCGACCTGACCGACTCCGACGCCATCTACCAATCCGAGGGCGTCGACGCCTACCGCCAGCACCACGAAGCGCACCTGGACGTACCCTTCCCCAAAGGCGTGGCCTTCCCCTTCATCCGCCGCTTCCTCAGCATCAACAAGGCCTTCCCCGAGCAGTTGCCGGTGGAAGTGGTGCTGCTCTCGCGCAACTCCCCGGAAACCGGCCTGCGCGTGTTCCGCTCGATCGACCATTACGGCCTGGACATCACCCGCGCCGCCTTCATGTCGGGCCGCTCGCCCTACGAATACATTCCCGCCTTCAACGCCTCGCTGTTCCTCAGCGCCCATGAAGGCGACGTGCAGCGCGCGATCGACGCCAACTACCCCGCCGGGCTGGTGCTGCCGACGCGCATCTACGATGACGAGATCGACACCGAGCTGCGCGTGGCCTTCGACTTCGATGGGGTGATTGCCGATGACGAGGCGGAAAGCGTGTACAAGCAGCGCCTGGACCTGACCGAGTTCCAGGCCCACGAGCAGGCGCACAAGGCCGTTCCGCACCAGCCGGGGCCGTTGGCCGATCTGTATCGCAAGCTTTCGCTGATTCGCCAGCTGGAGGATCGCAAGCTTGCAGAGGATGCGCACTACAAGCGCATTCTGCGTATCGCCATCGTCACGGCGCGCAATGCGCCATCGCATGAGCGGGTGGTGACGACGTTGAAGAACTGGGGGGTTTCGCCGGATGAGTCGTTCTTTCTGGGGGGGATGGAGAAAGAGCGGGTGTTGCGGATTCTCAAGCCGCATATGTTTTTTGATGACCAGCGCAGTCACTTGACCTCGGCGGCGGGGGATTTGCCGATGGTGCATGTGCCGTTTGGGGTGGCCAATAGAGTGTTGAGCGGACAAATAGACGAGAAGCCGGGAGCGCTTCAAGCACTCAATCGCTCCCCGGATTGATTCGACGAAGCCTGCCCACCCTTTAAGACAGCGCTTCCCTTCCACACATCGAAGACTCACAGTTCACGCACCCTAAGATGGCTATGTGCCATAATTCTGAGTCACCTAGGCCTGTTCGGGCTAAGTACCGAATGTGTCTTCACCAGAAGCAAGTACAACAAAGTCACGCCGCTCATTTCACCCAAGGGAAAAGAAGTAATGGATAACGTTGAGATCAATCGCATCAGGAACGAAGCGACTAAGCAGGTGCGAGCAATCCTCGATCAACTTGAGAACGACTACCCAGGCGTAACCGAAGGGCTAGCGGCTGCGTTGGGTTCGACTGCCGGCGCTGCGGGTTCGTTTGGGGCGTTGTACATGCTGGGCGTGACAGGGCTTTCAGCACCCGGCATCACCTCTGGTTTGGCTACAGCAGGCGCACTGGTAGGCGGTGGCATGGTTGCAGGCATTGGTGTATTGGCTGCGCCTATCGCACTTCTCGGCGTAGGCGGCTATGCATTGATGAAAAGCCGTAAGAATGCAAAGTTGGCCGCTGCCCTGGGCGAGGCGATCAGCAAGCTTTACAACATTCAAGAACGACTGATGAAAAATGCCGAGACGTTCAAAGCTGAAATTGCGGCCATCAAACAGACCATCGACATGCTCACGAGGAAGAAGCCATCGTGAGCCACGGGCCCTACAAGGATGAAGTCAGCGCACTGGCCCTGCTGAATGATCGCTCACAAGCTATTAGTGCTGCGCATGACCAAATTGCCTCGGATATTCACCATATCCGTGAGCAGTTGCTAGCGCTTGCGCAAGGGGTGGGCAAACCTGCAGAAGAAGTGCTCGTAGGCGTCGCGCGTGAAGTCGTCGAACCGCTGAGCATCGATGTTCCTCTCGCCGATATTTATGCTCAAGCGCGTGCGAAACATCCTGATGCCAGCCTTAGTCATGTGCTCAATGACGATGATTACAGCGCGATCGATCAGCGACTGAATGCTCGGTTGCAGGCATTCAATGCTCGCTACACGCTGGACGGATGGGACTATGCGATCGCTGGCTGCAGCGGATTGTTTTCCGGTGTACTCGATCTTCTGTTCGTTCGCGGGCCCGCCAAACCAGGAACGAAATGGGACACGCCCGTAGAGGGAACTTTCAACGGCTGGGTCCAGCAATTACTGAATAAATGGCTGCCTCCAGAGTTATCCAAAAAATTGGGGGATGCCTGCAAGATCGGTGCACCGGACAGTTCGGTATGGACTGACCTGATCGGGGCCCCCGACAAGGTCTTGAACCCGATCAATCATCGCCTTCGTTCCTTGGCGCATGACCCGATTCTGGGCTTTTTCTACGGCGTCTATGACATGATCCACGGCACATGCACGGTGGTGGTCAATGGGCAAGTCATGCAGATACCCAGCAAGAAAGGCCCAACGCAGGGCAATCTCTTCCAATTGCTCGGCAAGATGTTCGGCCACTTGTTGTCTGACCTGAATGCTCCGTCAGCAAAAGGAAACAGAGGCATGGGGCTCCCGGCACCCTTCATGGGTCTGCTGCGCATGTTTGAAAATTTGGAAGTCGGTGGGGTTTCATTCGGTAAGCAAATCGAATGGATGTACACCCAGGGCTATGACTTCAGACAGTTTCTGGTGACGAGCGTGCCAGCGGTCATCATGGAAGTCATCATGCGGGTGTTCTATGTGGTGAAGCAGGTCGCGATTAATGGAGCGAAATTCTCCCAAGCCTTCATGGAAACACTGCCGGGTCGGATGAGTCCTCGCTTCAGGATCATGCTCGCCATCGCCTATGGTTCGAGCAGTGCCGTCAATGCCGGGAAAATGTACGTGAGCCGCAACCTGTTGGACCTTAACTACGCAGCCTGGATGGGCCTTGTGTGGAACGGCAGCTTCGCGTTGAAATGGTCACTCTACGATCGTCATGTGCAATTTTGGGAAGAAGTAGAGCTCAATGAGCTGGAGCGTTTAGAGCAGCACATCGAGAAGCTTGACGATTTATTGGAGCGTTCCAGAACACTCTGACAGATGGCGCACGCCACGCCTCGGCATGCGTTCTGGCCAGCGAACCGCTGGCCAGAACGTTCACTTAGCTGAAGCTGATCTCGGCGGCCTGTTTCGCGTAGAGATGTTTCTGTCGCAGTGCAGCAACCTGAATTACAGCTGGGATCGTTACGCGGTATGCACTGCCTGCGATATCCACAGCTGTCCACAGCCCCGTGATTGCCCACCCAATTGGCCCCGTCAGCACAGCCATGGTTCTTGCCAATGCCGCGTTCGCTGCCAGCGAAAGACCACGTCCGATAAGCTGCTTGAGCACAGCGTTCACAATGATCAACGTCAATTTGTAAGAGCTGAAACCGCCCGCCCGGAAAACCGCCTGGAAGATACCCGTCATGGCCTCGGCCGTAAGGCCGCTGGTATTTTTCATTCCCGTTGCCGTTGCCAGCTCGCTGAGCTCCTCGGGGCTCATCCTTTCCAGCGCATCGGAAAGAATTTTCATTAACAGGCAAGACTCGATTTTTTCAACGCTGGCGTCTTTGTTGTAGTTGACCTTCAACTTGTCACACACATCCGTCAATACCTCTTTGTACTCCACACCTTTGCCGCCACGAAAGATCGTCGCAAAGGTGTTGGCGCCGAAACACTGGATTTCGGCCGCAATGAGGTCCCAATATTCATGATGGTCGGGATGATGAGCCTTGTAGCGGTCATTGACCGTCAGTTCTTCGGTAAAGCGAACGCTGCCGTCTTTATCGTGCGTGAGGCAGTACACCAGGTCATTCAGGTCGGAAGACTCCATGCGACCCAAGAATGCCAAATCCTTGTCTTCCCGATATGCCATTTAAAACGTCCTTTTCATCCAGTCTGCTTAGGTCAAGGCAGCAGCACGCTGCCGTCATTCAGGAATACACCCAGCTGTTCGCCTCACGGCCACTACTCGCAGGGTGGCGCGCACGCTATGCAGCACGTCGCCTCGTCGCCCGCAAGCGTTGCTCAAGGAGCAGGACTACGCCTGGGTAATGCCTACCCTTGTTGCAGTAGTGTGCATTTCCGATTTGCGGAAAAATAAACGCAAAATCGCGATCGTCGCTGTACTCGCCGATACAGCCAATAGATTCAAGCCAGGGTTCAAGGTAGGCTTTCACTTTCGCTTCGCAGACGTCCCCCAACTTGCCACCTTCAGGGCAAACTTCTTTAAGGGGAATGGTCGGAACGACAAAGGTCGCTGCGAACCTGCAATTGGCTTCATGTACTTGTAGATCACCCGCGTCATGCCAGGCTGCTTGCTTTGCCTGGGCAACATAGGAGTAGCCATCCGCGCGTGTTCCGATTGGCTGGTTGGCCTGCTTTGCCTCAAAAGCGAAGCTGATTTCTGGAGACCTTACATACAGGTCGCATCGACCATTGCGCAACTTGTCACCGTGATCGACACCCGGTGACAACGTTCTCATACGTTTCGACGTTGTAAACTCTTCCAGCGCAACCCAACCCTCGAGCGTCCATGCTGCCCCAGCCAGCGTACTGAGGATGGCGCGCTCGTTGTACCACCATGGATTGTCTTGAAAACTTGTGGTGTAGCGCTGAATAGTAGCGATCCAGGCTGTCAGTAACTTATGCAGTTCAGTATTAGGGCCTTGGGCAGACACCTTCTTCCATGTACTTTCCGCTACCACGATAGTCTCTTTACCGGCTGTAAAAAATCGAATGATATCATGCTGCCATCACTTCGCAAGAACACCTAAGACAGGAAGTCCCCCATGCAACGAATCGTCATCCTAGGCAACGGCGGCAGCGGCAAGTCCACCCTCGCCCGCGCCCTGGGCGAGCGCCTGAACCTGCCCGTGGTGCACCTGGACAAACTCTTCTGGGAACCCAACTGGACCGAACCCGACGCCGAACAATTCCGTGAGCGGGTTCGCGAGGCGGTTGCCGGCGATGCCTGGGTATGCGAAGGCAACTATGCGCGGCGCACGTTCGACCTGCGCCTGCCACGGGCGGATCTGGTCATCTGGCTCGACACGCCTCGGCTCACCTGTTTCATGCGGGTGCTGCTGCGCCTGCTGCGTAACCAGCCGCGGCCTGATCGTGCGGCAGGTTGCGAGGAAAGGTTCGATTTGGCGTTTCTCAAGTTCGTGTGGACGTTCGACCAGGGCTACCGGTCAGGCATCGAAGCGGTTCGCGAGAAAGTCGGGCCGCAAGTGCCTACGCTGCATCTGCGCGGCAAACGGCAAATCAGGGCATTTCTCGAAGGGCTGGGCGCCCCTGCATCGATGGTGAACGGAGTTTAAGCTGCGCGACAGGGTCTACCCATTGAGGTGAGTTAGCCGCCATTGTGCGAGGTGCTGCATGACCCTGATTCCCGACCTGAATGGCAAGGCCAATGTGCTGGTATGCGGTGCGAGCCGCGGTATCGGCTTGGCGCTGTGTGCGGCATTGCTGGCCCGCGATGATGTGGGCCAGGTTTGGGCTGTGTCACGAGATGCGACACGCAGTGACGGGCTCGCAGGCCTCGCCGAGGAGCATGCTGAGCGCGTTGTGCTGATGGATTGTGATGCGCGTGATGAACTTGCGCTTGCAGCACTTGCGAGTGCGGTCGAGCGTACTTGCAACCATCTTCACCTGGTCATCAGCACCTTGGGCATTCTTCATCAGGAAGGAGCGCGGGCCGAGAAATCGCTGGCACAGCTGGACCTTGCCGGGCTGCAGGCGAGCTTCGCGACCAATGCATTCGCGCCGATATTGTTGCTCAAGCTTTTGCTGCCACTGTTGCGCAAAGGGCCCGCCACGTTTGCTGCGCTGTCGGCCAGGGTCGGGTCTATTGGCGACAATCGCTTAGGTGGGTGGTACAGCTATCGGGCGAGCAAGGCGGCGCTGAATCAGTTGCTGCATACCGCGAGCATCGAGCTGAAACGGCTTAACCCGGCGGCCACGGTATTGGCACTGCACCCGGGAACGACCGACACAGCGTTATCGCGCCCTTTCCAAGCAAATGTGCCGGCAAAAAAACTGTTCGAGCCTGCGTTTGCAGCCCAACGCATTCTTGAGCAGATCGAACGGCTTGGCCCATCCCGCAGCGGTGGGTTCTGGGCCTGGGACGGCGAACCGATCGAATGGTGACCCTGTGTAGGAGCGGCCTTGTGTCGCGATGGGCCGCGCAGCGGCCCCATCCCCTCAAGGTCGCATCAGCGGCTCGATCCCGATCCATTGCTTGACCGGGTGATAACACAGCTCAAGCGGTGGAATCTGCACCTCGCGCCCCTGAACATCCAACGTGCCCAAGTGAATGGTCCACTTGGAGTCGGCATTGAACTTGTCCGTCGGGAAGATCACATAAGCGGAGCCATGCCGCTTGTTGTTGGTGACCCGGGCAATTTTCCTTTGCACTTCCTCGCTATTGATAGCGTAGGGCGAAGGCCGTGCGTAGTTCGGGTGGAAAACCGGCGCATCATAATCCCCGCCCCCCAGATATACCTCGGGCCTTGCCTTGAGCTGCGAGCCATCTTCGAAGGTGATGTACGCCTCGCGGCTGTCGTAAACAATCGGCAGTGTCGCCGCCCCTCGCCCCCCTTCGTTGTAGGCGACCAACTGCACATAGAACTCCGGCCGCGGATACTTTTCGCCCGGGTATTGAACATGCAGAAGTTGCTGGAACGGCTGGTCGCGCCAGCGGGACGGGTAATCGTACAGGTAAGTTTCCAGATGGACCGTTGTCTCTCCCTGCGGCCCGGGCACTTTGAATGCGTGCTCGGTTTCGCAGAGGTCGGCATAGGCAGCGCGTTCACGTTTCCAGGGGACGCAGGCGGTTAGCGAGGCCACTGCCAGCAATAGCAGGAAGGAGCTTGCGTGTTTCAGGTGAGTCATGACCTCAAGTTCGCATGCGCTTGGCGGCACCAATGACCATGAAAGCCGCACCCGGTATCCAGATTCCCGGATTCGAAGTGCCCAAACCCACCACAAGCAGCGCAATACCTATAGCCAACATCAGCGTTCTCCCTCACTGGAATATCCATCGCACAAGCGGCCCATTTAAGCATAAAGATGGCCACTGTCATCTAATGCCAAGTCGATGACGCCGAATGAAAAGCACCTTGGCGCTACATCTGGATACTGACTCCCGCAGCTCAAGCAATCGAAGGGAATTCGGGATGAAGTTCAGTTTCATAGAGGGCTCACGCCTTAGCCGTCGGCGCGTGCTGCGCGATGCTTTTGCCCTCGCAATCGCGACCAGCCCATTGGCCGGCTTGGCCAAGGCAGCCAACGAGCGCGCAGATGACGTCAGTGTTGCCGCAGGCCCACGGCCCCTGGTGCAGTACCCGCAAAAACGCCCGCTGACGCTGGTCACCACCCGCCCTCCCCATCTCGAAACCCCGTTCCGCGTTTTCAACGACGGGCCGATTACGCCGAATGACGCGTTCTTTGTCCGCTACCACTTGGCCAACTTTCCTACCAGCATTGACCCAGACAGCTACCGCCTGACGATCAAGGGCGCGGTCGATACGCCACTGTCACTCTCCCTGGCCGAACTCAAAGCGCTTGGCGAACCGGTGGAGGTGGTAGCCGTGAACCAATGCTCGGGCAACAGCCGCGCCTTCTCGATGCCGCGCGTGTTCGGCGCCCAGTTGGGCAATGGCTCCATGGGTAACGCCCGCTGGCTGGGCGTGCCGCTCAAGGCGGTGCTGGAAAAGGCCGGCGTGAAAGCCGAGGCGAAACAGGTGTCGTTGGACGGCCTCGACAAACCGGTGCTTGCGACCACGCCAGACTTCGTCAAGGCGCTGGATATCGACCACGCCATGAACGGCGAGCCCATGATTGCCTGGTCCATGAATGGCGAAGACCTACCCTTGCTCAATGGCTACCCCATACGCCTCGTGGTGCCGGGCTATTTCGGCACCTATTGGGTCAAGCACCTGAGCGAGATAGACGTGCTCGACCACACCTATGAAGGGTTCTTCATGGCCAAGGGTTACCGCGTGCCGGACAACGACTGTTTCTGCGTCCCCCCCGGTACCGCGCCGACGAATACGCGGCCGATCGCCAAGCTGCCTGTACGAAGCTTCATCACCAGCGTTAGTCACGGCGACGTGTTGCCGCTGAAACAATCCCTTGTGCTCAAGGGCATTGCCTTTGATGGCGGTGCCGGAATCGGCAAAGTGGAAGTGTCGGTCGACGGCGGCAAACAGTGGCGTGAAGCCGCATTGGGGCAGGACCTCGGCCGCTTCTCGTTCCGCGAGTGGACATTACTGATCAACTTCGCCCACCGAGGCGCGACGCAATTAATGGTGCGGGCCACCAGTAACGCCGGCGAAACCCAGCCACTGCGGGCTGGCTGGAACCCGGGCGGGTACCGGCGCAACGTCGTCGAAACAACTCACGTGACCATTGCCTGAAGGAGCTCGCATGAATCGCATGAAGTTCGTGGGCGCCTTGCTCGCCTGGTGGATTAGCGTGGCTCAGGCAGCACCGCTTTCAATTACCTTGCCGCCTGAAACCGCAGCGCTCAAGCCAAGTACGCTACCGGGTTATGCCTTGGCGCAACAGAAGTGCTCAACTTGCCACTCTGCCGATTACATCAACTTCCAACCGCCTGGCATGAGCCTGGAACAATGGACGGCAGAAGCGGGCAAGATGAAGAACACGTATGGCGCGCCAATCAGCGATGACGATGTGAGCATTATCGGCGCTTACCTGGCGGCCACCTATGGTTCTGCCCAGACGAGCGATGCGGCAGTGCAAACGGCTTCTTACCCAGCGAAGGCCGAAGCCACTTCGGATGCAAAAAACGATGCCATGGCGTTGCTGCAGAACAATGCCTGCCTGTCGTGCCATGCCCTGGATCACAAGGTTGTGGGGCCGTCTTATCACGAGGTGGCCGCCAAGTATGCCGGTGATGCGCAGGCGCTGGAGAAGGTAATTGCCAGTATTGAGCAAGGCGGCGCTGGCAAGTGGGGCAATGTGCCTATGCCGGCTTTTGCGCAGTTGAAAGCGGAAGATCGGGAAACGCTGGCTGCATTTATTCTCAAGCAATAGCACTGCGTGATTTAAGTGCTATATGGCGCGGTGCTACGCTGCTGGCGGACATGCCACACAAGGAAATGGACATGAAGTTCGACTGGCACGCTGGGCCGATCACCCGCGCTACCCCGATAGATAGCGACTACCGCAATACGCAGAAAGTGCGGGAGTTTCTGCTGAGCGAGTGTGGCGATTCGTTCAAGTTCGATCGCGCCTTCATGGTCTGGATCAAGAGTGGTGCGCCAGCCAACATGGGCGACGTTGCGGATCAATGGCGGCGTATCCACACGCTTTAGCTAAAAATGGCGTTACATGCTGTAACGCCTAACGGCTAAAAAAATCAGATTTGGCTACTTTCTTGTAGGGCATTTCCCAAAGATACTGCCGACGCCTGTTTTCCGTTGCGGTCGTATTTCCTCAGTTTTAGTCTCGCTGGGTCGTTGCACATCAACGACTAGCTTTGACAGGCTGATGATGACCAAACATACGGTTTGCTTTATGGCGGCTGTGTGTGGGGCACCTCGTGTGCGCCGGTTTGGTCTTCACCGGTCTGTCAACCCATACACAGCTGCCACCTCTTGTTTGACAGCAAGCGATGGTCGCTCCGCTGAAGACCAAATAATGCTGAAGATCGTCCCCGATCCACCCCACGATATGCTCACCCTGGAAGACACCCTGATTCAGGCCACGGACTACGCGCTATGCGCGGCCACTGTGGTGCATCAGGCATTGCTGCTGCAGCCCAAATCCCCAGCCTCGATTCTGATGATGGCCTCGATGCATGAAATGGAGGCACTGCGAGCGCTGCTCGAGTCCGCACTCATCCAAGTCCAGATGCCCGCCGGCCCGCGGACTTTGAACTCGTAGGCAAAGCCCTGCCTGAGTTGGCCTGCATACGCACTTGTGGGAGCGGGCTTGCCCCGCGAAGTGGCCAGCCCAGGCAGCAAAATTTCAGGGAGATTGACCGATGACCACAGACGACACCCCATGCACAGTCGGCAAAACCACCTTCTACCAAGGTGAAAACCACACCCACCCCCTCTTTCGCATCGAGCCCGGCATCCCCTGCCAGAGCGCCCGCGAACAAGCCTCGGAACTGATGGGCTACGCCCGCGACCTGTCCATCGACGGCCTGATGGAAGACAAACCCCAACTCCTCTGGGCCTCCCACTACCTCTGCGCCCTGGCCAAAGCCCTGCTTGATGATGCCGAGCTTGGCATGATGAAAAACCCTTGAATGCGTCAAGGCGGAACACCTCGATAGCAGGTGCTCCGCCTGAAGAATGCCTGCGGCTTACTGACTGACACCTACCGCAGCGCGATAGCCGACGCCACGGCTTTTTGCCATTTGCACAAACAGCAGCACCAGGCCCAACACCGAAATGACCGCACCAGTAACCCCCATGTAAGCAACCCCAACAGTACTGAAGGTGACGCCACCCAACCACGACCCCAGTGCAATACCCGAGTTGAAGCCCGCAATATTAAGCCCCGCAGCCACGCCATGAGCGTGCGGCGCGTGCTGCTGTGCAACGCCGATCAAACGCGCCTGCAACGCGGGCACGGCACCGAAAGTGAACATGCCCAGCGAAGCGACGAGGATGCCCATCGCAACCACGGACTGCGCAAAGCACCACATACCCAGCGCGGAAACGGCAATACCGCCAACCATGATCGCACTGGCCCGATCGACGCCCAGGCGATCCGTCAACTTGCCGCCAAGGACATTACCGATCGCGGCAAGCACGCCGTAGATCAACATGAACACACCGACAGTCGCCACACTGACCTGGGTGACCTCGGCCAACAGCGGCGCAATGTAGGTATAGGCGGTGAACGAGCCGGCATAACCCAGCACCGTCACCAGCGCCGCAGCCAGCAATGCTGGATGCAAGATTGCCTTGAGCGCCTGCCCTACGGACTCATCACCCACCTGGCCTTGCGCTTTCGCAGGCTCTTTCATGCCCAGCAACAGCCCAAGCAAGCCCAGCGCTCCAAATACGGCAATCGCGCCCAGCACCGGCCGCCAGTAACTCATGCCACCCAGGTAGGTGCTGATCGGCACGCCAATGGCCATCGCAATGGTGAAACCACCAAACACAACTGCCACCGCGCTCCCCGCCTTCTTCGGCCCGACCAAACGTGCGGCCGTGCTGGAGGCAAGCGCAAGGAACAAACCATGCCCCATGCCCGCGATAAAACGGGCGATCAACAGCATCGCCAGGCTGGAGGCGAGCGCTGCAAGCAGGCTACCGGTGCAGAACACCAGCACCGTCATCAGCATCGCTCGCTTGCGCGACCAGCCTGCGGTCAGGGCGGTCAACACCGGCGCAGCAACGGTGGCCCCCAGCGCATAAAGGGTAACGGCGCTGCCGGCCTGCTCGACATTGACGCCGAGGCCTTGGGCCATGACATCCGTGAGGCCGATAGGCACGAACTCCGCGAGGCCTAGCGCGAACGCTGTGAGGGTGAAGATGTACACGATGAAGGGCATGGGAACCTCTTTGAAAACAGGGAGACATCGGTTTTAACCGCGATTGCCCCGAATCGTAGTGAGCCTTGATCGATGCTAGAAATTATTGTTTATTGGGTTTTGCATAAATAATTTTATGCCTTGACCCTGCTCTCCCCGCCGACACTCCAAAAGGCGAGATCACTTTAATGAGCCATCTTGACCATTTACGGACCTTCATCGAGGCCTACCGACTGCAGTCCTTCTCGCGCGCCGCCGAGTCGCTGGGGATGACCCAACCCGGTGTGTCGCTGCATATTCAAGCGTTGGAAACCTTCGTCGCCAAACCCCTGTTTGTGAGGCGAGCGCGCGGCGTCACAGCGACAGAAGCTGCCGATGAACTGGCCCGTGCGGTCGGCCCGATGCTGGACGGCTTGGAGAATCGGCTGGCGTCCTACCGCCTCAGTGACGAAATCAGCGGCACCGTGCATATCGCCGGGCCTTCCGACTTCATCTATTCCAGAGTGGCATCGCGGCTAGCGCCACTGCTGGCCCAAGGTTTGAAGGTTCGCCTGCATACCGGCAACCGAGAACGGATTTACAGCTTGCTCAACAGCTCTGCCGCAGACTTGGCAATTACCGCCTCCATGCCGGATGAGCGCTCGCACGGCTATGCCAGGTTGTTGACTGAGCGATTCCTGCTGGTGCTCGCACCGCACCTGGCCAAAGCGCTTGGCAGCAAGCCTACGGCTGAGGGGTTGGCAAAGTTGCCGCTGATTGCCTTCGATGAAGACCTGCCGCTCGTTCGGCCTGTTTGGGCGGCGCTGTTCCAGCTTGCGCCGACTTTGCAAGCCGCGCTGACCATTGCGGATTTGCGCATCATTCAAGACCTGCTCGTGAAGGGACAGGGGTGGAGCGTGCTGCCGGATTATCAATGTGTCGAAGCGTTGGAATCTGGGGCTTTGGTGTCACTCACAGCGCATGAGGATGCGCCTACCAATAATCTGTATCTGGCGTGGAACAAGACCTCGATGCGTAATCCACGGATTGCGCATGTGCGTGACTATATCCTGGGGTTATTTGCGCAGGCGTAGATCTGTCAAACGCAGCAATCTCGGTAGTAAGCCATCTCCAGTTCGGCCACAATCGATCACTCAGTCACGCTGGGACGCCTCGCATGCTCACCACCCTCGCCATTGGCAACTACCGCTCCATCAACCATCTTGTGTTGCCACTCGGGCAACTCAACCTGGTGACCGGTGCCAACGGCAGCGGTAAATCCAACCTGTACAAGGCCCTGCGCTTGCTTGCCGAAACTGCCCAGGGCGGCGTGATCGAAGCGCTTGCCCGCGAAGGTGGGCTGGATTCGACCTGGTGGGCGGGCCCGGAGATGAGTGCGCGCATGAAGCGTGGTGAAGTGCCCATTCAAGGACAGCATCCCAGCGAAGCCAAACGCCTGCGCCTTGGGTTCGCTACCGAGGATTTCGGCTTTGCCATTTCGCTTGGGCTGCCGATTCCGCTGCCCTATCCCACTGCATTTATGCTCGACCCAGAAATCAAATCCGAGGCTATCTGGGGCGCAGGCGCATATCGTCCGTCTTCCTTGCTGGTTGAACGCAAGAACGCCATGGTTCGGGCGCGGGAAGGGAACGGTTGGGCGGTGCTGGATCAACATGCCGATAGCTGTGAGAGCTTTTTCAATATCGTTGGCCGGCCACGGCAGGCGCCGGAGATTGGCGAGTTGCGGGCGTTCATCAACAGCTGGCGGTTCTATGATCACTTTCGCATTGACCGTGAGGCGCCCTGCCGGCAGCCGCAGTTGGGGACTCGGTCGCCGGTTCTGCATCATGATGGGCGCAATCTTGCTTCAGCGTTGCAAACCATTATTGAGATTGGTGAGGTTGAAGACCTTGTAGCGGCGCTGGATGACGCGTTTGCTGGGAGTCGTCTGGAGATCGATGCGCCGCCGGGTGGGTTGTTCAGCGTGCGGCTGCACCAGCATGGGCTTTTGCGGCCGTTGGGTGGGGCTGAGTTGTCGGATGGGACGCTGCGTTATCTGTTGTTGATGGCAGCACTGCTCACGCCACGGCCGCCGTCGCTGATGGTGTTGAACGAGCCGGAGACTAGTTTGCATGCGGACCTGTTGCCAGCCCTTGCGCGGCTGATCATTCGCGCTTCGCAACGTAGCCAGGTGTGGGTCGTTTCCCATAGCGCACCGCTGATTGAGGCGCTGACGGCGTGTGAAGGTTGCAATGTATTGGAGCTGGAGAAAATCCAGGGGCAGACTCAGCTTCGCGGGGTTGGGTTGCTAGATGAGCCGTTGTGGCGGTGGGTGGACTGATAGTATTTCACGCGGTTGCCAGGGATAGTTTCAAGGTGTACACCGCCAACCATTCAGAGGACAGCGCTTTCAAACGGTGTGAAACTTCCGACAAGTGCAAAAAGTTATCCTCATCATTTAATCGCGAGCTTCAGGGTCGAACTGTATAGGCAGAAAGACCGCAGTTCCTTCGAAAGCTCCAGAACCCCAGAAACAACAAAGCCACCCGAAGGTGGCTAAGTCGCTGAAATATATGGTCGGGACGGAGTGATTCGAACACTCGACCCCTTGCACCCCATGCAAGTGCGCTACCGGGCTGCGCTACGCCCCGACTGGGCTTTGAAGCATGTTCTCAATCTTGCCGAGAACGTTGAAGAATGTACCCTAACCTCCTGATAAATGAAAGCTTTTTTTCAAAAATTTCCACTCATCATCAACAGGTCACTTCTTCAACACCACCAGTACATCTTCCAACTCGACAATCATCTGCCGAATCAGCTGCTTGTACTGGCTGGACTCATCCTTCACCTCATCACTGGAGAGCCGCAACCGCGCCCCGCCAATGGTGAATCCCTGATCATAAAGCAGCGCGCGAATCTGGCGGATCATCAGCACGTCTTGGCGCTGGTAATACCGCCGATTGCCCCGCCGCTTCACGGGGTTGAGCTGAGGGAACTCCTGCTCCCAATACCGCAGCACGTGTGGCTTCACGGCACACAATTCGCTCACTTCACCAATGGTGAAGTAGCGTTTGCCCGGTATGGGGGGCAGTTCGTCGTTATGGCTTGGTTCCAGCATAGGCCTCAACCCGGGCCTTCAACTTCTGCCCTGGACGAAAGGTGACGACGCGCCGCGCGGTGATCGGGATTTCTTCCCCTGTCTTGGGGTTGCGGCCCGGCCGCTGGCGTTTGTCGCGAAGGTCGAAGTTGCCGAAACCGGACAACTTGACCTGCTCGTTCTCTTCAAGTGCGTGCCGAATTTCTTCAAAAAACAGCTCGACCAGCTCCTTGGCCTCACGCTTGTTAAGCCCCAGCTCCTCGTACAGCCTTTCAGCCATCTCAGCTTTCGTCAGAGCACCCATGCCGTTATTTCCTTAACGTGGTGTTCAACCTTTGTTCGAGCGAGGTGAGGATGTTTTGCAGGGTAGTATTCACCTCATCGTCGTTAAGAGTGCGCGATGGATGCTGCCAGGTCAAGCCGACGGCCAGGCTTTTTCTATCAGGATCAATGCCTTTACCCTGGTAGACGTCAAACAGCCTGAGGTCTGTAAGCCATTCGCCTGCATTGTCACGAATTACTTCAAGCACCGAACTCGAAGCTACATCACGTCCTGCGATCAAAGCCAGGTCACGACGGGTTTCCGGGAACTTGGAGAGTTCGCTGAACTTCGGCAGGCGGCCTTCGACCACGTCACCCAATACCAGCTCGAAGACGAACACCGGGCGGTCCAGGTCCAGGGCTTTGGCAAGTTCTGGATGCAGGGCGCCGAGGTAGCCGACTTCCTTGCCGTCGCGCTCGATGCGGGCGGTCTGGCCTGGGTGCAGGGCGTGGTGCTTGCCGGCGACGAAGGTGAAGTCGCTCAGGGCGCCGGAGTAACCCAGCAGGGCTTCCACGTCAGCCTTGACGTCGAAGAAGTCGATGCTGTCGCGGCCATTCGCCCAGCCTTCCGGCAGGCGGCTGCCGGTGACGACGCCAGCGATCATCGGTTGCTGCTTGAGGTCACCCAGCTGGCCGACGAAGCGCAGGCCGCTTTCGAACAGGCGCACACGGTCTTGCTGGCGGTTGAGGTTGTGCTGCAGCGCCTTGACCAGGCCTGGCCACAGGGACGCACGCATGGCGGCCATGTCGCTGGAGATCGGGTTGGCCAGCAGCAGCGGCTCGACGCCTGGGGTGAACAGCTCGAACAGTTTCGGGTCGATGAAGCTGTAGGTGATGGCTTCCTGGTAGCCGCGGGCAACCAGCAGGCGGCGCAGGTTCGGCAGCTCGCCGCGGGTTTCCGGGCGGGCTTGCGGGGCCAGGCGGGCTTGCGGGTAGCGAACCGGCAGGTTGTTGTAGCCGTACAGGCGCGCCAGCTCTTCGATCAGGTCGACTTCCAGGCTGATGTCGAAGCGGTGGCTCGGGACGTTGACGGTCCACTGCCCTGCCCCGTTGGCCGTGGTGGTCAGCTCGAGGGCATTGAGCATCTGCTCGACCTGGGCGGCGTCCAGCTCCATGCCGAGCATCTGGGTGATGCGTTCGGCGCGCAGGGTCACCGGGGCGACTTGCGGCAGGTGCTGCTGGCTGACGGCTTCGACGATCGGGCCGGCTTCACCGCCGACGATCTCCAGCACCAGGGCGGTGGCGCGCTCCATGGCTTCGCGGGCCAGCTGCGAGTCGACGCCGCGCTCGTAGCGATGCGAGGCATCGGTGTGCAGGCCGTAGGAACGGGCCTTGCCAGCGACGGAAATCGGCTCGAAGAAGGCGCTTTCCAGGAACAGATCGCGGGTTTTCTCGGTGTTGACGCCGCTGTGCTCGCCACCCATCACGCCGGCAATGGCCAGGGCGCGGGTGTGGTCGGCGATGACCAGGGTGTCGGCGCGCAGGGAGACTTCCTGGCCGTCGAGCAGGACGAGCTTTTCGCCCTCTTCGGCCATGCGCACGCGGATGCCGCCGTTGATTTCGGCGAGGTCGAAGGCGTGCATCGGCTGGCCGAGCTCGAGCATCACGTAGTTGGTGATGTCGACGGCGGCGTCGATGCTGCGCACGTCGCTGCGGCGCAGGCGCTCGACCATCCACAGCGGGGTCGGCTTGGACAGGTCGACGTTGCGGATCACACGGCCCAGGTAGCGTGGGCAGGCCGCCGGGGCAGTCACTTCGACCGGGCGCACTTCGTCGTGGGCAGCCGCTACGGCTGGCACCACGGGGCGGGTGACCGGGACGTTGTACAGGGCGCTGACATCACGGGCCAGGCCCGCCAGGGACAGGCAGTCACCGCGGTTCGGGGTGAGGCCGATCTCGATGCTGGCGTCGTCCAGGTTCAGGTACTGGCGAATGTCCTGGCCCACCGGGGCGTCGGCAGCCAGTTCCAGCAGGCCGTCGTTCTCTTCGCTGATCTGCAGTTCGGCGGCCGAGCACAGCATGCCGAAGGACTCGACGCCGCGCAGCTTGGCCTTCTTGATCTTGAAGTCGCCTGGCAGTTCGGCGCCGATCATGGCGAACGGGATCTTGATGCCGGGGCGTGCGTTTGGCGCGCCGCACACGACCTGGAAGGTTTCCTGGCCGTTGCTGACCTGGCACACGCGCAGTTTGTCGGCGTCGGGGTGTTGTTCGGTGGCGAGGATCTCGCCCACGACGATGCCGCTGAACTGGCCGGCAGCGGGGGTCACGCTGTCGACTTCAAGGCCGGCCATGGACAGGCGGGCGACCAGTTCGTCACGGGAGACTTGCGGGTTTACCCAACCGCGCAGCCACTGTTCACTGAATTTCATGCTGTTCTCCTGAAAGTTGCGTCGGGCATTGACCTAGCGGAATTGCGCGAGGAAGCGCAGGTCGTTGTCGAAGAACAGACGCAAATCGTTGACGCCATAGCGCAGCATGGCCAGGCGCTCGGCGCCCATGCCGAAGGCGAAGCCCTGGAACTCTTCAGGGTCGATGCCGGACATGCGCAGCACGTTCGGGTGCACCATGCCGCAGCCCATCACTTCCAGCCAGCCGGTCTGCTTGCACACGCGGCAGCCTTTGCCGGAACACATCACGCACTGGATGTCGACTTCGGCGGACGGCTCGGTGAACGGGAAGAACGACGGGCGGAAGCGCACGGCCAGTTCTTTCTCGAAGAACACCCGCAGGAACTCTTCGATGGTGCCCTTGAGGTCGGCGAAGTTGATGTCGCGATCGATCAGCAGGCCTTCGACCTGGTGGAACATCGGCGAGTGGGTGATATCCGAGTCGCAGCGGTAGACGCGGCCCGGGCAGACAATGCGGATTGGCGGCTGGGTGGACTCCATGGTCCGCACCTGCACCGGCGAGGTGTGGGTGCGCAGCAGCATGTTGGCATTGAAATAGAAGGTGTCGTGCATCGCCCGGGCCGGGTGGTGGCCGGGGATGTTGAGCGCTTCGAAGTTGTGGTAGTCGTCTTCCACCTCTGGGCCTTCGGCGATGCCGTAGCCGATGTGGGTGAAGAACTGCTCGATGCGCTCGAGTGTACGGGTGATCGGGTGCAGGCCACCGGTGGCCTGGCCACGACCTGGCAGGGTCACATCAATGCATTCGGCGGCCAGGCGAGCGCTGAGCTCGGCCTCTTCGAAGCCTGCCTTGCGTGCGTTGAGCACCTCGGTGACGCGCTCTTTGGCGTCGTTGATCAGCGCGCCGACTTTCGGCCGCTCTTCGGCTGGCAGGTTGCCCAGGGTCTTCATCACCTGGGTCAGTTCGCCCTTCTTGCCGAGATACTGAACCCGGATCTGTTCCAGGGCATTGATGTCTTCAGCGCGCTCCACAGCTTCTAGGGCTTGGGAGACCAGCGCATCCAGGTTTTCCATGTACAGACTCCAGATACGAAAATAGGGGAAGAGCTTTGAAGGCTCTTCCCCTATCGATGACGTTTTACACCCGACGGCGCAACGCGCCGCCGGATGATTGTCGTGGGTACTTAAGCCAGAACGGCTTTAGCTTTCTCGACAATTGCAGCAAACGCCGCTTTTTCGTTCACTGCCAGGTCAGCCAGAACCTTACGGTCGATTTCGATCGACGCCTTTTTCAGGCCAGCAATCAGACGGCTGTACGACAGACCGTTGGTGCGGGCACCGGCGTTGATACGAGCGATCCACAGTGCGCGGAACTGACGCTTCTTCTGGCGACGGTCGCGGTAGGCGTATTGGCCTGCCTTGATGACTGCCTGCTTGGCTACGCGGAATACGCGCGAGCGTGCACCGTAGTAACCTTTAGCCAGTTTCAGAATTTTTTTGTGACGCTTACGAGCGATAACGCCGCGCTTTACACGAGCCATGAGTAACTTCCTCTATCTTTGACCAGAATTAACGAACGCGCAGCATGCGCGCGACTTTCGCGACGTCGGACGGGTGCAGCAGGCTGCTACCACGCAGTTGACGCTTACGCTTGGTCGACATTTTGGTCAGGATGTGGCTCTTGAAAGCGTGCTTGTGCTTGAAGCCCGAAGCTGTCTTCAGGAAGCGCTTCGCAGCACCGCTCTTGGTTTTCATTTTTGGCATGTTGGAACTCCGCATTCGATAAAATTACACATAATCATCAGGCCTGCCGTGCCCGGGAGATTACTTCTTTTTCTTGGGGGCGATGACCATCATAAGCTGGCGTCCTTCCATCTTCGGATGCTGCTCAACGGTGCCGTATTCGGCGAGGTCGGCTTCGACCCGCTTCAACAGCTCCATGCCCAGCTCCTGGTGGGCCATCTCACGGCCACGGAATCTCAGAGAGATCTTGGCCTTGTCCCCATCGGTAAGGAAACGTACCAGGTTGCGTAGTTTTACCTGGTAATCCCCATCCTCCGTCCCTGGACGAAACTTGATTTCTTTGATCTGGATCTGCTTCTGGTTTTTCTTGGCTTCGTTAGCCTGCTTCTTCTTCTCGAAGAGGTGCTTGCCGTAGTCCATGACCTTGCAGACCGGCGGTACCGCGTCTGCAGAGATTTCTACCAGATCCAGCTTCGCTTCATCAGCGATACGCAGCGCTTCATCAATCGAGACGATGCCAACCTGCTCGCCGTCTGCGCCAATTAACCGAACCTCGCGGGCCGAGATATTCTCGTTGATCGGGGCCTTCGGTACAGCACGCTTATCGTTTCTCATTTCACGCTTAATAGTCATTACTCCGATTCTTGGCGACCACGCCGGGAAACCGCTTGTGTCAGCAGCTCAGCGAATTGGGCGACGGGCATGGAGCCCAGGTCTGCGCCTTCGCGAGTACGCACAGCGACGGTTTGCGTTTCGACTTCGCGATCCCCTATAACCAAAAGGTACGGGACCTTGAGCAAAGTATGCTCGCGGATTTTAAAGCCGATCTTCTCATTTCTCAAGTCCGACTTGGCACGGAAACCGCTACCGTTCAGAGATTTCTCAACCTCGAGGGCGAAATCGGCCTGTTTGTCGGTGATGTTCATGATCACCGCCTGGGTCGGTGCCAGCCACGCCGGGAACACGCCGGCATAGTGCTCGATGAGCATGCCGATGAAGCGTTCGAACGAGCCGAGGATGGCGCGGTGCAGCATCACCGGGCGCTTGCGCGCGTTGTCTTCGGCGATGTAGCTGGCGTCCAGGCGCTCTGGCAGGTTCGGGTCGTACTGCAGGGTACCGCACTGCCAGTTACGGCCGAGGCAGTCGCGCAGGGTGAACTCGATCTTCGGGCCGTAGAAGGCGCCCTCGCCCGGCTGGTATTCCCACTCCAGGCCCGATTCGTTCAGGGCGTCGGCCAGTGCACCTTCGGCACGGTCCCACAGCTCTTCGGAACCGACACGCTTGGCCGGACGGGTGGACAGCTTCATGGCCACGTCGGTGAAGCCGAAGTCGTTGTACACGTCCAGGGTCAGCTTGATGAAGTCGGCGGCTTCCTTCTTCACCTGATCTTCGGTGCAGAAGATGTGCGCGTCGTCCTGCACGAAGCCACGCACGCGCATGATGCCGTGCAGGGCGCCGGATGGCTCGTTACGGTGGCAGGCACCGAACTCGGCCAGGCGCAGCGGCAGGTCGCGGTAGCTCTTCAGGCCTTGGTTGAACACCTGCACGTGGCACGGGCAGTTCATCGGTTTTACCGCAAAATCACGGCTTTCCGACGAAGTGGTGAACATGTTCTCGGCGTAGTTGGACCAGTGGCCGGAGCGCTCCCAGAGGATGCGGTCGACAACTTGCGGGGTCTTGATTTCCTGGTAGCCGTTTTCGCGCTGGATCTTGCGCATGTACTGCTCGAGTACCTGGTAGACGGTCCAGCCGTTGGCGTGCCAGAACACCATGCCCGGGGCTTCTTCCTGCAGGTGGAAGAGGTCGAGCTGCTTGCCGATCTTGCGGTGGTCGCGTTTTTCGGCTTCTTCGATGCGCTGGATGTAGGCCGCCAGCTGCTTCTTGTCAGCCCAGGCGGTGCCGTACACACGTTGCAGCTGCTCGTTCTTGGCATCGCCGCGCCAGTAGGCGCCAGACAGCTTGGTCAGCTTGAATGCCTTGAGGAAGCGGGTGTTCGGCACGTGCGGGCCACGGCACATGTCGACGTATTCTTCGTGGTAGTACAGGCCCATGGCCTGCTCGTCGGGCATGTCCTCGACCAGGCGCAGCTTGTAGTCTTCGCCACGGGTCTTGAACACGTCGATGACTTCGGCACGCGGGGTCATCTTCTTGACGACGTCGTAGTCCTTCTCGATCAGCTGCTGCATGCGCTTTTCGATGGCGGCCAGATCTTCAGGGGTGAAGGGGCGCTCGTAGGCGATGTCGTAGTAGAAGCCTTCGTCGATGACCGGGCCGATGACCATCTTGGCGGTCGGGTACAGCTGCTTCACCGCGTGGCCGATCAGGTGGGCGCACGAGTGACGGATGATCTCCAGTCCCTCTTCATCTTTAGGGGTGATGATCTGCAGCTTGGCATCGTGGGTGATCAGGTCGCAGGCATCGACCAGCTTGCCATCGACTTTGCCGGCCAGGGTGGCTTTAGCCAGGCCTGCGCCGATCGACGCGGCAACGTCGGCTACGGAAACGGCGTGATCGAACGCGCGTTGGCTGCCATCGGGAAGAGTAATAACGGGCATGGCGCCTCCTCTCCTAGTGGTGACCCCTACCAAAGGTCACGTGGGTTGGGATGAGCCAGTACAAGATCCGACCTGCCTTCCCTTGGGGGAAGCCTGCCTCACAGTGGCAGAAGCCTTTCGGCTTGCCAGGGGGACCTGAGTGACTGGAAGGTAAAAAGATAGCTGCAACTGGATAGCTGCAAGCCGAGCATGCTAGCACGCAGGTTGCGCAGCCGGCAGAAATATTTGGAAATTACACCGCCACGGTGAACTAACGCGGAAAATTTCCTATCAGACTTTGGGAAGCAACCTACTCTTGATGAGACCTTAACCCAAGGAGTGTGTGGTTATGCGAGTACCGTCTCTTCTAGCGCTAGCGGCTGCTGGCGCTCTGTTGATGCCCCTGGCCGCGACTGCTGGCAACTTCCCTGCCGGCCAAGAGGCCGGTTACATGTCGCAATGCAAACAAGTTGCCCAGGGCCAAGGCCTTGACGCGGCATCCGCCGACAAACATTGCGCGTGCGGCGCACAAGCGATCAAGAAGAACTTCACTGACGCTGAAATCAAGGATTTGAACAGCACCGACGGCGTCGATGCCAAGCTGATGCAGAAGGCACAGACCGTGGTACAGGCCGCCTGCAAGCCGAAATGACCGGTTCGCAGGGTATCAGGCACGCATCATTTGGCCTGGATCAATATCCTGCGAAGGTAAAAGGCGCCACATCTGCAGAATTAGACTATGATGTTGTCCGTGCTCCGTAGCCTCGGCCACATTGCACCATCGAAAAAATCAAATGCTCTGGAGATTCACCCCATGTCCAATCGCCAAAACGGCACCGTCAAATGGTTCAATGATGAGAAAGGCTACGGCTTCATCACCCCAGCAGGCGGCGGCGACGACCTGTTCGTACACTTCAAGGCCATCGAATCCGACGGCTTCAAGAGCCTGAAAGAAGGCCAGGCTGTTTCCTTCGTCGCCGAGCGCGGCCAGAAGGGCATGCAGGCTGCACAGGTTCGTCCGGAGTAATTCGGAAGCTGTAAAAAAACCCGCCTTCGTGGCGGGTTTTTTATGCCTGCTGAATAATCAGCCGCAGTTGACGCGGGTTACCACGCCCTGCTCGTTCACATTCAGGTTCAAACGCTCGGAGCGGTATTCCAGGGTCACGACATCATGCGGCTTGAGGATACGCGCCATCTGCGAGCCACTGGCCTTGCGCGCCTGCTCGAGCAGCTCGGCACTGCCTTGCTTGCCGATGGCGAAGTCGGCACCACTGGCCTCGCAACGGCCGTCGTTGCCGGCGGGCGCAGCAGGCTCCTTGCCACCACCAGAGTTACCGCCAGTGCTGCAACCAGCCAGCACGGCAGCCACCAGCAAGGTTGCCAGGGAAGCGCGGGTTCGGAACATGAATCCTCCTAAATCAGATCTGGGAACTGCCTGATGGGACAGCGCCACCAGCCATTCGTTGCAAAACGCCCAAGTCTGCCTGAACTCGCCACGTTGGGCGAAAGGCAATCGTGACCGAATTTTGCGGCGTTGCTCACACGCTGCCTGGCTCAAGGCGCTAAGCTTTTTAAGCTGGGAAGCGCAAAGCCATTGACGCAATGTCATGATTTACTTTAAGAAGTGAAGGCACAATGCCTTCTTCGAACACCAGGGTCAGGTGTTCGCCCCTCCGCCCTGGGCCCCCAGTGAGAGCCTTTCATGAGCAGCCATAGCATCGACGCCGACATCAAGGTCAAATGGGCCGAGGGCCAGAGCGCCTACAGCCCCAGCACGCCCGAAGAGCTGCTGCTGATCGCCATCGACTTGCTGGTGCGCGACCGCGGTGGCGAGGCGGCGCGCAGCTTCATCGACCAGGTGTTCGAGCGCTACGCACCGCACACGGCTATTGCAATCGAGCCAGGCGCTCGCTGAGCAGGTCGAAGAAGCCCTGGGCATCACCTTCTGCTACCCACATCACGTTGGCCGGCTGCTTGAGCACGCCGTACCAGTCGGCGACGGTCTGGCCGAAGGTCGGGCCTTCGCGGCTGTCGACGCTCATGTGGATGCGCCGGCCGCTGAACAGCTCGGGCTTGAGCAGGTAGGCGATGACGCTGGCGTCATGCACCGGGCCGCCGGGCAGGCCGTAGAGGTCCATGTCGTGCTTGACGTAGGCATTGAGAATGTCCACCACCAACTGGCTGGCGTGGTTGTTCACCGCGCCAATCTGCTTCAGGCGTGCGTCGCTGGTCAGCATCTTGTGGGTGACATCCAGCGGCAGGTAGGTCAGCGGCACGCCACTGGCCAGCACCACCTCGGCGGCATGCGGGTCGGCGAACAGGTTGAATTCCGCCACCGGGGTGATGTTGCCGCCATTGAAGTGGGCGCCGCCCATCACGATCACTTCCTTGATGCCTTTGGCGATTTCCGGCTTCTGGATGAGCGCCAGGGCCAGGTTGGTTTGCGGGCCGAGCATGGCCAAAGTGATGCTCTGGGGCTTGGCGGCGCCCAGGGTGTCGACCAGGTATTGCACGGCGCTGCCTTGGGCCAGCGGCTGCTTGGGCTCATGCACCTGGACGCCGGTCAGGCCTTCTTCACCGTGCACTTCGGCGGCGTAGATGGGCGTGCGCACCAGCGGGCGCCCTGCCCCGGCGTAGATCGGGATGTCTTCGCGGCCTGCCCATTCACGGGCCAGGCGGGCGTTGCGCGAGGTCTTGTCGAGGCGCACATTGCCCGCCACGGTGGTGATGGCGCGGATGTCCAGCGCTTCAGGGGACGCCATGGCAAGGAACAGCGCGACCACGTCGTCGGCGCCAGGGTCGGTGTCGATGATCAGCTCGCGAGGGGCGGCCTGGAGAGTAGTGGTAGCGGCCGCGGCCATGAGGGTCAGTCCTTGTAGCAGGGGTTTGAGCATGGGGCACTCCTGTTGCCTTGAGGGTGAAGCAAGCCCCTGTGGGAGCCGGCTTGCCGGCGATCGAGGGCGCAGCCCTCGCTTCTAAAAGGTGACGCCAGAGACCAGCGCAATGTTGCTGTAGGGCTGACACTCCCCGGTACGCACCACCGCACGGGCACTGCGCGACAGCACCTTGAATTCGTCATGGCTCAGCCACTCGCGTTTGCCGAGCTTGCCTTTCAAGCGCTCGATCTCGACCAGCGCCGGCGGCACCACCTTCTGCATCTCTTCTGCCAGCACATGCCGCTCCACCTGCAGCTCGCTGAGCACTGCCCGCAACACGCTGGCAAAGTCCGGCACGCCCGCCGTCAACGCCAGGTCGATCAGCTCGACACCCGGCGGCACCGGTAGCCCGGCATCGCCGATCACCAGGATGTCGCCATGGCCCATGCCGGCAATGGTGCGCGACAAGGCCACGTTGAGCAGCGCGGTCTTTTTCATGGAGTCAGCTCCGCCAGATAAGGTATCGAAGGCTGCGCGCCGGCACGGGTGACAGACAGCGCAGCGGCGCGCTGGCCGAAGGCGATCGCCTCGCCCTCCTCCTTGCCCTGCACCAGCGCCGCGGCAAAACCGCCGACGAAGGTATCGCCGGCGGCCGTGGTATCCAGCGGCTTGACCTGCGGCGCCGGGAAATGCCGGCTGCCCTCGGGGCCGACGAACAGCGCCCCCTGCGCGCCCAAGGTGACAATCACCTTGCCCGCCCCCATCTGCAACAGGCGCTCGGCGGCGCGTCGGGCACCGTCCAGGTCGCGCACCGGCTCGCCGGTCAACGCCTCGGCCTCGTGCTCGTTGGGGATCAGGTAATCGATGTTGGCGAACCACTCGGCTGGCAACGGGCCGGTGACCGGCGCCGGGTTCAGAATCACCCGCTTGCCCAGCTCACGCCCCCTGACCAGCACCCAGGCCACGGTGGCGACAGGCACCTCAAGCTGGCAGACGACCACCTCGGCAGCCTGCAGCAACCCATCGAAGCGCTGCACCGCCTCGGGCGTCAGCAAGCCATTGCCACCAGGAATGATGACGATGCAGTTCTGGCTGGCGGCATCCACGGTAATCAGCGCCACGCCGCTGGACACACCCTGGCACACGCCCACCGCCTGGCAATCGATGCCCTCCACTTCCAGCGCCTGGCGCAGCTGCAACCCATAGGCGTCATCACCCACGTTGCCGACCATGGCCACACTGCCACCCAGGCGCGCCACCGCCACCGCCTGGTTGGCGCCCTTGCCACCGGGCACGGTAAAGAAGCTTTCGCCCGCCAATGTTTCACCTGGCCGGGGCAGCCGTTCGGCGCGCGCGACCAGGTCCATGTTGAGGCTACCGACCACCAGCACCTTGGCACTCATGACGATTCCTTAGCGGTAATCATTGAAAAGATCCGGGCGTGGCCCGGTGGACTCGCGCAGCACAATGCGCGGGGCGACGATGCGCTGCTCGGCACCCTCGCGGCGCGGTGTGGCGATGCGCGACAGCAACAGCGCCGCTGCGTTTTCGCCCAGCTCGCGTATCGACTGGCCGACCGTGGTCAGCGGCGGGTACACGTAGCGGCTCAGCTCGATGTCGTCAAAGCCGATCACCGACAGCTCGCCCGGCACGCTGATATTGCGCTCGGCCGCCGCCCGCAGCACCCCGAAGCCGATCATGTCGTTGCCGGCAAAAATCGCCGTGGGGCGCCGGCCCTCGAGCAATTGCGCGGCAGCCGCGTGGCCGCCGGGGCTGGTGAAGTCGCAGTGCAGCACATTGGCGCTTGGCACCTCGACCTTCGCCTCGGCCAGCGCACGCCGAAAGCCCGCCAGGCGTAACTGGCTGACGCCGGTTTCGGCCGGGCCGCCGATATAGGCGATGTCGCGATGGCCCAGCTCCAGCAGGTGGCAGGTCGCAAGATAGGCGCCGTGTTCATGGTCGATGCGCACAAGGTCCGCCTCCACGCCTTCCAGCTCACGGTCGACGATGACCATCGGCGTGCGCACGCAGGCCAGGCTTTGCAGCAGGTCGCTGTCTTCGCCCACCGACGCCACCACCAGCCCGTCGATGCGTTTTTCCAGCAGCACGCGCAGGTAGCTGCGCTGCTTTTGCGGGTTGTCGTCGGAGTTGCACAGGATCACGCAGTAGCCGTTGCGCTCGCAGGCATCCTCGATGCCCCGCGCCAGCTCGGCAAAATAGGGGTTGACGCTGTTGGGCACCAGCAGGCCAATGGTGGCCGTGCTGCGCGCCTTGAGCGAGCGCGCCACGGCGCTGGGTACGTAGTCGAGCTCGGCGATGGCCGCTTCGACCTTGAGCCGTACCTGCTCGCTGACAGGCCGGGTCTTGTTCAGCACATGTGACACGGTGGTGTAGGAAATACCCGCAAGTGCAGCGACGTCTTTGATGGTTGCCATGTTTTTTCAGTTCCGCCGGTTCGAACGCCGGCTGCGATAAGTGTCGAGCACCACGGCGATGACGATGACCGCCCCGGTGATGATGCGTTTGGTGGGTTCCGACGCGCCGATCTGCGCAAGGCCTGCGGCCAGCACGGAGATGATGAGCACGCCGAAGAAGGTGCTGATGACCGAGCCGCGCCCGCCCATCAGGCTGGTGCCGCCGATGACCACCGCGGCGATCACCTGCAATTCGAGGCCGGCGCCGGCATTGGGGTCGGCGGCCTCCAGCCGGGAAATCTGGAACAGCGCAGCCAGGCCGGCCAGCAGGCCCATCAGGGCGAACACCAGTACTTTGTAGGGGCGCGGGTCGATGCCGGCCAGCCGCACGGCTTCTTCGTTGGTGCCGATGCCGATCAGGTAGCGGCCGAACACAGTGCGGGTCAGCACCAGCTGGGCCAGGATGATCACCAGCAAGGCAATGATGAAGGCCGGCGAGATACCGAAGGCGATTGGGTTGGAGAACCAGGCATAGGCATCGCCGATGTAGGCGGTGCGCGAGTCGGTGAACTGGTAGGCCAGGCCACGGGCCATCTCCAGCACGCCGAGGGAGAC
The DNA here is from genome assembly GCF_044745345.1 of Pseudomonas sp. NPDC087029. NCBI lineage: Bacteria > Pseudomonadati > Pseudomonadota > Gammaproteobacteria > Pseudomonadales > Pseudomonadaceae > Pseudomonas > Pseudomonas sp. NPDC087029. Next base: position 586,509 of record NZ_JBIVAB010000001.1, on the reverse strand, counting down.
GATGAACGACGGGATGCGCCAGGCCACGGTGACCGCGCCGGTGACGCTGCCGGCCAGGGCTGCCGCAGCCATGCCGAGCAAAGCCGCCGGCAGCACGCCCCAGCCCCAGCCGAGGATCGCCACGCTCACCGTGGACGCCGCCAGGGCAAGCACCGAGCCGACCGAGAGGTCGATGCCGCCGATGATCAGCACGAAGGTCATGCCCACCGCCAGCACCATCAGGTCGGGGATCTGGTTGGCCAGGGTGCTGAAGGTGGCATAGGACCAGAAGTGGCTGCTAAGCAGCGAGAACAGCACGATCATCGCCAGCAAGGCGCCGGCCAGGCCCAGGTAGGTGCCAAGGCCCAGGTACGTGCCGCTGCGGCGTGCGGGGGTGCTGCCGGAGGTATCGAGAGGTGTGGTTTTCATGCATCCATCCTGGGTGCTGCGTCGTGCAGCAGGGCGTCACGTTTCTGGTAGCCGGCGAAGGCGGCGGCAAGAATCTGGTCCTGGCTCCAATGGTCGCGCTCGAAGGTGTCGATCAGGCGCCCGGCAGAGAGCACGGCGATGCGGTCGCAGATCAGCATCAGCTCGCGCAGGTCGCTGGACACCACCACCAACGCCTTGCCCTGGCGCGCCAGTTCCGCCAGCAGGCCATAGATATCGAACTTGGCGCCCACGTCGATGCCGCGGGTCGGCTCGTCGAACAGCAGCACCTGGCAATCGCGCTCCAGCCAGCGGCCGATCACCACCTTTTGCTGGTTGCCGCCCGACAGCTCGCCAACGGCCTGCGCGGCGCCGGCACTGCGAATGCGCATGGCGGCGATCTGCCGATCGGCCAGCGCCCGCTCGGCATCGCCGTCGAGCACCCCGGCGCGGGACACGGCGCCAAGGTTGCCCAGGGCGATGTTGGCGCTGATCGACTGTGACAGCAGCAAGCCTTCGCCCTTGCGGTCCTCGGTGATCAGGGCGATGCCGGCCTTGACCGCGGCCTTGGGCGAGTCGATGGTCACCTCCCTGAGCGGCTGGCCCAGGGCAATGCTGCCGCTGTCGGCGCGGTCGGCGCCGAAGATCAGCCGCAGCAGTTCGGTGCGCCCGGCACCGATCAACCCGGAGATGCCGAAGATCTCCCCTGCCCTGACCTGCAGCGACACATCACGCACCTTGTCGCCACGGCACAGGTGCTCGACCTTGAGCAGCGGCGCGCCAAGGGTGCGCCGGCCCAGGTCGATGTGCTCGCCCAGCTCCCGGCCGACCATCAGGTTGACCAGCTCGCTGCTGCTGTAGCGCTGGATCGGCTCATCGCACACCAGCTTGCCGTCGCGCAGCACCACGATGCGCTGGGCCACGCGCTGCAATTCTTCGAGGCGATGGGAGATGTAGACGATGGCCACGCCACGCTGGCGCAGGCGTTCGATCTGCACGAACAGCAGCTCCACCTCGCGGGCGGTGAGCATGGCCGTGGGCTCGTCGAAGATCAGCACATGGCAGTCGCCGATCAGGTTGCGGGCGATCTCGACCATCTGCTGGTGGCCGATGCCCAGCTCGCCGACCGGGGTATCCGGGTCGATGGCGTCCAGGCCGACCTGGGCCATGGCGGCCGCGGCCAGCTGGCGCAGGCGCTTGTGGCTGATCCAGCCGAAGCGGCTGGGCAGGTTGTCGAGGAACAGGTTCTCGGCCACGGTCAGGGTCGGCAGCAGGTTCAGCTCCTGCATCACCATGCGCACCCCGAGGCGCTCGGCATCGCTGCGGCTGGCCGGGGCGTAAGCCTGGCCGCGGTAGCGCATGTGGCCGGTGGTGGGCGTCTCGAGGCCGCTGATGAGTTTGGACAGGGTGCTCTTGCCCGCGCCGTTCTCGCCGGTCAGGGCCAGTACCTCGCCCGCGCGCAGGGCCAGGCTGACGTCGCCGAGCACCGGCTGGGCATAGCTCTTGCCCAGGCCGGTGGCGATCAGCACCCCTTCATCGGCCGTTGCAGGCATGGCCATCTCTCCTGGGCGTCAAGGCTGGGTGATCAGCGTGACCGGGGTCTGGATGACGTTGTCGGCATCCACGTCCGGCTTTTCTCCCTTGAGCATTTTCAGCGCCGCCTGGATGCCGAACACCGCTTGCTGGCTGGCCGCCTGGTCGAGGGTGGCGAGCACGCGGCCATCCTTGAGCATCGGCTTGATGGCGTTGATGTTGTCGTAGCCCACCACTTGCACCTGGCCGGTCTTGCCAGCGGCGCGCACGGCCGACACAGCGCCCAGGGCCATGCTGTCGTTGCCGGCCAGCAGGGCCTTGAGGTCGGGGTATTCGTTGAGCATGGAGGCGGCAACCGCGTTGCCCTTGTCGATTTCCCAGTTGCCGGACTGGGTCGAGACGATCTTCATCCCTGCGGCGTCCATGGCGTCCTTGAAGCCCGCTGTGCGCTGCTGGGCGTTGGTGGTGGTCGACACGCCTTCGATGATGCCGACCTGGTCACCGGCCTTGAGCTTTTCCTTGGCCAGGTAGTCGCCGACCATGCGCGCGCCCTTGCGGTTGTCGGGGCCGACGAAGGGCACGCTGATCTGCTTGCTCTTGAGCACGTCGGGGTCGAGGCGGTTGTCGATGTTGACCACGGTGATGCCGGCGTCCATGGCTTTCTTCACCACCGGCACCAGCGCCTTGGAGTCGGCCGGGGCAAGGATGATGGCCTTGGCGCCGGTGGCGATCATCTGCTCGACGATGCGGATCTGGTTGCCGGTATCGGTTTCGTCCTTGATGCCGTTGGCCACCAGCTCGAAGTCATCGGCATGGGCTTTCTGGTAGTCCTTGGCGCCATCTTCCATGGTGCGGAAAAACTCGTTGGCCAGGGACTTCATCACCAGCGCGACCTTGGGCTTGTCTTCGGCGTGGGCAGCGGAAAACGGCATGGCCAGGGACAGGGAAGAAATGACGGCGAGCGCCAGCAGACGACCAGGGAACGGCAGCTTCATGGGAAATGACTCCGGATCTTGTGATTTTTATCGGGTCGCAAACGTTTGCGTTAACTAACTATGGAAACAGGTTGCCCTTTTGTCAAATCCGTTTCGCTTTCGGGGTTTCGCCGCTCTGGCGCAGATTATCGGGGATTTTACGGAAAACCGAACAGGTTTTCCTATTCTTGTTCGGGGTTCCGAACGAACGGGCATCTGCCGGCCTCGCCGGAGCCTTGTTATGACGGCGCTTGCGGCCGATTACGCGCGGGTGGTACGAAAACTGCGTGGCAGGCGCTGCGTCACAACAAAAAATCTCATTAGGAAGAGAGAGAACAATAACCATGAACGCTGCACTTAAAACCTTTGCCCCCAGCGCCCTTGCGCTGCTGCTGATCCTGCCGTCCATGGCCTTGGCCAAGGAAGTCGAGAACCAGCAGAAGCTGGCCAACGTGGTGATCCTCGCCACCGGCGGCACCATCGCCGGCGCTGGCGCCAGCGCGGCCAACAGCGCCACCTACCAGGCTGCCAAGGTTGGCGTCGACAAGCTGATTGCCGGCGTGCCGGAACTGGCCGACCTGGCCAATGTGCGCGGCGAGCAGGTGATGCAGATCGCCTCCGAAAGCATCACCAATGTTCACAGGTTTATCAGTAACGGACGGACATCGCTCTAGCCCTTCCGCCACAAGGGCTCCAAAAGAAAATGGTAATGTCCGTACCCCTACCGCACGGCCGCCCCTGCCATCGTCCATACCTCACTTTTCCTCCAACGGGCTGTCCGATTTGAGATCAATCCCCCCTCAACCTCGGGAAAGGCACCCTCCCCTTGCATGACAAAATCTCAGATTTAGAGTCTCTCAACCTCGCAAAAATCTCACCAACCCTCTGATCAATTTAAGGCCATAATGCGTAACAATCAGGAGGGCAGTTACCGCCGCCATCGCAGCCACCAGTCCAATTACCTTGGACCACTGCTCACCCAGACTAAATCCAGCAAGCTTCACTAAAGGTTGCATCAACTCTGGCGAAAGAGCCGCTGACGCAATGATGCCAAAAATTACGGTGACGCGCCGAGTGAACGCCTCGGATGCGATTTTTTCATCCAGCTCTATGGACTTCTTAATCGCCTCTACTTTCTTATGAAAAATTTTGCTCATCATTGAGAGGTGAGTCCCCTGCTTAACCTCTTCGATGTAGTCAGCAATTTCCCCATATTTGTATAACGAGTACAATGACTCTTCAAAGCTCAACACCTGAAGCTCTATCCGAGTCACATCCGTTGATTTTATGCAATCGTCCAGCGCCGAAGAAGCATATGCATAGAACACTATCATGTAATGCGCCACTTCATTTAGGATTTGCGCATCTGAAATCAAGTTATCAAAGGTGTAGCCGTCACTCCGATCTATAAAACTCGAAACCTGGGATGAAGACAAAATCAACGACACCGGCTCTGAGTAGAAGTGATTGAAATCGTTGAAACACCTTAGATCTTTTAGCTGTATAGATTGTTCGTACGAAGCCCCAGATAGGCCGGCTCGGACCATGACGCTGTTCACGAAAGACTTATGAGCAGACCAGTTTTCTTCAGCTCCGCCCTTCTGCCCTGTATGGCCAAGGATTCCAATCAACGGCTTCCCATACCAGTATCTACCAACCGGAGGATCTGACTTACGGACATCACGCCAATTTACTTCCGATTTCACTTTTCTACTGGCAAGTGAGCGAGCCACCATTGACAGTACATTTCTTGCGACATCAGTCAAGGTTATCTGATCTGTATGCACAAGCTCATAAAGAGCTAACTCCTCCTCCAGAAAGTCAATAGTCGTAGGCGACTCCAGAGAGGAATCCATCATTTTTATGAATGTTTCTTTTTGAGCCATTCTCTCGGAGAATGACATCTGAGATATTTGACACTCGACTGATGCTTTATGTAATGCCTTGTCACAGAGAACTGACTCCAAGTTCCGCAGCGATTTGTTAACCTCCTCAAAAACAACCTCACCCGAAGTCAGATCTTCAAAGCCGAAGACCCCCTCCAACACGATAGCGATAACACCTCCACTCGAAATCTTTAGATGTGGAAGAAGCAACTCATACTCTTCATCTCCCTCGGCCTGAATTGCCATAGGCCGAAGATAAACCCGCGCACTGTCGCTTGGATAACCAAACATCCCATTGAATAGCTTCCGCTCTGAAAGCAGCAAATTTAACGCCTTCAGGAAAGAATAACTAACTGAGTCTTTATCCTGATTATTCAAAAAATTTTGATGACCTGAAATGGTCATTCCAGTCCCTTGAATATTGCTTTTTATGGTTAATGCCTGAACCCTAACGCAAGCATTATCTTTAAAATAAACCTGCCCTTTGTTATCAAGAGCAAAGGCGAAAGCATCGGATTGGACAAGTATTTTGCATGCTTCAGCAAGACTTAATGAGCAGTCAAGCCTAGAGGAATACAAGAATTTAGAGCACCCCGAATAAACCCCCTGCTCGCCATGGTTGACTTTACAGGTTTCTGATTCGTAGGATTCCGGAATCTCCATATATCCTTTTCCTTATATTAAACCGTCAAAATTACATCGCAGAAGAATTTGAGTATCAACGCTAGCCACGACGCCGCGCATAACCTGCCAGCCGTTGATAGTCCGCAGTCTCAGCGAGAACCACTTGCGCTGTAGCGATTTCTTCCAGACAAGGCTGGAGATCAGGAGATGGCCAACCTTGGTCGTCCACTGCTGCCGCCAGAAGCCTGAGCGCGTCTTGCGGGAACCTTGTACAAAGCCCAGATTTGAGCAACTGCTGGACTGAGTAGTGCATATGTTCACTAGGTACGAGCCAGTCGTAAATAGCTGCGAGCGCGGAGGGGAATTCGGTTCCCGCCGCGATAGACATCCTAAAGAGTGACTCTGCGATGGCCGGCGTCACTAGCTCTCGCGACTTTGGCCAAACATCTCTCCAGAAAGGCAGGATTCGATTTTGCCAATATTCTTCTCTCTGCTCCCCCGCACCTTCTAACGCCTGAGACATTGCCCTGGCTGACTCTTGTAACGCCTGCAAAGGAAGCGCGACGAAAGCCTGACGAAATTCATCTGCGCTATAGCCTTCCAGAGGGCCTAATGCAGCGTAGGTGAAAAAGGCTGCGAATTGCTGACCATGCTCTCCTAGGCTTTCATAGCGACGCGCTGTTTCGAGGAAATCAGCCTTGAACGCCAAGAGTAGAGGGCGATATAGCCGCGGTGACCATAGGAAACCTTCCCATGCCCCTCTAGCTTCAGCGGCGTTGATCGCCCAGCTGAAATGAGGAAGCAAATACTCTTTTGTCCAAGCCTGATCGACCCTGAACAGAGCAATGAGCCTAGATGCCAAAAGTACCCTGCCGTGACGATACCTTTCGATCCTAGAGTCACATAGCTCTGTAAAAGGCTGGCGAATCTCGTCGGAGAGAAGATCATTATCACTGAGGGGATTTTTTTGCCAAATGTTAAGCAGCGCTTGGGTGATATGTCCGATAGGATGATTGATTGCTTCAGTGACCGGTTCGTCAAGTGGCTGACCATTACTAGTCATGCCAGTATCAGCATCGAGAGGAAGGCTCATCACTCTCTGGCAGATTCTTAAAAAGACAGTATGGTCAGTAAGATTCGACTTTGATACCGCATCAAGCCAACGCGTGAGGCTATGAATAACTTGAGAAATGACCTCATCCGGCATTGCTTCGACCCATGGAGCAACATAACGCCATGATTTTCGAGCAATCTTTGATTCACTCCAAGCTTGGAATGCCTCTCGCCACCGATCTATAAGCCACTGGCCCTCCTGCGCAAGCTCTCCCATTGCAGACAAACTATTGAGTATGTGCCTCTGGCAAACGTCCCTCCAGGTATCCTCATCAAAATACCCTTGGTCAGTTGGAGGGCTTCTAAGCCATTCAACAAGCGCTGCTTTCTTATGAGGTGCAATTCTGATTACTCGGTTTTCTTGGTAGTCAGGATCCCCCGTTCCACTCATCCAGTGGGAAAATTCATCACTCTCATTTTCCGCCAGACGAAGGTAGGGGTAGCCAGCAGATAGCTCATCAAGTCGCTGCCGAGCTTGCCCCCCGAGAACAAGCCCACTTAATTGAAGCTTTGCAAGGGCTCTCCATACAGAGTGATCTACAAGCTGCTGAAATCGCTCATCTGCAATATCATCAATAAAATTGTCTCGCGGCGGGCCTAACAATAGTGCCGCTTCCAAATTAACTTGGGATGATGCATGCAGATGACGACCTTGCAGAACTAGTAGTCGCAAAACCTCTCGGCGCGTAGATATCTCCCATAACCACTTACCATTTTCGACCAGCAACCATCCGGCCCACTCGTCTGCTGCAATAGTGCCTTCCTGGCTAGCAGCGAAGAAAGCCAAGCGTTTGAAAGTAGGATACGGCATTTCAAACCATCGCCGCGCCGCGTTAACCGCAGCTACGTTATTCACTATCTTAAGAGCGAGCCACGAATCTCGCAATAATTCAATGAGTACGACCCATTCACGGAAACCTCGGTTTTGCCAATGAGGGGTTATAGATGGAAGATCCCAGTACGATCGATCCTCATCCGCGTCCGTATCCGCCAGCTCCTGTAAGAGGTCTAGGGCATCACGCAGGAGAAACTGGAAATCGTCAAAAAGGAGTGGTAATGCGGCCGTCCATTGTTCATGCGATGATTCAAATAGCGTAGATCTTACATAATCACAACTCAATACCAAGTCCCAATTAACGAGATGGTGAAGGCGGATTGGTGAGGGGACAATTTCTTCTCCCAATCGATAAGGCTTTGAGATGGAAACTACGGGTGACAATAGCTCTCGTAGCTGTAGACGCAGGCTGGCGGTTAGACCATCTCGCTTGAGTCGGTCGGCCCAGCTAAAAAGGTTCAGTTCTCGCCAAGGCGACTTGATTCTTTCGGCTAAAAACAGTGCCCATAGCTTTCGCATGAGAGGCCCTGGCACCCCCTTGGGAGAGCTTTTCCGAATCTCTTCTAGCTCAGTCGTTTTCCCTTCGCTCTCCAGCTTTGCTGTTAATCCCAGACGCTCCTCGATGAGAAATTCGAGCCGTTCATGGACATTTCCGCCACGCGTCGAGAGCCAAAGCAGAAGCTCAGGATCATCGAGATGCCTCACGATCCAGCGGGCTATCTGGAACATCACATCATCCCAGTAGCCAGTCCGCCCCCCGACAAGCCCCATTGGAGCAGCTAACTGATAAGGGGTTGGTCTTTGAACAAGGCTGAAGCTGAGCTTAGGATCAGCCTCAGCATGAGGGGGAACCCCAAAGCGGCCCAGATCAGAGTGGCAATAGCGTGAATCAGTGAATGCGTCTAGTAACCAGTCCAGGGAGGGTGCGGGACTAAATTCCGCAAACCGACGAGCAGGAAAACCTGATTTGTCGGAGAGAGCCCAAAGCATTCGCCCCACAAAATCATCTTGCCGGGTACTAGCCGAGGGGCGGGATAGAGCATGAGTAGTCACGATGCGTTCTTTGCCAGTCGTGCCATCTCTGTAAGTTTCTGACCAAGCTTTCAGGGTTTGATGCAGACCTCTATGCGAGTTCGCGCCTGGCAGAGTCTGGTAGAGGATCGGAGTGACCCCTTTAGCCTTCCATTCCGCCGTTTTCAGGCTTTCCTCACCCGGTTTACAGGACCCGAACGCCCATGCTTGCGGAGTCATCTCACCGAGCATCCTATCAGCAGCCAGTGCGTCCATCATGTAGCGCAAAACCGGATCGCTCACGCTGTATCCGACGAAGCAAACCACGTAGTTACGGAATAGCTCACTTACAAATCGGGCAGCCCAACGCTCTGTCAGGTAAGCAAGGCCGAAGTCTCCACTTGTGATGACGAGGCGATTGAGTTCAGAGGGGCTGATGACTTTGGGCAGCAATCCGTGAAGGTACACCACCCCATCCCAGCGGCTGTTTTTAGGAAGCGGGAGCATCGGTGCGGAGTATGAACTGAACTGCTGCTTGATGCGTCGAGCAGCTGCGTCGAATACTCGATCAAAATTGGTGGTCACTAGGCGGAGCGCACCACCGCGGCTACGACCCAGACTCAGCAGCGCGGCATGTGTATCCGTTGCCCCTTTGAGTCGAAGGTTTGGCTTAAGAGCCCGAACCAACGCCTCTCGTACGGCGCCCCGCCCATTCGGTAAGCGCCTTTCAAGCAGATCCAACGTGGCATCGTACTGGTAGCTCTCGAATGCCTTCTGCTCTGCACTATCAAATGTCGTGTGTGCTTCTTTATAGATAAGCTCCACCAGACCTTTGAAATCGAGAAGGCCTGCTGGGTATGAGATACCTGCGCCGCAGAAAAAGACCACCTTGCCCTCTTCGTGGGCTTGAAGCAGTTCGTCTGGTATATCTGGACCGTGTGTTACGAATTGCATCCCTGCGCCACCTCGTGCTTGATGGCGACAAGCCATCTCGCTTCGCTGTTTAGCACGGGCAGCGCCCTTTTTCCATCAGCAGATTGGGGGGCAACTCTCTCCAACATCACCGCAGTGAGATTACGACTTAGCGTCGCCTCCCCTCTCATTGACCGTCTTCCATTTGTGGTGATCCAGGCTCGATACGCTGATCGGACCTATGTAGACATCCAGCTGTTGACTCCGCTCTAGCAACGCAAGCTGGAGGTTCAGAACTTGCGATTTCAGTGCATCCCTCTCCGCCCGCAGTACGTCCATATCAAGAAGGATCCTACGGTTCTCATCCCTTGCGCCTTTCAATTGCGACGATAGGGAACGATCAACGTAGGCCGGCAGCTCAGCGACCAGCTGATTATCGATCTCTATCTCATGCACCAGGGAGGGAAATCGAGATCTCTTTAGCGCCGAGGGGTCCTTTCCAGCTTCCCTTGCGATGTTAGCCAAGGTAGCAGGAGCACCGACGGGAATCCGAATCGGCTTGCCCTCCTTGATACGTTGCCAGGCGTCTCGGTAATCTTGTTCAGCGCTGCGTCTCATGGTTTAGTCCTGCAAGACCACATTAATCAATCGTTGGGTAAACCGGTGTTGAGCAGAAAGTGACTCCCGCCGAGGTCCATCCACCTTGTCGTCCTCCAACTGCATTTCGATCCAGTCATTAGTCTTCTGAATTTTGGGGAGATTCTGCTTACAAGCGAGACCGGAGACGCACTGATCGCACCCTAATACATAATCAGCACTTCCAAACTCACAGTGCTCTGAATTCAGACAAATCCCCATGATAGTCTCCTTGATGGAGAACAAACCTTTCTTTGCCATACCTACTAGCTGCTTCAAATTCTTCATCTCCATGAAGCTGGTGACACGCTCTTTATGAAGCGGGCTAATTAATGAAACGAAATCTGGAGACTTGAGTTCAACAGCATTCCGAGCCATGGACTCATAGAAGTTACTGACATATTCCTCAGCGACCTTCTGACTAACTGCCAGGTGCGAGCCATTTCTTCCGTAGTACATACTCATGCTTTGATAGAGATGTTTAAGTTGGTACTGCATGCTCTGGGGTGAGACAAGCCCTGACATGTGAGAGTTAACCATTAGAGTGCGTCGAAACTGATGAAATGCGAAGCTCCAAGGTTCGCCGACAGCAAATCGCTCGACATCAAGACCAGGATTGATCTTTACTGCCTCATCAAAATCCTCCTCGGTAATAATTGTACTGCCGAGTGGAAAGAAATTCGGGCATTGCTGTTCTATAGTCGCAGCGGCCATAGCGCGCCTAATACCAGTTGCATCGCTACCATCCTCGCTATAATGACCTCCCCAAGGTTCATATGCCCTCATAATGAGATAGGGGTTTTTCAGCTCCGATGGATCGTGCTTAATACCGCGTGCAACCGCACACTTCATCCTGATCCTAGATACAGAGGCCATCGCCTTTACCACTTTCTCTGTATCTTGGCACGTTACCCACAAAGCCTCAGAATCCTGAATTGTTTTCGTAGTACGGCCTTGCAGAAAATAAGCAGGACCATCATCCGTATTTTCAGTAATGAAGCAATCAGACCGAAGATTGTTGATCTCCTCTTTCCTCATTGCACTCAAGCTTGCAATGCATGTAGCTCCGACAAGAGCAATAGCGCCGAAAAATCTCGAAAGAACACCAATTTTCAAACTCTCGAATGTTTTCCCTGGCCCGCACATCCACTTCTTTAAAATGTCCTCCACTCCATGCTTTCGAGCAGAGGACGCGAAGGTTCCATGATAGATCAGATAACTTAAAGTCGCAGAGCGCTTTGAGTATGGACTGTTCAACCTGATAAGATCCCCCCAGGCCGTGGGAGCATCATTATTAAACAGATACCCTTCCCAAGCCTCCTCAAAAAGCCGCTCAAATTTTCGCGAATGCGCAAGGTAGTCATCCATCAACTCTATAGAACGCTCCAAGTGCAGATTACTGATGCGACTAGGAATGTAAGGCGTTTGATTCGACTTGATATTACTGAGAGCCACGTGCAAATCAGCAATTTGCTTTAAGTCCAAAATCATAAATCCCAGGGTGTCGCGATGATCATAAATAAGCCTCAATGCCTTTACTAAATGATGCACCTTAGTAGAGCAAGCAACTATTAGCTTATCAACTAATTCAGGAAACTTGTGAATGTCGGCTACGGAAACCCCCAAGTCCCTACAAACGAGAAAAACCTTTTTGAGCGCACCATAACGAGTAAAAAGAGTACTAGGCTTTATGGATTCAGGGCTACACCACATCATAAAAGCCATAATACATCTGAATCGTAATGACTCTTGTTCGCTCGACCAAGATTTGGCCTTGGTGGTTGACAACTGCCCAAAGTTGAACGCGCAAATGCGTCCACACCAGTAAGTCATCGGCCACCGATCATCGCCAAAACGCGCTAAAACTGTACCCTCCGGATCAATACATACGGGAAAATCATCCGGAGGGGGAAACTGTGTCAACTCATAGTTTTTTGCTCTGGTGGGAGGATTCTCCATAACCAATTTCAGTCGCATATTTTTTGCTTTCAATGTAGCACCTCGATCATCCCACGAAAGTAATGGTGAAAGTCCAGTTCGCTTATGCGTAGCCTTGCCTCAGTCGCCCAGTCATTGCACTGCTCACCTTGCGCCTCGAACTCATTTATTAATGCATCCAGACGATCAACAATTGCTTTCTGGGGTGAACCTTCTGCTCGTTTATTGAGGGGCAACCTCGCCAACTCTGCATTCTTCAAATAGTGATAACTGGCCATAGACCAGATATAGTCCAAAGAGCGAACTCCCTGATAATGCTCACAGAAAAGGCAACCCGCAGGGTTGATGCAATCTGGCTTGATTGGCGCAGGATCAGTGACGGCGACAACCTTGATTTCTGATGTGCATCTTCCCTTTGCGACAGAATCTCGAACAGTTTTCTTGTGGGAAAAAAACCCCGATAACTCTCTCGTAGCAATGCTATGGCTTGGTGCTATATAGCTTCTGAACATCGTGTTAGTTGTATGCTGCGCCATTAAGGCCGAGAGCACTGGATCATGGGTTTCTCGCAGCATCCAATTAACCCGTCTATTTCGTAACGACCTGAGATTAATGCACTTTTTGTCGACTGATGAAAAGAGCTTCTTCATTCGGGCCTGGGTATAAGCATCGGCTCGTTTATTGGCGTTAGTCATAACGAATGGAAAGAGATAGTCGCATCCTTCCGGAAAAAGTTTCCTTATGAAGGCAAGATACTCATCAAATATCTCTCGGTATTCCTTGTAGATATAAAATTCAACGTCCCCCTTACGCCTATCCTTATATGCGGTAACTCTGTAGTCCCCTTCCCAAGACGAGTAGCGATAGTCCGCCATGGGTAGATCATAGGCGTCACTTACGTTCATTCCCGTCTGCGCAACAAAAAAATTAAACTCAGCATCAATTCGCAAATTTACCAAGCAGCTTCTCGTCCTCAGAGTTCCATTCAGACGATTCTCCTCACGCTGTTTGGCAGTAGCCTTTACATTATGAGGATTGCGGCCTTCGGGGCTAAGCAGCGCATCTGGGGTTTTCAACCTAGCCCAGTGCTCAACCCAAGCCCCATCTGTAAAGGAGACTTGCAAAGGAAGCTTGCCAAAACACGCCTCATAACTAAGACTATCAATAACATCGAGTAAATCGGCGCCATATTGAAATCCTGCATTGATACTACCCGCATCGTTTTTTGCTCTAGCTATGAGCCCACGACGCTTTAGACTAGTATAATTAAATGAGGACTTTAATGAGCGCGGACTCAACTCCAGCATGCTTTCAATAACACGCACCAAGATCCGATCTAAAGTATAAGCAGAATACGTCCCATCCTTACGGTTGTTGATATCGATATCATAGGCTTTGTCGTAGCTATATTTTTCATAAAGCTCGCAGACATTCCCTAGGGTTATATCAACACCCAAGGCGTCATAATGCGAATACAGAACCTTGAACGCAGTAATATCTCGCTTAGTGGTCCATTCACTGTAGCCGTTATCCAACCGCCTAACTATATAGCCATGAAGAAGCCGAACCAATTCAAGCCTCGAAGGTTTAAGAGCACCTAACAAGCCCGAGTTGATCTGTTTTTCGACTGTAAATCCGTGAGCTGTACTACCGCCACAGTACAGCAAAGCTCGAAGACTTGGAGGAGCAGTAAATCTATCTCCCACGCAGTGCTCGAAACCGAGATCGAATTCACCTAATAATTGCATCACCATTTGACTCGCAACTCTTTACTTCGACGAGTAAATTCATTTGACCAAGAGGCTTTGGCCTTGTGGTCTTGAACAAACTTAATGTATTTCATAGTGGTCTGTTCATGCACATGCAGCATGAGCCCCTTAAGTGCTCCAATAACTGACATTAGAGATACACCAGGCCTATCCAAATTATCCAACACAAACTGAGTACCAAAAGTTGCCCGCGACTGGTGAAACTTAAATTCAAGCTTTCGCCCCCGCCTAAGAGATATTAGCCTCAGCTTTGCAATATCAACATTCACCGTATTACTATTATCGCTACCCTTTCGGCAGTAAGATCGTCCGTTCTTGTTGAGAAATACAAGCCTCCTATCATCAATACTTGCCTTAGCGACCCTAAGCAGTCGACGCATTGACCCAATATATGAATTAACAAGTTCATAAAGTTGAACCGGAATCGCTACCTGTCCAGTAACGCCGAATTTCGTTGCTACTGGTGCGTACTTCACCCCTGGCCCAATGGACAGGTAATATGATTTCCCATCTTCTGCTAGCCTCGCATGTTTGAAGGTGAGCAATTTAAGATCGGAGATCGAACCAATTCTCATACCAGTATAAAAGCCTAGCGCCAACATGAGATAAATCTCAGGTGACGAACACTCATATGCCAAGTCGAGAACATAACTCTGAGCATCCATATCTAAAGGTATCAATCCGCCCTCGACCGTACTCGCAAGGGAGCCCCCAGATTTAATGCGTAAGTCCTTCAACCCGCTTTCGATCGTCCGTTTGAGCCCAGAGAAATTTTCAACCTTTGCGGCCAAAGTTAGATCTTCGAAAAACTCGCTTTTAGAAGTAAAAAAATTCGACTCATGAACCCACGTGTAAAGATTGATTGCGGCTCGCATACATTTCTTGGCTGTTTTTACTTTAATCTCGCCGCGACGTATACGCCCCGTAAGATCGCCATGATATCGAAATAGAACCCGCTCATCTTTGGCATTGGGAAAATAAAACCATGGCAAATTGACGCGCATAAGAAAACCCGCAAGATCTCTTAGCGCATACATTGAACTAACAAGTGTATCTTTTTTCTTTCCACCACTAGCGATACTGTGGCGCTGCGATGCTGCCCACAAATTAGCAACATCCCACGCTTCTCCAGCCGAGAGGTAAACTTGCGGAAAGCCATCAATCACGTTCGTGCTTTGATTAGGTACTGGAAACGGGTGCCCTACAAGATCATCTGTAGTAGCCCCGCATACCAAGATCCTTTCTGGAGAGTAATCAATAAACCCAAGTGAAGACATTAGCAGACAACTTGATAGCCAGACGAATCGAAATAAGATCACGAACTCGAAAAGTTGTCCAGCCAGTAAAAACAGTGTCACCAGCAAATAATAAAACAATAAGATAAAAAAACAGATTTTGTTTAGGCATTCTTAATGCTATTACAAAAATTGCCCACCCACGAATATTAAGGTGTGCAAAGAAATGTCATCACATCGTGCTTTATGAAAAATAGCATTACAGTTTTAGGCAAACGCTAAATTTCAGCTTCAATAAAAATTCAAAATGGGGCGAGGATCAGACAAATGGTCCCCAGTGGACACAGCAAAGGCTACCTGCCGGCATGCGTTTAACGTTAGCTCAGCCCCCAAAAGCTGCTAGGCCGAAGCCGTAGCGGCCTCGGCCTCTCGTTCTCTTAGTGACGGACTTCTTCCCTAAAGCAGATAAGCCTGCTCTTGAGTATCGAGCGACCTGTAAACCTCGCCCAGGCGCTCATTAACATCCGCGAATAGGATACCCGCCTCCCTCAACCTGGCCTCTGCAGTGTGGTGATTCCGCGTGTGTATAGCATCGGAGCAGAGCGCTGTGAGCTTGGTCACCTCCTCACGCAGAGCGTCATCATGCACCCGCACACGAAAAAGGCCCACTTGGCGAAACGCCGCCAATGATCGCTCCGCGATCTCGTCTGACACCTGCTCCTTTCCCCACTCTCCAACACGTCGTGCATTGAGATTTTCTTCGAGATTCAGGAGGGTGCTAGATCGCATTAGCTCTACTAGTGACTCTTGAAGTTGAGGCAATAGAACCCGTTGCGCTTCGATACGCTGCATCAGGAAGGTTTCTTGCCGTTTTTCGAGCCGAACTCGCTTTTCTCGTGCCTCTTGACGCTTTTCATTAAAGAGATCGAAGATTGCTTTGAGCAGTGCGCCGGCTACGAGCGTTACGACAGGAAACCACACGTTAGGAGTAAATTCGCCCATAAAATCCTTAACCCACAACGGTTTTACTATCCATTTACCGATATCTATATTTGCATTAGCATCAATCTAATTTTGCCTGTCGCCAGACCTCCAATTATTGATTAACGCCTCCGCCATTTTCCTATCAACCAATGGTGGTGAATGAGGTCTTGCTGTTATCAATAATCGTAGCGATTCCGGAGAAATGCAGTCATACGCGAACTCCACATCTATCCCATACCCTTTTAGTTCCCGCTTCATGGCTGTAACTACGTTGGAACAGCCGGCGCAAATGTGCTTGATTTCATTCCACGCAGTGCTAAATCTTGTAGGGGTATGGGTGTGGAAGCTGATCTTTCCTTCCGAGAAACTCACAGTCTCATACTTGGATCGCCCACATGTCGGGCACCTCCAATCCCCGGGAAGCGCCCCCCACATCCGAGCACTCCCAGGGAACGAGTCTATCATCGCCAAAAAGTTTTCCGGAGGTTTGCCTCGCGCAGGTTGTGTCTCCGTACGCCACCGACTGTAATTCGACACGTGCTTAATAGCGGTCGATGTCATTTCACGAAACAGCGCCTCCCCGCTAACGAACTCCAGCCCATTATAGTTGCTATAGCCATTAGACAAAGTAGGCTCCGGAACAATACCACTCTGATATTTCTCGAACCAATAGTCCTGCAACACAGCAGCTTTTGCGACCTCGTGCACCAACTTCATGCGTGCAAAGTAAGCTTGACGAATTAGCGCCCAAGCAGCAAATACTTTCCCTTCATCAACCAAGTGCGATGAATTCGCGCCTATGACGATAAACTGATAGATCTGACTTATGGAAAATGAATGAAATCTTATTCGCCCATCGATGTCGGAGATGAGCTTTTTTGCAGCTGCATCTGCATTATTACAGTCTTCACAAATCAAGACTGGAGCATATGCCGAAAAAGCAGGCGCCATACGCTCGATAAGCGCAAGTCCGGTGTTAGTAGCTTTATGAGAACCGCTATCGACGAACACTCTGTGAAATGCTGCCTCTAGGGCATCTGTCATATGGTCGTGATGAAGGACTAATTTAGCAAGTATCTGCCCCTTGCTACCTACCCTAGCTATCTCAAACTTATTTCTGCGGCAGCACGGACATACCCAGGATTGAGCGGTTTCAATCCAGTTCCGGTTCATTTCAAAAAGCTTACCGCCATGGTGAGCTTGAATTTTACGCGACAAAGGCGAACTAATTCCGTCAATCGAATCTATCGAACCATCGTTAATGCCTTCTATCGCCAGCCGCAAGGCTGTTTGCCGTCTTTCTTCATATAGTTCTGGACTGACCCTGTGCTGCCGAGCCCAAATCGCAAGAGAATATTTGGGGCTGGCTCTACCGGAACTCAGCTCATTTACCTTTGGCTTGCTGTGATCAGTCACACATCCTCCCTTGTACCTTGACATATCCGTCATGGCAGCACGACAGTATCAGACACGTCAAGCAAGTGAAAAGACCGGCGTATCTTCGAGATACCTCTCCGCGAAGGAGAGTAAAGCTAGAGAAATACGATTGGTTGACCTCCGGCAAGTTGAATCAATGCATCCAGCAAAAAGTAATTCCCACTAAATTTAATTT
The DNA here is from genome assembly GCF_044745345.1 of Pseudomonas sp. NPDC087029. NCBI lineage: Bacteria > Pseudomonadati > Pseudomonadota > Gammaproteobacteria > Pseudomonadales > Pseudomonadaceae > Pseudomonas > Pseudomonas sp. NPDC087029. The sequence continues at coordinate 569,042 of NZ_JBIVAB010000001.1, read as the reverse complement.
TGTATATTTGCTGAAGTTCCTAACCCGACTTGTCGCCCGAGTACTGGCGTCTTAAAGACCTGGGTGGTTTTGGCTTAGAAATACTGCTTCGCACCTATGAACCAGAGGGGGCGTAGGTAGAAGAGTGCCTCTCCATTTTGCCCCCTCATTTTTCAGCGCTTAACCCAAGACTCCACCACGTCGCTGCCGTGCTCCTGCTTCCATTCTTTCAGGCGACGATGGTTGCCGCCCTTCGTCTCAATTACCTCACCATTATGAGGATTCTTGTACACCTTGACCTCTCGGGCCTTACGCTGGGTAGCCTTTGGCGCCTTTACACCGGGATTACGACGAGCTGCTTCAGGGTCTAGAACGTTGACCACATCGCGCAGGCTGTAGCCATAGCTCTCAAGCAATGAACGCAGTTTTTTCTCAAATTCGATTTCTTTCTTCAGGCCGGCGTCATTCTTCAGATTTTCCAACTCGGCCAGCTGAGCGGCCAAGTTGCGCTCAAGTTCTCTGAATTCGGCAAGTCTAGACATTGACATCGATCCTATTGGGTGTATTTAAATCGGAATAGTAGACGTTTTGTTGCCTTACTGCACCTACGTTTACTCTAGACGTTGACGCCTACGGGTGGAGTGAAGAGTCAGGCTCTTCATTCGCACCGAATGTCATTTAGCCAAATACCCCGCCCCTCCTCTGCACAAGCCTCCTTACGCAGTGTCGCTACCGGCTTCCCCCCCCTCGTCCCCCGGAAAACCGAACATCAATCCACCTGAATGTTCGAAGATCCGACTAAGAAAAGCATGCCGCACTGCTTCAGTCCTAGGGAAACTGCCGCGATAAGGCGGTGGTCTACAATTCTGTCGCGCAAGGCAGCCTCTGGTACGGAATCTGCTTTGGAGTAGGCGCAACACAGCAACCAATCTCATCAGGAAGAGAGACAAAACAATGAATGCTGCTTTGAAAACCTTCGTACCCAGCGCATTGGCGCTGCTGCTTATCCTGCCAACCGCGGCTTCTGCTAAACAAGCAGAAACCCAGCAGAAGCTGGCCAACGTGATCATCCTAGCGACTGGCGGGACTATTGCCGGCGCCGGGGCCAGCGCTGCCAATAGCGCCACCTATCAAGCCGCCAAGCTTGGCGTCGACAAGCTCATCGCCGGTGTGCCGGAGCTTGCGGATCTCGCCAATGTGCGCGGTGAGCAGGTGATGCAAATTGCGTCCGAGAGTATTACGAATGAGGACTTGTTGAAGCTTGCTAAGCGGGTCTCTGAGCTGGCCGACAGCAACGATGTCGACGGCATCGTCATCACCCACGGCACCGATACCCTGGAAGAGACTGCTTACTTCCTTAACCTGGTCGAAAAAACCGACAAACCGATCGTGGTAGTTGGCTCGATGCGTCCAGGTACTGCCATGTCCGCCGACGGCATGCTCAACCTGTACAACGCCGTGGCCGTAGCCAGCGACAAGCAGTCGCGAGGCAAAGGCGTATTGGTGACCATGAACGACGAGATCCAGTCTGGGCGCGACGTGAGCAAATCCGTGAACATCAAGACTGAGGCCTTCAAGAGCGCTTGGGGGCCGATGGGCATGGTAGTAGAGGGTAAGTCGTACTGGTTCCGCCTCCCTGCTAAACGCCACACCACCCAGTCGGAGTTTGACATCAAGCAAATCAGCAGCCTGCCACAGGTGGACATTGCTTACAGCTATGGCAACGTCAGCGACACCGCCTATAAGGCACTGGCACAGAGTGGCGCCAAAGCAATCATCCATGCGGGGACCGGCAATGGCTCAGTCTCGTCTCGGGTAGTGCCGGCTTTGCAGGAGTTGCACAAAAACGGCGTGCAGATCATTCGCTCGTCTCACGTCAACCAGGGTGGTTTCGTACTGCGCAATGCCGAGCAGCCAGACGACAAGTACGACTGGGTAGTGGCGCATGACTTGAACCCGCAGAAGGCGCGGATTCTCGCCATGGTCGCGATGACCAAGACCCAGGACAGCAAGGAGCTGCAACGCATCTTCTGGGAGTACTGAACACTAAGGTATCAGAGCGCAGAACGCACTCTGGAGACATCACCATATAGCCGTCCGATGTTTGATCTTCGGCTCGCGGATCGACAACTAAAAAGACGGAAGCCCTGCCGAAGCAGGGCTTACCGGTACTCACTCCCCTTTTTTGTGCTTATGCACTTCTAAGTCAGGGTGTTTGCGTTGATTCTCGGGTGTCACACGACGACGTTGGTCTGTTTTTCCCGTCGATTCCGCTTTGGGTTTTGGTCCTGGTTTGATTCCCATATGGTCCTAATCTCCTTTAAATGGAATGTGTCCGTATTGCTATTGTGGTCGGGTAGATACACCCATTCGCCCGTAACGAGCGCGTCGTATGCCTATTCAGCACCGAGTTCGGACCCATGGTGGTGGTGCTTGTAGGTGCCATGATCGTGGCCTCGATCGAGACGAGCTGGGCTGGAATCGTGAACCCGCCAGGGCGGAAGGTTACCAGTTGCAGTTACTTTGCTCAGGACATCAGCCTTGATAAGGGTCAGGAATTTGCACAGTTCAAACTAGGCTCCACAGCCATCGTATTGTTTGCGGCAAATAATGTGACCTGGGACCTTCGGCTCCAAGCCGGCAGCTCGGTGCACATGGGCGCCCGAATTGCATCAAACTGTAGGGTTAAAGCTGTCGGTCATGAATGACTTCTACTCACCCATAGCTGACATTCACGAACGGCAGAAATCGGCCAGAAACGCTCATTTGTTAACGACCCGCGTCTTCCGTGCTATTTTAAACCTGTTATTTGAATGATATCATTTGGCCGCCAGAGATACGTTGCAGGCGTAGGCCATGGAGCTTGAGAGCCTTGCATGAGTTCGAGAAGATATGAGGCTGGCACGCACTATCATATCGAAATTACATATAAAGGACTGAAGATTGGCCAGACGTATACCGGCACTACCGGATGAATGGGGCGACCTCTTCACATGTGTTTTGCTGCACATGCTGCTCCCTTTACTACCATTGCTAATTGAAGCATGGATGAAGGGCTCCCCAACTGAATCTACGGCTGCTATTACCGCCTCTATGTATTCAATAGCTATTGGCTTATCTTCCCGCAACAAAGCGATGCTTGGATTCTGCATCACTATCAGCATTATATTTTCAGTTGTTTTTGGTGTGGTCAGTGCAAGTCCAACGCCCCAGCTCAACGATGTGAAGTTTTATTCTGGTCTTAGTATATTCTTCGTTTTTTTAATCCACATTTTTGAACGATACAATCGCCACGTAGTAGACTGCATCCCATTTTGGGATTTTAGCAAGGAAGAGGTGTGATATGGACTTCCCAGAAATAACAGCGATTTTAGGTGCTATCGTATCCTTGGTCGCAGCCTTTATATCTTTTAAGGCGACTAAGTCTAGAGTACAAATTGAACGTGAACTGCAGCAAGAACTCCATTCTAAGTTAATGCAAGACTCATTTCTTTTGAAGCACCTGACAGACGCCGAAACGGATGAAGACATCAAACACGAAGTTCAAACACACCACGATATTTATTTCGCAATGATATCAAGCGCCATGAACGAATTACCTCCAGAAAAGCGAAATGAAGTTTATAAAGCCTTATCGCAAAGATCTAAGAGAGGCAGTACAACGTACATGTCAAAATTACTGAAAAGTTCAATGAAAACTTTTGGAATAATTCACTAATTTTATTTTTTTGGTAGAGGGCTTTTATTAACTAGCCCTCTCCTTTCGCTCAGGCGAATAGCTTAGCAATGGCCCTCTACGAACAAGTCGAACGGTTGGGCGGTGCCGCCGGCATGATGCAAGGTGCCGGTACCCCGGCCGGTGCGGTCAACTTCGTACACAAGCGCGGAAAAGCAACGCCTACTGCCAGCGTCACGCTATCCGGCGGCACCTGAGAACTACCGCAGCCAGGTAGATGTCGATGGCCAACTCGGCCGAGGAAACTCTGCGAGGTCGCGCCGTGATTCCCAAGCAGAAACGCCGCTATTTCTATCACTACGGCAAATGTGAAGACCAGCTCGCCCACACGTGCCTGATAGGTATCGACACATAACCATTAGTGGTAGGTGGCAAAATCCGACTCATAGCCGCCCTTCGGACCGCTCGGAAATTTTCCAGAAACGATGACTACAATCCATGTTTTTCCCTTGTTCAGCCATGTTGGAAAGATACTCAATCCCCCTTTAGTGAGGTCACAACACGGGGAAGGTACCATCTGCACGGAATACAGTCTGTTTGAGCAAGGGCATATCTGCCTCTACCCTCTCCTCTTGAGGAAAAACACTGTGTCGAGTTCGGTCTCGATGGCTTCAGGCGACCACAAGTGTTGCCTAGCCCTAGACTGCATATGGCGCTACTAACGGACCGTGTGCCCCTACCAACTCGCCCTTGAACCGCCCAGTACCATTCAGCTCCACCAGCTAGCAGAAAATTTGAGAGAGACTCTCTTCCAACACGTGTGGCAATATGCAATCATCACCCTCAAGGGACTGAAAAAACGGTGATTCATGCGCGTTAAAGAGATTTACCTTTCAAAGCTTTACGGAATTTACAACCATCGAATTTACTTAGATAACGATGGCCTCACAATTATTCATGGCGCAAACGGAGTCGGCAAAACGGCCGTACTCAAATGCTTAAAATTTATTTTTGATTGGGATCTAGAAGCCTTATCAAGAGTTCCATTTCGTCTTTGCCGAATCGAAATGGATAACGGACTAATAATATCCGCCCAAAGACCAAGCCGGATAACTGAAGATACCAGACCAAGTTTTCATGGACCTGTTGACATCACCTTCCGGAGACCCGACGGGTCGATTGAACATGCTCAGGGCCTTGATACGAAAATGCTCGAATTTTCAGAGAGCGTTGCAGAAGGTAAACCGTGGCTAACGAAACTCAGAAAGGGTCTATGGCGTGATATCCGAGATGGAACTCTGGTTGAGGCGCACGATGTAATTGCAGAATACCTTCCAGGCTCAAAGAAAAAAAAGAAAAACAACACAGCCTTTTTTGATAGTGTTCGGAACTCGTTTAACGTCAAAATAATCGACACTCATCGCTTATCAGGCATCACCGTCGACTCGAAAAACAGCGCAAAAGTTTTAGATTGCGTTGCAGACATGGTCAAACAAATAAAAGTAGTAAATGCTGACTACGCGAAACGAGCCCAGGAACTAGATCAAACGTTCCCACACCGCTTGATCATGGAAAGCCAAACACGATACAGCGCGCCGGAAGTCAAAGAGCGCCTTAAACGATTTGAAGGACGGCAAGCTCAACTCAGCGCCATTGGTCTTTTGGCGGCTTTCGAGGGACCAGTACTTCCGTCTGACATCGATGCACTTTCTGACGCGAAGCTTGAAGCAATAAGCTTATTTGTTCAAGATAGCGAAAAGAAACTGGATGCATTCAACGAATTAGCAATTCGATGCTCAGCGCTTCTAAAGTTAATTGAAAACAAATTTATAAACAAAAAGCTAGCAATCCGCAAAGATGAAGGCTTGGTTGTAATCGATACATCTCATGGTAATCCGATACCCATAGACGCGCTTTCGTCCGGTGAACAGCACGAAATCGTTATCACCTACGAACTATTATTTAAAACTCCAGCAAACACCCTATTATTGATAGACGAGCCTGAGATCTCCCTTCATGTCGCATGGCAAAAAACTTTCATAGAAGATCTCAAATACATGTCAAATATTGTCGGTTTCGACGCATTGGTTGCTACACATTCGCCATTCATCGTAGGCGATCATTATGAAATCATGCAGGCGCTAGATGATGGGGATCGCGGCGAATGATATGTTCGAGAGAAGTCGGAGACATTATTTCAGAAATCAACATGACAATGGCAGCAGAGCCGAAATCCATATTTTGGCTTTTAGAAGGCGTCACCGACATAAAATTTTTTAAGCCTAGAATCTCAGGCGACACATCTCTTATCGAGTGCAATGGTAAGTATAAGCTCATTGAGGTCATCAAACGGATCAACTCTAGCAAAGCCCTTCAGAATATCCGAGCCATGGGAATCGTCGACAACGATTATGACTGGCTGACCGGATACGTTCTTCCCGACAACATAATATCAACTGAACCAAGAGATCTTGAAGGGGTTCTTCTTCGCGCCAATTGCATTGAAAATATTCTGGCCGAGTATGGCAATGCAAATGCTGTTGCTCAGTTTAAGAAACTGAATGGCTCAGTGGTCGATGCAGTTCTATCACGCGCGATGATATTTGGAAAGATTCGCGCGGCAAACAGCCTCACAGCAAAGATAAAGTTGAAAGAATTCAAACCTATTCAGTTTTTTAGAAATAACTGGATTTACGATGAAGAGGCGGCTCTAGCTCGTGCAGTTCAGCTTGGGGTTTGCGCTACCGTCGAAGATCTCAAAGCGGTTATCAGAAATTTGCCGGACGCCCCACCTTGGCACTACGTACGCGGCCACGACGCAGTGGATATTCTCTGCGGTGGACTGCTTTCTGTTTTAGGCCCATCTAAAGGAGTGTGTGCTGCGCAAATCGAACCAATACTGCGACAGTCGTTCAGCCATGAAGATTATTTAAAGACTGAAATCTATAGATCCTCGAAATTATGGCATGAACAGAACGGGCTAGACTATCCATGCAGAGCAAACTAGAACAGCTGGAAACTACTGATGCTTAGCTGCTTATACGAATTGGGTAAATATTTGCGCGCCCAGGCCCAGCATTAGGCCGAACTTGGCCAGGAGCTTAGAGACGGGACCCTTGAAGTTCTCTAGTAAGTCCAGAGGCCACTCGAAGCACGATCCCGGACGTGTATCTTTGCACAGTCCGGGCACGGTTTTCAGGTTGTGATTAAATACATCCGGAGGCTGCGGCTCAATGATTGCTAGTGCCAAAACTCTCCTAACTCACTGACTCTGGGGCCTTTCTACTTCATTAACCGTTGAATTCAACATGCATAGCAAAGGTGCTCTCTGGATCCTCAGACACCTGCCAAACGCCGCTCCCAGCCGCCCCCAATCGTCCCAACAACAGCGGGTGGGGATGCTTGGAACGACCTGTAGCAGCACAGGCAAGCATCACGACGTCTTTAAGGTGATCAATTACCTCGTCATGAATGCTATTGTTGCTTCCGTGATGAGGTAGTACGAAAACCTCAACGCGGGGAATCAGATACCTATAACGTCTGAGCCACTGCGATCGTGTTTCCAGGACATTTAAGTCAGCATCCCCCGTACATAGCCATGCCCCTCCACGAACTTTTCGATAGTGGTTACGGGAAACTAATAGTTGATGGCGAGCTGCAATTGCAGTCCACGGAAAGCTCCAATCGCTCCTACGAATTTCCATTTCTTCTTCAGATGAGGAATGTGGCCCAGCATAAAGACTCATAGATATTTTGTTATGATTGCCTGACAACACTTTATAACACCGCTTCAGCGTCTTCCGATCACTCTCATCTGCCAGCAACTTTATCAATTTGGTAGTAAAGGATTTGGAGGCTATAGCCCTATCTGAAAAATTAGCAGGTAATAGCTTTCCTGCGAGGGTGCGGAACTCCGAAAGATCGGCCTCAGGAAATGGATGCACATAAGGAACCAGCAACCAGCACGGCGAGCCAACTGCTTGCCCTATGTCAACAGTAATCGACGTTTCCTCGCCAAGCACTCTCTCTTGTGCAGCCCCCGCACGGACGGTTTTTGGCTGCCCTGATCCCTTCGACCTGATGGTATACGGTCCAAGGCTTCCTTCTTCCTCGCTGCCTGCAACTATGTCGTCGCCGCTTGAATCATCGGGGTTGAATGGCTCAGCCTCAACTGCGGAGTCCCCTCGTGGGATATGCAATATCTGTTTGACACCACGGTCAGCGAACCAACCTGCGGGATCTTGCAGGAACGAACGAACAGACAGGCGGAGCCCCCCAGCGTTCATTGCTTCTAACGCAATCAATGTGAGATGCAATGCGTCTAGGCAGGGCAAGATCACCGTATTAATCTGAACTTGGGCCGCTAGTGCCTCGATTCCGCTGATGTGGTCGAGATCAAGGTGGGACACGAACAGCACATCGATCTTTTCGTACGAGCACAATGACAAACCTTGTTCGAAGTGTTCGCGGTTAATCGAGCCGCAATCGAAAGCGTAGGTGAAGGCTTCGCTGTGCCGGTCGGTGACCTCACCTACTAGGAAACCTCCTTGACCAATGGGGAGTTGGCGAATCGACGCGAATACAGATGGGGTTGGCAAATCACATTCCTTATGGGGCCGAGGAGTAGAGGTCGACAAAATAAAGCACGCCCCGGGTGATGGCAAACTGATACGCCCAGCGCGACGTTCGTTCCTCCGGATGAGGTCAATGATGATTGCTGGGATAATTTGAGCAAGCGAGGCTCAACTCCTCGTTGAGCAGGCTGGAAAGCCTCCATCTTAGAGTCACCATCCTGAGCGCTGAGGGGGCATTCGACCGCATTCCTGTGGCTTTGAAGGTCTATCGACAAGGAAGGCGCGTGCTGAGATGATCGATGCGAATGAGGGTCGGCACGCTCAGCCCGATCACAGGATAGTTGCTTGGAGAAAAGGACATGGCTGAGGTCACACTGCAGCATTTTCTGCGCGCAGCAGCCGACATCGGAGCGCACGGAGACAACGACACCCTGCCATTCGATGTGGATACGAATTTCGTTTCAGCAAGACAACATGAGCTAGCCCAGGCCGCATTTAGCTTTTCGGAAGAATTGCGGAAAGACAGTGAAGCCAACAACAAAAAAAAGATCACAGCCATTACGGTATTCAGCGAACGCCTCTTGGTAGCAACGGGTGCATCTGGCTTCAGGGTCACTACAAAACTTCACCCGTTCTGGAGCATATATTTCAACGGGCTCGGAGTAGCTATCGCTGATCAGCTTGAGCCGATACGCGACAAGCGAGCTTTCTCCTACAGGTTCCAGGCAGAGGGTGGCTCCGATCTATTCGACCGTAGTTCATCCTGGAGATTATTCAGGGAGTCCACATCGAAAGCGGCTGCGCTCGCCCCTAAAGGAACGGTAGTAGTCCAAACCGACATTTCGAGCTTCTATGAACATATCTCACACCATTACTTAGAAAACCTAATCGACGACTTGTTCCCGGATAAAAAAGTAGGTAATCAGGTCACAGCCCTTTTATCGAAATTCTCGGCGGGACGCTCATTCGGTCTACCAGTCGGCGGTCAGTGCTCGCGAATTTTGGCTGAGCTTTTCTTGAACTCTGTAGATCACCGCATGACTCAGGACGGTCTACAGTGGTATCGCTATGTAGATGACTACGTATTGATTGCGGAATCTAATTCCGCCGCTTACGCAGGACTTGCATTTCTATCACACACCCTTGCTGATTATGGAATAACATTAAATAAATCAAAAACCATAATGATGACGGCCAAGCATTATCAAGAGTTCGTTACTAGCCAGCTTGGCGGAGACGATACCAATGCTGGAATCTTGCGACACGTCGACTTGCACTATGACCCCTACTCAGACAACCCTGAAGAGGATTATGAGTCGCTGAAAAACACCGTCGAAAAGCTGGACATTCAAAAATTGCTTGGCAATGAATTACAAAAGTCTCTCCCTGACAATTTCTTGATAACTCAGATCGGCAGAACCTTAACATTTCACAGTCCTGTACTAGCACTTCAGCTCGCTTCTACGTTACTGGAAGCTAGCAACCTGCACGCATTCCGAGCATCTTGGGCGACTATAATGAGAGGCGTGACTAACCTCAGGGCGAGCGCCGGATATAAAGAAATTCACGCCGGCCTAGATGCAGCTATAGATAGAGTCGCCACCCAGTCCGTTCATTTGTTACAAGCTGAAGCCAGTCTACTCCACTACCTTCGAGTACTGAAATTCGCCCAGACTCCTGCCAGGGCCGCATTTATTCAGAAAATCCACAATTCTAGTTCATCCAATACCATCAAACGAGCTTGCATTGAGTGCTGGCGTCAGTGGAAGGACCGCTCAGCTTTCAGTGCTGTAGCAAGCCGATGGAACGAGATCAACCCTGAATGCCAGCGTTTGATGTGGTTAGCAGCTGACTCCTTCGGAGATCAAGGAGAAGGCCTGCGGCGCCAGGTTGGACCTAGCTTGGATCATTCGTGGAGGCTCGGCATTGAGCGTCAAGGATGTCCATCATTCGCCAATCTGTACAGGAGCTGGTGTGATGAAGACTAAGGCCGGCCGTGACCCTAGAACGATTGCCCGAAATATTCCTGGCATCTTGAACGCTATTTTCCCAGGACTGACTCCTGGCATAGTCTCTTTTTATAACAAGTCGGCGACCAACTGCTCTGTCATAGCAGTACCTCCTGAAGCAGTACAGGCAAGCAAACTACAAAATTCCTTCTTGTTCGAACTGGCCTTCGCAGTAGGCGAGCAGCGCGTACTTGGTAACAATCCTACTTGGGGAGAGTGTGTAGCGACAGCCACCGATAGACAAAGCAGGTTTTTCGATGCCCTGAGCCCATTAGCATCGGAAATTTCTGATAATGATCAGCGCATCGCACTACGCGTAGCTGAGAACTTACTGATCATGGTCAAGCACGTAGCTAACGGATCCAGCTATGGTGCTGCGCCCTTTATACCCGGCTTTCGCTGGATTGCTTCAGGAGTTGGAGATTTTTTTGCGGGCTCTACGTTGATTGAAGTTAAATGTATTTCCGGAAACTTTTCTGCCGCGGACTACAGACAAATTGCAATGTATTGGCTCTTGAGCTACGCAGCTGCCATCGAAACAGGGAAGGACGAATGGAAGTTATGTGCCTTGATTAACCCAAGAACAGGCAAGCTTGTGAGAATTGATTTTGATGAGTTTATCCAAATCACCGGCAACGGTCGAAGCAAAGCAGAAATTCTTCAGGCGTTTGCTGCTACCCTAACTAATATAGAGAAAATCTAACTCAAGGAACGGCATAAATGCCAACTAACACAGGTACCTTCATGCGAGCTCAGCAAAATCTGAGTATATCACTGACCACGCTGAGCGAATTCACACTAAGCGCGAGACTCATAAGCAACACCGTTCTCATGAGCATGGATACGACGCCCATATTCGTTAACGGTACGCCTACTCAGCTCGTCTAGGATCAAACCAGCCATAGCTGGTTCAAAGCTCGAAGTCAGAAAAAACTCCTCCTTTTGACTCCAAATAACCTCGCCATCCCAATCTCCTTCTGTCACAACTACTGTCTTTTCCACCCTGAAACCTGGCCCTCCTTCGCGCGCAAATATTTCACACTTGAAAAACGCCATCTCTCCTTTGCGCTCGTAATTCTCAGTAACACAAGACGTCCCACAAGCGAGAAGCCCTTCTGCATCTCCCTCTGCTACTCCATCAAGCTCACCTACACTCACTTGAATAAGCGAATGATCAAATTGGTCAGAACTCCACATATACGCCTCGACTAACAATTAAAAAACCATCCAATTAATTCATACAAATCAGCACCGGTCAAGAACATTTAAATAAAGCAGCCCTACTCAATCGCTACCGTCAATTACATTTACATCAAATAACATATCGCTCAACCAATTACTCAGCCTATAACCATGACACGTCGACCTCACAGATATGTCAGCCATTAATGGTGACTCCAGCCACCCAAATTCTATAATTTATTTGGCAGAGATGTAGCGAACTGTGGGTTTCAAGGTAGGATTAGCAATAGCCATCAATCGCCAGGTGAACTCATGGAATGGTCTCTCCCAAAAGCTGGCTTTCTCAGCACTGACGTTGAAGACGCTGTACCTGCCATTTTGCAAGCAAACGATGAGCTTTTCAGTTTCGCCAGAGACGTAAACCACCTCATCATGGCGATTGCTCAGGATGCGGTGAATACCGTGCATACTAGCTCTATGAGTGAGGAAGCCGTTTTGGTACGGCTGCTTATGCGTGCAGCCGGCTTTTATCAAGGAGCACTGCTGATGGCTGAGCGCGGCATGTTTGTCGAGTGCCGCTCTATGGCCCGATCAGTGATTGAAGTCAGCCTCGCTGTTTCTGCAATGGACGGCGACAAGGGCACGTTCATGCAGATGCTACGGGACGACCATTTGAAGAGTCGGCGGAATCGATACCAAACTCTTCTCTCTCAAAGCACGGACCCTAAGGCGCGAAAGACCCTCCAGGCGGCGATAGCTCAGCTCGAAAAATCGCTCAGCATCATCAGTCCAAAGGCGCTAGCGGCGCTTGGACCTCTGGAGGGCTCTTACTTCGTTTATCAGGTTCTGTCTGACAACGCCGGGCACGTTTCCGCCTCATCTCTGGATCACTACATAGAACCTCATGAAGATCGAAAATACTGGAACTATAAGGTCGGCGCAGGCGCGCCAGAGGAGGTAGCCGCCTCTCTGTATTACTGCCTATACGGTGTGATCCCCGTAGCGGTAGGTGTGGCTGATCTCCTCGGCCTTGAGCAATTCGCCGCCCAGATACACGAGGTGGTCGACCGTTTCGACAAAACCCCTGCCCCATTATTGGTGTAAAGCTAAACCCCTGGCTTGCCTTGAGGGTGACCTGCTTGAGGGTCCGCATAGGGATCAGTTGGATGGATCAAACCGTCAGCGACTACCAGATGCACAAGGCCGGCAAGCCAGGGCAGTCAGTTCACTGATAGATGGATTCTTCTCCACGCGCGCCAGCTCTTTTCAGTTGAATGTCGGCGTGATCTACCCCTCCTTGGAAATGTAATCCGACGTGGTGGTACATGAACGATGTCCTGTCATCTCGGCAATGCCATTCATTATCATGGTTTGTCGAATCTGGCTAACCGTTACAGGCTGGAGCTTCATATCTGCTTTGTGGGCCAGGACGGTCAGCATTCTGGTCAATGTTGTCGGTGGCATAGGACACTTTTTATCCCCGTGAGAGTGGAAGATCAGGTCACCTTCGGAGATCTTACTGGCCCGCGCATACCCGGCGATCGCGTCTTGGCAGCTTTCTGGTAGAGGAATGAATTCATCGCCACGTGTCTTTAGCTTCTGGAAAACAGCCTGATTACCAACCCATCGCAGTGTCTTGAACTCTGAGGAGCGCAAGCCTGCCTGAATACACGCCAACAGCGCCTGCTCCCTGGGAGTTCCGGAAAGATTGGCCACTTTTCTCAGGGTCTGAACAATCTCTAAAGAAAGCAATCTGGGGCCGATTGAGACTACGCAGGGTTGCTTGAACGCCACCAGAGACGCCAGAGCAAACGAATCCAACAGTTGCCTCAGCTGATCTTGCTTAGCGGTCGTATTTCCCAGCACCAAGTGTGAGGTGATCGCGTTGAAAATCGCTGACTTGGCCTCATTCTCGGTCATCGTCGCTTGTGCAGGAGAACCTTCTTTGGCTGTCTGCTCGAGATCGTAAAAGCTCTCGTAGCCGAATCCTTTTGCGAGGATGTCCTTCGCAAAGGACAAGGAGACCCTGGATGGCCCATGCAACCGCTTGCGCAACTGCTTGGCCAAGCTCTTGAAGCCACGGTTTCGGATCAGGTCGTCGGGATGGACTGGGATGCGCATGCAAATCTCCGCTCGTCAGGGTGTCGGCTGCCCGCTGACTCATCGAGATGCGTGCGAGAGAATAAAGTGCTGCACCCTGTGGCTAAGCCTTCACGAGCCGACCGTTTGATCCAGGGGGAGATCAGTGGACGACAAAGCTACCACGCTCATTTTCGGGATGTCTAGGCGCTGCTCAGATATGGCGTGCGTGCCAGTTGGTGCATAAGTGCACCATCAGCCTTATGCTGGAGTTCGAAAGGTGGGTTCGCCAGACGATTGCTACATATGGCAGTCCTCAGCAGGCAGATGCCTGAATCTATAATCACTCTATAATCACTCTATAATCGTCTATAAAAGCCTATAAACCCCATGTTACAGGGCCTACAGACGAACAGAGTACAAATGTACTCCCTCGTATTCGTGCTCATTCAAGCTACCCTTCACCCTGCCTATAGGAAATGTAATGCTGAGGCTAATGGATGAAAGCGTTTGTTGCGCCGCTAGGCCCCGACGACCCACTGATGAAGCAGGCATTGGATGCGCTGAGGATCTATCAGGAAGCGGTAGATGCAGGCGCGCCGGCCAACGTCATCCAGCAGTACAAGAGTGAGGCTGAAGAGCTTTTCCAAGCCGTTTCTGACTACTATCAACGCTCGATGGGTCGTCCATCCGGCACGCTGCACCGAACTGACAACAGCACACCCACTGGGCCCTTCCGCAGCAAGCGGTATGCGCATTCCTTGTGGAACCCTAGGCTCCAGAATATGGTTCGATCTCGTAATCGATCAGCAGATCCCTCACTGCGCCACAGATCCGCGGTTCATAGTCCATCTCCAAATCAGTAATCGAGAGCGCCACTGCAATTTTCATAGCCTCTAGATCCAACGTAGACGGATCGAAAGGCCAGACCTGGACTCTGCTCACGGTAGTGTCCATGAAGTGGAATTCATCGACCACTTCAACCTTGTCTTTCATCTCCGCCCAAGCCTCTTGCGATACTCCATAGCTGCGCTGAGGGTGATCGCCAAGCATTGTGTGCTCTGAAAGAAAGCTGTCCGCGACAAGGACCAGGCCACTCGAATCCAGATTGCGGACGAAGTGGTCCGACAGTCTCGGGCTTGAAACCAAAGATCTTAGGTAAACAATCTTATGGGGCGGGTCGAACTGATCGAGATACTCTCTGACCTTCTGTACAAGGTCAGGCCTATTGGGCATCAGGAGATTTGGACACTCAAACATGGACGACACCCTGATCAGCCATCGATTGCTCAAGACGGCTAACGACGCCCTCAAGCAAGCGCTCATCATCGGCGGTAGCCATGTCACACGGAGCACGATTCCCCAGTTCGGGCAAAGGGTTGTGAAGCCACTGCGCAGCGGCTCGGAGATCTCCAGAGAAAAGCTCGCAGGCCCAGTTGATTGCCTGCTTTGCGTAGCGAACGTTTCGCGCCGCCTGACGCTCGGGGATCAGTTGTGATTTTCTGTAGATGTCTGGATGCTGATACACCAGCTCTCCTTCATCTTCGGCCCATCCTCCATCGGGAAACTCTGAAAACCGTGACCCAAACTCGGTCATATAGGAGTATCGTACGCTCCCATCATCACCAGGAGAAAAGCGCTTCATCTCCAGCAACAATTCGCATCGCCATGTCAGAACTCGGCTTCCGTCTGAGGTTTTCACAGGGCTCATCAAGTAGATTTCACCGATACTAGTATTCGACCATGCGGTGTTAACAAATCGTTGAAATTCATTTCCATCATCGATTTGCACCATTCTCGGCTCAGGACAGCTAGCGTTTTCATTCACTTGCAGATGTGTAATCCAGAACCATTCTGTCATAGAGATTCGCGTAACAATCTTCCACGCCTGGGTAACACTGCCAGGGGCAGCCCCCATGCTAGATTGCTCAAGCGCTGGATGCGTATAAAACATAGACGTATTCTCCCGAATTTATTGACTTCGACATGCAGTATTTTATCAACCTGGATTGGCTGATCTACAGGCAGGGCATAGAACTCGAACCCATCCCTGCCTATCCGGCGCAATACGACCTTGCCCGCCACAAATCTCACAAGTCACATAGGACATCCAGAACGCAACATCTACTGCCCCTCGGGTGTACTCATCAAAGCCAGTGAGCGTGCACTGAAGAATACCCATTTTCTGTTTGATGTAATTGAAGGTGATAGGACGCCCAGTATGATTGGCTCGATTTTGTAGTGCGTAGCACATGGAGGTAATTAGCGACTTCCATCCATTGCCGCACTCGATACCCCAGACGGCATCATCAGGAACACCCTCATTGAAACCAAACAGAGAAGGAAAACGGGTGAGCAATTCGTGCTCCACATCAAAATCCATGCAGCCTCCTACCGCCTCGTCGTTAGAGGTAAATGACATTGACACTATTTATAGTTTACAGATATTTAAATACGCATACCGACAGGAGCGATACGCTCTGGCGCAGTAAAACATATGCGGTTTCGAGAGGCTACCACAGCAAATATCAAATGCAAAATTTTAAGGTAACCTATAGGGGTGTCGCAAAGATTTTGGCAATCTGGCTATATACTGGGTTTTGCGGATCCATTCAGCATGACCCCTGAAGACGAGCAGCTAGCCAAGGCTTTCGGTTTAGCTCTGAGCAAAACCCGACTTCGACTGGATCTGGCTCGACGCGATCTAGGATTACGCGTGTCAAGCTACGGGTACCTCACAGCTCTGGAGAATGGGACCAAACAGCCAACGATAGGTAAGGTTGACGAGATTGCTTGTGAGCTTGGCGTTCACCCGCTCACCCTCCTTATGCTTGCCTACCAAGCCAGAGACGCAGCAGATCCGTTCGACCTCATGCTCAGAATCAAAATGGATCTGTCGAATTTAGAGATGTGGCCCACTGCAGGATTTGCGGCTCCGGATGCGGATGCGGATGCGGATGCGGATGCGGATGCGGATGCGGATGCGGATCAGGTTTCGTGAAGATAAGAATGTAACTACATGGTAGATTACCACGGTCAAAGCTTGCACTAAGGCCCTGCAAGCCAGAATCACGACTCAATAATCTAGTAAAGCTCAGAATAAAATCAGCAACCATTCAAAGGTTCGCATATCGAACACACCGAATGCAGCCACTACGGCTGCATGCGCTACACGCCCAATAATTAGCTCTATGCCAACCAACTTTCCACACGCGCCGGCAACTGACCAATCGACGTCCCGAACAGAGGCAAAGAAGGTCGCTTCCCTTCATTCAGAAGAAATCTAGCACGCTCCCAGTAAATCCTTTAATACTCCGCTACATCCTCGATTCGCAAAGACTCTTTAATCACGTGACAATCTTCCACTTGAAGAGCGACTCTCTTCAGATCTGAGACCGAGACATCAACTTTAATGGTCACTTCAACGTCGGGAAAATTGGATCTTGAGAAATTTGGCAGCATTCAATATTAACCTTTTCACCCAGCACCTTTAAAAACTCACACACATCACCAATGCATTCAGCTCGAAATGCAAACATGCTCATTATAAATACTCCATATTATCAGCCATGCCACACCAGGCCCAATAACCATGAATGCGGCAACACTATAATTCTCACTCTAGGCAAATACCTGCAAAACTCGACTGACATTTTTCCGATAGGAATTCAAAAGCACCATACGGATTTCGACCTTCCTCTCCCTTTCAGCTCTAGCCATGATGATTGTCTCCACCTGGAGAAGGCCAGAGCACAAGCGTGGAACCCGTCTAGGTAGAAAGCCTCAAAGGCGGAACGCTGATAAGTCATGTCCGTCCTTAGTGGAAAGCTCGATTACGTCCGCTCGATGTGACACACCTGTAAACGACGACCTGCTCAAGCTGGGCAAGCGCGTGGCCGAGCTGGCCGACAGCAATGACGTCGATGGCATCGTCATCACCCACGGCACCGACACCCTGGAAGAAACCGCCTACTTTTTGAACCTCGTGGAAAAGACCGACAAGCCGATCGTCGTGGTCGGTTCCATGCGCCCCGGCACCGCCATGTCCGCCGACGGCATGCTGAACCTGTACAACGCCGTGGCCGTGGCCAGCAACAAGGACTCGCGCGGCAAGGGCGTGCTGGTGACCATGAACGACGAGATCCAGTCCGGGCGTGACGTGAGCAAGTCGATCAACATCAAGACCGAAGCCTTCAAGAGCGCCTGGGGCCCGCTGGGCATGGTAGTGGAAGGCAAGTCGTACTGGTTCCGCCTGCCGGCCAAGCGCCACACGGTCAACTCCGAGTTCGACATCAAGCAGATCAGCAGCCTGCCCCAGGTGGACATCGCCTACAGCTATGGCAACGTCACCGACACGGCCTACAAGGCCCTGGCACAGAACGGCGCCAAGGCGCTGATCCATGCCGGCACCGGCAATGGCTCGGTGTCGTCGCGGGTGGTGCCGGCCCTGCAGGAGCTGCGCAAGAACGGCGTGCAGATCATTCGTTCGTCCCACGTCAACCAGGGCGGTTTCGTGCTGCGTAACGCCGAGCAGCCCGACGACAAGAACGACTGGGTCGTGGCCCACGACCTGAACCCTCAGAAGGCCCGCATCCTGGCGATGGTGGCAATGACCAAGACCCAGGACAGCAAGGAGCTGCAGCGCATCTTCTGGGAATACTGATAACGCAAGCAGCACCCCAGTGCCGCGGGGCTTTTCACCTGACAGGCTGTTGCGAAAAAGACTACAGTGAAATACTGTATGCGCATACAGCAAAAACAAGGAAAAGCCCCGTGGCCAGTACCGCCTCCGCAACGCCGAGCAGCTATGAACAACTGGGTGTGCGCATCCAGAAGATCATCAACAGCCCCATCGCCCAGCGCAGCCGCGCCGCCCTGATCTTCCGCCTGGACCACGAGTCGCCGGACGATTGGGAAACCTTGCTCGAGGAAATCGCCGAAAACGACAACGTCACCCTCGCCCACCGCGACGATGGCGGCGTGCAGATTTTCTGGACGGTGCCGAAGGAAGACTGATCGCGCATGAGAGTTTCGCTTTTCGCCGCGACCTGCCTGTTGCTTGCCACCCCGCTTGCCCATGCCGATGCGCCGCGCACCTTCCAGGAGGCCAAGAAGGTCGCCTGGAAGCTGTACGCGCCGCAATCGACGGAGTTCTACTGCGGCTGCAAGTACAAGGGCAACAAGGTCGACCTGGCCTCCTGCGGCTATGCACCGCGCAAGAATGCCCAGCGCGCCTCGCGCATCGAATGGGAACACATCGTGCCGGCGTGGCAGATCGGCCATCAGCGCCAATGCTGGCAAGAAGGCGGGCGCAAGCTTTGCTCGCGCCGCGACGAAGTGTACAAGCGTGCCGAGGCCGACCTGCACAACCTGGTGCCGAGCATCGGCGAGGTCAACGGCGACCGTAGCAATTTCAGTTTCGGCTGGCTGCCTCAGCAGCAGGGCCAGTATGGCCTCTGCCTGACCCAGGTCGACTTCAAGACCAAGAAGGTCATGCCGCGCCCCTCGATCCGCGGCATGATCGCGCGCACCTATTTCTACATGAGCAAGCAGTACAACCTGCGCTTGTCGAAACAGGACCGGCAACTGTTCGAGGCCTGGAACAAGACCTACCCGCCACAAGCCTGGGAACGCCAGCGCAACCAGCAGGTGGCCTGCGTGATGGGCCGCGGCAACGACTTTGTCGGGCCGGTGAACCTCAAGGCCTGCGGCTGAGGTTCAGGGCGATGGGTTCAGGGCAGTGTCTGCAGGTAGGCGCTGGCTTCGCGGTAGCGGGCCAGGCGCGCCAGGTCGGCAGGGCCGGGGCAGGCGATGCGCGAGAGGTCGCTGTTGTCTGCAAGGTCTGCCAGCTTCACGGTGCGGGCCAGCGGGTCGACGCCCAGCCGCACCACGAAATCCTCGTAGCTCTCGCCCTGGCGCCGGCTCAGGGCCAGCAAGGCGGCGAGAATCTTCAGCGCGAAGCCCTCGCGCGCAAGGTCGGACAGTGTAAGCGAAGTGTCTTCGATGACATCGTGCAGCACGGCGACGATGCGTTGCTCGGGCGTGGACACCCGCATCATCACCCGCAAGGGGTGGAGGATATACGCCGCCCCACCCTTGTCGTATTGCCCTTCATGCGCTCTGGCGGCCACAACGATGGCCCGCTCCAGTGTAGACATGAGCCCCTCCCCGTTCAGCCATCTCCCAAGGCAAGCATAGCCGGCCTGGAAGGCAGATGACAGGGCGCCTGCGCCGAGCTTTTGGCGTCAGCGTTGGGCGCCGTGCTGGATCACCACCGAGTCGGTGCCGAGCTTGGCCATGACCTCGGCCTTGCGCGCCTCGGCCTCTTCACGGCTCGGGAACGGCCCCATCAGCACCACCGGCTTGCCTTCACGGTATTCGACCGAAGACGGGATGCCCTTCTCGATCAGGCGCGCGGTCATGTCGCTCAGTGCGCCCATGTTCGCGCCCTGGATCACTTCCACGTCCCAGCCTTCTGGTGCCGGCTGGTCGGCCAGGGCTTCGGCGCGGCGCTGCAGGTCGGCGCCGCCGCACATCTCGCGGATGCGCAGGTTGTTGCCGGTGTCGTCGACGATGATCTGGTACTGGCCATCGGCACCCTTGATGGCTACGTAGCTGCGGTAGGCTTCGTACTGCCCGGCATCGTCCTTGCCGCGCACCTGGCCGCAGATGGTGCCCTTGGTGTCGATTCGCACGTTGCCGAACTTGGCGGTCTTGGGGTTGTTCAGGTGCTCGGCGACCTGCTTGTGCACGCCTTCCACCTCGTTTTCACAGCCCGCCAGGGCCAGCACTGCCATTACCACTGCCAGTTTGCGCACGCGTGTACCTCCAGATTCGAAGGCGCGGATTCTAGCATGGCGACCCCCGGCCCGGACCGCGACCATACGTTACACCTTGCAACAGAGCTTTTTCGCGCGCATGCAAAAAGGGCGACCCTTGCGGATCGCCCCTTCTGATGTTTGGTAGGCACAATTGGACTCGAACCAACGACCCCCACCATGTCAAGGTGGTGCTCTAACCAACTGAGCTATGTGCCTGTCGTGTGGGGCGCATATTAGACACCAAGCCCTTACCTGTAAAGCGTTTTTTTCAAAAAAATCAAAAACTTTGCGGCCTCAACGGTTCCAGTTGGCTTCGCTGGCCTGCAAGGCCGAGGCAATGGTCTGCAGGTTGCGGTCTGGCAAGCTGTCCGGTAGCAGGTCGGTGCCGGCGCTCACATACAACTGCGCGTAAGCGTTGCGTACCTCGGCGTAGGACAGGTCGCGCTTGAGCTGCGTCTGCAGGTTGTTCAGCTCGCCCTGGATCAGCTCCAACTCGCCAATGTTCTGGGTCTGGTAGCGGTTGCGCAGTTGCTCGGCGATCTGCCCGTCGAGTTCGGCCAGCTCTTCACTGGTACGGAACTGGCGCACCGCCTCGTTGTAGTTGGCGTTGGCCACGTACAGCTGGGCCAGCACCGCCATCGACATCGCCTGGCGACGGGCCGCCGCCACTTCTTCGCCCGCCTCGGCCACCTTGATCGCCGCAGGCCCGGACAGCACGTTGAACAGGTTCCAGGTCACCTTCACGCCATAGTCGGCCCAGCTCTGGTTGACCAGGAACGAGTTGCTGTCGTAGTGCCCGCCAGCAGAAAACTCCAGCCCCGGCAACAGGCGCAGCATGGCCTTGCGGGTTTCTGCCGCGCTGATGCGCGCCTGGTAGTCCTGCTCGCGCAGTTCGGGCCGGCTGGCCAGGGCCTGCTGTTCGAGCTCGGCGAGGTTGCCCTTGAATTCGGGCACCACATAGCCCTCCTCCGGGGCCAGGTTGAAGTCGGTGTTCAGCGGCAGGTTGATCAACGCCGCCAGTTCTGTCTTGGCCAGCGACAGCGCGCGGCGCTGCTCTTCCAGCTGGCGCGTGGCCTCGATCAGCGCACGCTGGTAGCTCAGTGACTGCACCGGGTCGCCGACCCGCTCGGTGGCCATGCGCTGGCTGTTGTCGCGGGCCTGGTGGATGCGCACCATGAGGTTGTCGATGCGGGTCAGCAAGCGCTGCGCCGCCACCGCCCGCCAATAGGCAGAGCGCACATCCTGGGTGATGGTATGGATGACCTTGCGCTTGCGCTCTTCAAGAATCAGGCGTTGGTCGGCCTGCTGCTTGGCGCTGACATAGCTGACACCGAAGTCCAGCACGTTCCACACCATGGTCAGGTCGGCCACATCGCGGTCGCGGTCCTGGGAGGTCGACGGTTCCAGAGACTGGGTACCGGTGCGCACGCTCTGGCTGCTGGAGGCGCTGACGTTGTCACGCCCGGCATAGCCGGCTTCCACGGCCATGCGCGGCAGCATGTCGAACTGCGCCAGCTCCACCTGCCGCTTGGACAGGGCCTCCTCCATCACCTTCAGGCGCGCCTCGAGGTTGTACTTCACCGCACGGGCCATGGCCTGGTGCAGGGTCAATGGGCCGTTGAGCGGTTCCTGGTCCTTGAACATGCTGGCCAGGTCGGTGCGGGCGCGTTGCTCGCTGGCGCTGCGGTCGATGGGCTGGCTGGTGACAGCACAACCGCTGATGGCCAGCGCCAGCAAGCTGGCACCGAACAGTTTCTGGCTTTTCTTCATCCTTGCGCCGCCCCCTGCGGCCTGATCGCGTAAGTGTGTGCTGAGAGTCATGCCGAAGTACCGATCTGTGTCGGCTGAGCCAACGCCTGGGCCATTTCGCGCACCTGGCGCTGGTCGGCGTCGTTTATCCGTTGCAGTTGCTGGCCGAGCGTCGGCGCACCGAACACCCCGCGCAGCCCTTGGTTGAGTTCGCTCTGGCGCCACTGGCTGCCGTTGAACACGTTCATCTCGCTGACACCTGGCACCTCGCGGCTGAAGAGGGTGGCAAAGGTGCTGCTGGCGAACACACCGCCATCGCCGCCGCCAAAGCCTAGGAAGCCGCCCTGCCCGCCGATGCCGGCAGCGCTGCTGGCGAACACCTGGGCGATGAAGCTTGGCGCGCTGCCGGCCTGGCCAAGGAAGATGGTGCCCAGTGGCTGCAAATCGCCGCCCACCGTGCGCACTTCGAACAAGGCTGGCGCTGCCAATGGCGAAACGCTGTCGGCCGTTGGTACAGCGGGCGACTGCAGGCCCAATGGCTGGATCTGCGCGACACCACCAGTTGCCGGCGGGTCGAGCCGGTACTGCAGGTCGCCGACATCCTGGGTGGCGATGGCCTGGGCCTGCCCCAGCAGGGATGCCGCCAACAGGTTGCCGGCCTGGTCCTGAATACCGCTGCCCAGGGCGTTCAGGCTCAAGGCCAGGCTCCCCTGCCCGCGCAGGTCGCCGACCACCACGCGGTACGTCTGTGCATCGATCCGCTGCACCGACTGCACCACGGCGCTGGCACTGCCGGTGCCCTGCACCGAGAAATCGCCGGCGTCCACACCACTGACCGCCTCGTCGAAGCGGAGGGTGAAACTCAAGGTGCGATCGGTTGGCAGCACCGGGCCATCGACCACGATGCTGCTCGGCCGTGGCGCCTGGGCGTCGACCTGAATGGCGGCGGTGTCGCCGACCTGGTTGAGGCTGGTGTTGGCGTCGTTGCCGCGCGCATCGCGCAGGGTGCCGCCATTGAGGTCGATGGCCGCGCCCACGGCAAAGGTGCTGTTGCCGGACATGCCGCTGGTGACGGCGAGGCGGAACACCAGGGCAGTACCGCCCGAGCCGGACAGGTAGTCGGCATACACCACCCGGCCATTGTCCAGGGTGATGGCCAGCCGAGGGTTGCCATCGCCACTGTCCACCAGCACCGCTTCATCGGTGTTGACGGTGAAATCCAGCACCTGCCCGGCCACATAGGTGCCATTGGCCGGCACCGTGACGCTGGTGACCGCAGGCGCGGTGCGGTCGATGCTGTAGCTGCTGCCCTGCAGGCCGCCGGCAAGCGGGTTGCCCGCCACATCGACGATGCCGGTGCCGCTGGCATTGAGGTCCAGGCGCACGTCGCCGGCGCCTGACAGGTTGTCGACGAGGACGCTGTAGGTGCGCCCGTCAAGCTGCACCACCGAGGCAATACGGCCACTGGCCGACCCGCTGAACACCAGGCTGAAGTCCGCAGCATCGACGCCGCTGACGCCCTCGTCGAAGGTCACGGTGTAGCGCACGGCGCCAGCATTGGTCGGGGTCACGTCGACATTGGCGATCAGGCTGGCCCGGGGCGCTACGGTATCGATGACGATGCCGCTGTCGCCTGCGGGCAAACCCAGAGCCAACGCCATGTCGTTGCCCGCGGCATCGCGCAAGGTGCCGCCATTGAGCTCGAGGTTGGCGCCCAGGGTGACACCGTTGCTGTTGTTGCCGGGTTCGACGGTGTACTCGAACACCAGGGTGTCGCTGCCGCTGCCGGAGACAAAGGCGGCGTAGCGGGTAACGCCGCCGATGTTCAGGACCAGGCGCGGCGTACCGGTAGTGGTGTCGACGATGACCTTCTCGCTGGCTGCGACCGTGAAGCGCAGTACATCACCCGCGTTGTAGGCGCCCGGCGCTGGCAGCTCGACGCTGGACACCTGCGGCACGATGGCATCGACCAGCACCTGGCGTGTGTCGCCCACCCCATTGAGTGCAATGAGAGCATCGTTGCCGACACTGTCACGCAAGGTGGCGCCGTTGAGCTGGAGACTGCTGGCGACGCTGATGCCATTGCTGTCCATCTGGCCGCTGGTGACGGTCAGGCGGAATACCAGGGCAGCGCTGCCGGCGCCGGACAGGTAGCTGGCATAGGCCTTGGCGCCATTGTCCAGGGTGATTTCCAGGCGCGGGGTGCCGCCGCTGGTGTCCAGTTGCACCGCTTCGTCGAAGTGCACGGTGAAGTCCAGGTTCTGCCCGGCCACGTAGCTGCCGTTGGCCGGCACATCGACGTGGGTGACGCTCGGCGCTACCCGGTCGATGCTGTAGCTGGCCCCGGCCAGGCCACCG